>CAXTSE010000012.1:0-113458 GCA_964246985.1 uncultured Microbacteriaceae bacterium
AGGTGCGCAACGGCGACTACCTCATGGAGCAGGGCGCCGCGATCCGCTGCAACACCTCGTCGACGATCGGCTGGAAGATCGACCAGGTGCTCTCGGAGCCCGGCCGACTCGAGCGGATGCAGGCGGCGGCGGCGCGCATCGGCCGCCCCGACGCGGCGGCGGAGGTGCTGGACGCCCTCCTGGAGGGATCGTCGCGTCCGCTGGTGGTCACCCGCGCCGCACAGAAGTCGATCCTCGCGGCGAGCGAGCGCCGCATGATCGCGAGCGAGCTCACTGGCCCGACGTCGCTCGTGCGCCTCGTCGAGCGCGAGTCGGGCAGCACTGTCGCGCTGCTGCAGGCTGAGGAACTCGGCGACCTGCAGAGCAGGTACTCCAGCGCGGGCGTGGGCGACGATCTGCTGCTGCAGCGCGACGAGCTGCGCTCGCCGTTCCGGTGGGAGGCGCGGCGGATGCTGCACAGCGTCCTGCGCGACGACGAGACCCTGCGGGTCGGAATCGAGGCACTCGCGGACAGTCCGCCCGCGCTCATCGCGGAGGCGCACCGGCGCTGACGCGCACGCGCGCTGACGGGCGCTACCGCACCGGGCGCGCGCCCTCCCAGCTGCTCGGGCTGTGCTGCGCGGCGACGATCGCCCACTCGCCGGGGCGGCGCGACCACTGCCGGGTCGCGGGATCTCTCTGCAGGATCGGCGTGGCATCCAAGGCCACCGTGACCGTCGCCTCGGCGCCCGCCGCAAGCGTCACCTTCTCGAATCCCAGCAGTTGCGCGACGGGACGGTCGAGCGACACGTCGGCGGCGTACACCTGGACGACGGTGGCCCCCTCGCGGTCGCCGGTGTTGCTCACGAGCACCTGGGCGGTGCCGCCCGCATCGCCGAGGCTGTGATCGATCAGCTCGTGCTCGAATGTCGTGTAGCCGAGTCCGAAGCCGAAGGGGAACGCGGGCGCGCCACCGTCGGCGTCCAGCATCCGCTGTCCCCACCTGTCGTCGTAGACGACCGACTTGGCCGTGCTGTCGAACGGCGGCAGGTGCGCGAGGTCGGTCGGCAGCACGAACGGCAGCCGCCCGCCCGGCTCGGCGGCGCCGGTGAGCACGTCGGCGACCGCGTGGCCGCCCTCCATGCCGCCGTACCAGGCGATCATCACCGCCGGCACCTGCTCGCGCCACGATTCGGTGAGGATCGCGCTGCCCCCGACCAGAACGACGACGGTGCGCGGATTCGCCGCGGCGACCGCGCGGATCAGCTCGACGTCGGCGGGGCGCAGGTCGAGCGAGCTGCGGTCGCCGCCGCGCACGAACCGCGACGCGAGGTGGGCGAGCGCGACGATCGGAGCCCGCAGCGGCCCCGAGTCGAACGCCCGGCCGATGATCCCGACCTCGACGCCGCCGGTCACGACCGACTCGCCCTCGTCGTGCTGGTCGAGTCCGACCACGACGATCGCGGCGTCCGCCTCGCGGGCCGCATCGGCGGCGGCTCGCGCACTCCGCCCGGATGCGGTGGTGATCTGGGTGCGCGGCAGCGCCTCGCGCAGACCCTCGAGCGGCGACACCGTCGACGGCGGACGCACACGCGACGAGCCGTGATCCCCGAGGTTCGCCATGGTCGCCAGCCGCCCGACCACCGCCAGATGGCGGATGCCGGGGTCGAGCGGCAGCAGAGGCGCCTCGCCCACGGGGTCGTTCTTGAGCAGCACGGCAGACTCCACCGCGACGCGGCGGGCGAGCGCGCGGTGCGTCGGCGAGGCGACGACGTCGACGCTCGGCTCGGACTGCTCACGTGTCACGGTGTGCAGGAGGCTGGTGCGCAGGATGCGTCGCGCCGATTCGACCACCGTGGCGCGGGTGACGGTTCCCGACTCGAGCGCTGCGGGCAGATCGCGCGACCGCAGCAGGCGCAGCGGCATCTCGATGTCGAGGCCGGCGTTGAGGCTCGCGACCGCGTCGTGCGTGCCGAACACCCAGTCGCTCGTCACGAACCCGGTGAAGCCCCACTCGTCGCGCAGCACGTCGGTGAGCAGGGGTCCATTGACGTCCATGTACTCGCCGCGCACGCTGTTGTAGGCCGTCATCAGCGAGTCGGCCCCCGCATCCACCACCGCCTTGAAATGCGGCAGGTACACCTCGTGCAGCGCGTGGTCGTCGACCTGCACGTCGACCTCGAAGCGCTCGTCCTCCATCGAGTTCAGCGCGTAGTGCTTCACGCATGCCATCACGTTGACGCGCACGCCCTCGGTCATCGCGGTGCCCATGCGGGCGGTCAGGACAGGGTCCTCGCCGTAGCACTCCTGCGCGCGTCCCCAGGCGGGGTGGCGCAGCAGATTGATGCAGACGGATGCGGAGTAGTTGGCCTCGCGCGCCCGTGTCTCGAGCCCGATGGCGAGCCCCACCTGCTGCTCGAGCGCCGGATCCCAGGTCGCCGCGCGCGCCATCGTCACCGGGAACGCTGTGGAGGCTCCGATCACGACACCTCGGGCCCCGTCGCTGAAGCGGATGCCGGGGATGCCCAGGCGCGGCACGGCGCCCGCGACGAACGGCCGACGACCCAGCAGGATCGGGATGAACGGGAGCAGGATGCGTGGCGAGTCGCCGTCGAGCAGGCCGAGGAGCTCGGTGTCGGTGAGCTGGGCGATCAAGCCGTCGGCGGCCGCGTCAGGATCGAGTCGACCGGATCGGGCCGCCTCGACGGCGCCGTCCCACTCGGTGATGGCGACTCTCCCCATGAGCAGAATTCTGCCGCTCGCGACCGCGGGGGCGAAATCGACGGTCGCCTTCTGGAGGACTCCCATTATCTCAGGCTTGACTTAAATAAGCGTTAGCTGAAATAGTATGGGCCATGCACGCACTCGACGTCCTCGGAGATCCGGTTCGCCGGCGCATCCTCGAGCTGCTGACGTCCGGCGAGGTGCCCGCCGGGGAGATCGCTCGGGTCATCGCCGAGGAGTTCGGCATCTCGCAGCCGGCGGTGTCGCAGCATCTACGGGTGCTGCGTGAATCGGGGTTCACATCGGTGCGCGCCGACGGCACCCGGCGCCTCTACGCGATCGAGCCCGTGCAGCTGCAGGCCGCCGATGAATGGCTCGGGGCCTTCCGCAGGTTCTGGGAGCCGCGTCTCGACGCACTCGGCACCGAGCTCGCGCGCGGGCGTCGAGCCGCCCGCACCCACGACGCTGCCCGCACCCACGACAAGGAGAACACCGATGGTTGATGTCCAGGCACAGATCGACGCGGTCGAGCGCGGCGTCTCGACGGAGGAGGTGGACGGCGAGCTGACCCGCGTGCAGACGCTCACGCAGACCTACCGCGCCGCCATCGCCGACGTGTGGGACGCCACGACGACCGCCGATCGTATCGCCCGCTGGTTCATGCCGGTGAGCGGCGACCTCCGCCTCGGTGGCTCGTACCAGCTGGAGGGGAACGCGGGCGGCACGGTCGAGGAGTGCGCACCGCCCCAGGGCGACGAGGCGCACTTCCGCGTGACCTGGGTCTTCGGCGGCGGAGCCCCGACCTGGCTGACGATCCGGCTGACGGCGCTCGCCGCCGAATCCACCCGGCTCGATCTGATCTTCACCGGACGGGCAGCCGACCTGCCCGCCGAGATGTGGGATCAGTTCGGCCCCTCAGGCACAGGCATGGGCTGGGATTCGGGGCTGCTCGGCCTCGCTCTCCACCTGACCGGCGGCGACGATGGAGTCTCGCCCGAGGAGGCCGCCGCGTGGGTCCAGACCGACGAGGGGCGCGCATTCATGCGCGCGTCGGCCGACGCCTGGCGCGACGCGCACGTCGCAGACGGAGGCGACCCCGAGGTGGCTCAGCGTGCCGCCGACACGACCTACGGGATGTACACCGGCGGGTGACCGTCGCCGCCGCATCCGGGTGTCCGCGGTGCATGCGACGATGCGCACAGCGGGGCTGATCCCCGGCGGGAGGCGCGAGCGCATGCGGGACGAGGCGACCGTGCTGCACGCCGACCTCGACGCGTTCTACGCGTCGGTCGAGCAACGCGACGCCCCCCAGCTGCGCGGACGGCCCGTCATCGTCGGCGGGGGAGTGGTGCTCGCCGCCAGCTATGAGGCCAAGGCCCGCGGCGTGCGCACCGCGATGGGCGGACGGCAGGCGCGTGACCTGTGCCCGGATGCGGTGGTCGTGCCGCCGCGGATGGACGCGTACGCGGCGGCCAGCCGCGACGTCTTCGCGATCTTCCGCGATACGACGCCGCTCGTCGAGGGCCTGTCGATCGATGAGGCCTTCCTCGAGGTGGGCGGGCTTCGGCGCATCGCCGGCACGCCCGAGCAGGTCGCGGTGCGCCTGCGCGAGCGGGTGCGTACCGAGGTCGGGCTGGCGATCTCGGTCGGAATCGCGCGCACCAAGTTCCTCGCGAAGGTCGCGAGCGCGGTGAGCAAGCCTGACGGGCTGCTGCTCGTCGAGCCGTCGAAGGAGGAGGAGTTCCTCCTTCCCCTGCCGGTCGAGCGGCTCTGGGGCGTCGGGGCGGTCACCGCCGAGAAGCTGCACCGACTCAACATCCACACCGTCGGGCAGCTCGCCGAGCTCGAGGCCGCGACGGCCGAGCGACTGCTGGGCCGGGCGGCTGGGGCGCACCTGCACGCGCTGGCGCGACTGCGCGATCCGCGGCCCGTCGACACGACTCGGCGCCGCCGCTCGATCGGGTCTCAGCGGGCTCTCGGTCGTCGCCCGCGCACGCCCGCCGAGCTCGACGTGATCCTCACGCAGATCATCGACAGACTGGGCGGCCGACTGCGGGAGCACGAGCGGGTGTGCCGCACGGTCGTGCTGCGGCTGCGCTTCGGCGACTACGTCAAGGTCACGCGGTCGCGCAGCGTCGGGGCCGCCACCGACCGCACCTCGGTGCTGCTCGGGGTGGCACGGGAGCTGCTCGCCGCGGCGCAGCCCGAGATCGACGAGCGGGGGATCACGCTGATCGGCATCTCGCTGTCGCACCTGGGGCGCACCGACAGCCTCCAGCCCGAGCTGCCGATCGACTGGGATGAGGGAGCGCGGCTCGACACCGTCCTCGACGCGGTCCGCGACCGGTTCGGGGCGACATCGGTCGCCCGCGCAGCACAGCTCGGGCGCGATCCCGGATGGTCGACGCCCGTGCTGCCCGAGCACGAGTGAGCGACGATCAGGGCGTGATGCCGACCAGCTCGGCGCTGCGGTTCCACAGCCCGTCGATCAGCGTCCTGTCGAGAGCCTGCGGATTCACCTTCGCCGTGGGGGTGACCTGGTTGTAGTAGTTGCCCGACCGCCAGGCGACCTCGGGGCTGCCCTCGACGAACCAGGTGAGGTTCGAGCCGCCCTTCTCCGAGCTGATGAGGAACAGCTTGCGCAGGGGCGACCGGTAGGCGAGGCGCATGATGCTGTTGGACTCCGACGCGAAGTTCGTTGCGACCGCACCAGGATGGAACGCGACAGTCGAGATGCCGGCGGCGTGGTGGCGGGCGTGCAGGCCGCGGGTGAACAGGATGTTGGCGAGCTTCGCGTCGCCGTACGCCTTGTTGGCGCTGAACTTGCGGTCGTTGTCGAGGTCGTCGAGGTCGATGTGACCGAAGCGGTTGGCGAGGCTCGAAGTGTTGATCACCGACGCCTTCCCTCCCTCTGCGGCCTTCAGCCTGTCGAGCAGCAGGTGGGTGAGCAGGAAGGGCGCGAGGTGGTTGATCTGGAACGTCTTCTCGTGCCCGTCGACCGTCTTCGCCGGGTCGCCGAACAGCCCGCCCGCGTTGTTGGCGAGCACGTCCAGCGGTGCGCCGTCGAGCTCGGCCAGCACCTCGTCGGCGAGGCGCCGCACGTCGTCGAGCTGGGCGAAGTCCGCGATGAACGGCGTCGCACCGGTCGCCTCCGCGACCGCTCGCGTCTTGCCGGCGGATCGGCCGGCGATGAGCACCCGGTGGCCGCTCTCGGCGAGCTGGGCGGCCGCGACGGCGCCGATCCCGTCGGAGGCGCCGGTGATCAGGACTGTCTTCATTGCGTCTCCTCGGTTCGCCTGATGGTAACCCCGGCACGGGTGGCGAAAGCTGTGGCCGTCGACGCGATGGTGCGCTGCATGACGCCCACGGCCGTGGTGGGTGCGACGTCGGATGGGCGGGCGAGGCTGATCGTGCGCGTCAATGCCGGGCCGTCGAGTCGCACCGATCGGAGGCCCGGTCGATCGATCAGCACCATGGCCGGCACGATCGCGACGCCCAGGCCGCGCTCGACGAAGCGCAGCACCGCATCCATCTCCGGCCCCTCGAGCACCACCTCGGGCACCAGCCCGGCCGCCCGGAACGCGGCGTCGGTGGCCCCTCGCAGGTCGTAGCTCGAGCTGAACGCGATCTGCGGCAGCAGCGCGACGACATCGAGAGAGACGGATGCGGCATCGGTGACCGGGGGAGCGGCGGCCGACGAGATCACGACCAGCTCCTCGACCAGCAGCGGGGCGACCGTGAACCGCGCGGCGGAGCTGGCATCCGTCGTCGTGATGAGCGCGAGGTCGAGCTCGCCGTTGGCCAGCTCGTCGAGGAGCCGCTTCGACCCGTGCTCGGAGAGGTGCAGCTCGATCGCGGGGTGCGCGGCGTGGAAGGCGCCGATCACGTCGGTCACGAGGCTGATGCACAGCGTCGGGGTCGCTCCGAGCCGGACGCGTCCGCGTTGCAGGCCCGCCAGCTCACCGAGCTCGCGACGCACCGACTCGGCGTCCGCGAGCATCCGCCTGGCCAGCGGCAGCAGCGACTCGCCTGCCGTGGTGAGCGTGCTGCCGTCGCGCGATCGGTGGAAGAGCTCGGCGCCGAGATCGTGCTCGAGCGACGAGATCTGCCGGCTCAGCGAGGGTTGCGCGAGATGCAGACGCTCGGCGGCCCGCGTGAAGTTGCCGCCCTGAGCGATCTCGACAAACCCGCGCAGCTGTTCCAGGTTCATGTCCATAGCTTACGAGCATGGCAGCGACGCAATATATGCACTGGAGTAATCGATGTGCCCGACGTAGCGTCGAAGCATGTCCTCGTCAGAACGCCAGATCTCTACCTCCGTCCTCGTCATCGGCACGGGCGGGTCGGGCCTCCGCGCCGCGATCGAGCTGGCCGAGGCCGGTGTCGACGTCCTCGCCGTCGGCAAGCGCTCCAAGTCGGACGCGCACACCTCGCTCGCCGCCGGCGGCATCAACGCCGCCCTCGGCACCATGGACGAGGACGACACCTGGCAGCAGCACGCCGCCGACACCCTGCAGGAGTCCTACCTGCTCGCCAACCCGCACACGGTGCAGATCGTCACCGAGGGCGCGGCCCAGGGCATCGCCGACCTCGAGCGCTATGGGATGCCGTTCGCCCGCGAGGCCGACGGCCGCATCTCCCAGCGCTTCTTCGGCGCCCACACCTTCCGCCGCACCGCCTTCGCGGGCGACTACACGGGTCTCGAGATCCAGCGCACGCTCGTCAACCGCGCCGCGCAGCTCGAGATCCCGATCCTCGACCGCGTGTACATCACGCGCATCCTGGTCAACGAGGACGGCGCCGTGTTCGGCGCCTACGGCTTCGACCTCGAGACAGGCGAGCGCCAGCTGATCCGCGCCGATGCCGTGATCCTGGCGGCCGGAGGCCACAACCGCATCTGGCGGCGCACCTCGTCGCGACGCGACGAGAACACGGGCGACTCGTTCCGCCTCGCGGTCGAGGCAGGTGGGCGCCTGCGCGATCCCGAGCTGGTGCAGTTCCACCCGAGCGGCATCATCGAGCCCGAGACCGCGGCCGGCACCCTCATCTCGGAGGCGGCGCGCGGCGAGGGCGGGTATCTCCGCAACGGTCTCGGCGAGCGCTTCATGCACAAGTACGACCCCGAGCGCCTCGAGCTCTCGACGCGCGACCGCGTCGCGCTGGCCTGCTACACCGAGATCGCCGAAGGGCGCGGAACCCCGAACGGCGGCGTCTGGCTCGACATCTCGCACCTGCCGCGCGAGACGATCATGACCAAGCTGCCGCGGGTGTACCAGACCATGCTCGAGCTGCAGATGCTCGACGTGACCACCGATCCGATCGAGATCGCGCCCACGGCGCACTACTCGATGGGTGGCGTGTGGGTGCGCTCCGAGGACCACTCCACCGACGTCCCCGGCCTCTACGCCATCGGCGAGGCGTCGTCGGGACTCCACGGTGCCAACCGCCTGGGCGGCAACTCGCTCATCGAGCTGCTCGTCTTCGGACGGATCGTCGGTCAGGCCGCCGCCGCCTACTCGCAGGGGCTCCCCGCGCAGAAGCGGTCGGCCGAGGCGATCGAGGTCGCCCGCACCGAGATCGCGGATCTGCTCGCCGCCGACGGGGCGGAGAACGTCCGCGCTCTGCAGCGTGCCATCCGCAACACGATGACGGCCTACGCGGGCGTCGTGCGTTCGGAGGAGGGGCTGCTGGCTGGACTGCGGGAGCTCGACGCGATCGAGGCCCGCATCGCCTCCATCGGCGTGCACCCCGACATCGCCGGGTACCAGGACCTCGCCCACGCGTTCGACCTGCGCTCCGCAGCGCTCGCCGCACGCGCGACCCTCGAGGCGGCTCTCGAGCGCCGAGAGACCCGCGGATGCCACAACCGCAGCGACTTCCCCGAGACCGACCCCGAGCTGCAGGTCAACCTCGTGTGGTCGCCGACCGCCGGCATCACGCGGGAGTCGATCCCCGCGATCCCCGAGCCGATCGCCGCGCTCATGCGCACCGAGGTGACGGTGGCGGGCAAGCTGCTCGAGTAGTCGGGCGCTAGGCGCCGCCGTCAGGCTCGAGGTCGGGGTCCGGTGGCGCGTCCGCCCCCTCGGCCTCGTCGCGGTCGGCCCACTCGAGCAGCGGCGAGAAGTCGAAGACGGCCTCGTCCATCCCGGCGTGCAGGTCGCCGAGCTCCGCGAATCGGGCCGGAACCGTCGCGATCGTGAACTCGCGCGGATCCACGTCGGCGACCTCGTCCCATCCGATCGGCGTCGACACGGTGCCGTATGCGTTGCCGCGCACCGAGTAGGCCGAGGCGATCGTGTGGTCGCGGGCATTCTGGTTGTAGTCGACGAAGACGGCGGCCGGATCGCGGTCCTTGCGCCACCAGGTCGTCGTCACGTCCTTCGGTGCTCGCCGCTCGACCTCGCGGGCGAAGGCCAGGGCCCCGCGACGCACGTCGGAGAAGCCGTACTCGGGCGCGATCCGCACATAGATGTGAAGGCCGCTGCCCCCGGAGGTCTTCGGCCAGCCTGTCGCACCCAGCTCATCCAGCACCTCGTGCGCGACGGCGGCGACCTGCTGCACACGCGAGAACGGCGCGTCGGGCATCGGGTCGAGGTCGATGCGCCACTCGTCGGGCTTCTCGATGTCGGCGCGACGTGAGTTCCAGGGGTGGAACTCGACGGTCGACATCTGCACGGCCCAGATCACGTGCGCGAGCTCGGTCACGCAGAGCTCGTCGACGGTGCGCGTGAAGCGCGGGAAGTAGACCGGCACCGTCTCGACCCAGGGCGCGGCGCCCGCCGGGAGGCGCTTCTGGTGCACCTTCTCGCCGTCGAGGCCCTGCACGCCCTTGGGGTAGCGATGCAGCATCGTCGGGCGCTCGCGCAGGGCGTTGACGATGCCGTCGCCGACGGAGAGGTAGTACTGCGCGAGGTCGTGCTTCGTCCAGCCGTGGGCCGGGAAGTACACCCGCGACGGGCTGCTCAGCTTGACGGTGTGCTCGCCGACCTGCAGCTGGACGGGTGCTTCCTTGGGCTCGGCCATGCTCCAGGGTAGGTAGTCCCCGCATCGCCGACGCAGGGGTTGCGTGGCGCGCGCGGCGCGTGTTCAGGCCGTCGCGGTGCGGATCCTCACCTCGCGCTCCATCCTCTTCTCGTGGCGCTCCCGGCCCTTCACGGCCTCGAGCTCGCGGCTCTTCGGCGGCGCCGTCGTGACGAGCTGATCGAGCATCCGCCGCGTCGCGTCGGCGATCTCGTCGATCGCCTGGTCGAACGCGTCGGCGTTGGCGCGCGAGGGTCGGGTCGAGCCGCTGACCTTCCGGACGAACTGAAGCGCGGCTTCGCGCACCTCGTCGTCGGTCGTCGGCGGCTCGAAGTTGTGGAGGACGCGGATGTTGCGGCACATGCCGCGAACGATAGTCCGGCTGCGCTCAGCCCGGAACCCCCGCATCGACGACGTGCTCGGGGCGGAACCCGACGCCGATGAACCGCGCCGCGGGTGCTCGGATGGCCGGAGCGAGCCGCGCGAGCACCCGGACGACCCATCGGGGCGCGATCCGCCCGCCCTCGGCCTGGCGCACGATCCGGCTGTGTCCGAACCGCTGCGCACGTTGCATCCGCGCGACCGGTTGCTGACGACGAGCCTGGAAGGCCGCGAGGTGCTCGGTCGGGGCCGTGCGTGCGCGCAGGGAACCGGCGATGGCAGTGCTCAGGGCCACCGCATCCTGGATCGCGTAGTTGACGCCCACCCCGAACATCGGCGACATGGCGTGCGCCGCGTCGCCGATCGCGACGAAGCCCGGCCGGTGCCAGCGCGGCAGCCGGTTCAGCTGGACGGACAGCAGCTTGACCTGCTCCCAGTCGGTGATCGCCTGGACCACCGAGCCGAGGACGGGCGCGGCGTCGGCGATCCGGGAGCGGAACGCGGGCAGCCCCGCCTGCCGCAGCTCATCGAGACCACCCTTTCGGATCACCATCCCCGCCTGGTACCGATCGCCGCGATCGATCGTCAGTACCATCCCGTGCGGTGAGAGGTACCCGAGCGTCGTCGGCGGGGGGTCGGCGGGCTTCGGAAGGCCGAACCACAGGACGTCGATCGGGACTCCGAGCTCACGAGGGACGAGCCCGGCCGCCTCGCGGAGTGCTGACGACCGCCCGTCGGCGGCGACGGTGAGTGTGGCGCGCAGCTCGACCTCGCCGTCGGGGCCGGCGGCGCGCACACCCCGCACCTCCCCGTCCTCGAGGAGGAGACCGGTCGCCGTCGTGCGCATCCGGAGGTCGAAGCCGGGGAATGCGGCCGCCTCGGTGGCGAGGAAATTCAGGAACTCCCACTGCGGTGCGAGCACCAGGAAGTCGTCGGGCGCAGGCAGAGTGCTGAAGTCGACCGGCGTGATCCGCCGACCGTCGACCACGATGTCCATGGTGGTGATGCGGGTGAGCGGCAAGGCGAGGAAGCGCTCGCGCAGCCCCAGCTCGCCGAGAAGCGTGATCGTCGAGGGGTGGATGGTGTCGCCGCGGAAATCGCGCAGGAAGTCGCCGTGCTTCTCGAGGACGGTGACCCGCAGGCCTGCGCGCGCGAGGGCGAGTCCCAGCACCATCCCGGCGGGGCCGCCTCCGGCGATGACGCAGTCGACCTCGGCGGCGTCCATAGGACCTAGCGGTGGAGCAGGGTGCGCAGCTCGCTGATGCGCCCGTCGCGCACCACGATGATGTCGATCCCGCGGGCGACCGGCGCCCCAGCCGGCCCGAACGCCCAGGCCAGCGCACCTGTATCGGTACCGACGTAGACGGGTCCGTCGTCGGCGAAGACGAACGACGCGGGGGCGTCGTCGATCAGTCCGGCCGCCTTCCGCTCGAGCGCGTCGCGTCCGGTCACCGTCTCATCGGGATCGGCGAAGACCACGTCCTCGGTGAAGAGGCTGTCGATCGCGGCTCGGCGGGATCTGCGGTCCCGATTGCCGAAGACGTCGGTGAGGTTGGCGGCGAGCAGGTCGGGGATCGTGGCCATGGGTCTCCTCGAGTGGGGTGGTGACGCCATCGTCTCAGACTCGGGTTGGTCACGCACGAGACCCCCGAGCGAAAACTCGGGGGTCTCGACTCAGGTCACGCCGCTCGGAGCGGTGGGCCACCCATCGGCCAGCGACTCGACGGCCTGCGCGGGGGAGCGACGGGGGTGTACCGCCGCTTCACGACGGGCAGGCGGATGCCGGAGTGGTCGGGCATACGGCTGCCGCCTCGGCGCGGGTCGGGTGCGGCGACGATCGTACGCATCACGCCAGCACCTGCCGGCGGTCACCTGCCGATGCGATCTGGATCTTGCGCGGCTTCGCCCGCTCGGCCATCGGGATGATGACCGAGAGCACGCCGTGCTCGTAGTTCGCCGTGATCTTCTCGGCGTCGACACCGTCCCCCAGCGTGAACTGGCGCATGTAGCTGCCGTGCGGGCGCTCGTGCGAGAGCCACTTGACGTCGTCGCTCGCCGGAGCGCGTCGCTCGGCGCGGATCGTGAGCAGCTGGCCGTCGACGTCGAGGTCCACCGACGCCGGATCGATCCCTGGCAGGTCGGCGCTCAGGACGTACTGGTCGCCCTCGCGGAAGAGGTCCACCGGCATCAGGCGGGGAGCTCGAGCGGTATCGAAGGCGCTGGACGCGAGGCGGTCGAACTGGCTCAGAACATCGAACGGATTGGACATGATCAATCTCCTTTCGTCACCGAATGAAGAGTCGCGCGCAGGTCCGTGCGACCCGATTCAGTTTTAGCACTCTCCCCGATCGAGTGCCAAGGGTGGAATCCGGGGAGTGCCTGAAATTTCGCTGTGCACCTTCTCGATCCCACGTCATCCGAAGCCCGGCGTCGGAGCATGAGGGTATCCGGCGACAGACGCCGGGCGAGGAACAGGAGATCACCATGGGGCTCGACGACAAGATCAAGAACGCCGCAGAGGACCTCACCGGCAAGGGCAAGGAAGCCGCCGGCAAGGCCACCGACAACCCCGACCTGCAGGCTGAGGGCCAGGACGACCAGGCCAAGGCCAACCTGAAGCAGGCCGGCGAGAACGTCAAGGATGCCTTCAAGTAGCAGATCGCACCCTCGGGTTCTGACGACCGGCGGACGCCTCAGGCGTCCGCCGGTCGCGTCGTCTAGTGCTCGCCCTTGATGACGAAATAGGACCCGCGGATCGTGCCGGCCAGCTTCGACTTCTGGCGGGCGAACTTATAGCGCTCGGCCAGCTCCTGGGGGATCTCCATTCCATCGGAGAGCTTGAAGCCCACCGCCCGCTTGCCGCCGTCCTCGATCGTGAACAGGACGTTGACCGCCAAGCCGCTCTCGTAGAAGACATAGGCCCACCGGACGCCATCGACCTCGAACTGTGCCGCCTCGAGCGGCGGCGAGGTGATGACGATGCCGCGCTCACTCGACAGGATGCCGTGCACCCAGTCGACGACGGCGGGCGCCTCGGCTGCCGGGCTGACGGTGAAGACGTGATCGAACTTGTTCCTGAAGTAACGCGCCTCGTTGGCCCGCAGGCCGGCGAGTGCGCCGGCGACGGGCGAGGAGTCGAGGCCTGTTGTCGAGACGTCGACGAAGTCGACGACGTACGGCTCGGATGCTGTCATGGTGACACGCTAGGGCTCGGGGCCGGCGGTTGCTTCTCCGATCCTGCTCGGGCGCCCGGGATCAGCGATGCGCGCGATGGCGGCGGGTGCGCGCCCGGTTCTGGCAGGTGATCGAGCAGTAGCGCCGTCGTGTTGCAGGTGACCTGTCGACGTAGGCGTCGACGCAGTCGTCGCCCGCGCACACTCCCAGACGCTCGGAATCGGGGTGCTCGCTCACCAGGGCGAGCATCGCGAGCGTCCCCGCTGCCAGGAGCGCTCGGTCGGGGCGCTCGGTCGACCACTGCTCGTGGAGGGCCCCATCTCGGGCGACCAGACCGAAGCGCAGGCCCGTGTCGGCGATCAGCTCGTTGAGCGCCTCGGCCCGCGTGTCAGGGTCCTCCGTGGCGAACACAGCGTGCAGTCTGTCTGCCGCCTCGACGGCGACGTCCTCGTCGAGGCGGCTGCCGGGCGGCAGCCCCGCGGCGATCGACGCGAGCGCCGGGTACGGATCGTCGGCCTCGCCCGCCGCCCGTCGCGGTTCCTCTCCCCACTTGTTGATCAGATGGAACAGCGTGGGGGAGGTGAGCGGCGCGACGGAAGCGGTCATGTCTCGTCCAGGGTACGCAGGCGCGGCACCGGCGAGAAGACGACCCAGAGGCTCGCGAGCGTCATGCCGATCGCTCCGATGAGGATCGCCGTGCGCGCCCCCGAGGACGCGATCACGAACCCCGCAGCGCCCGCCCCGATAGCCAGGAACCCCCACGTGAGGAAGCGATACGCGGCATTGACCCTCCCGCGCAGGCCGGGCGGCGTCGAGAGCTGCCGGATCGTGACCGACTGGTTGGCGATGCCGCCGCCGAACCCGGAGACCGCCAGCGCGATACCCGCGATGATGAACGCCGCCGTGTCATCGACCGCGCCGAGGACGACGACGGCGAGCGTCGCGCTGTTGCCGAGCAGGAGCGTGACGACCATCGAGGGGCCGTAGCCGTAGGTCGTCGTCGCCCAGCGGCTGACCGCCGCCCCCGCGAAGGCGCCCGCTGCTCCGGCCATGAGCAGCAGTCCGAGCAGCAGGGGGCCCTGCGTCGACATCGACGTGACCTGCACGATCAGGCCGAGCAGGAAGAGCTCGTTGAACAGATTCCAGGTGCCGGCCTCTCCGGCGAGAGCGCGGAGGATGGGGCTGCCGAGAAGGAACCGAAGGCCCTCCCGCGCCTCCGTCCAGGGGCGGGCCCGCTCGGTCCGAGCATCGGGTCGGGACTCGTCGGCGCGGACCCGGCTGAGCGCGACGGCCGACAACAGGTAGGCGACGCCCGTCGCCAGCAGGGCGATCGGCGCCGTCAGCAGCTGCACGAGTGCGCCGCCCGCCCCGGTGCCGGCGATGGACGCGATCGACTGGGTCGCTGTGATGCGCGCGTTGGCGTCGACGACCCGCTCGCGGGGCACGACCGCCGGCAGGAACGAGAAGTCGGCGAGGGTCGACAGCACGGTGAGGGTGCCGAGCACCGCGGCGGCTCCGACCAGCACGGGCAGGGGCAGCAGTCCGAGCGCCGCGAGGGCGACCACGGCCAGCAGGACGATGCCGCGCCCGAGGTCGGCGCCCACCAGCAGAGGCTGGCGTCGCATCCGATCGGCCACCACGCCGAGCGCGAGCGTCGCCACCAGGAAGGGCGCGAACTGCGCGACGCGGATGGCCGCGAGGCCCTCGGGCGACGCACCCAGCACCAGCAGCGCGAAGAGGGGCACGGCGAGCTCGCCCACCTCGGCGGCGAGCAGTGAGATCGCCGTGCCGCTCCACAGCCAGCGGAAGGGGCGGTCGGGCCATGCGGTGGTTGTCACGCAATGAAGTCAATCATCACGTTACGCAGGAGGGAAGCCCTCGGTGAGACCCGACTCAGCTGACCCGCTGCCGCCGCGGCACCCCGATCGAGGAGCGCACGATGGCCGGCATCTCGAGCAGGGTCTCGGCGCCGCGCTCCGACGACAGCAGCAGCTCGACGGCCCGACGTCCCATCGCCTCGTGCGGCAGGGCGATCGTGGTGAGGCCGGGGCGCAGGTAGGCGGCCAGCTCGTCGTTGTCGAACGAGACGAGCGACACGTCGTCGGGCACCGAGCGGCCGCGCTCGGTGAGGGCCTGCAGGGCGCCGAACGCGATCCGGTCGTTGAGGCAGACGATGGCCTGCACGTCGGGGCAGCGGTCGAGGAGCGCGGCCGTTGCACGGTATCCCTCGTCGGGCTCCCACAGCCAGATCGATTCCTCGGCGATGAAGTCGAGCCCCCGCTCGGCCATGGCGTCGCGGATGCCGGCGATGCGTCGGGCGACCGTCGCCGATCTGAAGAGGTCGCGTTCGACCTCGTCGTTCTGGCCGAGCAGGGCGATCGCCTCGCCGTGGCCCTGCTCGAGCAGCAGCTCGACGGCGCGGCGACCGCCCGCGTACTCGTCGGGCAGCACCGACGTCTCGTGCGAGGGGTTGGTCGCGTTCAGCAGCACGACGCCCATGCCGTCCGGCAGCGGCGGGATGAACAGCTCGCGGGCGCGCATGGTGGCGAAGATGATGCCGTCGACCTGTCGGTCGAGCACCGCGGCGATCGCCTCCGCCTCCCGCGCCGGCTCGCCGCCGGTCTCGAGCACGAGCACCACGTGTCCGGCGGCCTCCGCCGCCTCGAGCGCCCCCTTGATCAGGCCGCTGGCGAAGCGGGTGGTGGCCACCAGATCCGAGATGAACGCGATCGTCGAGGTCTTGTCGGTGCGCAGGCCGCGGGCGGCGACATTGGGCCGGTACCCGAGGGCCTGCGCAGCCGCATTGACGCGCTCGTGGGCCTGCTGGGACAGCCGGGTGTCGGGTCGGCCGTTGAGGATCATCGAGGCGGCGGCGGTCGAGAGTCCGGCCAGCTTCGCCACGTCGGCGAGCGTCACGCGCTTGTGCGACATCGATGTCTCCTCTCGCCTGCCGATGCTATCCGGGGAACTCGACTACCTTGACAACGTCGGGCGCACGGCCCATCATGGGCCTTGCTAAACCGTTTTAGCAAGCAGCAGTCGGCGGCGACGCCGACACCCCCTGACAAAGGAGTCAAGAGATGTCATCTTCCCGACCCCGCGCTCGACTCGCGCGCGGACCCGTGGCATTCGCGGCTGTCGCCGCGGTCGCCGCCCTCACCCTGGTCGGCTGCGCGCCGGGCAGCGGCAATACCGGCCCGACGGAGACCACCGAGGTGAGCACCGAGCTCACGACGGAGGATGTCGAGCTGACCATCGCCGACGAGACGGGCTTCCCGCTCACCGACGAGCTGGCCGCCGAGTTCACCAAGCAGCACCCCAACATCACGTTCAACGTGACCCGCGACACCTTCCAGAACCTGACGGCCAACGCGCCGAAGCTGCTGGCGAGCGACACCCCGCCCGACCTGATCCGCCTGCCCACCATCGGCGACACCGTGCAGGACGGGCTGCTGGCCAACCTCGATCCGTACTACGACGCCTACGGCTGGGACGCGTGGTCGGAGGCCCAGCTCGCCCCGCTCCGCATGGGTGAGGACGGCGTGCGCGGCGCCGGGTCGCTCTACCAGCTCGGCCTCGGCTACAGCATCACGGGCATCTACATGAACACGAAGCTCGCCGACCAGCTCGGCATCGACGGCATCCCCGAGACCCTCGCCGAGCTCGAGGACGACATGGAGACCGCGAAGGCGGGCGGTGTCCTCCCGCTGATGGCGGGCGACAAGGACGGCGTGGTGAACTTCGTCGTGCAGGCCGCGATGAACCAGTACGCCGACAAGGGCGAGATGATGGACTGGATCCTCAACGTGCCCGGTGCCACCTACGACACGCCCGGCAACCTCGAGGGCGCCGAGCTCATCCGCAAATGGGCGGATGCCGGCTACTTCCCGACCGACATCAACGCGATCGACTACGCGTCGTTCGTGAGCCGGTTCCAGGGCGGTGAGGGTCTCTTCACCTTCAACGGCAACTGGGCCGCCGCCGACACGCAGGCCAAGATGGGCGACGACGTCGCGTTCTTCCTCGTGCCGCCGGCCGAGGAGGGTGGCGACCACGTCGCGATGGGAGCGGCCAACTCGTTCTCGGTCGCGGCCAAGTCGAAGCACCTCAACGAGATCGTCTACTTCCTCAACTGGATCCACACCGACGAGAAGGCCCGTCAGATCGTGCTCGACGTGACGGGCGCCTCGCCCGGCGGCGACCCGACCCTGCCTCTCCCCGAGGTGGCGGCGGGCTCGCTGATCGAGGACGCCCTCGAGATGTCGGCGCAGATCGCGACCGAGGACGGCCAGGTCGACTTCATGGCCAACGCGACGGCGGGCATCTACGCCGGCGCCATCATCCCCGAGTCGCAGCTGCTCGTGACCGGGCAGATCACGGGCGAGGAGTTCGTCACCAAGGTGCAGGAGTTCTACGCCCAGGAGCTCGCTGGGTGACCACCTCCACCGCACCTCGCCGGGTCGCTGCACGCGCAGCGGCCCGGCGGGGCACCCTCACCGGGTGGCTTCTCGCCGCCCCCGCGCTCATCGCCTACTGCGCCTTCGTGATCTACCCCCTGGCGACCGGCGTGCAGTACTCGTTCTACAAGTGGAACGGCGTCGGGCCCTCGACCTGGGTCGGTCTCGCCAACTACGCGCGGGTGTTCACCGACCCCGATCTTCTGGGGTCGATCCGCAACGCCTTCGTGCTGATCGCGTTCTTCACGATCATCCCGGTCAGCGCGGGCCTCGTGCTCGCCACCCTCATCCGCACCATGCGCCCCGGCGTGTTCTCGAGCGCGTCCCAGACGATCCTCTTCCTGCCGCAGATCATCCCGCTCGCCGCGGCGGGCATCACCTGGTCCTGGATGTACGCGCAGACCGGCGCCGTCAACCAGGTGCTCACCGCCATCGGCCTCGGCTCGATCACGCGGGCCTGGCTCGGCGACTTCGACACGGCTCTGCCGGCGGTCGGTCTGATCGGCTCGTGGGTGCTCACCGGACTCTGCACCGTCCTGTTCCTCACCGGCATCGGCAAGATCGACCAGTCGCTCTACGAGGCCGTCCGTCTCGACGGCGCGAGCTGGTGGCGCGAGTTCATCACCGTCACGATCCCCGGCCTCCGGCAGGAGATCGCGGTGCTCACCACGATCACGGTCATCGCCGCGCTCAGCAGCTTCGACATCATCTACACGACGACGCTCGGCGGCCCGGGACGCTCCACGCTGGTGCCCGGCATCTCCATCTACCGCATCGGATTCACGCAGAGCGAGGTGGGTCTGGCATCCGCCTTCGGCATCGTGCTCATGATCCTGGTGCTCGCGTGCGTGCTGCCGATCCAGCGACTGGCACGGGCGGGAACGCGATGATCGTCCGCCGATCCGAGGCCCTCATCGGGCGCGTGGTGCTGATCCTGGTGCTCGTGCTGACGCTGATCCCGCTCGTCAACATGCTGTCGGCCGCCCTGCAGCCCGCGGATGTGAACCCCACCGGCCTGACCTGGCCCACCGATCCGCAGTGGGTCAACTTCGCCACCGCCTTCGAGACCGGCAACGTACTGCGGCTCATGGGCTCGAGCCTGTTCATCGTGCTGTTCGTGGTGCCGATCAGCCTGCTGTTCGCGACGCTGGCCGGCTACGCCCTCGGCAACCTGCGGGTGCGCGGGGGTCGCTTCATCTACATCTTCCTGATCCTGGGGCTGACCATCCCGTTCGAGGCGCTCATCATCCCGCTCTACTACGAGATCCAGTCGCTCGGGCTCCTGAACACCCAGTGGGCGATCATCCTGCCGCTCATCGGGCTCTACATGCCGTTCAGCGTCGTCTGGATGCGCGCGCACTTCGTCGGAGTGCCCTCGGAGCTGTCCGAGGCGGCCCGCGTCGACGGGGCGACGACGCTGCAGGAGTTCGTGCGAGTGCAGCTGCCGCTGGCTCGCCCCGCGCTCTCGGCGCTGGCGATCCTGCTGTTCCTGTGGACCTGGAACCAGTTCCTGCTGCCGGTCGTGCTCGTGTCGGACCCGCTCAACCGCACGGTCGCCGGAGCGCTGACGTTCTTCCAGGGGCAGTACTCGAGCAGCATCCCGCTGCTGAACGCGGGGGCGCTCATCATCATCGTGCCCACGATCCTCGTGTTCGTGCTCTTCCAGCGCCAGTTCATCCAGGCCCTCCTGCAAGGTGCGGTCAAGGGCTGATGCAGGGGTCATGTGCCCCCGGCTTCGAGCCGGTGGGGGCGGCGTTCGAGGCCGCCTTCGACGGGAAGCCCGACATGGGCGCGGCGCTCGCCGTGCGCCATCGCGGCGAGACCGTCGTGGACCTCTGGGGCGGGATCGCCGATGAGCGCACCGGTGACCGGTGGCGCGACGACACCGTGAGCGTGATCTTCTCCTGCACAAAGGGGCTGGTGTCGATCCTCGCTGCACGCCTCGTGCAGGAGGGGCGGCTCAGCTATGCGGAGCGCGTGTCCACCTACTGGCCCGAGTTCGCCTCCGCGGGCAAGGGAGACGTGCGGGTGCGCGATCTGCTGGCCCACCGATCCGGGTTGTCGGCACCTCGTGTGCCGATGTCCGCGTCGCAGATCACGGATTGGGCGAGCGTCGTCGACCAGCTCGGCGGGCAGGAGCCGCTGTGGGAGCCGGGAACCGGGTACGCCTATCACGCGATCACGCACGGGTGGCTGGTGGGGGAGGTCATCCGCCGGATCGTCCACATGCCGATCGGAGCATACTTCACCGAAGTGGTGGGCCGGCCTCTCGGTGCCGATGCCTGGATCGGTCTCCCGCCGTCGATGGAGGACCGTGTCGCGCACCTGCAGGTCGGCCCGTCGCTGGCCGAGCTCACCCGCCTGCAGGCCGAGGCCCGCACCCCCGGTGTCATCGACTGGGGCGAGCAGGCCATGACGCTCGGCGGGGCCCTGCCGCACGAGCTCGTCGGCACGGACACCGGCTGGAACGCGTCCGACATCCGTCTCGCCGAGATCCCCGGTGCCGGGGGCATCTCGTCCGCGCGCTCTCTCGCCGCCATCTGGTCGGCGACGATCGTCGAGACCGACGGGGTACGGCTGCTCGACGACGAGGTGCTGCGCTCTGCCACCGTGCCGCAGAGCGAAGGGCCGCCGGTCTTCGACGTGCCCGGACCGTGGCCGCGATGGGGGATGGGGTTCCAGCTGCCGTCCGAGCCGCGCCGGTACCTCACCGAGAGCGGCTTCGGGCACGACGGCGCCGGCGGGCAGTCGGCCTTCGCCGATCCCGACACGGGCATCGGCTTCGCGTTCCTGACCAATCAGATGGAGGGGATCGGCGACGTGCGGGCGACGCGGATCATCGACGCGCTGCGGGACGTCGTGGCGGGCTGATCTCGTCGTTCGGGCTCCGTGGTGAGGACGTGCTAGCTTTACGCAACCCGACGGCTCCTCAGAAAGAACCCCGCCATGACGCGCTTCCTGATCATGCGCTTCGTCGCGTCCGCCGTCGTGCTGCTGCTCGGTACAGCCGGCCTTGTGATGACGGGCTCGCCTGTCACTGCGGCAGGGAGCGGACGGATCTCGGGCTCGGTCGTGAGGGAAGAGGGCGGATCCCCGTTCGCCGCCGGTGACGTCCGTCTCTACGCGCAGAGCTGGAGCACATCGGCCGGCTCCTGGGTGACCGATGTGGCGACGACGACACTCGGATCCGACGGCACCTTCACGCTCACAGGGCTCAACGACGGCGAGAAGTACCGGGTCAGGGCGGCCCCGTCTTCGGGCGACGCGTTCCCGGCGACGTACGCCGAGGTCACAGCTCGCGCAGGGGCTGCACCGCAGGTGGTGATCACCGTCCTCGGCTATCGCACGGTGACGGGTACCATCCGAATGCCCGATGGCTCCGTGCCCACCCCCAACTCGCTCCAGGTCGGAGGGCGAGCCTGGGATGCCATCGGGCTGGGCTGGGGACCCAGCTGCAGTTGCGGGTACCTCGCCGCCGACGGCACCTTCACCGTGCGCCACCTTCTCCCCGGCCTGACTCAGATCACGGTGGACTACCTCGGTGCCGGGATCGTCGACTCCCCGAACGAGCTGTCCGACCCTTATGTCTACGATCTCGAGCAGCCTCTGGCCGAGCAGGTCGCCATCCAGCTCATCGCTGCCTCGACGGTCACAGGTCGGGTCGACGTGGGGATCACAGGCAATGCGGCGAAGCCCGACGAATTCACTCTCTTCTTCACATCACCGAAGGCGACCGCACTGACAACCGTCCAGATGGGCGCTGGCGGGACGTACTCCGCCAGCGGTCTGTTCACCGGTCGGTGGAGGGTCTACGTGTACCGAGTCGACGAGCAGGGATCCGGTGGCAGCGACTACGGTGCGCTCCTGTACATCGACGTGGTCGGGGGTCAGGACGGCGTGCTGAACGTGCTCATGCCGGTCGAGACAGGAATCGGGGGCACGGTCCGGTCGGGGGGCGCCCCCGTCGCGGGTGTGACCGTGACAGCGAGCAGATACCTGCCCGACCGCCCCTCGTACCTCGGCTCCTACTCCACGGTCACCGATGCGGACGGACGCTTCGTCCTGGAGACGCCAGGCGGGCGTTTCGATCTACGAGTCGAGGATCCACTCGGACGCTTCGGATCCTCCGCCTGGTCCGCCAGATCCTTCTACGACGTGCCGGACTACTTCGCGGTGGACACGGGCGAATACGCCGACGACTTCGAGATCGAGGTGGCTCAGGCCGCACATCTGGTGGGTACGGTGACCGGCGGAGGGCTGACGCCCAGCGATCTCGCCGCGGGTGACGTCACCATCGGCATCGAGTACCGTGCTGCGGGGAGCAGTGCGTGGGTGGACACCGGGTTCACCCGCCCGGTCAGCGCGGCAGGCTCATTCGACATCGGAGATCTGAGCGCAGGGACGTATCGTTTCACCGCGCTGTACGACGGACCGCGGGGCCGGGCACAGGTGCAATCCGCAGCAGTGACCTTTGTCCCCGGCGAGCGTACGACGTGGAACGCTCTTCTTCCTGCGCCTCAGGCGTACGTCACCGTCTATCGGTTCTGGAGCCCCTCCAATCGCTCGCACTTCTACACGTCGAGCCCCGAGGAGCGCGCATACATTCTGGATCACTACCCGGCGTCGACCTGGAGCTACGAGGGGCCCGTCTACACCGCGTTCGAGCGCAGGGCGCCGGGGACCGTTCCGCTGTACCGGTTCTGGTCGGGAACGCTCCAGGGGCACTTCTACACCACGAGCGAGGCCGAGAAGAAGAACGTCATCGACGCCTTCGATGACAGTGTGTGGGCGTACGAGGGAATCGCCTACTACGTCTACCCGGCGGACGCCGACGTTGCGGGCACCCTGGCCGTGTCCCGGTTCTGGTCGGGATCGTTCGGCCACCACTTCTATACTGCGGACGCCGGCGAGGCACGCTTCGTGAAGGACACCTACCCGCAGACCTGGTCCTACGAGGGCACCGCTTTCCGGGTGCCCGATGTGGAGCTCTCGGGCGCCAGGGGAGAAGTTCTCGGCGATCGCTGATCGTCATCCTCGCGTCGCGCCGTGTCATCCTCCGGCACGATGATCTATGCGGAGCGGGTCGCGAGACTCAGGGCATGGATGCCAGGACGACCGTCGACCTGTCACCGGCTCGGCCGATCCGCATCGGCCTCTCCCTGCTGTTCGTCGTGTGGCTCGTGCTGCTCGTCTGGCTGGTGCTGTGGAAGTTCCATCTCCCGTACATCGGCGACGACGACGAGCGCGCGATCAAGCTGATGCCCTTCGCCGCTGCCGGCGAGTTCGGCGCCAGCGCTCCGTGGGAGGTGCTCGCGAACCTGCTGCTGTTCGCGCCCCTCGGCGTCTACCTCACCCTCCTGGCGCCAACCTGGCGGCGGTCGACGATCGCGCTCCTCGCCGCTGGCGCGAGCCTGGGCCTCGAGGTCGCCGAGTACGTGATTGCCGTCGGCCGGTCCGACCTGACGGATGTCGTCGTCAACACGGCAGGCGCCCTGGTCGGCTCCGGACTGGTGGCCTTCGCGCGACGTCGGATCGGGCGGCTGCTGCCGGTGGTCGCCCTCTCGGTGCTCGCTGCGCTCACCCTTGTCGCGTTCACGGCGATCGCCGTGTACATCGCGACGTTCGCCCTGATCCCGCCGGGCACCGTCGTGATCCGCTGACGCTCACGCCGCCGACAGATACGCGAGCACAGCGAGCACCCGCCGGTGGCCGTCGGTGCTGTCGGGCAGTCCGAGCTTCGGAAGGAGCGAGCGGATGTGGCTCTCGACGGTGCGATCGGTGAGGAAGAGCCGGGATGCGATCGCGGCATTCGACAGGCCTTCGGCCACGAGGGCCAGCACATCGCGCTCACGGGTCGAGAGCGCCGCGAGCGGGTCGTCGCGTCTGCTCGGACGCACCAGCGAGGCGACGACCTCGGGGTCGAGCGCGGACCCGCCGCGTACGACGCGGGCGAGCGCGTCGAGGAAGTCGTCGATCTCGAGCACACGGTCCTTGAGCAGGTAGCCGAAGGCTCCGGTCGCGGCGAGCGCGAGAGAGTGCGTGGTCTCGACGTGCTGGGAGAGCAGCAGGATCGGCAGGTGCGGGTATCGCGCGCGGAGGTCTGCAGCCGCGCGGGCGCCATCGTCGGTGAGCGTCGGCGGCATCCGCACGTCGGCGACGACCGCGTCGGGGAGCTCTCGGTCGACGGCCTCGACGAGCGCGTCCGCGTCGCCGACCCGCGCGACGACGACGTAGCCCGCGTCCTCGAGCAGCCGCGCGAGCCCCTCGCGCACGACGGCGGAGTCATCGGCGATGACCACTCGTCCCCGAGCCCCGGTCACGGGAAGACCGCCTCGACGAGGGTGCCCGTGCCGGCGGCGCTCGAGACCCGCAGCGTCCCGCCGGCCGCCTCGACCCTGTCGCGGACCCCGCTGAGCCCGGAGCCGATCGCCTCGACTGCGCCCCCGGATCCGTCGTCGCGGATCGCCAGCCGGATGCCGTCGGCCACAGCCCCGAGCGAGATGCCGATGCGTCCCGGACGCGCATGCTTGAGCGCGTTCGTGACGGCCTCGGCAGCGAGATAGTAGGCCGCAGTCGCCCGTGGCTCGTGCACGGCGACCGGCTCGAGGTCGAGGTCGACGGGAAGAGGCACCGATCGCACCATCGCGCGCAACGCGACCTCGAGGCCTTCATCGAGCGAGGACGGTCGCACCCCCTGCGCCATGGCTCGCAGGTCGGAGATGGTGCGCTGCACGAGCTCGACGGATTCCGACAGCTCGGCATCCAGGGTCGCGTCGTCTGCGCGGTGGCGCTGCAGACCGCGCAGACGCATGCCGAGAGCGACCAGGTTGGATTGGGCGCCGTCGTGCAGGTCCCGCTGGATGCGCCGGCGCTCGCCGTCGGCTGCCGCGACGAGTCGCGCGCGGCTCGCATCGGTCTGGGCGAGCGCCTCCCGCAGGTCGGCGCGCAGTCGGGTGAGCTCGAGGGGCAGACGTGCCTCCGCGTCGAGCTCGCGCAGGTCGACGGGTGTGACGCCCGGATCGTCTGCCTCGAGTCGCGCGCCGTCGGCATCGACGACGACGTGGACGCCCGCGCCCGCCGTCTGCAGCACCTGGTCGAGCTCCTCGGGCTGCGCGCGACCGTCGCGCAGGTCGGTGACGAACCGGCGCACGGCGGCGAGCGAGCGCTCCCGCCGGGGCTGGAATCGGGCGTCGATCCCGCGGCGGATCACCCGGTGCAGGGGGCGGGCGACGACCACCGCCAGGAGTGTCGCGGCCGATGCCGCGATCGGAGAGGTCGTGCCGAAGACCACGCCGAGGAGCAGCGCCGCGACAGCGAACACGATCCCGACGACGGCCACGATGACCGCCCACCGGACGGTGCCCGCGAGGAGGCGGTCGTATCCCCACAGGGAGTGCCGCAGCATCGCGATCGCGACCGAGAGCGGCAGCGCGATCACCAGCACGGCGAGCGCGAGGCCGACACCGTTCGTCGTGCCGAGCACGGAGAACTCGACCCAGCACAGCAGCAGGATCGCGGGGAGGAGGATGGCGCTGACGGTGAGCCAGCGCAGCTGTCGACGTTCGCGCTCGCCGCTCCGTCGATAGCGCAGCACCACGCTCACCACGGCGGTGACGAGCAGCCCCAGCAGTCCGAGCAGGAAGGCGGGGGTGGTGACCTCGGCGACCACCGGCGGTGCGAAGGCCAGAGTCAGGGCGAAACCGAGGGGCACGAGCACGAGGCCCGCCACGGCGGCTCGCCAGCGCGGCGACAGGAGGCGACCCGTGGGGAAGATCAGGGCCAGGAGGATCGGGCCGAGATAGTGCAGCATCCACGCGGACTCGGCCACCGCCCCGGCGACCGGCGCCCCGGGCACCGCGGAGGCCGTGGCACCGGACTGCCCCCACACCTCCAGGGTGAGATCGACCAGGGACTCGGCTCCGATCAGCACGAGCACGGCACCCACCGGATTGGCCGGAATGCGGCGCGCGACGATCAGTCCGAGCACGACCGCGGGTGACACGACGGCGATCGCGATCAGCTTCTCGGGCAGGGACTCGGGGACGGCGCGCACGGCGATCCCGACCTGCGCGGTGGCGGCGAGGAGGGCGACCGCGGCGAGGGCGGCCGCGACCACGTCCCAGCGCTTCATGCGCACATCCTGGCATCGCGCGGCGGCGGGCGACACCGTGCTGGCACGGAGCGCGGTTCGGTGCCCACGCCGTCGCGACGGGAACGGGCGCCGCGGGACGCTCGACGTGCGCCGGATCGACCGGCCGAGAGAAGGGAACCCCATGACCACCACCCAGCAGTCGTCGTCCCCCGCATCCGTCCCGGCCGTCCGCCGCCGCCCGACCGTGCTGCTGCGGGTCGCCGCGGTCCTGGCAGGTCTGCTCGCGATCACCGACGTCGTCGGAGCAGTGCCCTACATGGGCGGCCCGATGCCGATCGAGATCGGCGTGGCCGTCATCGTCATCTCCGCCCTCACCCTCGTGGGCGCCGTCGCCGCGTTCCTCGGCCGGTCGTGGGGCGTGTGGCTCGCCGCGGTGACGCGCTTCCTGTCGATCGGCGCGATGATCCCGGTCTTCACCGAGCCGGGCGCTCCCGCCGAGGCGGTCGTACCGACGGCGATCCAGATCGTGGTGACCGTCGTCGTCATCGGACTGCTGCTCGTGGGGTTGGCCCGGCGCCGCTGACCGGTCGTCGGCGTCGAGCCGAGTGCGTCAGCCGCGTCGTCGCAGCCCGAGCCAGTTGCGGCGGAAGCGGGGGCAGACCGCGGCGCCGCACGTCGCGCAGTCGCTCCCGCGGCGGTAGTGCTGATGAGCTTCCCGGGGGTGGCCGCACACGCACACAGGGGAATCCGGGTTCGACACTGACACGGAATCACCTTAGGGGTTGCTGAGCGCTACGGGCTCCCCGCCTGGATGCGAGCGGCCACCTGCTCGAGCTGCGCGATGAGCGGGTCGTCGACGTCGATCCGCACGTCGTAGCCGTCGGTCTCGGCGGTCGTGACGCTCCAGATGAGGTACCCGGATGCGCCGGCCGCGAAGGCGGCATCCATCTTGGCGCGCAGGCGCACCGCGCGCACGGCCCGCTCGCCGTTGGTGGAGCCCTGGATTCCCGCCTCGCCGACGATCAGTGGCTTGCCGAGCTCGGGTGCGCGCGCGAACGAGCAGCCGATCGGCGCGTCGAGGCGCGCGCACCGGTCGGAGTCGGCGTCCGGTGGCGTGGCGCCGGATCCGCCCGGCATCGGCTCCCTGTCGGAGCCCCAGTAGCCCCAGTCGTGCACCTCGGAGAACGAGATCTCGTCGAGCCCATACACGTCCGAGAAGTCGCGACCGCTGGCGCCGGGCGCGCCGTTGCTCTGGGTGCCGACCGTGATGAGGTGGCGCGTGTCGGCCTCGCGGATCACCGAGGCGATGTCGCGGGCGAAGTCGACGAGCACCGACCTGTCATCCGCATCGCGTGCGCTCGTGTCGGCCTCGTTGATCATGCTCCAGCCGAGGATGGTCGGGTCGTCCGCGTAGTGCGCGACCACCGCCCGGACGTAGTCGCGGTAAGACATCGAGGCGTTGCCATACGTCGTGCGGTAGCCGTCGGTGTACCAGGTGTCGCCCTGGTACTCGGCCTTCGAGACGGGGGTCGGGGTGTTGGTGCAGTTGCCCGGCCCGTCCTCGAGCACGGGGAGGACCTTGAGCCCGACCTCGCGAGCGGCGGCCAGGACGCGGTCGATGCCGGCCCAGTAGGTGGCCCCCTGCGTGTAGGTCTGGTAGGCCCAGAACCTCACGACGGTCACCCCCGCCTCGTCGTGCAGATAGCGCAACGTGTCGAGCAGCTCGGCGTCGGACAGCTGCGTGTCGACGCGGCAGCTGTAGAGGGGGGACGATGCGGCGTCGTAGATGTTGACCCCGACGAAGCGGAACGGGCGGCCGGCCACCTCGAAGGACGTGCCGTCGACGGTGACGAACTCGTCGCCGAACGTCGTCGAGATCTCGGGGTCGGGCACGTACCGATCGGGTGGCGGCGTGCATCCGGCGACCGCGAGGAGGGCGAGCGACAGGACGGCGGCGATCAGGGTGGCGCGGGGCGCGCGCCTCACGCGTCGGCCGGTTCCAGCAGCCGTTCGAGGGTCGGGGCCATCCGCTCGACCACCGCATCCCAGGTGAACCGGCGCTCGACATCCCGTCGGGCTCGGATCGCCATCTGCTGCGACGCCTCGGGATCGAGCAGCACCTGGAGGAGCGCCGTAGCGAGCGCGTCGACGTTGCCGGGCTCGACCAGGCGACCTGTCACCCCGTCCTCGATCATCTCGGGCGTCCCCATCTGCCGCGTGGTGACGACGGGCACCCCCGAGGCCATCGCCTCGAGCGCGACGAGCGGGTAGGGGTCGAAGTAGGACGGCACCGCGAAGACCGATGCCTCCGCGTAGAGCGACGCGAGCTGGTCGCGATCGGTGATGCGTCCGAACACCTCGAGGCCGGGCTGCGCCGGGATCGAGGGATCGACGCCGACGAGCTGCAGCCGCGCGTCGGGCAGGATCCGTCGCACGCGTCCGAACGCCTCGAGCAGGAGCGGCCCGCCCTTCCGAGCGAAGTCGTTGCCGACGAACAGGATCGTCGGAGGCCCCTCAGGGAGGTCCCGGCCGGCGGCGGGCAGCTCGGGAAGCGCGGCGAAGTTGACGCCCGCACCTGTGACGGTGACGCGCTCGGGGTCGATGCCGTAGTCGTCGATCAGGCTCCGACGCGTCGGCTCGCTGAAGGCGAAGAGGTGCTGGGCGGCTTCGTAGGTCCGCCGTTCGCGCTCGTACCAGGCGCGCAGAGCCCGGCCACGCAGCGGGTTCCAGGCGGGCCAGAGCGCCGCGGACTGGGCGTGCGTGCAGTCGATGTAGAGGGTGCTCGCCGCGCCGGGCAGGGCGAAGAGCGCGTGCACCTGCAGCACCATGTCGGGCGGGCGGGGCATCGAGCGCACCGCCTTCGCGGCGTTGGCGGATCGCAGTCTGCTCGCATAGGAGCTCTTGTAGAAGCGCTCGACCCAGCGGCTGCGGGTGGGACGCACCGTCAGGGCGGCGACCCGGTAGCGCTGCGCGGGCGTGAGCTCCGGGTCGACGAACCCGACAGTCCAGAAGCGTCGCGCGAGCGCACCGAACAGGTAGGGCGTCAAAGCGTCACCCCGCGAGGCGAGGGCGAGCGACGACTCCGTGATCGGATGCGGCGGCATCGCGATGCGGTCAGTGCTCGACATGGACCCGGCGCCGATCCGTCGAGGTGCGCGGCGCGGCCGCGCGGGCACGGGTGGCCGCGAGCTCGGAGGCGAGGTCGTCGAGCCGCGCGGTGGTGGCCGCGATGTCGTACGCCTCGCGCACTGCGCGCGGCACGGCCAGCCGCGCTCCGCCGGCGATGACCAGGGCCTGTGCGATGCCGCGACGGATCGACTCCGCCTCGGCGCCGTCGTCGGAGAGATCGATACGGAACGCGCCACGGACCTTCTGCGGCAGCTGATCGAGTGCGGGGCACTCGGCGTACACGACAGGCAGCCCGGCGGCGACGGCCTCGATGACCGCCATGCCGAACGTCTCGTCACGCGAGGTGCTCACCAGCACATCCATGCCCGAGAGCAGGGCGGGTACATCGTCGCGAGGCCCGAGCAGGTGGACGCAGTCGGCCACGCCCCAGGCGGCGGCCTGCTCGAGGAGCTGGTCGCGAAGTGGCCCGGCTCCGGCGATGACGAGCTCGCGCCGACCCCGCGCGAGCGTCGGGGCGACGGCCGCGAGCAGGTGCGACAAGCGCTTCACGGACTCCAGGCGGCCGACGGCTCCGACGAGCTCGGTGCCCGTCGAGACGCCGAGCTCGCTCCGGATCGCGGCGCGGGCGTCGAGGTCGAAGGTCAGGCGGGCGAAATCGATCCCGTTGTCGATCACCGTGATGTGCTCGGCAGGCACACCCCAGCGCACCAGGCGGGCCTCCGTCGCGGAGGACACGGCGACCGTGCGGGTCGAGAGCCGGGTGAGCGCGAGATAGAGCCGGCGCAGCGCGGGGCTGAGCGGTCGGTTCTCGATCGAGTCGTCCATGAGCGAGTGCTCGGTCGAGATCACCGTCGGCACACCGGCGAGCCGTGCGGCGGGGAGTCCCCACAGCTGGCCCGTCAGCAGGTGCACCTGCACAACGTCGGGCTTCAGGCGGCGCAGCTGCGCGGTCAGGGCCGGCAGAGCGAGCAGCCGACGGGCGCCGGCGAGGTCGAGCACGTCGACGCCGCGCCCGGCCGCCCGGAGCGAGTCCGCGACGGCGCCGCCGCCGTAGAGCGCGATCACGTGCGAGCGGTGACGGCTGTGCGCGACGATCGACTCGACCTGGCGCTCGGCACCACCGGTGGTGAGGGTCGTGATGATGTGAGCGACCTTGAGCTGGCGCGCGTCGGTCGTGCCCGCGGATCCGACGAGACCCGTGCGCGGCGCGAGCACGCGGCGGTAGACCGCGGTCACCTGCTCGGCGCAGGTCTCCCAGGTCGGAAGCTCGAAGTCGGGCGCCTGGTGACGGCTCCCGCCGACGCGCAGCAGCTCGGCGGTCAGGACCCGCGCGACCTCGGCATCGTCGGCGCGCGGGTCGATGCCCGTGACGAGCCCGTCCGCGACGAGGTCTCCGGTGCCGGCGACGTCGCTGCCGACGACCGGCAGTCCGAGCGTGACGGCCTCCATGATTGCGACCGGGTGCGCCTCGTAGTCCGACAGGGCGGCCATGACCGCAGAGCGCGACAGGATGCTCGACATCTCCGACCGCTCGTGCGGGAGCAGGTGGCGGAACGTGACGTGGTCGCTCACACCCAGGCCGTCGGCGAGTGCGCGCAGCTCACCCTCGTAGGGTCCGCTGCCGAGGACGGTGACCGTCGCATCCGGAACAGACCGGCGGATCTCGGGCAGGGCGCCGATCACGCGGTGGTGACCCTTGTACTTCTCGAGACGCCCGCTGGTGACGATGCTGCCGGCGACCGGCGCGGCGCCGGTGGGGATCGGGGGCAGGGCGCCGCCGTTGGCGATCACCGTGAAGCGGTCCAGCGGCAGCCGGGTGACGGCCTGGAAGCGCGAGCGCTCGAACCGGCTCACCGCGATGAGCTCGGCGGCGCGGGCGAGCAGCGGACGGTTGATGAGGTTCTGCACGAACGTGATGGGACCGTGGGCCCGTGACGAGTGTCCCCCGCTGTGGAAGGTGAGCACGTAGGGGATGCGCGCGCTGAGCGCCGCCATCATCGCGACGGTCGGCACGGTGGTCTGACTGCCCTGCACGTGCACCAGGTCCCAGCCGCCCTCGCGGATGACACGCACGATTCCCGGCGAGAAGTACAGCTCGCCGTTCCTCGGCCACGACCTCCGGCGGATGACGCGCACGCCGTTCAGGATCTCCTCGCGGGGGAGCGCGCCGGTGCGGTCGGTGGTGAGCACCGTGACCTCGATGTCGAGCTCCGACGCGGCGATCCGCTTGGTGACCTCGGAGACATGGGTCTCGAGTCCGCCGAGCTCGGGGGAGAACCTCTGCACGACCTGCAGCACGCGCATCATCCGGCGTCCTTCGTGACGGAGCTGTCGGCCACGGTGGTGTCGAACGTGAGCTCGCGGATGGCCGTGGTGCTGCCGGTCTCGACGAGACGCACGGTGTCGCGGGCGTCGGCGACCAGGTCGAAGGTGAAGGTGCGCGGCGAGTCGGGGCCGACGTAGATGCCCGAGGCGTAGCGGATCGTCGTGCCGGTGTCGCTCACCAGCTGCAGTTCGTACGGACCGACATCGGTGCCGGACGAGACCGTCACCTCGACGGTGTCGCCGGTGCGCTCCGCGCCGAGGGCGAGAGGTGCGATGTGGGTGCTGGTGAACGAGGCGGTCGAGAGGACGAGAGCGCCCGCGAGCACGCCGGCGATGGCGACACCCCAGAGGCCGGCGCGGACCGGCAGCCGACGGCGGCCCACCCGCTCGGCGCGGACAGGGGAGCGCCACGCCGCCAGGGCGACCAGGGCCACGAGCTCGATGATGCCGACGCCGATCCCCCAGCTGACAGCGGTGATGCCGCCGGGCAGGACGTTCAGCAGGAGGCCGAGCAGCGCGAGCAGCACCACGGCCGCGCCGGTCACCCGCAGGACGGAGTCGATGCGGCGCCCGTGGGCTCCCGTGCGGGACAGGAACGACATGATCGTGAGCGCGGCGGCCGCGATCGCCAGCGGGGCGCGTGCCCAGACGGGCACGTCGATGACGATGGCGCCGGTCGCCAGGACGACGATCCAGCACCGGAACGCCAGGTCGACGAGCGCGCCCTTCACGGCGAGAGGCCGCGTCGTGCCGGGTGCATCGGCCTCGGGGCGGGAGGTCTCGGTCGTCGTCATCGCAGTCTCCTGACGTCGTAGATCACGAGGCTGCCGTTGTCGTACAGCCTGTCGACGCCGCGGATCGCGGCGAACTTCTCGAGCGCGGCCGGCGACACGGGCTCGGTGCGCCCGTCCTCGCCGAATTCGCCGCTCTCGATGTACACCTGCTGGTGCGGGAGTCCCTGCGACATCCGGGTGTCGACGATGAGGTAGTCGAGCTCTGTCGCGTCGATGAGCTGCAGGTCGGCCGACGTGTAGGTGGGCGCGAGCAGCAGGCGCGAGGCGTCGATGCTCGTCGAGACGTGCAGCACGGTCTCCTGTCCGCCGACGGCGGCTGCGAGCAGGCCCGAGGTGCGGTCGCCGTACACGACGCTGTCGCGCGGCAGCGCCTCGCTCTGCCAGTCGGCGGCCGCCAGGTTGTCGGAGTCGATGCTGCGAGCGTCCGCCGAGATCTGGTAGTCGCCCGGCAGCTGACCCGAGGTCGGGCCCGCGCCCAGCACCACGTTGCCGAGGAACATGACCGTCAGGCCGACGACGAAGGCGACGCGGATGCGCGCGGTGCGCCGCCGCTTCCACCACCAGGTCGCGATGACCACGGCCAGGCCGATGAAGACGAAGCCCGCGGCGCGGTCGCCGACCTCGGCGGTCGCCTGGGCGACGTGGCCGCCAGGGATCACCGGGTACAGCAGGGCGACCAGCCCGAGCAACAGAGCGAAGGGGCGTGCGGCCCGCCAGCTGGAGCGCAGGTAGCCGAGCGCGATCAGCATCGAGGCCATCGCGATCAGGACCGCGGCGATCAGCAGGATCTGCTCGCCGAGCACCGGACCGGTGCCGGCCCCGTCGGCGAAGAGGGGCTTCACGCCCGCTCCCTCCGCGAGCCCGAGCAGGTCGGAGCCGGAGCTGCCGACGATCGCACCGAGGTAGGTGGCGAGAGGGTTGCCGGGGTTGGCCACGCTGAGGGCGAGGAGCCCCGCGCCCCAGGCGGTCATCAGTCCGACGTCGCGCACGGCGGCGCGCTTCTCGGGTGAGCGACGACCGCGGACGAGCACCAGCACCAGCCACACCGCGAACGCGGCGACCAGCAGGGCGCCGGTGAGGTGGTGGGTGAACATCACGGTCGCGGTGACGCCGGCGGGCAGCAGTAGCGACGTCCAGCGCCCGCGGCGGCGGACGGCGACGAGGTACACGGCGAGCAGGGCGAGCGGCAACGCGAGGGTCTGGTACGAGTACTGCGAGTTGAAGAAGAGCAGCTGCGGGTTCGCGACGTACACGAGCACCCCGAGCGCACCGGCGCGGTACGACCCGGTGACGGCGCGGACGAGCGCGATGATGCCGAGCACCATGATCAGGCGGGCCGCGAGCAGAACGATCGTCGCGGCGGCGAACGCCGGAAGCCCGGTGAGCTGCTCGACGCCGCTGGTGACGACCTCGAGGCCGGGGTAGTAGGCGGCGACCGGCAGCAGGGGGTTGTACGAGAACAGGTGCCCGGTCTCGTCGATCTGCCGCAGTGTCTCGGCGTGGATCAGCTCGTCGTGGAAGACGAAGCTGGTCGGGTTGAGCACCAGTCGGCTCACCTGCAGGATCATGCCCAGCCCGATGGCCACGGCGACGCGCTCGGCGGTCGACGTGGACGGCGCGATGATGCGCACGGCCGCGGGGACGAAGATGATGACGAGCCCGGCGATCCACCCGAACTCGACCAGCGCACCGCTGGCTCCGGCGCGGCCCGCGGCGGCGATGCCGGCCATGAGCAGGACGCCGAGAGACATGACCAGCAGCGTCGGTCCGGTCAGGGTGCGGGCGGACAGCGCGCCGAGGCGGGAGATCGCGGGCGGCGTGGCGCTCGCGGGCGACGGACGCCGCTCGGCGGCACCCTCGAGCTGCGACTGCTCGAGCGAGGTCGTCGTGGCGGGCACAGCGGAGACGACGGCCACGGTGGCGGCAGGCGCGGCGGCGGCAGGCGCGACGGTGGTTGTGGCGGCCGGAGCCGTCGCGACGACAGCGGGGATGCCGCCCTCGCGCGCGCTCCGCAGTGCGGTGAGCAGCGGAACGGCGAGCACGAGAGCCTCGACCACGAGCACGGTGAGCCAGCCGATGATGAGGCCGGCGGCTCCGCCCAGCTGTGCCCCAACGGCCGCGGCCGCAAGCTCGAGCACCAGGAAGATGCCGGTGACGACGAGCGCCTGGGTCGTGCGACCCTGCACGCGCCGGAGCGCGATGAAGTGATCCTTGATGACGAAGGGGATGCCCGCGAGCACGATCAGCCGAAGCAGCACGGTCCCGTCGTCGACATAGGCCGGGCCGAAGATGTGCAGCAGCGGGCCCGCGAGCGGGAAGAGGACGAGGCTCGCGGCGGCGCTGATCGCGAGACCGACGGGGATGGTCAGGCGCATGCGCGCGACGACCTCCGACACCTCGCCGCGGGCGGCCGCGAACAGCCCGACGCTGATGGCGTAGGGCAGGGCGAACACGAAGCCCGCGAGCATCGTGGCGGCCGTGAACGCGGCGTTGGCGCTGGCCGACACGAGAATCACGACGATGACCGGCAGCACCTGGAGGGCGGCCTGGATGCTGACGTTCAGAGCGTGGTGCGAGAGCGCGAGCCGGCCGATGCCGCGCAGCAGGGCGGGTTCGATCAGGCGTCGCCCGTCGGGCACGCGCGGGCCGCGGGGGCGGGATCGCAGGGCGACCACCGGGAGCGAGACGAGGTTGCCGATCGCCCAGGCGACGAAGATGATCATGCCGCCCTGCGCGCCGGCGAGACCGAGCACGATGAGCGCGACGATCTTGACGGCGCTCGCCGTCACGTTCCGCTGCAGCTGCAGGTTGCCGACGCCGACGGTGAGGACGGCCTGGTCGAGGACGATGACGGATGCGGTGAGACCCGTTCCCAGCCCGAACGCGAGCAGCGGCCAGACCGAGCCCGCGATGGGGGCGAGGGCCGTCACTCCGAAGAGATGCACGGCGACCACGGGGACGACGAGACCGAGCACCGCGCCGACCGCGAAGGCGGCGGCGACGCAGGTGCGCACGAGCACGCGCCGCTCGTCTGCCGCGGTCGCGGGAAGCCGCGCGATCAGCACCGTGCCGAGTCCGAACGACCCGAGGCCGCCGAGGAACATCATGAGCGCGATCGCGGCGCCGGCGACGCCGACCTCCGAGGTCAGGAACACGCGGGCGGCCAGCGCCCAGAAGACGAGGCCGAGCAGGCTCGTGAGCGCCTGCGTGCCCATGAGCGAGGCGCTGATTCCGGCGATCCGCGAGAAGCCGGAGGCGCGAAGACGCTCTCCCCAGCTCGGCGAGAGGTCGACGGGGGCGCTGCCGCGGTCGTCGACAGCGGTCTCGGGATCGAGGAGCTCCGAGGTCGGGGAGTCGACGGTCGCGTTCTTCTGCGGCGGGGTCATCGGGCGTCCTCTCGCTGGAGGGCGGGCGCGCCGATCCGGCCGAACAGCTCGGAGTAGGCGTCGACGGTGTGGCTCCAGCTGTGCGGGTCGGCGAAGCGCTCGCCGCGTCGCGCGGGCAGCTCGGCCATGGCGGTGGCGAGGGCGGCGGGATCCGCCGGGGCGACGAGCGAGGCGCCCGCGTAGTCGCCGGCAGCCTCGATCAGGCCGCCGACGCTGGCCACGACGACGGGAAGCCCCGTGCTCATTGCGATGTGCAGGGGTCCCGAACTCGACGAGCGACGGTACGGGAGCACCACGGCGTCCGCTGCGGCGAAGTGGGAGGTGACCTCGGCGTCGTCGACGTAGCGGTCGATCACGGTGATGCGATCGCGGTTCGGGCTCGCGGCGACGGCGTCGAACGGCGCGGTCCAGCCCTCCCAGCTCTCGCCGACGATCACGAGGCGGGAGCTCGCGCGGACCTCGGCCGGCAGCAGGTCGAACGCGGCGACCAGGTCCTCGACGCCCTTGTAGGGGCGGATGACACCGAAGTACAGGAAGACGAAGTCACCGGTGCGCGGAGCGGTCTCGCCGGCATCCGCGTCGGTGTGGTGGTCGTAGGGTCCGTGCGGCGCGAGGGCGACGCGGTCGGACGGGAGCTCGTAGGTCTGACGCAGCAGCTCGAGGTCGTACTGCGAGTGCACGACATGACCGTCGACGCGGCGCAGCATGCGCTTCATCGCGGCGACCACGTACTGGCGCACTCCGGGGATGCGGGCCTCGCCCGTGTCCTGCACCTCGTGCCACTCGATGACGACACGACCGCCGTAGGAGCGCACCAGTCCCGCAAGGTGGAGGTACGAGTGCAGCACCGCGCCCGTCCACCACTGGAGGACCAGCACGTCGGGGCGCTCCTCGAGCACGAAGCGTCGCGCATCGCGCATGCTCCGGCCCCAGAACCAGTCCACGCCGTCGAACACCGGGACGCCCCGCGCGTAGGACAGCTCGTTGACGGATGTGCCGACGCGGTCGCGGCCGGGATACAGACGCGTGGGGACGAGCTGCCGCATGAGCAGCGCACTCGTCGGCATCGCCTCCGCGAGAGCATTCGTGAGCCGGCAGGTGTAATAGCTGATGCCCGAGGTGAAGCGCCACCCCGAACCGACCACCATCACCGACGGCGCAGCGGTCACGCTGCTTCCCGGAACTTGCCGCGCTTCGCGGGCGACTGGTCGGACGACACCGACGCGGTCGTCGGCTGGGCCGACGAGCCCATGGCGCCGTGCACCAGTTCGGACGGGCTGCTGAGCGTGCGTCCACGCTCGGCGAGGATGGTGCGGAGCACGCGGAAGCCGTCGCTGATCGCGTTCAGGTTGCTCGACCCGAAGATCCGGCTGCGCTCGACGCTGGGGACCTCGACGATGCGGTGGCCCTGCAGGAAGAAGCGGCAGTTCAGCAGCGTCTCGATCTCGAATCCGTCGCCCCAGACCATGACGCCCTCTTCGGCGGCCTTCGTGTGGTCGGGCAGGTCGAGGGACGGCACGATCCGGCGCCAGAAGGCGTTGTAGCCGTAGCAGAGGTCGGTGTACCGGCTGCGCAGCAGCAGGTTGGTGATCATGTTGAGGCCGCGGTTGCCGAGCGAGCGGAAGCCGGTGATGTCTTCGCTGCCGCCACCCGTGGCGAAGCGTGAGCCCTTCGCCATGTCGGCGCCGTCGACGAGGGCGTGCACGAAGCGCGGGATCTCGGCCGGGTCGGCCGAGCCGTCGGCGTCGAACATGACGATGATGTCGCCGGTCGCTGCGGCGAACCCGCAGGCGAGGGCGTTGCCCTTGCCGCTGCGCGTCTGCTGGACGATGTCGATGCCGGGCATCAGTCGCTTGGCGGTCTCGATGGTGTCGTCGACCGAGTGGCCGTCGACGAGCACCACCTGGTGCACGTCGGGCAGCTCGGGGAGGACGACCTCGAGGTTGCGGGCCTCGTTGCGGGCCGGGATGACGATGGTCACGGTGGGGGATGTCGGGGGCACGATGATTCCTTCGAGGTCAGGGGGCTGGGCGGCAGGGGTACTGCGGGATAGGAGGGCCAGCCTCAGCGCTGAGGAAGGGGGGACGGGGGCGTGGACGTATTCGGACGAGCGCATGCATTCGGTTTGGGGGTGAATGCGTCGCACTCGTGCGAGGGGGTGCCCACGATGGCGAGGTGATCGTCGCCGAGGTCCGGAGCAACGTGAAGTCAGTGACGTTACCCGAGGTGTCCCCCGAAGTGAGGACCGGTTCCGAATTCCCAGGGGAATCTCATGTTGGCGCATTCTCCCGTTCACAAACCCAACCGAACGGTCGACGGCGGCGAAGCAACCGCATGACCCGACACCCCCACGAGTCTTCGGTCGGCGACGCCTTTGTGCGGCTCGCCGACACCCTGCGCGACGACTTCGACGTCGTCGAACTGCTCCATGAGCTTCTCGGGGAGAGCGCGCGGATCATCGGATCCGAGGATGGCACCGTCCTCCTTGTCGACCCGTCCGGTGACCTCCGTCTCGCAGCGGCCGTCGGGAAGCGGGCCACGTCGATGACGCCGCTCGCACTCGCCTCCTGCGATGGGTCGCTCCACTCTTTCCCCTTGCAATTACGGGGCGAGATCGTCGGAGCCATGTGCTTCATGGGCGCGGATGCGACGCGACTGTCGGCGGCCGACGCCTCGCTGGTCCAGGCTCTCGCCGACGTCGCGACGATCGGCATCCTGCACGAGCGGGCGCTGCGTGGACGGTCTGTCGAGGTCGATCAGCTCCAGACGGCGCTCGAGTCGCGGGTCGTCATCGAGCAGGCGAAGGGTCTCCTGGCCGCGAGAAACGCGGTGAGCATGGATGACGCCTTCGCCACGCTGCGCGCCCGAGCCCGCAACGAGAATCTCACCATGCGTCGCGTCGCGGAGGAGGTGGTCGCTCGCGGCGGGTGACGATGGCTATCCGGACCGGACCCATCGCATTCCTCAGTTTTTTCCGCAAGCCCTTGTGTCCCCCAAAAAGAGGACAGTACAGTAATTCTCTTGCGTAGGCAGTCCCCCCGACTGCCCGCGAGGTTACCGGACCGTATCCGGCCGGGGTCCAGCCCACGCCCCGCACAGTAGTTCCCCCACCCCCCCAATCCGATCGGTCGACCACCCCGTCGCCCGGTCGCCTTCCCCCGAACCGCACACAGCGGTAACCCGTCAGGACCCCCGATGAACCGCCTCACCCTTACGCGCACCGCTGCCGTCGTGCTGATCGCCCTCGGAATGTCGACGGTCGCCGCGACCGCCGCCTTCGCCGACGACTCCCCGTCGGGAGCTGCGGCCACGAGCTCTTCTCCCACGCAGAGCTCGCAAGACTCTCTCGCGAGCACTCCCGACTCGTCCGGCGACGCTGTGGCGGCGTCCGAGGCAGCCGCCCCTGAGGCGACCACCCCCGCCGCGACTGACCCCGCGGCGACGACGCCCGTTGCGCCGGCCGCTCCCGAGGCCGCGGCGGCCACCGAGAGCTCGATTGATCCGGCTGTGGCCGAGGCGACGACCGGCGAGGGCACCACGACCGCTCTGCCGCCGACCGGCGCCGACCCCTCCGACCCCACTCCGTACAAGCTGCTCGCATGGCAGATGCCGTGCGGGATGGCCGATCGCTTCTGCGCCCCCGGACAGAAGCTCGTGGGAGTCGCCGACCTCGCGGTCCCGTCTCTCGACGCGCTCGACGACCTCGCCGGACAGTACTGCGGCGGTCTGCAGCTCGATCTCGAGTGGGACTCTCAGGCGACTGCCGACCTCATCGCCTACGGCATCCTGACCGCACCCGGCCAGCCGCTCATGGAGGACCACGCCTACGTCCTCGGTGAGGGCGTCGGCCCCTTCAAGGACATCGATGGTCCCGCCTGCGAGGTCGCTGGATCGGTCATCACATCCGCGACAGCCACGCCCCAGACGTGCAGCAACGGCACCACACTGGTCGGCGGCACCATCCAGGTCGCCGTCATCCCCGGCGTGACCTACACCATCACCGGGTCTCAGGGCACGGTCGCTCTCGACGCCGGTACCGGCCTCGCGACGAACCTCGCGCCCGGTGCGTACTCGGTGGCGTTCGCCCTCGATCCCACGCTCACGACGCCTGTAGCAGGACCGATCCCGGTGAGCGTCCTGCCGTTCGTGGGGACATGCGCCGCGACGGTCACCCCGCCGACGACGACCACTCCGAACGTCCCCACGGCTCTCGATCCAGTGACGTCGGTCACCGACCCCGCCGCCCTGTCGAACGACCAGCTCACGACCCTCGCGGTGACCGGATCCGACCCCGTCGGCGGCCTGCTCGTCGCCGCCGGCGCTCTGCTCCTGGGCGGACTCCTCCTGCAGCTGCGCCGCCTGCGCGTCGCCGCGACCCACTCCACGCACTGACAACCACGAACGACTGACGCACCGATAGGAGCACCATCGTGACTGACAAGAAGATCGCAGCGGGCATCACCGGGATCGCGGCCGCCGGCCTCCTGGCCCTCGGGGTCATCGCCCCGGCATTCGACGAGGCCGAGGCCACCGTCTCGGCCGGGACGACCACCGGATCGACGACCAAGACCGAGGGCGAGGCGGCCGACAAGACCCCCGCGGTCGACGCCGCCCCCGAGTCGGCTCCGACCCCTGCGTCGCCGTGGGTCGTGGCCGATCCGGGCGGCAGCGGATCCGGATCCGGGTCCACCTGGCGCTTCGACCAGGCGGCCCCGCCGGTCGCCGACAGCACCACGACCCCTGCGCCGGCCGACGTGCCGGTGATCCTCGTGCCCGTCCCGGTGACGCCCGTCATCCCCGCGTTGCCGGACCTCCCGGACGTGCCTGTGCTCCCGGCGCCCGCTCCCGACCCCGACCCCGAGCCCACGGATGACGGCGGCGGCGTGGTCGACGACGTGCTCGACGGCGTCGGCGGAGTCGTCGGCGGCGTGGTCGGAGGAGTCGGCGGCCTGCTCGGCGGCTGAGAGGCCGACCTTCCGGCCGGTCCTACTCGGTGAGCTGCGCGTCGCGCGTATCGGCCTTCGTGCCCGCGATGCGCGGCCTCACCCGCTCGTCGCGGAGGATCGCCGCGAACGCCGCCCAGACGATCGCCGCCACCCCGGCGCCGATCAGCGTGCCGCCCACGGTGTCGGTGACCCAGTGGGCTCCGAGGTAGGTGCGGCTCAGCGCCATGAGGATCACGTAGACCGCTCCCGCGACCCAGATCCAGCGTCGGTGCAGCAGCAGCGCCAGCAGCACCACGACCGTGGCGGCGTTGGCCGTGTGGCCTGACGGGAATGATCCCGAGTCGATGTCGATGAGGATGTCCTCGGGACGGTGCCGACCCACGGCGATCTTCAGCAGCTGCACCATCCCCGCGCTGATGCCGCATCCGACGACGAAGACCAGCGCCGACCAGTGCCGCCGTGCGATGAGGAAGATCGCGCCGACCCCCAGCGGCACCACGAAGATGGCGAACCAGTGCCCGCCGAGGAAGTCGAAGATCAGCGCGGGCACCTCCCACGCCGGCGAGCGGTGCTCGATGATCTCGCCCATCCACTCGGCGTCGAGCTCGAGATTCCGCTGGCCGCGCACGACGAGCAGGATCGACAGCGCGAGGACGAGGAGGAGGACGAGACCGCCGATCAGGGCGGCGAGACGGCGGGAGCTCATTCGGGCGAGCCTAGTGCGGGCGTGCAGAGGCCCCGAGGCCTTGCAGACCTCGGGGCCTCTGTGCTGCGCGGGGTGCAGCGGCGACTAGGCCTGGACGTCTCCGCGCCAGGCGCCGTCGGCCGTCCCCTTGGCCTCGATGTACGTCTTAAAGTTGCCGAGCTCGTCCTTGACGACGTGCGTCGGGATGCCGGTGACGGATCCGATCTTCTCGAGGACGCCCTCGGGCTCCCAGTCGAGCTGCACGGTCACGCGGGACGTGGTGTCGCTCAGCTTGTGGAAGGTGACGACGCCGGCGTGGTCGACCTCGCCTCCGGTGCTGTTCCAGGCGACACGCTCGTCGGGGTGCTGCTCGGTGATCTCGGCCTCGAACTCGCGGGTCTGGCCGGCGACCTTGACGACCCACGCGGTGAGGGTGTCGGTGGTCTGGGTGATGGACACCACGTGCTCGAGGAACTGCGGGAACTCCTCGAACTGGGTCCACTGGTTGTAGGCGGTCGTGACGGGCACGTCGACGTCGATGGTCTCGATGATCTGGGTCATGTCCTCACGCTAGGTCGCGCGCGACGATCGTCAGGCGAAAGCCACCGGGTGGTCAGCGGGCGCACGGCTCACGTGGAGGGTTCCCCCCGCGCCGGCGACCCGACCGAATTTCGTTACGATCCACCTGACGGACAGAGGAGTCCCCATGCCCCTTCCCCACATCACCCTGAGCACTCCGACCTCGCGCGCCGAGGTCGGCCTCGTGGCCGCCGAGCTGCGCGCGCTGGAGGTCGACGGAGTCGCCCTGACGGAGCCGCGGATCGACGATGATCTGCCGCCGTTCTGCAACGGCATCGTGCTGGCTCCGTGGCCCAACCGGGTGCGCGAGGGGCGCTGGAAGCTCGACGGACGCACGCAGCAGCTCGACATCACAGAGGTGCGGCGGGGCGGCGCACTGCACGGTCTGCTCGAGTTCACCGTCTACGAGGTGCGCGAGCAGACCGAGGGCTCCGTCACACTCGGCGCGGTCATCGCGCCGCAGCACGGCTGGCCGTTCACCCTCGACACCTGGGTGCGGTACGCGCTCGAGGCCGACGGCCTGACGGTCACGCACGGCGTGCGCAACCTCTCGGTCGCCTCCGCGCCGTGGGCCGTCGGCACCCACCCGTTCCTGCGGGTCGGCGAGGTGCCGGTCGAGCAGCTGCGGGTCACGGTGCCGGCGTCGACGTACTTCGAGGTCGACCCGGTGCTCAACCCGACCGCCGAGTCGCCGGTCGAGGGCACCCCGGTCGACCTGCGCGACGGGCCCGAGATCTCGGGGCTCGAGCTCGACACCGCCTACGGCGCAGTCGAGCATGCGACGCCGACCGCCGGTCGAGGCGACTCCGCCTGGCTGGAGGCCCCCGACGGATCCCGCACGACCCTCTGGCAGGACCTCGACTGGGGCTACGTGCAGGTGTTCACGACGCGCATCTTCCCCCGCGCCGACGGGCTCGGCGTCGCGGTGGCGGTCGAGCCGATGACCGCCCCACCCGACGCCCTCAACTCGGGTACCGGCCTGGTCTGGCTCGAGCCCGAGCAGACCTGGGAGGGGTCGTGGGGTCTCCGGTACACGCCGGCTCCCGGTCGCGACGACTCCTAGCACGCGGGTCGCGGGCCCGGCGAGCCCGTAGACGATCCTCGGATGCGGCATAGCCTCGTCAGCATGAGTGTCGATGCGATCGTGGTGGGCTCGGGGCCCAACGGCCTGGCTGCGGCGGTCACCCTCGCGCGTGCCGGCCTGAGCGTCACCGTCTACGAGCGGGAGGCCACCATCGGCGGGGGTTCGCGCACCGCCGAGCTGACCCTCCCCGGCTTCCGGCACGACGTCTGCTCGGCCGTGCACCCGATGGCCCTCGCGAGCGGGTTCTTCCGGCGATTCGAGCTCCACAGGCGCATCGACCTGGTCGTCCCCGCGCTGTCGTACGGGCATCCGCTCGACGGTGGGCGTGCGGGGCTGGCCTGGCGCGATCTCGACCGCACCGCCGACGGGCTCGGGCGGGACGGCGACGCATTCCGGCGCCTCATGGGTCCGCTCGTCGCCGAGGCGGATCGGGTGGCCCAGTTCGCGGGATCATCCCTGCTGCGCGTGCCCCCGCATCCGCTGACCGCCCTCCGCTTCGGGCTGCGAGCGCTCGAGCAGGGCTCGCCCGGCTGGAACACGCGCTTCGTCGGCGACGAGGCCCCGGCGATGCTGAGCGGTCTCGCGGCGCACGCGATCCGTCGCATGCCCAGCCTCGCGACCGCCGCCGCGGCACTCTCGCTCGGCACCTACGCCCACGCGCGCGGCTGGCCCATCCCGGTGGGCGGCAGCCAGGCCATCGCCGACGCGATGGCCGACGACCTCCGGGCGCACGGGGGCACGATCGTGCCCAGCACCGAGATCACGTCCCTCGACGAGCTGCCGCGCGCATCCGCTGTGCTCTTCGACACGACTCCGCGGGCGATGGTGCGGATCGCGAGCGAGCGTCTTCCCGATGCGTACCGTCGCCGGCTGCGACGGTTCCGCTACGGCGGCGGCGTCGCGAAGGTCGACTACGCGCTGTCGGGTCCGGTGCCCTGGTCGAACGCGCACCTGGCCGAGGCCGGGACCGTGCACGTCGGAGGCACCCGCGCCGAGATCGCCCGCGGCGAGGACGACGTGGACGCGGGCCGGCATCCCGAGAGCCCGTACGTGCTCGTCGCGCAGCCGTCGGTCAGCGACCCTGGACGGGCGCCGGCGGGCAATCACGTGCTGTGGGCGTACACGCACGTGCCGGCCGGGTCGACACTCGACGCCACGGAGGCGGTCACGCGTCAGATCGAGCGGTTCGCCCCGGGCTTCCGCGATGTGATCCTCGGCTCGGCGTCGCGGTCGGCCGTCGACATGGAGCGGGAGAACCCCAACTACATCGGCGGAGACATTGCGGGCGGAGCAGCCGGGTTCCGACAGCTGGTCGCCCGACCTGTGCTGTCGACCGACCCGTGGCGCACCCCCGCCGCCGGCCTGTATCTCTGCTCGTCGTCGAGTGTCCCCGGACCCGGCGTCCACGGACTGCCGGGCTACTACGCTGCGCGGAGTGCGCTGCGCCACGAGTTCGGCATCACCGCCGCCCCCTCGCTCGCAATCGGAAGGTGACCTATGGCCTCCAACACCCGTCTCATGGACTGCACTGCGGCCGACGTCTTCGCGGTGCTCGCCGACGGCTGGACCTACCCGACCTGGGTCGTCGGCGCCTCGCGGATGCGCGATGTGGATGAGCGCTGGCCCGCCGTCGACAGCGAGCTGCAGCACTCGATCGGCATCTGGCCCGTGCTGATCGACGACAAGACCACGATGCTCGAGTGGGACCCGCCGCGCCGGATGGTGATCCAGCCCTCCGGCTGGCCGCTGGGCGAGGCGCGGGTCACCATCGAGGCCCAGCCCCGCGGTGACGGCTGCGTGGTGCGGATGCGCGAGACGGCGGTGCGCGGCCCCGGATCGTGGATCCCCGGTCCGCTGCTCGACGTGCCGGTCCACGTGCGCAACGTCGAGACGCTGCGCCGGCTCGCCTACATGGCCGAGGGGCGCGCGGGGCGGTAGCGGCGGGGCCGGAGCGCCGAAACGCCGGAGCGCTAGCGGCGGCGCAACGCGATCGCCGCGGTCGTGCCCGCGACCGCGACGGTCGCGGCGGCCGCACCGATGATCGAGGCGATCCCGCGGTTCTGCACGACCCAGGTCTGGGGCGAGAAGTCCCGAGCCCGATCGCTGAACGCGCCGCGGGCACCGTGGTCGCCGGGGGTCGGCGTGTACAGGTTGTCGGGCAGCATCGGCTCGGTCACCTCGGGCGCCTGCTGTCCGTCGTATCCGGTCTTGGCGAGATACCAGTCGGCGAAACGACCCGAGAGCCGGTTGCCGATGATCGTGCCGACCGTCGACTCGCCGACCCACGTGCGGCGGCGCGGCTTCTCGGCGACGGCCGCGACGGCGCGGGCACCCACCTCGGGCTGCCAGATCGGCTTGACCGGCATCGGGTGGTGCGGGAGCTGAGACTTGACCCAGTCGAACTGGATCGTGTTGAGGGCGGGCATGTCGACCATCGAGATCGCCACCTTGCTTCCCGTGTGCTCGAGCTCGGTCATGACCGACTCGGTGAATCCGAGCACGGCGTGCTTCGCGCCGCAGTACGCCGACTGCAGCGGGATGCCCCGGTGGGCGAGGGCGGAGCCGATCTGGATGACGTGGCCGCGATCGCGGGGGACCATGCGCGAGAGCGCGGCACGGGTGCCGTTCACGAAGCCGAAGTAGTTGACGTAGGTCGCTCGCTCGAAGTCGTCAGCCGGTGTGGCGAGGAACTCGGAGAGGACGCCGACCATCGCGTTGTTGACCCAGAGCTCGATCGGGCCGAGCTCGGACTCGACGCGGCTGGCAGCCTCCTCGACGGCGTCGCGACCCGCCACATCCGTCTCGATGCCGATCGACCGCACGCCGAGCGCCTGCGCGTCGGCGACCGCGCCGGCGACGCCGTCGGTGCCGCGCGCCAGGACGGCCACGTCCCAGCCGCGGGCGGCGAGCTCGCGGACGATGGCGCGGCCGAGGCCCGCCGATCCGCCTGTGACGACGGCGACGCCGCGGGATTCCTGTCGATCGACCATATGCCCACGATAGGCAGGTCCCGTCGGGGGTCCGGGGGGCTTGCGCGGGTGCGCCGCGCGGAGCAGTCGGGGGGAGGGGCCGAGCGGCTCGAGTCAGTCGAGGCCGCTCTCCCATCGCTGGCGCCGTGCCTCGTCGTCCTGCTCCCACCACGGCGTGCCGCGCTCGCCGAGTGCGACCTTGGCCCTCTGCACCCGCGCGCGCCTGCCGCTCCGCGGTGGGGTCGTCGGCGCGCAGGGCCGCACCGACCGCCCGGCGTGCGTCCATCAGGCTGCGACGCAGCTCGGCGGCGACCTCCTCGGGGATCCCCGGGTCGGTCGCCCGCCAGCGGCGTCCCTTGATGATCAGGTAGCGGCCGTCGTCGGTCAGCCGGGGTGGCGCGTCCTGTGCGTCTGCGTCGTCTCCGGTCGCCCCCATGGTCCGACCGTACTGCGACCCTGCAAGCCAGCCGAGCGATCCGCCAGGCCCGTTGTCGACGTCGGACCCGTCACGTACCGTCGCGGCATGACCCCCGATGAGATCACCTGGAACGATGAAGCCCGCGCGAAGATCCTCGACGACGCAGACCGCGTGCTGCGCGAGGCGGTGCTCGACGTGGCCGGCTCCGGCACCGAGCTGTCGTCCGACGAGGCCTACGAGCAGCTCAACTCCCGCCTGAAGACGCAGTTCATCGACTACCAGCCCGGCCCCGACGTGCGCCGCTTCGCCGACGCGATCGCGGCGGGCGAGGTCGGCACCCAGCCCGGGAGCAACGGCACGCCCGACACCGGGGGCGCGCCCGACTCGGCCGACACCGCCGCTCGTCAGCCGGCCACCGACGACCCCGACCTCTCGGACGCCGAGCTCGCCGACGTCAAGCGGTCGATCGTGGGCCTCGGCGAGTAGGCGCCGCGCCGCCGCCGAGCGGTTGGCTCGCACCCTCGATTGAGGTGACCGCACACGGCGACCCCGGCGCGCAAGCCCCTCGGGATGACCGGTGGCCTGGCGTGGAATGGGCGCATGACGATTCCCCCCGCATCTGACCGCTCGCGCGACAGCGAGCCCGTGTACGTCCCGGCCGAGCAGACCGCCCCCGTCGACGAGATTGCTCGCCGCCGCGACGCCGAGGGCACGGTGCGCTCCACGACCGGGGCCACCGACACGACCACCGGCACCGGCGCCCCGGCGACCACCGACGGCCACACCCTGCGCCAGGATGTCGTCGCTCGCGAGAAGGAGGAGTTCGGTGGCTTCAAGTTCGGCGCCGCGTTCTTCGGCTGGCTGACCGCCACCGGCACCGCCGTGCTGCTCGCCGCCCTCGTCAGCGGCGCGGGCACCGCCATCGGGCTCGGCGCGACCGACTCGGCCGACGACGCGGCGGATGCCGTGGCAGAGAACGCCGACACCGTCGGCATCATCGGCGCGATCGCCCTCGTGGTCGTGCTCTTCGTCGCCTACCTCGCCGGCGGCTACGTCGCGGGGCGCATGGCCCGCTTCAGCGGTGCCAAGCAGGGTGTGGCCGTGTGGATCTGGGCCGTCGTCATCGCGATCGTCGTGGCGATCGTGGTCGCACTCGGGGGCACCCAGTTCAACGTGCTGGCCAACCTCAACAGCTTCCCCCGCATCCCCGTCGACGAGGGCGATCTGACGCTCACCGGCATCATCACCGCCGTCGTGGTCGCCGCGGTCAGCCTCCTCGGTGCCGTCGTCGGCGGACTCGCGGGCATGCGCTACCACCGCAAGGTCGACCGCGCAGGCCTCGGCCGCTGAGAGGCGGGCGCTGCGTACGGCGAGATACTCCTGTCGCTGTACGCGGCGCCCAGGTCGCGTTCCTAGGCTGATCGGGTGATCGAAGCACGCAACCTGACCAAGCAGTTCGGATCCCGACGAGCCGTCGACGACATCAGCTTCACCGTGCGTCCGGGCATCGTGACCGGGTTCCTCGGGCCGAACGGCGCCGGCAAGTCGACGACGATGCGGCTGATCGTCGGTCTCGACCGTCCGACGTCGGGCAGCGTGACCGTCGACGGCCGTCCCTACGGTCAGCTGCGCTCGCCGCTCACCGAGATCGGCGTCCTGCTCGACGCGAAGGCCGTGCACACCGGGCGGACCGCGGAGAACCACCTGCGAGCGCTCGCGGCGACCCACGGCATCCGGCGGTCGCGTGTCGACGAGGTGATCGCGCTCACCGGCCTCGAGTCCGTCGCGCGCAAGCGGGTCGGCGGCTTCTCGCTCGGCATGGGCCAGCGCCTCGGGATCGCGGCCGCCCTGCTCGGCGATCCGGGCACGCTCATCCTCGACGAGCCGGTCAACGGCCTCGACCCCGAGGGCGTGATCTGGGTGCGCACGCTCGCACGCCAGCTCGCCGCCGAGGGCCGGACCGTCTTCCTCTCCTCGCACCTCATGAGCGAGATGGCGCAGACGGCCGATCACATCATCGTGCTCGGCCGCGGGCGCGTGATCGCCGACGAGCCGGTGGCCGGCATCCTCGCCCGCGCGAACGGGACGGCGGTGCGCGTGCGCACGCCGGATCCGCGATTCGCCGGCGGCCTGACCGCCGACGGCGCCACGGTCACCGCCGACGACACCGGGCTCCTGACCGTGGTCGGACTGCCCGCCACCCGGATCGGCGAACTCGCCGCCTACTGGAACATCACTCTCCACGAGCTGGCCCCTGTCGAGGGCTCCCTCGAGGACGCCTACCTCGCCCTCACGCAGGACGCCGTCGAATACCACGCCGGCGGGACGGAGCAGTCATGACCACCACCACCACCGCCGCTCGCCTCACTTTCGCCGGCGTGCTGAACTCCGAGTGGATCAAGCTGCGCACCCTCCGTTCCACGGTCTGGTGCTACGCGCTCATCGTGGTGCTGCCGGTCCTGCTCGCGCTGCTGGTCGCCGGGGTCAGTCAGAGCCCGGAGGGCGACCTCTCGCACGATGTGCAGCAGAGCACCTGGATGAGCACCGCCACACTGGGCATCAACTTCGCCCAGCTCGTGGTCGCCGTGCTCGGCTCGCTCGTCATCACGGGGGAGTACGGCACCGGCATGATCCGGTCGACGCTCACGGCCGTGCCGCGACGCCTGTCCGCCATGTTCGCCAAGGCGCTCGTGTTCGGCATCGTCACGTTCGTCGTCAGTCTCATCGGCCTCGTCGCCGCCGCAGCGGCGACCGCCCCGCTGCTGGCCGACAAGGGCATCACCGCCGACTTCGGTGATCCGGATGTCTGGCTCACCCTGGTCGGGGGCGCCGGCTACCTGGCGCTGACCGGCCTGATCTCGCTTGCCATCGGCCTGGTGCTGCGCAGCAGCGCCGCGGGCATCGCCGCCTCGGTCGGCCTCCTGCTCGTCGTGCCGCTGATCTTCGGCCTCATCGCCGGTCTCGCCCAGGCGCAGTGGGCCGCTGACATCGGCTCGTTCCTGCCCGGCAACGCGGGCGCCCTGCTGTTCGAGTACCCCGCGGAGGCTGTTCCGGCAGCGGTCGGACCCGGCGCGGGGCAGGCGAGCCTCGGTGTGACGTCCGATGTCGATCTGACGCGGACGCAGGCGGCCCTGGTGCTCGGCGGGTGGTTCGCGGCCATCTATGCCGCAGGGCTGGTGCTGCTGAAGCGTCGGGACGCCTAGCGCCGCTACACTCCTGCCGTGACGCTCACCCCGACAGAGACGCGCGTTCTCGCGTCGCTGGACGCCGACGCGCTGGTCGCCGATCTCGTCGAGTCGATCCGGGTGCCGAGCATCACGGGCACCGACGCCGAATCCGAGCTCCAGCACGCGCAGGCCGCGCAGCTGGAGAGGCTCGGCATCGACGTCGACCTGTGGAAGCTCGACCTCGACGCGCTGAGGGCTGACGCGCGCTTCCCCGGCACCGAGGCGCCGCGGGTCGAGGGCTACGGGGTGGTGGGGGTCACGGGCCCGGGCACTCCCGCGCTCGTGCTGCAGGGGCATGTCGACGTGGTGCCCACGGGCGATCTCGACAGGTGGGTCGACCGCGATCCGTTCAGCGGGCGCGTCGACGCGGGCGCTGTCCACGGCCGGGGTGCGTGCGACATGAAGGCGGGACTCGCGGCCAACCTCGCGGTGGTGCGCGCGATCCGGGATTCGGGTGTCACGCTCGAGCGCCCGCTCGCGTACCACGCTGTCGTCAGCGAGGAGGATGGCGGACTCGGGGCCTTCGCGACCATGCTGCGCGGCCACGGCGGCGACGCCGCTGTGCTGAGCGAGCCGACCAGCGGGCGCATCGTCACCGCCAATGCCGGAGCGCTCACATTCGAGCTGCGGATCGCCGGCCGCGCCGCCCACGCGAGCACGAGGCTCGAGGGCATCAGCGCATTCGACGCGTTCCTGCCCATCCATGCGGCGCTCGCGGACCTCGAGCGCGAGCGCAACAGCCGCCCCGATCCGCTGTTCTGGGCGTACTCCCTGCCGTACCCGATCTCGGTCGGACGCATCCGCTCCGGCGACTGGGCGTCGAGCGTGCCCGACTCCCTGGTGGCCGAGGGGCGTCTCGGCGTGCAGCTAGGCGAGGAGCCGGCCGACGCACGCTCGGCGTTCGAGCACGCCGTCGCCGCGGCAGCCCGGCGTGATCCGTGGCTGGCCGACAACCCGCCGGCGATCACCTGGCCCGGTGGACAGTTCGCGAGCGGGTCACTCGACGGCGCCCATCCGCTCATCGGCGAGATGCGGGACGCCGTCACGGCGCTCGACGAGACCGCCGACCCTCGACGGTCGGCCGCGCCCTACGGCAGCGACCTCCGGCTGTACTCCGACCTCGGCGGCATCCCGACCCTGCACTACGGGCCCGGTGACGTCGGATTCGCCCATGCCCCGCGCGAGCAGGTCGAGATCGCAGAGCTCGAGCAGGTCGCTCGCGCGTTGACGGTGCTCGCCCTGCGCCGCTGCGGCGCGCATCTCTGACGCGGACGAGCTAGGGCTTCAGGACGACCTTGATGCAGCCGTCCTCCTTCTTCTTGAAGAGCTCGTACATGGCCGGAGCCTCCTCGAGGGGGACGCTGTGGGTGACGAGGTCGGTGACGCCGAGCGGGTCGGAGGGGTCCTCGACGATCGGCCACAGGTCGGAGCTCCAGCGCTGCACGTTGCACTGGCCCATGCGCATCGTGATGCCCTTGTCGAACAGGGTCAGCATCGGCATCGGGTCGGCGACTCCGCCGTAGACGCCGCTGAGCGAGACCGTGCCGCCGCGCTGCACCGCGTCGATCGCGGTCATCATCGCGGCGAGACGGTCGACGGCGACGGTCTTCGCGAGCTTGCGCGAGACCGGGCTGGGCAACAGGCCCGTGACGTTCTGCGCGAAGGCGGCCACGGGGTTGCCGTGCGCCTCCATGCCGACGGCGTCGAGGGCGGAGTGCGGTCCCCGGCCGTCGGTGAGGTCGAGGATCTGCTCCTGCAGATCGGGCGAGAGGTCGAGCGTCTCTGCCCCGTACCGCTCGGCGAGCGCGCGCCGCTCGGGCACGGGATCGACGGCGATCACGCGGTAGCCGCGGTAGGCGCCGATGCGCGCGGCGAACTGGCCGACCGGACCGAGCCCCACGACCAGGAGCGTGCCCCCGGAGGGCACCGCCGCGTAGTCGACGCCCTGCCAGGCGGTCGGGAGGATGTCGCTCAGGAACAGGTAGCGCTCGTCGGGCAGGTCCGAGTGGATCTTCATCGCGTTGAAGTCGGCCAGCGGGACCCGCAGGAACTCGGCCTGACCTCCGGGGATGCGGCCGTAGAGCTCGGTGTAGCCGTACAGGTCGGCCCCGGCGCCCTGCTCGCGGTTCTGCGTCGTCTCGCACTGGGAGGTGAGACCGCGGGTGCACATGTAGCAGTGGCCGCACGCGATCACGAACGGCACCACGATCCGGTCGCCCTGCTGCAGGGTGCGCACCTCGCTGCCGACCTCGACGACGACGCCCATCGGCTCGTGTCCGAGGACGTCGTCCTTGTGCATGAAGGGTCCGAGCACGTCGAGCAGGTGGAGGTCGGATCCGCAGATCGCCGTCGACGTCACGCGGATCACCACGTCGGTCGGCTCGATGACGTGCGCGTCGGGGACGTCCTCGACCGATACGCGGTTGGTTCCCTGCCAGGTGAGTGCTCTCATTCCTCCGGTCTACGCGACGGCGGCGCCTTCGGACCAGGCCTTGACAGCCGGGGAGCCGCGCCGCAGTCAGACGGTGGACGCCCCCAGCACCGACAGGAGCTGCAGCTTCTCGTGGCTCTCGGAGCCGGGAACAGCCGTGTAGACGAGCAGCGCGTGCCCGTGGGCCGGGTCGAGGAGGGTCTGGCACTGCAGTTCCAGTGAGCCCACCTCCGGGTGCACGTAGCGCTTGACGTCGCGCGGTCGCAGCCCCACCTCCTGCCGTGCCCACACCTCGCGGAACTCGGCGCTCTCGGCCGACAGCAGCGCCGCCAGTCGCCCGGCTCGCGAGTCGGGGCCGTGGCGCCCGACGGCCTCCCTGAGGCCGGATGCGAACATCCGTGACAGGTACGGGTGGTCGTCAGGCTCGTAGAGAGCGCGAGTGCGCGGATCGGCGAACCAGCGATAGCCGATGCTGCGTGACGGCCCGGCCAGGCTGGCCGTGTCGCCGGTGAGCGCCACTCCCACCGGAGTCTGTCGGAGAGTCTCGCCCAGCTCGGCGGTGACCACCTCGGCCGGAGTGTCGGCGAGGCGGTCGAGGATCCGCAGCATGCCGGGGCTGATGTGGTCACCCCCTGGTCCTGCCTCAGGAGGAGCATGTCCGCTCAGGCGGAACAGGTGGTCGCGCTCGTCGCGCGAGAGGTGGAGTCCCTGCGCGATCGAGGCCAGCATCTGCTCGGACGGCTGGGGGTCGCGCCCGCGCTCCAGCCTCGCGTAGTAGTCGGCGGACATGTGGCAGAGCACCGCGACCTCCTCGCGGCGGAGTCCGTCGGTGCGACGGCGCTGTCCACGTGGCAGGCCGACGTCCTCCGGCTGCAGGGCCGTACGCCGGTGGCGGAGGAAGTCCGCCAGCCCGGTCCGATCGATCGTCACGACGGTCCTCCGCTCTCTCCCTTCATTGTGCACAGGCGCGTCGTCCCCAGCCACGGATCGACGAGCCGTGGATAACCGCGCGCCGCCGCGGCATCGTCGATCCCACACCCATCAACTCAGGAGCATCACCATGGCGCGTACCGCCCTCGACATCACCCTCCCCGACCTCCGCGGCCGTCGCGCCGTCCTCACCGGCGGCAGCGACGGGATCGGTCTCGGCATCGCCCGGCGACTGGCCACGGCCGGCGCCGAGGTCGTGCTGCTCGTGCGGAGTCGGTCGAAGGGCGAGGCAGCGATCGCGCAGATCCGAGCCGCGGCACCGTCGGCGCTCGTCTCTCTCCGCGAACTCGAGCTCTCGTCCCTCGAGAGCGTGGCAGCGGCGGCGGCGACGCTGCGGGCGGAGGGGGACCCCATCCACCTCCTCATCGGCAACGCCGGCGTGATGACCCCGCCCGAGCGTCAGGTGACGGCTGACGGGTTCGAGCTGCAGTTCGGCACCAACCACCTGGGCCACTTCGCCCTCGTCGCGCAGCTCCTGCCCCTGCTGCGCGAGGGCGGCGGACGCGTGACATCGCAGATCAGCGTCTCGGCGAACTCGAACGCGATCAACTGGGACGACCTCCAGTGGGAGCGCTCGTACAGCGGCATGCGCGCCTACAGCCAGTCGAAGATCGCATTCGGGCTGTTCGGCCTCGAGCTGGCGCGCCGAAGCGCCGAGCACGGATGGGGGATCACGAGCAACCTCGCCCACCCCGGTGTCGCGCCCTCGAGCCTGCTCGCCGCGCGCCCAGAGCTCGGCCGGTCCCGCGAGACAACCGGTCGTCGGCTGATCGGCGCGATGTCGGCGCGCGGACTCCTCGTCGGCACCGTCGAGTCGGCCGGCCTGCCTGCGCTGCTGGCGGCGACCGCCGCCGACCCGGCGTCGTTCTACGGCCCGAGCGGCCCCGGCAGGCTGGGCGGCGCCCCGGCTCCGCAGGACCTGTACTCCCGGCTGCGAAGTGCGGAGGATGCGGCGCGCATCTGGGCGGTCTCCGAGGAGCTGGCCTCGCTGCGGTTCCCGACCGCGTGATCCGTTCCTTCGGCTGATCCGATCAGTCTGCGGGCACCGCGGGAGCGGGAGTCCGGTCGACCCGGTGCACTCGCAGAGTGTGCATCGCCCGTCTGATCCGTCGCAGGAACGCGATCGGATCGGTGAACGGACGAGCGGAGACCCGCACCCGCAGGGAGCGGTCGAGCAGCACTCGAGTGCCAGCCGGGATGCCGAAGCTCAGGTCCAGATCGTCGTGCACCTCGCCGTCGTGGCGGTGCACGCGCGGTCGGGCTGCCATCCAGACCTCGCGCCGGATCGCGAAGTTCGATCCGAACAGCGGCGGGCGCCCGAGGATCCGGCCGAAGACCGCGAAGTACGCGCGCATGTAGAGGGCGCCGACGATCCGCTCGACCACCGGTGGCAGTGCGAAGGTGCCCGGCCCGGTGAGCGCACCGAGGGTCCCGTCCGCGAATGCGGCGGAGATGCGAGCTACCCAGTCGGGCGGCGGCACCGAGTCGGCATCGAGCCGGGCGATGATCTCGCCGCCCGCCGCGTCGTACCCGGCGCTGGCGGCCGCCGCGATGCCCCGTTCCGCCTCGAACCTGTAGACGGTTCCCCATCGGCGGGCGACCTCGCGGGTGGCGTCGGTGCTGCCGTTGTCAATTACGACGATCTCATCGGCCATGCGGGTCTGCCGGTGAAGCGAGCGGAGGCACCGCTCGAGCATGACCGCGTCGTCGCGAACGGGGATCACGACGGAAATCGTGGGCCCGGTCGACGGGTCAGTGCGCCCCGGTGTCTCGCGGGACATTCAGCTCCTCGTCGGGCACGTCGACGGACCCGTTGTCGTCGGGGCCGCCCGTGCCCGGCAGCGTCTCGACCGCGTTCGCGTTCTCGAGATCGTCGGTCGCGTGGCTCTCGGACGGGGACTCCTGGCGCTGCTCGATCTCAGTCTCGCTCGCGGGCGAGTAGCTGCGATCCTTCGTCGTCTGGTCCTCGAGGCCGATGCCCTCGCCGGCGCCCTCCTCGGGCACTGCGGCACTCACTCGACGCTCGCAGAGCTGTCGGTGACGGTGAAGCCGTAACGGCTCGCGACGCCGGGGAGCTCCTTCAGGCCGGCCTGGACGGCGGCCTCGATCTTGGCTCGGTCGTCCTCGTCGCCGGAGACGGTGATGGTCGCGTTGACGGTGTAAGCGGTCATGTTCCGAGACTGCGCCCGATGACGGCAGGAGTCACCCCCTTGCCGTTCCCCCGCGTTCATGCAACATGGGCCCCCTGCTGGGAGCCAGCCGCGCGTTCCCGATGGTCCGCGGATCGGTGCCTAGCGTCGGGGTACTTCGTCTCTATCACCCTCAAGGAGAAACCATGTCCAAGCTCGTCTTCCTGGCCGGTGCCGTCGCCGGCGCCGCGTTCGCCAGCACGCCCCAGGGCAAGTCCGTCGTCGACAACGTCTCAGCCCAGGTGAAGCGGCTCTGGGAGCGACCGCAGGTGCAGAAGGTCGTGCGGAACGCGTCCGGCGAGGTACGCAAGCGCGTGCCCGTGGTGGGCGACGACATCGCCGACACGATCGACGCCGCTCCGAAGCCCACGCCCACCACGTCCTCGCCCGCGACGTCCTGATCGCCTAGCGGCGTCGGCGCCCCGCGCAGGCGACACAGGTACTCCTGGCTGGGCGCAGCTCGAGTTGGCCGAGAGGGATCGCCAGCCCGCAGACCTCGCAGATGCCGTAGGTGCCGGCGGCGACCCGTGCGTCCGCCCCGTCGAGGGCTGACAGTTCGGCGAGATGCTCGGTCCGGACCCCCTCGGCCTGCTGCCATTCGAAGGTCAGGGTGAAGCCCTCGGGGTCGTGCTCCTCGTCGGTCCACTCGCCGCGGGCTGTGCGCACCGACACCAGGCGCGCTTCGACATCGGCGAGCCGGCTCTCGATGTCGGCGCGGCGGGCGGCGATGAGCCGGGGGCCGTGTCGCAGCACCTCGCCCGCCTCGACTGCCTCGCTCATTCCAGGCACGCTACGCCCCGGGGTCGCCATCCGCCCGATGTCCGACGTGCGCGGCAGGGTGGTGGCATGGCCGGGCAGGGGTGTGCGATCGACGGATGCGGCGCCCGCGTTGCACCTGAATCGCCCGTGGCGCTCTGCGAAGGCCACCTCGTCGTCGCGGCCGACTGGCAGGCGCGCGAGTCCGGCCTCGTCGACGTGCTGCCGTCGCCGTGCGCCGCCTGCGGCTCGCGGCTCGGCGCTCGCTATCCCTCGGGATGGCTCTGCGCTGTCTGCGAGTGGCGCCACGGCGAGCAGCCCGATCGCGACCTCGCGCCCCCGCGGGTCGATGTCGTCTACTACCTGCGGCACGGCGACCGGGTCAAGATCGGCACGACCGCCAACCCCCGGCAGCGGGTCGCAGCCATCTGGCACGAGGAGGTTCTCGCCTTCGAGCGCGGGGATCGGCAACTTGAGCGGCGTCGGCACGACCAGTTCGCGTCGGCTCGCTTCACGGGCTCCGAGTGGTTCCGGCTCACGCCGGCCATCGCCGCGCACGCCCGCGTGCTCGCGGCGGGACGGGACCCGTGGGAGGTCCACGCGCGCTGGCTGAGCGAGGCGGCCGCCGCCGCCGGGTGAAGCCGGGCTGTATCGTCGGAGCACGGCGGAGGGAGCCCCGATGACCGAACCGAAGAAGACGCTCGACGATGACGAGCGCGCCGAGGAGATGACACGGGCGCCCAAGGCGTCGCCCGAGGATGCCGCCCCCCGCATCGAGGTGAGCGAGGGCACCGGCGGCGCGATCCGCATCGACATCGCCGACTCGGCGGTGGTGCGACCGGGGCGCCCCGAGCCTCGCGAGGACGCCGCCGCCGCTGCGGGCGATCCCGTCAGCTGAGCCGGACCGACCCGAGCGCGCGTGTCAGCTCGCCGTCGGGCGAGGTGACGATGAGGCCCGTCGAGCTCGCGGCCGAGTCGGAGAGCTGTTTGAGCCACTTCTCATCGATGGCGGGAACGCGCGAGCCCGCGAACTTGAAGTAGACCGGCAGAGTCGGCGTCATCCACATCGAGCTGCGGCCGTCGCCGACCGATAGGGCGTCGAGCCAGGACACGATGATCGGCTCGTTGCGGCGGAAGCGCTGCACGATCACGATCTGCAGATGTGAGAGCAGTCTGTCCTCGAAATCGACGGAGATGCTGCCGTGCACCATTGTTCCCACGGGCGGATCCTACCGCTCGACGGCGGAGCTGGAATCCCCGTTGGACGTGCTCTCGGCGTCCGACTCGGCGGGCCGCTCGCCGGAATCCCCGACCGCCAGCGACGTCGGGAGGCGCGCCTCGGCTCGCCCCCGGAGGTCGGCGGCCGCCGCGCCCCCGTCGAGATCCGTCTCGGGCTCGTCGCTCGAGATCGCCAGGATCTGGCTGGCCGGGCCGACGACCAGCTGGAAGGAGCGCACGGCTCCGCTCTCGTCCATTCCAGGCACCGAGACCAGGTCCGCCGAATCCACGATCGCGAGCACGCTCGCGTACCCCATGAGAGCGTCGGCTGTCTCGTCTTCGGTCAGGAACCCGCCGCTGGAGTAGAGGATGCGCTTCATGACCCGATCATCCCTCGCTCACCCGTCTGCGCGGGAGGGCTTGACCTGGCGGCAGGGAGGCACGACGAGGGACGTCGCGTCCCGAGCTGGGCCTCACGTAGATCGGATCGGCCGAGGCGTCAAGGGGTACCCCAGATCCTCGAGGTGGGGGATGGTCGCAGGATGGCCATTCGCCTCGATCTCTCTGCGCCGGCGGGCCCCCTCCTCTCGTCGCTGCCGTCGGACCTGCCCGCCGACGTGGACCAGGCGCTGCAGCTGGCGACCCGCCTTGGCACGGTCGACGGCGCCGACGGCCCCTCCGCGGTCGACGAGTGGGAGACCCTCGCGACCCTCGCCGCTCACGACCTCGGCGTCGCCCGCGCGATCGAGCCGCACCTCGATGCGCTCGGCATCCTGCGGGAGGCGCGGACGGCGGGCATCGACCTGGACGGTGACGCCGAACCCTACGGCCCCTGGGGTGTGTTCGCCGCCGAGGGCGGGCCGGATCCGCTCCTCGCCGGACCCGGCCCCGACGGCGGGTGGACGCTCACCGGCACGAAGCCGTGGTGCTCGCTCGCCGATCGCCTCGGTTCCGCGCTGATCACGGCCGCGCTGGCAGACGGCAGCCGGCGGCTGTTCCGGGTCGACCTCCGCGGAGGCGCGGCCGCGGGAACCGTCCGGGTCACCCCGGGTGCCTGGCACTCGCGCGGGCTGTCCGAGATCCCCAGCGGACCCGTGACGTTCGACGGTGCATCGGCGCAGCCGGTCGGGGAGCCGGGGTGGTACCTCGCGCGACCCGGATTCCACCGCGGCGGAATCGGCGTCGCGGCCTGCTGGTACGGGGGCGCCGTCGGGGTGGCCCGCACGGTGCGGGAGCGCGCGCGGACGAAGCCCGATCCGTTCGTCCTCATGCACCTCGGAGCGATCGACGAGCAGCTGCACGCGTCGAGGCTTGCGCTCGCGAACGCGGCGGCGGGCGCGGATGCGGACGAGACCGACCTGCGCATCGCCGCCAAGCGCGTCCGCGCGATCGTCGCGCGTGCCTGCGAGGACGTGCTGGTGCGCGCCGGTCATGCGCTCGGCCCCGCTCCGCTCGCGCTGGACGCCGGGCACGCGAAGCGCGTCGCCGACCTCACCGTCTACATCCGCCAGCACCACGCAGAGCGCGATCTCGAGTCGCTCGGATCCGCCGTCGCCGCCGACGCTGGCCCCTCGTGGTGACGTTCGACTCCCGCATGGCGGGCACCGCATCCCGCGACTGGGATGCGCACATCGACCGGTTGCCGGCGCTCGACCTCGACGCGCACGACAGCCTGCTCGTGATCGCCGCCCACCCCGACGACGAGACCCTCGGGGCCGGTGGGCTCATCGCCGAGTTCGCCGGTCGCGGCCTGCCCGTCCGCGTGATCATGGTTACCGACGGCTCGCCCGACGGCGACCCCGTGGTGGTGCGGCGTCGCTCGGCAGAGCTGCACGCCGCCGTCGCGCGCCTGGCACCCGACGCCTCCATCGAGGAGCTCGGCGTTCGCGACGGCGCGGCTCGAGAGCGGCGAGCCTCGATCGAGCGGGACCTGACACGCGAGATCGCGGGAGCGTCCGCATCCGTCCTCGTCGCGGCTCCGTGGATCGGAGATGGCCAACGCGATCACCGCGTGGTCGGCGAGGCGGCCGTTGCAGCGGCCGCCGGGCGACGCGTGCTGGCCTACCCGATCTGGATGTGGCATTGGGGGTCTCCGCTCGAAGCCCTGCCCGCCGGGGCCGGCGCGATCCCGATCGACCAGACGGCGAAATCCGCTGCGCTCGCCCGCTACCGATCGCAGATTGGCGGTTCGCCGCCGATGCTGCACTCCGGGTTCCTCGAGCACTTCGCCCGCGGGGTGGAGGTGCTGATCGAGGTGGCGCCGGCGACGGACGCGAGCCCTCTCGCCGCCCTGCCGCAGGAGTACTTCGACGCACTGCACGAGCGGCGCCCCGACCCGTGGGGCTTCACGGCCCGGTGGTACGAGGAGCGCAAGCGGGCCCTGACCCTCGCGTCGCTACCACGGCGGCGGTATCCGCGCGCCCTCGAAGTCGGCTGCTCGATCGGGGTGCTGACCTCGGACCTCGCGGAGCGGTGCGACGACCTCCTCGCGATCGACATCTCCCCGGTCGCCGCCGAGCGGGCGCGGGAGCGCGTCGGCTCACGCGCTCGTGTCGAGGTGCGCGACGCCGGCGCCGCGCTGCCGGCGGGTCCGTTCGACCTGATCGTGCTGTCGGAGGTGGGCTACTACTTCACCGCCGAGCGTCTCGGACCGCTGCTGGCCGACGCTGTCTCGCAGCTCGCGGAGGGCGGTGAGCTGCTGCTCTGCCACTGGCGGCACCCGGTCGCCGACTACCCGCAGGGCGGCGACGAGGTGCACGACAGGATGGCCGCCGAGCCCCGCGGGCTGAGCCGCATCACCCGCTACGAGGATGCCGACGTGCGGCTCGAGATCTTCTCTGCCGATACCCGCTCCGTGGCCGAGCGCGAGGGGTTCGCATGATCCGCCGGATCGGGGTCGTGATCCCGGCCCGTGATGAGGCGGATCGGATCGACGCCTGCCTGCACTCGGTGCGGGTCGCGGCGGCGCAGGTCGGCAGCAGCGTCATGGTCGACATCGTGGTCGTCGCGGACGGCTGCGTCGACGACACCGCCGCGCGCGCTCGCTCGCACGCCGGCGTCGACGTCATCGAGCTCGAGGGCGGCGGTGTCGGGGCGGCGCGGGCGGCGGGGGTGGCCGCGGCACTGGTCGCGGGCGCCGACTGGATCGCCAACACCGACGCCGACTCCACGGTGCCGCGGGACTGGCTGGCCGTGCAGCTCGAGTTCGCCGACGCGGCCGTCGACGCACTGGTGGGCACGGTGCGGCCCGACTTCTCCGAGCTGACGGACGAGCAGCGCGCGGTCTGGGAGGACACCCATCGCGATGGCCGCTCGCTCGGCCACGTCCACGGGGCCAATCTCGGCATCCGAGCGTCGGCCTACCTCGCCGCGGGCGGGTTCACGGACGCGGTCGAGCACGAGGACACCGCTCTCGTCTCGCGCCTCGAGCGGGTCGGCCGGGTGGCGGCCACAGATCGCGCCGAGGTGGTGACGTCCGGTCGCCCGGTCGGGCGGACTCCCGGCGGCTACGCCCGCTACCTGCGCGAGGATCTGCTGCGCGCCGTCGTCCGCAATCCGGGTGCCGCCTGAGAGATCGGTCACGCGTCGCCGGTGGTCGGCAGAGTGAGCACATGGCACAGGACGACTCAGCGCTGAAGGTCGGAGACAGGGTCTCGTGGGGCACCTCCCAGGGGCGCACCCAGGGTGTGGTCGAGGAGCGCCGCGTGCGCGACTTCACGTTCGCCGACCAGAAGTTCACGGCGTCAGAGGACGAGCCCGCGTTCATCGTCAGCTCGGAGAGGACCGGCGCGAAAGCCGCCCACAAGGGATCGGCGCTGCGGAAGCTGAAGCCGAAGACGTAGTCAGTCCGGCAGCAGGTGCGGACGCAGAGCTTCGACCCACACCCTGTAGCCGGCGCCGGTGAGGTGCAGCCGGTCGTGGCTGAACTCGGGGCGGATCGCGCCATCGGGCCCGGCGAGCGGCGTCCACATGTCGATGTAGATGGCGCCCTCCGCGAACGCGATGGCGAGCAGCCGCTCGTTCAGGCGGCGGATCGAGGCCGCGAACGACGCGCTCCGGGGCATGACGGACGAGAGCAGGAGCGGTGCCGCGGGTGCCGCGACACGGATCGCGCGCACCAGGTCCTGCACCGCTTCGGCGATCCTCTCGGGGTCACTGGTCTCGCCGATGCCGCCGATGTCGTTGGTGCCGACCAGCAGCGAGATCGCCAGGGGATCCGCGATCGCCGTGTCGAGGCGCGACCGCACACCGGAGACGGTGTCGCCGTCGATCCCGCGGTTGAGCGTCGGCAGGTCGGGGAACCACTCCGCCCATTCGCCGAACTGCGTGATGCTGTCGCCCAGGAAGAGCACGCTGCCGGCTGGCGGGCTCAGCTCTGCGAACTGGCTGCGGCGATTCGCCTTCTGCTTGTCGAACATCGACCCGCTGAACAGCTGGGCGAGGGTGATGGCGAGACGGCTCACGCGCGGCTCTCGTCGCTAGGAGACACACTCGTCGACGAGGTCGGCGAACGTCTCGACGTCCTCGACCGGCCAGGAGTGCTTGCCGCCGGGCTGGTAGTGGTAGCGACCGCCGTTGCTTTCGGCGAGCGAGCGCACCCACTCGGGCCGGGACATCCGGTCGTGCTCGGCGTGCACGATCGTCAGCTCGCCGAGGTGGTGCGGCAGCACGTCCTCGATCGGATCCCGCAGCCCCGAGCGCAGGGCCAGCCCGATGCGCACCGGATCGGTGTGCGTCCAGTCGCGCAGCTGGCGACCCCAGTCGGACTGGTCGTCGCCCTCGCCGCGCTCGAACCAGCGCGAGACGGTCCCGCTGAGCGACCGGATCACCGGATCGAAGGTCGGGCTGATCAGCATCGCGTGCTTCACCCGCGCCGTGTGTGCCGACGCGGCCGCCACGACCTGCGTGCCGACCGACAGCCCGATCATCAGGTCGGCCTCGACGCCCTTCCGCGAGAGCTCGTCGGCGAGTCGGTGCCCGTAGCCCTCGAGGTCCACCGGCACCCCTCGCCAGCTGGGCGCCTTGAGCAGCACGACCGAGTGCCCGCGCGCGGCAAGCGCGTCGGCGGCCGGCCTGGCGTACTCGCGCACGGCCATGCCCGGCACGATGAAGACGGTCTTGGTCATCGCGTGCGGCCCCCCAGCCTGTAGAACCAGAACGGTACAGCAGACAGGAGGCAGCTGACGGCCGGGATCAGGGTGATCGCGATCCAGACCGTGTTCTGCATGTCCGGGGTCACCTCGACACCCTCCTCGTAGCCGGCGAGCGCGACCATCAGGCCGAACACCAGCACGGCCAGCGCACCCATGATCTTCGAGACGAAGGTGAGGGTCGCGAACGAGATCCCGTCGTTGCGGATGCCGGTGCGCTTCTCGACGTCGTCGACGGCGTCGGCGATCATCGTCGCCTGCACCACCGAGAAGACCCCGATCGCCAGCCCGCTCAGGAAGATGAAGACCATCACGACGACGAGGTTGCTGAATCCGGCGATGTACATGGCCAGGTAGATCACGGCCCCGGCGATCGAGCTCGCGACGGCGAGGTTGCGACCCGACGTGCGCTTCAGCAGCATCGGCGAGAGGAACGACGACACCACGAGCCCCAGGATGATCGAGGCGCCGATGAACGTGAAGTACGAGCCATCCTCGTAGGCGATGATCGCGAACACCGCGCCGCCGGCCTGCACGATGAAGCGGCCGAAGCCGACCGTCGACGCGATGAGCACCATGAGCAGCGGGGTGTTGCGGAACAGGGTGCCGAACAGCTGGCGGAAGGTGAGTCGCGCGTGCTCTCCGGCGATCGGCTTCTCGCGCACGAAGAAGAACGCCAGGAGGTAGAGGCCCATGCCGACGATGCAGGTGATGAACACGGCGCGTGACCAGCCCGCCGCCGTGGTCTCGCTCGAGAAGCTGAGTGCGGAGGCGAAGAACGGCATGCCGAGGGTCGCGATCCCGATCGCGATCGCGCCGAAGGCCCGCACGCTCGAGACCACGCGGTTGCGCGCGGTCGTGTCGCCGAAGGCCGAGCCGATGAGGCCCCACAGCGGCACATCGCACGCCGAGTAGCTGATGCCCCAGACCAGGTAGACGATGCCGAAGTAGAGGAGCTGCGACGACTCGGCCATCTCGGGCACCGTGAACATCAGCCCGGTGAGGATCGCGACGGGGGCCGCCGAGAACAGCACCCACGGCCGCAGCTTTCCCCAGCGCGTGGACGTGCGGTCGATGAACGTGCCCACCAACGGATCGCTGATCGCGTCGAGGACCTTCGCCACCCCGATGATGATGGACGCCACCGCGATGCCGCCGGCGCTGAGGCCCGCGTACTGGATGAGGTAGACGAGGATGAAGGTGGTCACCGTGGTGAGCACCACGTTCTGCCCGAAGCCCGCCGTCACGATCGCGACGGTCTGGGTGCGGACCGAGGGCGTCCGGGGCCCTGCGGGCGCGGGTGTGGCAGAGAGCGTGTCGGTCATGATGCCGCCTCCAGGAGGATCGTCGTGATCTCGAACGGCCCCAGCGTGATGCGCTCGAGGTCGATGGGCCCGAACGGACGCTCGAGCATGTCGGTGCGCGTGGCCGCCGTGTGCGGCACCGAGGTGCGCAGCCCGGTGACGGTCGGTCGGCCGAGGCTCTCGTAGAGCCGCAGCACGGTGCCCTGCCCGTTCTCCGCGGGCTTGATCGTCTCGATGACGACCCCCGCGTCGCTCGTGCTGGCGACACTCGGCAGCTCTGCGCCGGACGCCGGCAGCAGCGGGTTGTTGAGTCGGTACGCCTCGCGCACCACGCTCGCGAGGTCGCCGGATGCGAAGGGCGTGAACGCGTAGGCGAAGCTGTGCGATCCGCGGTCGGCGGTCTTGTCGGGGTAGGTCGGAGCCCTCAGCAGGTTGAGACTGATGAGCCCGTTCTTGGCGCGATGCCCGTACTTGCTGTCGTTGAGGAGTGCGAACCCGCCCTCTCGGTCCTCGGTGGCGAGCCACTTGTGGGCGGCGACCTCGAACTGAGCAGCCTCGACGTCGGTGTCCTCGGTCATCACGCGCTCGATGTGCCCGAACTGGATCTCGCAGAGCGCGGTCTGCCCGACGCGCGTCGGCCGGAACTCGGCGCGCAGCATGCGGTGCCTCGCGTGCCACTCCACGGCGGTCTCGAAGCGCACGACGCCGCTCCCCGCCTCGAGCACGACGGTCTGCTCGACCGTCACCACCCGAGAGGTGTACCCCTGGCGGCGCCGGATCGTGGGCCCGTCGATCACCGTGTCGATGTGGCGCAGCGGCAGCACGCGGGGAGTCCGTGTCAGGTACTTCTGGTCGATGTCCCACGCGTTGAACGGCCAGACATACGGATCGCGGTGCACGACGACGCGCGACAGGCCGTCGGCAGCGTGCTCGGCTCCGTCCGCGTCGATGCAGGACGTGATCTCGCCGGTGGGCCCGAAGCGCAGCGCGAGCACACCGTTCGACATGCCGTCGGCGGAATACGCGAGCTCGGGGGTGGCCGGGACCGGCGTGAGCACCGCGCTCGCGTACGGCTCAGCCGTCGCCCGCCGCCACCCGGCAGCCGTCTTCACCACCTCGTCCCGCGCGAACGAGGTGAGGTTGAGGTAACCGACGCCGTCGGTCGAGCTCGTCGAGAACACGCCCCGAGGAACCCCGTCGTCGAGCTCCACCCCCGGCAGCTGCCGCACCAGCCCGCCGATGTAGGCGTCCAGAGCCCCCGTCACCCGCACCAGGCTCTCGCGCGCCTCCCGCGCCACCCGCGCGATCGTCGAACCCGGCAGGATGTCGTGGAAGTGTCCGAGCAGCACATCCCGCCAGTGCTGCTCGAGATCGCTCGGGCTGTCAGCTCCCACGACCACCGCGAGCACCTCGGCCTCGTGCAGCTTCCGCTCGACGACGCGGTTGCCCTTCTTGATCGCTGCCTGGGTCGTGTAGGTGCCCTGATGCGTCTCGAGGTAGAGCTCTCCGGAATGGGTGTGCAGCTGCGTGCGGTCGTGCTGCTCGAGCGCCCGGAAGAAGTCGCCTGCTTTCGTGTACGCGACGCGCGGGAGCCCGCGGAGGTCCTTCTCGCGCTGCGTCACCTCGAAGTGGATCTCGCCCGGCCCGCCGCCGCCGTCACCGGACCCGAAGATCAGCAGCGCCGAGTTGAGCGCCTTCTCCGGGTACTTCGCGAGCCCGGACAGCAGGCCGTCGGCGGCCCCGCGGCTGTTGTAGTCGCCCTCGGGCGCCATGTGCACGAGCACATCGGAGCCGTCGATGCCCCGCCAGGTGAACGAGCGGTACGGGAAGACGGTCACCTTGTTCCACGACAGCTTGATGGTCATGAACCAGTCCATGCCGGTGCCGCGGAGGATCTGGGGCAGGTTGCCGTTGTAGCCGAACGTGTCGGGCAGCCAGCAGAGCCGCAGGTCGTCGTCGCCGAGCCCGAACTCGTCCTGCAGGAACCGGCGCCCCACCATCGCCTGCCGCACCAGTGACTCGCCGCCCGGCAGATTGGTGTCGGTCTCGACCCAGAAGCTGCCCTGCAGCTCGATGCGCCCCGATGCGACGGCCGCCTTGATGCGCTCGTACAGCTCCGGGTGACGCTGCTTCATCCAGTACAGCTGCTGAGGCTGGCTCGTGCCGTAGATGTAGCCCTCACGCTGACCGATGCCTGTGAGCGCCTTCGCATAGGTGCGCGCGGCCTTGCGCCGCGTCTCGCGCAGCGGCCAGAGCCACGCCATGTCGAGGTGCCCGTGGCCGATGGCGCTGTAGACGAACTCGGAGTCGCTCGGGGCGGCGAGCGCCGGGGCGAGGGCGGCGCGGGCTCCGGCCGTGTCGCCGGCCCGGAAACGCGCCCACGCCTCGTCGAGCGCGACCCGCAGCTCGGAGGCGAGGGCGGCATCCGCTGTCGAACCCTGCAGCACCGACAGCGTCAGGTAGTCGTAGTAGAGCGCGTAGGCGTCGTCGTCGCGGGTGGCGATGTAGGCGCCGCGGTACGCGGCCTTGCCGACGAGATAGAGGATGAAGCCGTTGTAGGTGACATCGGCGAAGAACTCGACGGTGCCCCCGCTGGTGTCGACGCCGGCCACCGGGCGGAAGCCGCCGCCCGCATGAGGCAGGTCGCCCTGCTGGAACACCGTGGTCACGGCGTCGAGCACCTCGCCGGCGGGGGAGTAGACGAGCCCCTCGCCGCCGATGCCCAGCATGATGACCGGACTCGAGACCCCGGCCGGCACCTGCCCGCGCACCCGCAGCCAGCCGCAGTCGAACACTCCGCCCCAGCGCGTGCCCGGCCGGATCGGGCGGAAGCTGCCGTGATCGAGATCCTCGAAGGCCACGGGCTCGGGTGAGGTCGTGATCTCGGCCGTCAGCGGGGCGACGCGGGTGTAGATGCGCGAGCGGATGCTCCGCAGGCGCGCATAGTCGCGCGGGTGATCCACCTGGTAGGTGAACAGCGTGCGCAGGATGCCCATCCGGTGAACCTCAGCCCAGGCCGTCGCCGCGCAGGGCGGACGCGAAGAAGTCGAGGTTCGCGTCGACGGGCGCGAGCGACGGCCCCCGGCCGAGGTGCCCGTGCACCATGCCGCGTGCGACCTGCACGTGCACCGGCACGCCGGTGGCCGCGAGCTGCTGGGCGAACAGGTCGCCCGACTCGCGGAGGTCGTCGTACTCGCTCGGCGCGACCCAGGTCTCGGGCAGCCCCGCGACCGAGAAGTTGCCGGGAGCCACGTCGGCGGTGAGGCCGTCGACGCGACCCGCGTAGTTGGCGACGATGCCCTGCTGGTACTCGAGCGGGAAGCGGAGCATCACGGGCACCTGCGCGAGCTCGCGCTCGCGGTCGGCGGTGGCCGGCGGCAGCGGGAAGTGCAGCAGCGGATAGCCGAGCAGCAGACCGCGGGGCGCGGGCTCGCCGGCGTCGCGCAGGCGGCCGGCGACCGCGGTCGCGAGGGTGCCGCCGACGCTGGCGCCGCCGAGGAAGAGGCGACCGGGATCGACACCGAGCCGGGCGGCGTCCGCCACGACCCAGCGCCAGACGGCCTCCACGTCGTCGACGGGGACCGGGTGCCGCACGCCGCCGACCGCGAGGTGATAGCCCACCGAGATCACGACCGCCCCCGCGCGCGCCGCGAGCTCGGAGCCGGGGATGACCGACTCGGTGTCGTCGATCGAGCCGGCGACGAATCCGCCGCCGTGCATCCAGACGAGGGCCGGGCGCGGGTCGACGTCGGGCCCGGTGGGCCTGAACACCCGCACGGGGACCGCGCCGTGCGGACCGTCGACCGAGAGCACCGCGGTCGTGACGCCCGCCGGAGGATTCCAGGGCGCCGGGTCCTCGAGGAACGCGGCGACGCGTGCTCCGGCCTGCGGGTCGGCGAACGCGACCTGGAAGGAGGGGATGTCGCGGATCAGCTCGAACTTGCGCTCGAGCCACGGGTGGATCGACAACGACGTCTCCTTCGGTTGGGCACAGTCTGGCATCACCTATTTCGTCGCCGAGCGAGGTTGCGCTCGCCCGCGGGTCGGGGCTCTCGCCCTGGACATGTGAACGCTGTCCACTTACCGTGGACTCATGACGGGCACCGCAGAGTCGACCGCCGCCGCGAAGGCGTCCATGCGCACCTTCGCGCAGATCCTCGTCAACACCGCGGTCGCCAACGTCACCACGAGCTACCTGTGGTTCGCGCTGACCTTCTGGGTGTACCTCGAGACCCGCTCCGTGCTCGCCACGGGCATCATCGGCGGCGCCTACATGCTGTTCGTCGCCGTCTTCTCGATGATCTTCGGCACCATCGTCGACCGTCACCGCAAGCACCAGGTGATGGTGCTCGCCGGCGCCGTGACCCTCGTGTCGTTCGCGATCGCGGGAGCGCTCTACCTGCTGTTCCCCGAATCCCAGCTCGTCGACTTCGGCGGCCCGGTGTTCTGGGTGTTCTCGGGCATCATCCTGTTCGGTGCCGTCGTCGAGAACATGCGCAACATCGCGCTGTCGACCACCGTCACCCTGCTCGTCCCGGAAGAGCGGCATGCCAACGCGAACGGCATGGTCGGCACGGTCCAGGGCCTCGCGTTCATGGTGACGAGCGTCTTCAGCGGCCTCTCGATCGGTCTGCTCGGCATGGGCTGGACTCTGCTGATCGCCGTGGTGCTCTCGGCCGTCGCGCTCGCGCACCTGCTGTTCCTGCGCATCCCCGAGGACGCTCCCGAGCGCACCGGCGAGAAGCGCCCGTTCGTCGACCTGCGCGGCAGCATCACCGCGGTCCGCGCCGCGACCGGCCTCTTCGCTCTCATCATCTTCTCGACCTTCAACAACTTCATCGGCGGCGTGTACATGGCGCTCATGGACCCGTACGGTCTCGAGCTCTTCCCGGTCGAGATCTGGGGTGTCGTACTCGGCGTCTCGTCGACGGGATTCATCATCGGCGGCCTGCTCGTGGCGAAGTTCGGTCTCGGCAGGAAGCCGATCCGCACGATGCTCCTGCTCGTCATCGGCATGGGCGCGCTCGGGGCCCTCTTCACGATCCGCGACTGGTGGTGGCTGTACGCGGTCGGCATCCTGCTCTACATGATCCTGATCCCCGCGGTCGAGGCCTCCGAGCAGACCGTGATCCAGAAGGTGGTGCCGTTCCGCACGCAGGGTCGCGTCTTCGGGTTCGCGGCCGCCTTCGAGTCGGCTGCCGCGCCGATCACCGCGTTCCTGATCGCGCCCATCGCCGAGTTCCTGATCATCCCCTACATGCAGACCGACGCCCGCAGGTACGCGTTCGGCTGGCTGCTCGGCGAGGGCGAGGCGCGCGGCATCGCCCTCGTGTTCCTCGCGGCGGGCATCATCATGGTGCTCGCCGGCGTGGCCGCCTTCTTCACCCGGTCGTACCGCGTCATCTCGGAGCAGTACGCGGCGGCACCGGAGCAGGCGCCCGACCAGGCGCCGGAGGAGGGTCCGGCGGAGGGTTCGGGCGAGGAGGCATCCGGCGACGAGGCGTCACGGGCGGGTAGCCTCTCCCGGTGACCTCGACGCCCCGCCCGACCCTCGCCATCCTCGGGTCGGGAAAGGTCGGCACCGTGCTCGCTCGCCTCGCAGTGGCCGGCGGCTACGACGTGCTCATCGCGGGGTCGGGGGCGCCGTCCCGCATCTCGCTCATCGTCGACGTGCTCGCGCTGGGCGCCCGTGCCGTGACCGCCGAGGAGGCCGTGCGCGGCGCCGACGCGGTCATCCTCGCGCTGCCGCTCGGAAAGCACACGACGCTGCCGGTCGACGCGCTGCGGGGCAAGCTCGTCATCGACGCCATGAACTACTGGTGGGAGGTCGACGGCATGCGCGAGGACCTCAGCGATCCCCGCACCTCGTCCAGCGAGATCGTGCAGGCGTTCCTGGCGGAGTCCCGAGTCGTGAAGGCCTTCAACCACATGGGGTATCACGACCTCGAGGACGAGGCGCGCCCATCCGGTGCGGCCGGCCGCAAGGCGATCGCGATCGCCGGACCGGAGGATGACGCCCAGCGCGTCGCCGCGATCGTCGACGCGCTGGGCTTCGACCCGGTGATCGCCGGACCCCTCGGCGAGGGCGTGCGGATGGAGCCGCACACCGAGCTCTTCGGCGCCGACGTGGACGCCGACGAGGTGCGCGCCATGCTGGCGCGGTTCCCCGAGTCGGCCCGCGGCCAGGTCGTCGCGCGGGCGCGGGAGCAGGCTGCGGTGCAGGCGAGCGCCGGCGGCGGGGCAGAATAGGACGGGTTTCCCGAGGAGGCGTGAGATGAGCGGTCGATCGGTGCGCGTCAGGCGTGAGACGGGCTGGAAGGTCGAGCGGTATCCGCAGACCGTCGCCGGCGCGAAGGATGCCCGGCCCGACCGCCGCAGCCAGCTCCTGCGCATCGCGCTGCAGCTCGCCCTCGACGAGGGACTCGACGGCGTGAGCGTCGACGAGGTCGCGGCCCGCGCCGAGGTCGTGCCCGCCCTGGTCCTGCAGACGTTCGGCAATCGCGAAGGGTTGATGCTGGCGCTGCTCGACGTGGTGCTCGCCCGCACCCTCGACGCCGAGCGCGGCATGCGCAAGCCCGGCAGCGGACGCAGTGAGCTCCCCGAGATGATTGCCGCCGAGATGGAGGGACTGCGCGACCAGGCCCCGGTGCTCGAGCTGATGTTCATGTTCTACTTCGCTCGCCGCGACGACCACTACCGGGGCCGCATCAGCGATGCTCTCGACACCTACCGCCGCGCCTTCGAGTCGGCGCTCGACGGAGTTCCGCTGCGTCGCGGGGTCGACGCGGCGGGGATGTCGTCGATCGTGATCGCGTTCCTGCAGGGGGCCGCCGTGCAGGCGATCCGCGACCCCGACGAATTCCACCCGAGCGAGGCGATCGCCGCGATGCGGGCGATGCTGCAGGGCTGACGCTGCGAGGGCTGCCGCGGGGCTGTCGCACAACCCCCAGCGCGCGTCCACACCGCGGCGCTAGCGTCGCAGCATGACGACATCAGACAAGGCACTGGCGCTCAAGGCGCTGCACGAGGCTCCCGAGATCCTGCGGGTGGTGAACGTCTGGGATGCGATCAGCGCCAAGACGGTCGCCGACCTCCCCGAGACGACGGCCATCGCCACGGCCGGCCACTCGATCGCCGCGAGCCTCGGATACGAGGATGGCGGCATGTCCCTCGACGTCGCGCTCGCCGCGGCCAAGACGGTCGTCGACGCCGTCGACCTGCCGGTCACCGCCGACCTGGACGACGGCTACGCCGACCCCGCCGAGACGATCCGCCGGGCCATCGGGCTCGGAATCGTCGGCGCCAACGTCGAGGACCGCCTGCGCGACTTCGACGAGTCGGTCGCCCGCGTGGCCGCCATCATGGCCGCCGCCGAGAAGGAGGGCGTCGCCTTCCAACTCAACGCCCGCACCGACGCGATCGCCCGCGGTGGCGACCGCCCCCTCGACGAGAGCATCGCGGATGCGATCGCCCGCGGCCGCGCATTCCTCGACGCGGGTGCGCCGCTGGTCTTCGTGCCCGGCGGGCACAAGCGCGAGGTCGTGGAGCAGCTCGTCGAGGGTCTCGGCCGCGGCAAGCTCTCGGTGATCGGCCTGCCCGGCGCGCTCACGGCCGCCGAGTACCAGGAGCTCGGCGTCGCCCGCATCTCCTACGGTCCGCTGACTCAGCGCGTCGCCCTCCGCGCTCTGCGCGACCTGGCGACCGACCTCTACGGAACCGGGGTCATCCCCGAGGACACCCCGCCCCTCAACTGACGTCTGCGCACGTGCGAGTCCCTCGGCTCACCTCACCGAGTTGCGTTCCGTGGCGGGTCCTGCGCGTCAGCGACCCGCCACGGGACGCAACTCGAGCGGGGGAGCGCGCCGCGACCCGCCACGGGACGCAACTCGAGCGGCACCCACGAGTCGCGTGCGCTGCGCGCTAGTCGACCGCGAGCGCCTCTTCGCCGGCGAGGGTGCGCTCGATCGTCTCGCGCTCGGCGAAGGCGGATCGCACCAGCGGGAGGCCGCGCGCGACGGCCTTGTCGATCCGCTCGACCAGGCTCGGCGCGGCGACCTGGTAGTCGACGAAGTCGGAGTCGTGCGCGTACACACCCACCGGCAGCGCCAGCGACTGGAAGAACCCGAACAGCGGACGCAGCTGGTGCTCGATGATCAGCGCGTGCCGCTCACTGCCGCCCGTCGCCGCGAGCAGCACCGGGGTGTCGACGAGCGCGTACTGGTCGACGAAGTCGAAGAGGTGCTTGAACAGTCCCGTGAACGACGCGCGGTACACGGGCGTCGCGACGATCAGCAGATCGGCGTTCTCGATGCGCTGCAGCTCGGTCTCGGCGGCCTCGGGCAGCTGCCTGCGGGTGAGGGCGCCGGCGAGGTGCGGGCCGAGGTCGTGCAGTGTGATGAGGTGCGTCTCGACCGGAATGGCCGCGGCGAACGCGTCGGCGATCGCGGAGACGAGCGCGGTGGTGCGGGACGGCGCCGTCAGGCTCCCCGAGACGGCGACGACGCGCAGGGGCCGGGATGGTGTGGTCATGGGCCGAGGCTAGGCCTGACGCGGGGGAGCGGCGAATAGAGCTGTCTCGCGGTGTAACAGTGCTTAGCATTGCGAGGCCTCCGGCCCGGCTCGTGGCACCCTGACTGGATTATGGTCAGCACTCCCACCACCCGGACACGCCGCGGCTTCGCGACCCAGCAGCTGCACGGCGCGCCCGCGCCCGAGCACCCCGCCACTCTGCCCGCGGCGCCGATCACGCCGCGCGTCGCGCCGATCTACCTGACCGCCGGCTTCGTGCTCGACGACTTCGACCAGGCCGAGCAGCTCTTCAGCACCGGCGACGGCTACTCGTACACCCGCGTCGCCAACCCGACCAACGAGGCCGTGGAGCGCCGCATCGCGCAGCTCGAGGGCGGCGCCGAGGCCCTGCTCGTCGGCAGCGGCCAGGCGGCCGTCGTCGTCGCTCTGCTCGGGCTGGCGCAGGCGGGGGAGCACATCCTGTCGGCGGCGAGCATCTACGAGGGAACGCGCGGCCTTCTGCTCGACAACCTGCCCCGCCTCGGGATCGAGACCGACTTCGTCGTGGAGGCGAACGATCCCGCCGCGTGGGAGCGTCTCATCCGCCCCACCACCCGCGCGCTGTTCGCCGAGTCGATCCCCAACCCGACCAACGACATCCTCGACATCGCGGCGGTCGCCGAGGTCGCGCACCGCCACGGCATCCCGCTCATCGTCGACAACACGCTCGCCACGCCCTACCTGCTGCGCCCGATCGAGCACGGGGCCGACATCGTCGTCCACTCGGCGAGCAAGTTCCTGGCGGGACACGGCGCGGTGCTGGGCGGCGTCATCGTCGACAACGGGCGATTCGACGCGGCGCGCAGCGGTGCGCTCTTCCCACACCTCGTCGCCCCCGGTCGCAGCGGCGGGGCGAGCGTCGCCGAGCGCTCGGGCGGCAACGCGCGCATCGCCTACTTCCGCGATGTCATCGCCCTGCGCTTCGGGCCGACCGCGTCGCCGCTCAACGCGTTCCTCATCACGCAGGGCATCGAGACCCTGTCGCTGCGCGTCGAGCGTCAGTCGGCCAACGCGCTGGCCGTCGCGGCCTGGCTCGCGGAGCAGCCCGAGGTGCACTCCGTCGACTACTCCGGCCTGCCGGGGAACCCGTACCACGCTCTCGCCCAGCGCTACCTCCCCGACGGGCAGGGGTCGGTGTTCTCGTTCACGCTCCGCGGCGGGGTGGATGCGGCGCGCGCCTTCGTCAACGCTCTCGAGGTCTTCACCCACATGACGCACCTCGGCGACGTGCGCTCGCTCGTGCTGCATCCGACGAGCACGAGCCACAATCTGCGCACCCCCGAGGAGCTCAGCCAGGCCGGGATCTGGCCGGGCACCCTGCGTGTCTCGATCGGCATCGAGGACATCGACGACCTCGTCGCCGACCTCGACGGAGCGCTCGCCGCCGTCCGCGCGGGTGTCGCGTGAGCCGCCTGCAGCACTTCGGCTGGTTCCTCGCGCGCGGCTTCGGCCCGCACGGCTGGGGGCACCCGTACCTCGACTGGAACTGGCGCTGGACCGAGCCCACCCTCTACCAGCAGTCGGTGCGCGAGCTCGAGCAGGCCGGCTTCGACCTGCTGATCATCGAGGACGCCCCTTCGCTCGGAAACGCCTCGACCATCGACCTCCGCATCCGGCAGGCGTTCGGCGGCCCGAAGCACGATCCGCTCATGCTGGCGCCCTACCTGTTCGCCGCGACAGAGCACATCGGCATCGTGCCGACCGCCAACCCCGCGGCGTACCTGCCCTACACGGCCGCCCGTCAGTTCGCATCGCTGCACCATCTCAGCGGCAACCGCCTCGGGCTGAACGTCGTCACCGACACAGGCAGCGCACGCCACTTCGGCAGCGCGCCGCCCCTCGGTCACGATGCCGCCTACGACCGCGCCGAGGAGTGGCTCGGCGGCATCCGCGACCTCTGGCACAGCTGGGGACAGGACGCGCTCATCGCGGACCCGGCGCGGGGCATCTACGCCGACGGGTCCAAGCTCCACGCCGTGCAGCATCGCGGCAAGTACTTCGACTTCGACGGCCCGCTGAACGCCATCCCGTTCACCGACGGCGATCCGGTCATCGTGTCGCCAGGCGGATCGGGCCGGGGCCTCGGTTTCGCCGGCGCGAACTCCGACGTGCAGCTGGCGCTCGCGCCGCTCGACGTCGAGAGCATCCGGGCCTACCGGGCGAAGATCCACGCGGCGGCGGTGGAGCGCGGACGCACGCCGAGCGACATCTCGATCCTCTTCGCGATCCAGCCGGTGCTCGTGTCGAGTGCCGAGGAGGCGGACCGCCTCGTCGCCGCCTCGTCGCACCCCGGCGACGCCGAGGTGCTGCACATCGCCGAGAAGCAGTCGAGCGACCTCGAGACCGACCTCACCGCGCTCGACTTCGACGAGCCGCTCGATCTCTCGGTCTTCGGCGACCACGTGTCTCAGGGCAGCATCAAGCGCCTCGTCGGTAGGCACGACCCGGCCACCACCCCGCTCCGCGTCCTGCTCGGCGGCATGGCGAAGCTCGGACGGCTCAGCGACGGCAGCGGCTTCGTGGGCACGGCCGAGGAGTTCGCCGACCTCATCGAGCGTCTCGGCGACGAGGCCGACAACGACGGCGTGCTGCTGTGGGGTGACCTGCACCCGGTCACCGTGCACAGGATCCTGGATGACCTGGTGCCGATCCTGCGCCGGCGCGGCATCCTGCGCACCGAGTTCGGCGGCGGCGGCCTGCGGGCCAACCTGCGCGACTTCTAGGGGGAACACTGGTTGACCCGACGCCCGAGACGGGCGTCGGCGCTGGCGTCGCGGTGGAGGCGCGAAAGCGCCTCCACCCTGAGCTCCAGCGCGCTACTTCGCGAGGAACTCGATCAGCACGCGGTTGAACTCCTCCGCGTGGCTCACGTTGATGCCGTGCGGCCCTCCGGCGACGACGTGCAGCTCGCTGCCCGCGATCGCCTCGTGGGTGCGCTTGCCCGATCCCTCGAACGGGACGATCGCATCCGAGTCGCCGTGGATGACCAGCGTCGGCACGGTGACCGACGGGAGGTCGTCGCGGAAGTCGGTCGAGCCGAACGCCGCCATGGCGCCGAGTGCGGCCTTCTTGTCGGCCTGATTGGCCAGCGCGAGGGCTTCCTGGCGCTGCTCCTCGGTGACGACGAGCTTCCCGTCTGCGCTGAAGAAGTTGGTGATGAAGCTGTCGTAGAACAGCCCCTCGTCGTCTTTCAGCCCGGACTCCATGCCCTTCGCGGTCTCCTCGTCGAGCGGGCCCTCGGGGTTGTCAGCGGACGTCGGAAGGTACGGCGGCACCGCCGCGGCGAAGACGACGCTGTGCACGTTCTCGACACCGTACGTCGAGGCATAGCGGGCGACCTCGCCGCCGCCCATCGAGAATCCGACGAGGCTGAAGTCGGTGAGGCCGAGGGCCGTCACGACGGCCTGGAGGTCCTCCGTGAAGGTGTCGTAGTCGTAGCCGCTGGAGGGCTTGTCGCTGCGGCCGAAACCGCGGCGATCGTACGAGATGACACGGTAGCCGGCGGCGGTCAGGGCGGAGACCTGCTCCGACCAGGAGGCACCCGAGAGGGGCCAGCCGTGGATCAGGACGACGGGGCGTCCGGAGCCGCCGGTGTCGTCGACGTGCAGGTTGATGTCGGTCAGGAGTCCGTGGTGTGCGGTGATCTCTGTCATGTCTCGAGGTTCGTCGCGGAACGACCTGAGGGGCGGCCGGTCCAGCCGCCCCTCAGGATGCTCACACGCCGTTCACCGTCATCGAGGGACGGACGGCCCAGCCGTCAGTGGCCGGGCTGTCCGCCGTTGACGAGGATCGTCTCGCCGCTCGTGTAGCTCGACTCCTGCGAGGCGAGGTAGACGTAGGTGGATGCCAGCTCGACCGGCTGTCCGGGCCGCTTGTACGGGGTCTGCTCGCCGAACGTCTCGAGCTTCTCGGCCGGCACGCTCGACGGCTGCAGGGGGGTCCAGAACGGGCCCGGCGCGACGCCGTTGACGCGGATGCCGCGCTCGGCGAGCTGCTGTGCCATCGCTCGGGTGAAGTTGACGATGCCGGCCTTGGTGACCGCGTACTCCGTCAGCTCGGGCGAGGGCACGAAGCCCTGGATCGACGAGGTCGTGATGATGGCGGCTCCGGGCTCGAAGTGCTTCACGGCTTCCTGGGTGAGCCAGAAGAGCGAGTGGATGTTGGTGCGCAGCGTGCGATCGAGCACCTCGGTCGTGAAGTCCTCGATGCCGCTGACCGTCTCCATGTCGCCGGCGACCATCACGAGCAGGTCGAGGCCGCCCAGGCCTTCGACGGCGTCGGTGACGAGCCGACGCGACACGGCCTCCTCGCCGATGTCGCCGGGCAGCAGCACGGCCTTCTGTCCGGCGGCGCGGACGATCTCGGCGGTGCTCTCCGCGTCCACCTGCTCGGCCTCCAGGTAGCCGAGGGCGACATCAGCACCCTCGCGCGCGAAGGCGATCGCGACGGCGCGGCCGATGCCCGAGTCGCCACCCGTGATGAGCGCCTTCCGCCCGGCGAGGCGGCCGTGGCCGACGTAGCTCTCCTCGCCGTGGTCGGGCACCGGATCCATCTTGAACGTGTGGCCGGGGTCGGGCTGCTGCTGCTCGGGGAACGGGGGCTGGGGATAGGCGTCGATGGGGTTGCGCGGTTCGTAGATGGACATGATCCGACGCTAATCGCGGGGTCGGGCAGCCCAGCGCGCTCGCCGCCGATCCCCAGCGCGTCCTCAGATCGAGCCCGCGGATCCTGACCCCCTGCTGTGCGTTCCCTCCGCCCGAGGGCGGGCGCGCACATCGACCGCCTACCGTAAAGCCGATGTACGCCCCGATCGAGGATCACGCCGCCATCGGCGACGGACGCACGGTCGCCCTGATCGACAAGAGCGGGCGCATCGACTGGCTCCCGCTTCCCTCGCTCGACTCGCCGCCCGTCTTCGCCGCCCTGCTCGACGACGAGCTCGGCGGCTCGATCGAGCTCGAGCCGGCCGGCGACTACCGGATGCGGCGCCGCTACATCCCCGGCACGAACGTCCTGCAGACGACGTACACGACCGACACGGGCAAGGTGCGGGTCACCGACGCCCTCGTCACCGGCGTGGCCGGCCGGCTCCCGTGGGCCGAGCTCGCGCGCAACATCGAGGGCCTCGAGGGCACCGTCACGATGCGCTGGCGGGTCAGCGCCGGCACTGTGCTCGGCACGCGCTCACCCTGGCTGTCCGACCCCGAGCGCGGCGTGATCCGCGTCGGCGACCTCACCCTGGGCGTCGTGATCGACAACGCGGGCACTCAGCGGGCGGATGACGCGGCGCCCGCCGCTCTGCACGGCACCTTCCGCACGAAGGAGGGCTCCGAGCACATCGTCGTGGTGACCGCGAACGAGCACGAGCCGCTGCACCTTCCCGACCCGCTCAAGGTCCGCGCGAGCATCGAGCGCACGGTGGATGCCTGGAAGATGTGGACCCGAGAGTTCGCCTACGAGGGTCCGTGGCAGGGCGATGTGCAGCGCAGCGCGCTCGCGCTCAAGCTGCTCATCCACAGCCCGACGGGCTCTGTCGCCGCCGCGGCGACCACCTCCCTGCCCGAGAGCGAGGAGGGGAACAAGAACTGGGACTACCGGTTCGCGTGGGTACGCGATCTCGCCTACACGGTGGGCGCCCTCGTCTCGTTCGGCCTGCGCGAGGAGACCCATGCCGCGCTGTCCTGGCTGCTGCGCACGGTCAAGGACAACGGCCCCGACCTCTCGGTCTTCTATGCGCTCGACGGCACCGTGCGCACCGGCACCACGACGCACACCGTGCCCGGCTGGAACGGAATCGGCCCTGTCGTCACGGGCAACCCCGCCGACGGGCAGCTGCAGCTCGGCGTCTACGGCGACCTGTTCGGCATCGTCCGGTCCTACCTCAGCGAGGCCGACGGCAACGTGCTCGACGACGAGACCGGGCGCTACCTCGCCGACATCGCTGACCGGGTGTGCGACAGCTGGCGGCTGCCCGATTCCGGCATGTGGGAGCTCCCCGAGGAGCAGCACTACACGTCGTCGAAGATGGGATGCTGGCAGGCGCTCGATTCGGCGATCTGGCTCGCTGAATCCGGCCACATCGCCGATCGCGCGGACCGATGGCGCGGCGAGATCGTGCGCATCCGCAGCTGGATCGACGACAACTGCTGGTCGGACGACCTCGGCGCCTACGTCATGTATCCGGGCACCGACAAGCTCGACGCGTCGGTGCTGCTGCACGCGCCGAGCGGCTTCGACCGCGGACAGCGCATGTCGTCGACGATCGACGCGATCGGCGAGGCGCTCGGCGTCGGTCGGCTGCTGTTCCGCTACAGCGGCATGGAGGACATCGAGTTCCCGTTCGTCGCCTGCGGCTTCTGGCGCGCGGCGGCTCTCGCCTGCGTCGGCCGCCGTGACGAGGCGACGGCGCTCATGGACGAGCTCGTGACGGACACCAACGACGTCGGCCTGCTGGCCGAGATGGTGGACTCCGACGGGCGCGCGTGGGGCAACACCCCCCAGGCGCTCAGTCATCTGGCGCTGATCGACGCCGCCATCGTCATCCGCGATCTGTCCTGACCACGGGGCCCGCTCGGGCCCGACCGAGAGGAGCACCATGGCCGACCAGTACACCTTCGGGAACCCGCTCACGCGATACCCCGACATCCACCCGCCCGTGCAGCATCAGGACGAGCCCGGTCTGCAGGGGCGCATGACTCCCGTGCCCGACCTCGGCGAGGAGAGCTACCGGGGGACCGGGCGCCTCACGGGGCGCCGCGCGCTCATCACGGGCGCGGATTCGGGGATCGGTGCCGCGGTCGCGATCGCCTTCGCGCGCGAGGGCGCCGACATCGCTCTGTCGTACCTGCCCGAGGAGCAGGGCGACGCCGATCACGTCATCGCGCTCATCGAGGCCGAGGGGCGCACCGCCGTCGCGATCCCCGGCGACATCACGGAGGCCGCGCACTGCCGCGACCTCGTGCAGCGCGCCGTCGATGGTCTCGGAGGACTCGACATCGTCGTCAACAACGCCGGCAAGCAGGTCTGGGTCGAGAGGATCGAGGACCTCAGCGACGAGCAGTTCGAGCGCACCTTCCGCACCAACGTCTTCGCCAACTTCTGGATCACGAAAGCCGCCGTGCCGCACCTGCAGCCGGGGTCGACGATCATCAGCACCGCGTCGCTGGAGGCGTACACGCCCGCACCCGACCGCCTCGACTACGCGAGCTCGAAGGCGGCGATCAACAACTTCTCGAAGGGGCTGTCGCAGCAGCTGGCATCGCGCGGGATCCGGGTCAACGTCGTCGCGCCCGGTCCGACCTGGTCGGTGCTGCAGGTCACCGACGGCGTCGACCCGGAGTCGCTGCCGGAGTTCGGCGGCTCGGAGAACAACTACGGCCGCTCGGGCCAGCCGGCCGAGATCGCGCCCGCCTACGTGTTCCTGGCGTCGGCTGAGTCGAGCTACGTCTCGGGCGAGACCCTCAACGTGAACGGCGGCATGGTGACGCCGTGAGCTGCGATCCGCCGCCCGAGACGGGCGTCGGCGCTGGTGTCGCGGCGGAGGCGCGAAAGCGCCTCCGCCCTCAGCTCCAGCGCGCTACTTCGGCTGCTCGATGCCGACGACGTTCCCGCCGGGATCGGTGACCCAGGCGACCAGTGCCTCGCCCTGATCCGCGACTCCGTCCTCGGTCGTGACCTCGTCGGTGTCGTACTCCTCGAACTCGACACCGCGGGCGCGCAGCGCGGTCACGGCGGCGCGGACGTCCTCGACGAGGAACGCTGCCTGCGTCTGCGAGTCCTTGGTTCCCTCGGAGCTCGCGGTCAGTCGCAAGCGGGACTCGCCGGCCAGGCGGTAGGTGACCGCGGAGTCCGAGGCCTCCTCGACCGTCAGGCCGAGCTTGTCCTCGTAAAAGGCGCGCGAGGCGGCCAGGTCGGTGGCGAGCAGGATGGGCAGGACGGGGGCTGCGGACAGGTCCACGGCTACTCTCCCGACTCGTCGAGGTCGTCGGCCATCCCGTAGACGGCGGCGTCGGGCTTGTCGGGCTGCTCGGCAGCCCCGCCCGAGGTCGTGTCCTCGGTGGTCTCCGGATCGGTGCCGTCCGTGCCGTCGGTCTCGCGATCCGCGGTCACTTCGAGCCGCCCGCCGGGGTGCGGTTCTCGGCGCCGACCATCCAGGCGTACTGCTCGAGCTTCTCGATGATGCCGTGCAGGATGTCGGCGCTCGTCGGGTCCTCGTCGTCGATGTCGTCGTGCACGTCGCGGATCGTTCCGACGACGCCCTCGATGCGCTCGACCACGAGGTCGACCACGACCGTGGTCGCGACCTCGCCGTTCGGGAACTCCGGCAGCGTGGTCGTCGCCGCGACGGTGTCGCTGCGGCCGTCCGGGATGCCGTGCAGCGCGCGCATCCGCTCGGCGATCTCATCGCTGAACTCGCGCGCGGCCTCGATGATCTCGTCGAGGATGCGGTGGGTGTCGCGGAAGTTGCGTCCGACGACGTTCCAGTGAGCCTGCTTGCCCTGGCCCGCCAGCTCGATCAGGTCGACGAGCACCTTCTGCATGTTGTCGGTGAGCGCCTTCGACGCGGTGAATCCGTGCTCGGCGTTCTGGCGGCGCGTGGTGCGGGCGCCGGCGCCTGCGGGGGCTTTCGTATCGGTCATGCTCCGACGCTACGTCCGCCGGATGCGCCCGCGCGAGGTCTTGACGGCGACGCTCGGGCGGCATCCAGATTCCCCTACAGCGCGCGCAGGCGCTCCAGCAGCGGCTCGGCGACCTCGGCCAGGAACTGCTCCTGGCTCGCGTCGCCCACCTGCACGATGGCGACGTCGGTGAGGCCCGCGTCGACGAAGGCGCGGGCGCTCTCGGCCAGCTCGTCGAGGTCGGGGCCGCAGGCGATCGACTCGGCGACGTCCTCGGGGCGCACGAACTTCGACGCCGCGTCGAACCCCGCCGGTGTCGGCAGGTCGGCGTTCACCGACCATCCGCCGGCGAACCAGCGGAACTGCTCGTGCGCCGTCGCGACGGCCGCGTCCTTGTCGGGACCCCAGCAGATGGGGATCTGGCCGATGACACGTGACGACCCCGTGTGGGCCTTGCCCCACTTCTGCACGAGGTCGGCATCGGGCTGCACCTGCACCATGTGCTCGGCGAGCGGCGCGAAGTGCTCGATCGACTTCTCGCCCGAGACCGCGACCGCGATTGGCACGCCGTCCTCCGGCACGTCCCACACGCGGGCCGAGTCGACGCGGAAGTACTCGCCGTCGTAGGTGACCAGCTCGCCGGTGTGCAGCTCGCGGATGATCTGCATCGCCTCGACGAGCGCGTCCTGCCGCGCGTCCACCGACGGCCAGCCCTCGCCGACGACGTGCTCGTTGAGGTTCTCGCCCGAGCCGAGGCCGAGCGTGAACCGCCCCTCCGAGAGCAGCGAGAGCGTCGCGGCCTTCTGGGCGACGACGGCCGGGTGGTACCGCATCGTCGGGCAGGTGACGTACGTCATCAGCTCGACGCGCTCGGTCGCCTGCGCGACGGCGCCCAGCACCGTCCAGGCGTAGGGGGCGTGCCCCTGCTCGGTCAGCCACGGCGAGTAGTGATCGCTCGACACCTCGAAGTCGAAGCCGACCTGCTCGGCCTTCACGGCGTAGTCCACGAGCGCCCGCGGGCCGCTCTGCTCGGTCATCAGCGTGTATCCCCAGTTGGTCATGAGGCGAGGCTAGAAGCGGATGCGCGCGGTGCGCCGCGATTTCCAGTCGCCACCCAGGCACCTGCGTTCACGGGCGCCGACTAGCCTTCGCGCATGTCGGATGCCGTCACCCTGTTCGCGAGCGGTCGCGGGTATCGGGCGGTGCGCATCCCCGCGATCGCCGCTGTCGACGGACGGCGGCTGGTCGTCGTCGCGGTGGGCCGTCGGTTCGTCAGCGACTTCGGTCCGAGCGACCTGGTGATCCGCACGAGCGACGACGGCGGCGCGACGTGGGCACCGGCCCGCGTGCTGGTGCGGGGCTGGTGGCGCACCGTCGACAACCCGACGCTGGTGGTCGATCCGGCATCCGGTGCTCTGCATCTCCTCTTCCAGACCCGCTACCGCCGGCTGTGGCAGCGCACGAGCGTCGACGGGGGTGCGACCTGGGCGCCTCGCGTCGACCGCACGCCGGTGGTGCGGGCCGCGTCGACGGAGGGGTTCCGGGTGCGGCAGCTGGCGCCGGGTCCGGGAGCCGGGGTCGCGCTGACCGGCGGGCGTCTCGTCGTGCCGGTGTGGGCGGCATCCGGGCGGCGCCACAAGCCGTCGGCCACCCTCACGATCGTCAGCGACGACGGCGGATCGACATGGCAGCCGGGCGAGCTGGTCGCCGGCCCCGACGGTCGGTACCCCAACCCGTCGGAGGCGTCGCTCGCCCCCCTGCCGGATGGAGGAGCGGTCATCACGTTCCGCCAGCGGCGCGTGCGGTCGCGGGTCTTCTCGTGGAGCCCCGACGGCGCGACCGGCTGGTCGGAGCCCCGTCCCGCGCCGGAGGTCTTCGAGCCGGTCTGCCACGCGGCGCTCGCCGCGGTCGGCGACGACGGGCTGCTCGCCTTCGCCAACCCCGACAGCCGCCACTCGTCGACGCCTGCCCTGCGCGACGGCAAGTCACCGCGCGAGAAGCTCACGCTGCGCTGGTCGCACGACGGGGGCCGCACCTGGGATGCGGGAGCGGTCGTCGACGCCGGGCCGTCGGGCTACTCGGCGCTCGCGGCCGCGTCAGGGGGCGCTGGCGCGGCAGCGGTGCACGTGGTCTGGGAGCACGGCAGGCTGCCCCGCACCGCGCTCTGGCCGACCGGGATCCGCTTCCAGACCTTGCCCGTCGACGGGTCGCCACCGCCGTAGCGATCCGCGGCGCTCGACTGCCGTCGTCCGGCTGCGGGGATCGGTCAGGATCCGACGGCGACCGCCCGCGCGAACGTCGCCGCCCGCTCGGCCAGCAGCGCGATCCGCCTCTGCCGTTCCGCCTCCACGTCGAAGCCGAGGTAGGCCGAGACGGGCTGCTTGCGCACGTTCGTCGAGCACTCGAACTGCGCGCAGATCAGGGTGCCGAGGGTGTCGCCCTTGCGGCCAGCAGCCCCGACCCGCTTCGCGCCGTAGAACACGACGTCGTTGGGCAGCGTGACGTCCTGGCAGAGCGAGCACTGGGCGCGCGACCGCGGCGAGGCCTCGGCCTGGCGGAGGGCGATGCCGATGAGCCCGTCGCCGACCGGCACGACGATCTGGGCGCGGCGCGGCGACTTCGCGTCGCGCCAGCCGAGGTAGGTCAGCTTGTCCCAGGCGAGGGATGCGAGGTCGGTCGGCATCGGCATGTCGGAGACCTCCTTGCGGGAGGCGTTGATGAACGAGGCGCGGATGGCCGCGGCGTCGAGGGCGTGCATGGGGTGGGTCCGATCGTGAGGGGGCCGCGGATGCGGCACCGATGAGGAAAGAGGGGAGGGCGACCGCCTGGCCGCACGACGACGGGGCGCGACGCCGAGGCGCGCGCGGGAGCTCCGCTATCTGGTGCCGGCGCAGAGCGCGCCGACCACCTCCACGCGCCCGCAGGGCGCCTCGGATCGGTTCAGACTCACGTGACGATGGTACGCCCGCCGATGAGTCAGACCACCGGCATCCAGCCGGGGCGCACGAGTGCCACCCAGATCCACTCGGATGCGACGGCCGGCGCGGGGCGCGGCTCGCGGTCGAGCCAGAACGCGAGCACCCCGAGCACGGAGCCCGCGATGCTGGCGGCGACGACGTCGGCCGGGATCGGGGTCTCAATGGGCACGTCCGATCGCGCCATGCCGTCGAGGACGATGCCCTCGAGCCGCGCACGGAGCCGGGCGACCGCGACGGGCGACCCGTGTGCGCCGAGCACCTGGCGGTAGAGCGCCGCGTTGGCGTTGAGGTGCTGGAGGTAGGTCAGCAGTGCCACCGGGGGAGCTGCCCCGACCTCGATCGTGCTGGGCAGGCCGGCTCCGGCATCCTCCGCTGCCGCGTCGAGGGCGTCGGCGAGCAGGGTCTCCTTGTCGGCGTAGTGCTGGTAGAAGCTCGACCTGTTGACCCCGGCGCGCTCCGCGATGTCGGCGACCGCGATGTCGTCGGGAGCGTGCTCGCGGGCCAAATCGAGGAGGGCCTCCTGGAGGCTGCGCCGGGTGCGCGCGATCCGGGGGTCCATCGTCCGATTCTGCATCATTCTGAGGCTTTGCCGACAGCCGTCGACTATCCGACATTTGTCGGATACCATCGGATCCGGCCCATCGGCGTGCCACCGCACCCTCTGCTCGCGATCACGCTCGGCGCTCGCCGCCGCATCCGAAAGGCGCCCCATGGCCACCCTGCTCTACCGTCTCGGTCGCTTCTCCGCGCGACGCCCGTGGACGATCATCGTCGCCTGGGTCCTGCTGCTCGGCATCGCCGCGGGCGGCTACCTGCTGGGTGGCGGCGGCCTCGCATCCGGATTCTCGATCCCCGGCACCGAGACGCAGCGCGTCACCGAGAAGCTCAACGACGAGCTGCCCGGCACCGGAGGCGCCACCGGGCGCGTCGTCTTCCAGAGCGACGACGGCGCGGCGCTCACCGACGACCAGAGGGCCGACATCACGGCCCTCCTGGAGGACGTCGGCGACGTCGACGGCGTGAAGACGATCGTCGACCCGTTCGCCACCGAGCAGCAGGTGGCGGAGCAGACCCAGCAGCTCGCCGACGGCCAGACCCAGCTCGACCAGGGCCGCGCCCAGCTCGAGCAGGCCCAGCAGCAGCTCGACGCGGCGATCTCCGCGGCCCAGGCGGGCGGCCAGTACGCCTTCGCCGAGCCCGCGCTGACCGCGCAGCAGGATCAGATCGACGCCGGGCTCGAGGAGCTCGACGCCCAGCAGGCCACCCTCGACACCGGCGCCCAGCTGCTCGACTACGCCGGCGGCATCCGCACCGTGTCCGAGGACGGCGCGACCGCGACCGGCGCGATCATCTTCGACAAGTCGCAGTTCAACCTGTCGAGCGAGGAGAAGGCCGCCGTCGCCTCGGTGCTCGACGACGCCGACATCGACGGGGTGACGGTCGACTACTCGGCCGAGATCGCCGCGAGCGTCGACGGTCTCATCGGCCCCGGCGAGATCGTCGGACTGGTGATCGCTGCGCTCGTCCTGATCGTGATGCTCGGCGCCCTCCTGCCGGCCGGCCTGCCGCTGCTGTCGTCGCTGATCGGCGTCGGCGTGGGCGTCGCCGGCTCGCTCGCGTTCTCGGGCGTCATCGACATGTCGTCGGTCACCCCGGTGCTCGGCGTGATGCTCGGCCTCGCGGTCGGCATCGACTACTCCCTCTTCATCATCAACCGCCACCGACGTCAGCTGCTCGCGGGTGTCGAGAAGCACGAGTCCATCGGACTCGCCAACGGCACATCCGGATCCGCGGTGCTGTTCGCGGGGGCGACCGTCTTCATCGCGCTGCTGGCCCTCAACGTCACGGGCATCCCGTTCCTCGCCGTCATGGGCACGGTGGGCGCGGTGTGCGTGCTGGTCGCCGTGGCCGTGGCGCTGACGTTCACCCCGGCGATGCTGTCGCTCGTCGGCGCTCGCGTGCTGTCCCGCAAGGCGCGCGCCCGCATCGGCCACCCCGACCACGCGCACCGCACGATCGCCCCGATGCGCACCTGGCGCGCCGTGCTCACGCTGGTGCTCGCGGTCGCCGCGCTGCTCGTCATCGCGATCCCGACGCTGTCGATGCGCCTCGGCCTGCCCGACGGCTCGTCCGAGCCCGAGGACTCGACCCAGTACCGCACGTACTCGGTGATCGCCGACGAGTTCGGCGCCGGCCAGAACGGCACCCTGCTCGTGACAGCGACTCTCGACGAGCCGGTCGCCGAGGACGACGTGACCGCACTAGAGGCCGACATCGCATCCCAGCTGATGGACGTCGACGATGTCGTCGCCGTGGCTCCGGTCGGCGTCTCCGACGACCGCGACTACCTCGCGTTCCAGGTGGTGCCCGCAGACGGTCCGTCGAGCGTCTCGACCGAGGGCGTGGTCGCCGACCTGCGCGCCCTGACTCCCGACGAGAGCGGCGTCACCTTCGGCGTCGCGGGGCAGGCGAGCGGCAACATCGACATCTCGGCGAAGCTCGCCTCGGTGCTGCCGATCTACCTCGCGGTCGTGATCGGCCTGTCGCTGATCATCATGGTCTTCGTGTTCCGCTCGCTGCTGGTGCCGGTGGTGGCGACCGCCGGGTTCATGCTGTCGCTCGGTGCGGCCTTCGGCGCCGTCACCGCTGTCTACCAGTGGGGCTGGCTGAGCGAGGTGTTCGGCGTGCACGATCCGGGCCCGGTGCTGAACTTCGCCCCGATCATCCTCATCGGCGTGCTCTTCGGACTCGCGATGGACTACCAGCTCTTCCTCGTGTCAGGCATGCGCGAGGCCTTCGTCCACGGACTCCCCGCTCGGGCTGCCGTCGTCGCGGGCCTCCGCAACGGACGTCCCGTGGTGACGGCCGCGGCGATCATCATGATCTCGGTGTTCGGCGGATTCGTGTTCTCGCACCTGGCGATGGTGCGGCCGCTCGGCTTCGGCATGGCGATCGGCGTGCTGTTCGACGCGTTCGTCGTGCGCATGCTGATCATCCCCGCGCTCATGCACCTGGCCGGCAACGCGGCCTGGTGGATGCCGAAGTGGCTCGACCGCATCCTGCCCGACGTCGACGTGGAGGGCGCGGCGCTCGAGCGCACGCACCCCATCGCGGGCGCGCCTCAGCCGCAGTCGGCGCCCGAGCCCGAGCGGGTGCCAGCCGCGCACTGAGTCGGCGTGGTGGACTGTCCCCATGAAGGCCACGTTCATCTACGCCGCAGGCGACGTCCGCGTCGAGACCGTCGACGATCCGGTCATCGTGCACCCGACAGACGCCCTGGTGCGTGTGACGCGATCGTGCATCTGCGGCAGCGACCTGCATCCGTACCACAGCCGCACGGTCGAGTCGGGCCGCAAGTCGATGGGCCACGAGTTCATCGGGGTGGTGGAGGAGATCGGATCCGAGGTCGTCACCTTGAAGACGGGCGACTTCGTGATCGCCCCGTTCGTCTTCTCGGACGGCACGTGCGACTTCTGCCGGGAGGGCTTGCAGACGTCGTGCCGACACGGCGGGTTCTGGAACTCGGACGACGTCGGCGGCGGGCAGGCGGAGGCGGTGCGCGTTCCCCAGGCCGACGGAACCCTCGTGATCGTCCCCGGCCCGGTCGACGAGGCGCTGTATCCGTCGCTGCTGACGCTGTCGGATGTCTACGGCACCGGATTCCACGCGGCGCGTCAGGCTCGGATCACCGAGGGGCAGTCGGTCACCGTCATCGGCGACGGCGCCGTCGGACTGATGGCCGTGCTGTCGGCGAAGCGCATGGGGGCGGAGCAGATCATCCTCATGGGCCGGCATACGTCGCGCACCGACCTCGGGCGCGAGTTCGGCGCCACAGACGTGGTGGCCGAGCGGGGCGAGGGGGGCGTCGCGAGGGTGATGGAGCTCACCGGCGGCGACGGCACGCATGCCATCCTCGAGGCGGTCGGGCACCTGCCCGCGTACGAGCAGGCGGTCGGGGTGGTGCGCGCCGGCGGCGTCATCAGCCGGGTCGGGGTGCCGCAGTACAGCGATGCGCAGGTCGGGGGCGGGATCTTCTTCCGCAACGTCACCATCACCGGCGGGGTGGCCCCGGTGCGCGCGTACATCGAGCAGCTGCTGCCCGACGTGCTCGACGGCACGGTCGATCCGGGCCGCGTCTTCGATTCGACGGTCTTCATCGACGAGGTGCCCGAGGGGTACCGCGCGATGGACGAGCGCCGCTCGCTCAAGGTGATGGTCGCGTGAGGCGCGTCGAGTACTCGCGCACCGGCGACTCGTCGGTGCTGCGGCTGGTCGAGCGCGACCTGCCCCAGCCCGGCCCCGGCGAGGTGCGGGTGCGGATCGTCGTGAGCGGAGCGAACCCGACCGACTGGAAGCGCCGCGCGGCGCTGACCGGCCCGACCGGGCTCGACGCGCCCATCGTGCCGAACCAGGACGGCGCGGGTGTCGTCGATGCAATCGGCGACGGGGTCGACGGGCTCCGGGTCGGCGACCGGGTGTGGCTGTACCTCGCGCAGCACGAGTCGAACGACGGCACGGCGCAGGAGTACACGGTCGTCGCGGAGTGGAAGGCCGTCCCGCTCCCCGACGGCGCGAGCTTCGACGTCGGTGCGAGCCTCGGCGTCCCGGCGATGACCGCGCACCGTGCTCTGACGATCCACGAGGACGGCCCTGCGCGGCTGGCGCCGGGTGCGCTCGCCGGACGCACCGTGCTCGTCACCGGCGGCGCCGGAGCCGTGGGCCATGCGGCGATCCAGCTCGCCCGCTGGGCCGGCGCCACCGTCATCACGACGATCTCGAGCCCCGAGAAGGCCGCGCTCGCCACTGCGGCCGGCGCGCATCACGCCGTCGACTACACCGCGGCGGATGCGGCGGGCGCGATCCGCGATCTCGCTCCCGACGGCGTGGACCTGGTCGTCGACGTCGACATCATCCGCAACGTGGAGCTGATCGGCGCCGTGCTCGCGCCGCGCGGCTCGGTCGCCGTCTACGCCAACAGCGGGGATGCGGCGACGATCCCCATGCGAGCCTTCATGGGGCTCAATGCCCGTCTCCAGTGGGTGCTCCTGTACACGGTCGGGGTCGCGGCGCTCGGCGCGGGCGCGGCAGATGTGTCCGCGGCGGTCGCCGGCGGCGCCCTCGAGGTCGGCGCTGGGGCCGGGCTGCCGCTGACGCGGTTCACCCTCGACGACACCGCTGCGGCGCACGATGCGGTCGAGGGCGGCATCGTGGGCAAGGTGCTGATCGACGTGGCTGCGTCGACCGATCGGGACTGAGCGCCGCCTCCTGACGGCAGACTCCCAGGCTGGGCTTCCGGGCGCGTCGCCGCGGGGCGGAGTGAGGCGGCACGTACCCTCGTCCTGACCACGGAGGGGGTGAGTCGTGCGATCCATGCATGCCTCGGCCGAGCCGCGCGCGCGCCGCGCGGCTGAGTCGCGCCCTCTCCGACATGGTCGGCGCGCCGGTCTGGTGCTCGCCGCGGTGCTCGCGCTCGTCGCCCCGCTGGCCGTCCCGGCGGGCGGCAGTCCCGCATCCGCCGCGACCTCGGCGGTCGCCGACTACCCGACCTGGGCCGATGTGCAGGCGGCACGCGCGAGCGAGGCGGCCACCGCCACCCAGGTCGCCGCGATCAAGGCGCTCCTCGTGCAGCTGCAGACCGACCTCGAGGCCAAGCAGGCCGACGAGGTCGCGAAGGGCGAGCTCTACGCCGAGGCGCAGGACGCCTACGACCTGCAGGTCATCGTCGCGACAGACCTGCAGACGCAGGCCGACACCGCGAACGCCGAGGCCGTCGCCGCCAAGACGAGCGCCGCGCGGCTGATCGCCGCCCTCAACCGCCAGGGCGGCGAGGACGTCGTCACCGAGCTGCTCTCGCAGAGCGAGGGCGCGTCGGCCGACTCCCTGCTGTACCGGCTCGGGACCCTCGACCGGCTGTCGGTGCAGTCCGATCAGATCTATGCCGAGGCGCTGCGGCTGCAGAACACCGCGCAGTCGCTCTCCGACCAGGCGAAGGTCGCGCAGGCGGAGCGCGACCGGCTGAAGGTGCTGGCCGAGCAGGCGCTCGCCGCCGCGCAGGATGCCGCCGCCGCGGCCGCCGCGGCCCTTGCAGAGCAGCAGGACCACCAGGTGGAGCTCGAGACCCAGCTGGCCGTGCTCACTGAGAAGCGCGAGGCCACCGAGGTCGACTACCAGGCCGGCGTCGTGGAGCGGGAGAGGCAGAGGCAGGCCGCCCTCGCAGCCGCGGCCGCGGCCGCGCGGAACGCCGGGATCGTGAACGGGCTCGGCTGGGCGCGGCCGTCGGGCGGCTACATCTCGAGTCCCTACGGCAATCGCTACCACCCCATCTACAAGCGCTGGCAGCTGCACAACGGCACGGACATCGCTGGGCAGGGCTGCGGGGCACCGATCTTCGCGGTGCACTCCGGGGTCGTCACCTACGCCGGATCCAACGGCACGCTGGGCAACTACGTGCAGATCGACCATGGCGACGGCACGTCATCCGGCTACGGCCACATCATCGGGGGCGGCATCCTCGTCTCGCGAGGCCAGTCGGTCGGCGCGGGCCAGCAGATCGCGCGCGTCGGATCGACGGGCGCCTCGACCGGGTGCCACCTGCACTTCATCATCCGCGTCGGCGGCAACCTCGCCGACCCCGTGCCGTTCATGAGCGCGCGCGGCATCTCGCTCGGCTGAGGTCTCGACCGGCACAGATCGCGCCTCGCGTTCACTGGCATCTGTCCCGAATGTGAGAGGGGACAGATCAATGTACCCCGGACATGACGACACCCCCGGCGAGGATCAGGGAACGCCGGGGGTGTGTCGTTGCTTCACGCGGTAACCAGCCGCAATTGAGCACGATATGAGACACATGACCACGGACAAAAGTAGACAGATCTGTCTGTCGCCGGATTCTCAGAGTTCAATCCATGCGGATGAAAATCGCTCAGGAGTGTGAAGCGGAGGCTGACGCCTCTGTTCAGCGCCACCACTCGTCGAACATCGACACCGGAAGCTGACGCTTGTGCTCGGTTGCGGCGTAGCGCGCCTCGATCGCATCGGCTACGGCGTCGTCGACCTCGCCGCCCTCGAGGTAGGTGTCGAGGTCGGCGTAGGTGAGCCCGAGATTGGCCTCATCGGTCTGTCCCGGAGTGCCATCCAGCAGGTCGGCCGTCGGCGCCTTCTCGTACAGGCGTGCCGGCGCATCGAGCTGCTGGAGCAGCGCGCGACCCTGCCGCTTGCTGAGGCCGCTGAGGGGCAGGACGTCGGCGCCGCCGTCGCCGAACTTGGTGAAGAAGCCGGTGACCGCCTCCGCCGCGTGGTCGGTGCCGACCACGAGCAGCCCGGCGTCACCCGCGATGGCGTACTGCGAGACCATCCGGGCGCGCGCCTTGACGTTGCCCTTCACGAAGTCGACGAGCTCGATGCCCATCGCGTCGGGGAACTCTGCCGCGAAGCCGTCGACGCCGCGCTTGATGTTGAAGGTCACCTCGCGGTCCGGCTGGATGAACGTCAGAGCCAGCTGCGCATCCGCCTCGTCGGCCTGGACGCCGTAGGGCAGGCGCACCGCCGTGAAGGTCGCCGATCCGCCGTCGGCGCGGATCCTCTCGACCGCGAGCTGGCACAGCCGACCGGCGAGCGACGAGTCCTGGCCGCCGCTGATGCCGAGCACGAGGCCGGCGGCCCGCGACCGCTCGAGGTAGGCGACGAGGAAATCGCGTCGCTTCTCGATCTCGGCCGCGGGGTCGATCGAGGGGCTGACGTGGAGGGCGGCGATGATCTCGGCCTGGCGTGCGCGCATACCAGCAGATTACGTCCGACGGCCCTCCTCCGCACGCGCCGGCGGCGGGTCGCGGAGGCTGGACACGCCGTGTGTATTCAGCCATTCCGACGGTTGCCGCGGTAACTCTGGAGCATGGACGCATGGGCAGGTCTCCTCAACCGCTGGGTGGCTCGTCAGCGCTGGTACGCGGGGAAGGGCCGGATGCCGCAGCTGCGCCGTCTCGCCGACCTCGAGCTCGAGACCGACGACCGTGAGGCGCGCGTCCGTGTGCTGCTCGTGGCAGATGACGCCGACCCGCGTGTCCCCGTCTATCAGGTGCCCATCGTCGAGCGCCGAGAGTCTCCGCCCGACTCGGAGGCGCACCTCATCGGCACCCTCGAGCGACGTCTGATCTTCGACGGTCCGCAGGACGCGGCGTTCGCGTCGGCGATCGTCCGAGCGGTGAGCGGCGGCGCAGCCGAGGTGCCGCTCGTGACCGCCGCCAACGTGCTCAGCGGCGAGCAGTCCAACACGTCCGTGATCGTCTCGACCGCCGACGGCGGCGAGCTGATGATCAAGGTGTTCCGTGTCGCCCAGTTCGGCAAGAACCCCGACGTCGAGCTGCAGGGCGAGCTGAGTGCGGCCGACCTGCCGTTCGTTCCCAAGTTCATCGGGGCCATCGAGGCGGACTGGACCGACGGGCACGGAGCCTCCGGCACCGGCCATCTCGCGATCGCGCAGGAGTTCCTGCGGGGTGCAGAGGACGCCTGGCGCACCGCCACCCGCGCCGTCAACACGGGGCAGAGCTTCGTCGGGGAGGCGTTCGAGCTCGGGCACGACTGCGCCGTGATGCACGGCGTGCTCGCCGCGCGCCTTCCCACCGTCCCCGCCACGCCGGAGGCCATCGGGGCGATCGCGGACCTCTGGCAGGAGCGCCTCGACCGCGCCATCCGCGATGTTCCCGCCCTCGAGGAGGCGCGCAGCGCGATCGAGGCCGTCTACGCCTCGGCGCGCGAGGCGACCTGGCCCGTGCTGCAGCGCATCCACGGCGACCTGCACCTCGGGCAGATCCTCCGCGTCTACGGCGACGACGCCCGGTGGGTGTTCATCGACTTCGAGGGCGAGCCGCTGCGCGCGATCACCGAGCGCACCGAGCCCGAACCGGCGATGCGCGACGTGGCCGGCATGCTGCGGTCGTTCGACTATGCGGCCGCGTCGGTCGACGACAGCGGCAACGGGCCATCCGAGGAGGCGCAGCGATGGGCCGACGAGTGCCGCGCGGCCTTCCTCGCCGGCTACAGCGGGGCGGACTCCGCGGGTGACGTCGACGAGGCCCTGGCCCGCGATCCGCTGCTGGCCGCCTTCGAGCTCGACAAGGCCGTGTACGAGGCGAGCTACGAGGCACGCAACCGTCCGAGCTGGCTGCCGATCCCGCTCGGCGGGATCGCGCGCATGGTCGGCGTGGGCACCCCCGGATAGGCTCGCGACATGCCCGACGACGACGCCCGCATCGACCCCCGCTACGACCCGGCGTTCCAGCGCGGGTTCGACGGCGAGGTCGTCTCCGGCCAGCGCGGCCGCAGCGCCGGCGTGCTGCGGTCGGCGGTGACGGCACCCGCCCCGTATCGCACCCCGATCGACGCCGTGCCGGACGGTGACGAGCCCGTGGGCCTCTCCGAGGCTCCGGTCACGCGCGCGACGCGGCTGTCGACGACCGGCGGGGCCGACGGCGCGGCAGACGACGGATACGACGCAGACGACGATGCGATCTACCGACACCGCGGCGCGCGAGGCCTCCTGCGCAATCCCTTCGTCATCGCCCTGATGGCGCTCGACGCCGCCCTGCTGATCAGCGGGGTGGCCTGGTTCGCGGGATCGCGCGCGCTCGTCTCGGGCAACGTGACCAGCGAGCTCGACTACTGGCTGCTGCAGACCAGCGTCGTCGGAGCTCCGATCGTGGTCGCGGCCGGCGCCCTCGTGCTCGCCGGACTGCTCGCGCTGTTCGCGCGGGCCTGGCAGCGCGGCTAGAGCCGCGGCGGCTGCTCGCCCGGCACGACGGGCGGGACCGGCGGCACCTGCGGCACCTGCTGGCGGTAGACGGCCTCGGGGTCGCCGGGCGAGGACTGTGCGGCCCGTGACTGCGCGAACGCGGTGCGGAGCACGCTGAAGCAGCCGAGCAGGCCGAACACGGCGGCCAGCAGGAGCGAGATAGCGATGTCGGTGGTCGCCGAGGCGCGGGCGAGTCCCGCCCAGAAGGCCGGATCGGCGAGAGCCTCCACCAGGCTCTGCCGGTGCTGCTGCATCCAGATCGGCAGGGAGCGCGCAGCGAGACCGGCGACGAAGGCGAGTGCGAGGGTCACGATCGTGATGACCGTCACGCGGATCGCGCCGCCGCGTCCGATGGCACCGCCCGATCCGAAGCGGTACAGCGCGAGCGCGCCGAATGCGACCCCGAACGCGACGATGGACGCGATGAAGCCGATGCTCCACAGGAGCGTCCAGGCGATGATGCCCGCCGGGATGACGACGAGCGCCAGCACGGTGCCGCGCTGCACGTTCTCCGGGGGCAGGGGGACAGCGGCCGGGGCGACATACGGCTGGTCGCTGTACTGAGGAGTTTCGCTCATGACCAGCACCCTACCGCCGCAATCGTCAGCTCTGGCACCGCGGGCACCAGGACACCGTGCGCTCCTGCTGATCGCGGCCGAGCTCCCCGCCCAGCAGGCGCGTCCCGCACCGCCGGCAGGGCTGCCCGGCGCGTCCGTAGACCCAGAATCGGCGCCCGGCGCGCAGGTCGCCGGTCGTCGTGCGGGTGAATCGGTCCTTGTTGGCGCGCAGCGCGCGCTCGGCGAGGGCGACGAGAGCGGGCACATCGCCGACCTCGCCCATCGGCCGGGTGGGCAGCAGCCCGCGCAGGAAGCACAGCTCGTTGGCGTAGACATTGCCCACCCCGGCGAGGTTGCGCTGGTCGAGGATCGCGATGAACACGGGCAGTGCGGGGTCGCCCTCGAGCCGCAGCACCGCCTCGGCGGCGGCCGCCGCATCCCACCCGCCGAGCAGATCGGGGCCGAGGTGGCCGACGACCGTGTGCTCGTCGGCGGTCGCGATCACCTCGGTGATGCCGAGCTCGAAACCGACGCTCACGACGTCCTCCGCCGTGAGCACCGCGCGGGCCTGGTAGGCCGGTCGCGTCCAGCGCTGGCCCGGAGCGAAGGTGCGCCAGGCGCCCTCCATCTTGAGGTGGGTGTGCAGGGTCAGGTCGCCGATGCGGTGCAGCAGGTGCTTGCCGCGGGACACGACCTCGTGGACGGTCTCGCCGCGCAGATCGACCGTCGCGAAGGCGGGCACGCGGATGTCGCCGGACACCAGCACCTTGCCCGCGAGCGCCGCGTTCTGCAGGACGGCCGACCGGTAGACGGTGTCGCCCTCAGGCACTCTGCACCTCAGGCACGCAGCCTCAGCCCCTGCGGGGTCGGCACGAACCCGGCGGCGACGAGCGCGGTGCCGAGAGGCGTGCCGACGCCGAACTCCCCGTCGATCTTCTCGATGCGGATGCGCCCGCCCGTCCGGCGGATCGCCCCGGTCAGCGAGACTGCCGCGGCCTCGCGCCCAGCCGCGTCGTCGACGGCCAGGAAGTCGAGGAGCGTCTTGCCCCCGCGCTCGATGTACAGCCCGAGCGCGCCGTCGACGAGCACCACGAGCGCTCCCGCCTTCCGGCCGGGGCGATGACCGCCGTGCCGGTCGGCGTCCGCCGCGTCGCCGGCGGGAGCGGGCCAGCCCAGCGCTGCGCCGTACGGGCTCGCGGGATCGGTGGCCGCCAGGGTGATCGCCGCCCGCTGCTCCACCTTCTCGAGGTCGCGCTCGCTCTCGCCCACCGCCTCCGCGAAGGTGCGCAGTCGGTCCACGGTCGCCGGGGTCGCGAACTGCGCGGCGCCCAGTCCCTCGACGAAGTAGCCGCGACGTGTCCGCCCGGTCTCCTCGAGTCCGCTCAGCACCTTGTACGCCGTCGAGAAGCCGCCCACGACGCCCTCGCTCATGACCGCGCCGCGCGTGACGATGCCGTGGCGCTCGAGCAGCTGCTCGGCCAGCGCGGTCGCTCGCACGGTGGCACTCGCCTCGGGGGCGGGCAGGAGGCTCCAGCGTCCGGCCACCGTGGGCGGCGCGGTCGCCGCGAGGCTCGCCGACACGGCACGAGCGGCGGATGCGCGGCCGCGGCCCCGCAGCGCGCGGCTCGGCGGGGTGGCGCGCGGCTTCGTCGTCGTCGCTCCGAGCCGGGAGCGCAGGGGAGCGAGCGTGTCGTTCGTGACAAGCCCGGCCCAGGCCAGATCCCACACCGCGAGAGCGAGATCCTTGTCGTCGACAGGTCCGGTCATCGACAGCGCCGTCGACAGCTGGCGGAAGAAGAACGCGCCGCCGCCCGCGAGCGCGTCGATGATGCGGCCGTGCAGCTCGGTCTGATCGACGAGCGTCGGGTGGGCGAGCGTCAGGGGGGCCGCATCCGCGAGGTGCAGGCTGAGCCAGCCGTCGCCCCCGCTCAGGGCGCCGCTGCCCGACCACAGCACCTCGCCGGTGGTGGTGAGCTCGTCGAGCATCACCGGGCTGTAGTCGCGCACTCGCGCCGGCAGCACGAGGCTCTCCCAGGCGGATGCGGGGAGCGCCACCCCGGCGAGCTGATCGATCGCGCTCACCAGGCCGTCGACGCCGCGCAGCCTGCCGCCGCCCGCTGTGATGTGCTGCCACTCGGGCAGGAATCGGCCGAGCGCCGACTGCGCGACGGGCTCGACCTCGGAGCGGAGGGCCGCGAGCGAGCGGGACCGCAGGCGCCGCAGCACCTCGGCGTCGACCCACTCGCTGCCGGTCGCGCCGGGGCGGAACTCGCCCTCGACGACGCGACGGTCGCTGCCGAGGCGGCGGAGCGCATCCGTCACGACCGCGACACCGAGACCCAGACGCGTCGCCGCCTCCTGGGCCGTGAACGGGCCGTGGGTGCGGGTGTAGCGGCTGACGAGGTCGCCGATCGGGTCGGTCACCGGGTCGAGGAAGACGTTCGGCACGCCGATCGGGAGCGGCACGCCGAGAGCGTCGCGCAGGCGGCTCGCGTCCTCGATGACGGCCCAGCGCGCGTCGCCGGCGATCGTGGCGCGCAGCACGCGGTTGGAGCGGGCGAACTCGTCGAGGAGGTCCGTGATCGCTGATCGAGTAGCCGCCTCGGGCGGCGTGTCGAGATCTTCCGACGTCGCACCTTCGGATGGTTTCGACACGCCCTCCGGGCTGCTCAACCACCGAGCCTCCAGCTCCTCCACCGTCAGCGGCCCCAGGATCCGCAGCAGGTCGATGAGGCCCTCGGGTCCCTTCGCGCGACGGTCGGGTGCGAGGCGCTGCAGCTCGAGCTCGGTCTGCTCGATGACCTTGGGATCGAGCAGCTCGCGCAGCTCGGCGCGACCGAGCAGCTCGGCCAGCAGCGTCGGATCGAGCGAGAGCGCCGCCGCGCGACGCTCGGCGAGGGGCGAGTCGCCCTCGTACATGAACGCGGCGACATATCCGAAGAGCAGGGTGCGGGCGAACGGCGACGGCGACTCGGTCTCGACCTCGACCAGCCGGATGCGGCGCGACGCGATGTCGGCGGTCAGCATCGCGAGGGCGGGCAGGTCGTAGACGTCCTGCAGCACCTCGCGCACGGTCTCGAGGATGATCGGGAAGCTGGGGTACTTCCGCGCGACCTCCAGCAGCTGTGCGCTCCGCTGGCGCTGCTGCCAGAGCGGCGAACGACGGCCGGGGTTGTAGCGCGGCAGCAGCAACGCCCGCGCCGCGGACTCGCGGAAGCGCGAGGCGAAGAGCGCCGATCCCCCCACCTCGTCGGTGACGATCTGCTCGAGCTCCTCCTGCTCGAAGCGGAACAGCTCGGCCCCCGGAGGCTCCGCATCCGTCTCGGGCACCCGCACCACGATGCCGTCGTCGGCCGCCATCGCGGATCCGTCGACGCCGAGCCGCTCGCGGATGCGCGCCGAGATGGCCAGCGCCCACGGGGCGTGCACAGGCATGCCGTACGGGGAATGCATCACGAGCCGCCAGTCGCCGAGCTCGTCCCGGAAGCGCTCCACGAGCAGCGTCGTGTCGCTCGGCACGGTGCCGGTCGCCGCCTTCTGCTCGGCGACGAAGTTGCGCAGGTTGCCGACCGCCCACTCGTCGAGCCCCGCATCCTCGAGACGCTGGCGGATGGCCGGGTCGCCGTCCTTGGCCGCGGCGATCTCCGCCGTGAAGGCGCCGATCGCGGCGCCGAGCTCGGCGGGGCGGCCGAGACCGTCGCCCTTCCAGAACGGCACCCGTCCCGGCTGACCGAACGCGGGCGACACCAGCACGCGGTCGGAGGTGATCTCCTCGATGCGCCACGACGTCGCTCCGAGAGCGAAGACGTCGCCGACCCGCGACTCGTAGACCATCTCCTCGTCGAGCTCGCCGACGCGGCGCGCGCCGTCCGACGTGCCGACGATGAACACGCCGAACAGGCCGCGATCGGGGATCGTGCCGCCGCTCGTGACGGCCAGGCGCTGCGCACCCGGTCGCCCGGCGATGGTGCCGGCCACGCGATCCCAGATGATGCGCGGACGCAGCTCGGCGAACTCGTCGCTCGGGTACCGGCCGGCCAGCAGGTCGAGGGTCGCCTCGTACGCGGATCGCGGCAGGGTCGCGAACGGGGCGCTGCGGCGCACCGTCTCCCACCAGTCCTCGACGTCGAGGGTGTCGAGGGCCACGGCCGCGACAGTCTGCTGGGCGAGGATGTCGAGGGGGTTGGTCGGGACGGCGATCGACTCGATCAGGCCGGTGCGCATCCGCTCGGTCGCGACCGTCGTGTGCAGCAGGTCGGCGCGGTGCTTCGGGAACAGCACGCCCTTCGAGATCTCGCCCACCTGGTGGCCCGCGCGCCCGACGCGCTGCAATCCGCTCGCCACGCTCGGCGGCGACTCCACCTGGATCACGAGGTCGACCGCGCCCATGTCGATGCCGAGCTCGAGCGAGCTGGTCGCGACGACGCAGCGCAGGCGGCCCGACTTGAGGTCGTCCTCGATGAGCGCGCGCTGCTCCTTGCTCACGGACCCGTGGTGCGCTCTGGCCAAGATGGGCTCGGCGCCCGCGGTCTGTCCCGACTGTCCGGGCGCCATCGCCGGTGGTCGGCTAGCCGGGCCGCCGTTGGTCGAGCTTGTCGAGACCTTCCCCGAGCTGCTCGTGGCGGAGGTCTCGACGAGCTCGACCGCCGGCACCAGCGATTCGGCGTACAGCTCGTTCAGCGACGCCGTCAGCCGCTCGGCCAGTCTGCGCGAGTTGGCGAACACGATCGTGGAACGGTGCCGCAGCACCTCGTCGACGATCGCCTGGTCGACGTGCGGCCAGATCGATCCGGCGCTCTGCAGACCGGTCTCCTCCGGCTCGCCGAATGCGGGCTGCACCGGCTCGGCGCGCCGCACCCCGAGCTCGGTCATGTCCTCGACCGGCACGATGACACGCAGGTCGAACGTCTTCTGCGCGGGCGGCTGCACGATCCGCACCGGGGTCCGGCCCCCGAGGAAGCGCCCGATCTCATCGATCGGCCGCACGGTCGCCGACAGCCCGATGCGCTGCACGGGCGTCTCGAGCATCTCGTCGAGGCGCTCGAGCGACACCGCGAGGTGGGCCCCGCGCTTGGTCGCCGCCACGGCGTGGATCTCGTCGATGATGACGGTCTCGACTCCGGTGAGGGTCTCGCGGGCTGCGCTCGTGAGCATCAGGTAGAGCGACTCGGGGGTCGTGATGAGGATGTCGGGGGGCTCGCGCTGCAGCATCCGACGATCGGCGCTCGTCGTGTCGCCCGAGCGCACGCCGACGGTGATGGCGGGCGGCTCGGTGCCGAGGCGGCGCGCGGTCTGCGTGATGCCGACAAGGGGCGAGCGCAGGTTGCGCTCGACATCGACGCCGAGCGCCTTGAGCGGCGAGATGTAGAGGACCCTCGTCGGCCGGGCCGCCGGTCGAGCTTGTCGAGACCTGCCCGACCTGCCCGTCGCGGTGGTCTCGACAGGCTCGACCACCGACTTCTCGACCACGGGCGCGGTCGGCTTCTCGACCAGCGGCTTGTCGCTCAGCAGACGGTCGAGCGCCCAGAGGAACGCCGACAGCGTCTTGCCCGAGCCGGTCGGCGCGACGACCAGCGCGTGCTGGCCAGACGAGATCGCGTCCCAGGCTCCGGACTGCGCCGCGGTGGGGGCCGGGAACGCGCCCGAGAACCACTCCCGCGTCGCGGGGGAGAAGCGCTCGAGCGGATCGGTCATCGGATCAGTCTCTCGCCAACCGCCGACATCTCGCGGGGTCTGGTCTCGACGCGCGCTTCGAGCTACTCGACCACCGAGGTGAGCCGCGCGTCCAGGAACGCGACCACGTCGTCGAGCTCCTCGCGGGAGATGGTGTGGGCGACCCCGTCGTAGACATGGGACTCGAGGGTCGTGTGCTGCTCGAGCCACGGCCTGGTCCGCTCGACCAGCTCGCGCGTGAAGAGCGGATCGACGGAGCCGCGCCCCCAGAAGGCCGGCGGCCGGTGGATGGCGAGCGCCGCATCCGACGGCTGGTCACCCGAGACGAGGAAGCCGGCGAGGGTGACCGCGAACGCGATCCGCTCGATGTCGTGCCGCAGCACGTGCACGGCCATGACGCCGCCCTGCGAGAAGCCGAGGGTGCCGATCAGCGTCGGGGTGAACGGCTGCGCGTCGAGCCACAGGAGCACCGAGGCCGCGGCGGAGTCGACGTTCTCGGCGAGCGGGTCTCCGGGCAGGTTGTCGCCGCCGGCCTGCCACCACGACCAGCCGCCCATCTCTGCGATCGGCGCCCGGAGCGACGCGACGACGAACTCAGCGGGCAGGTCGGATGCGAGGGCGAAGAGGTCCTGCTCGGTGCTGCCGCGACCGTGCATCACGATCAGCAGCGGGCGGCCGTCGCGCTCGGCAGGAGGGGCCGACCAGAGCACGGCGTCGGGATCGATCTCGAGAGTCATGGGGCAACGGTACGCGGCCCGTCGAGACGCGTCGCTTCGCGGCGCTCCTCAGGCACCGGCGCCAGGCGCAGGTGCCACAATGAATCCATGAGCTCCGTGGGCACCCCCGACCCGATTCCCGACGAGCCGAACTCGGCCTGGCTCTCTGACAAGGAGCTGTCGGATGTGCGTCGCCGCATGCCGATCCTCTACGTCGAGGCTGTGCCGGTGCGCGTCGACGGCATGGGCGTGGTCACCAGCGTGGGCGTGCTGCTGCGCGCGAACTCGCAGGGGTCGATCACCCGCACCCTCGTGAGCGGCCGCGTCATGTACGGCGAGACGATCCGCGACGCGCTCTTCCGCCATCTCGAGAAGGACCTCGGAGCGATGGCGTTTCCGCAGCTGCCCCTGTCGCCGATCCCGTTCCAGGTGGCGGAGTACTTCCCGTTCCCGGGGTTCAGCGCCTACCTCGACGACCGCCAGCACGCGGTCGCGCTGGCCTACGTCGTGCCTGTCACGGGAACCCTCGAACCCCGCACCGACGCCCTCGAGCTCACCTGGATGACGCCGGCCGAGGCCTCGTCTCCCGCGGTGCACGCCGAGATGGAAGGAGGGCGGGGCACATTGCTGCGCGCCGCCCTCGCCTCTGTCGGAGTGCTCGGCTAGCTAGCCCTGCGCGCGGCGGTTCGCCTGGCGCGGGTTTCCCGTCGGGGCGGCCGAGCTCGACGAGCTGTACATCGGCGTGCTGCCGCCGCGCATGCCCGAGCCGCCGCCGTTGCCGGCTCCGCCTCGCCCGCGGCCGTTGCCGGCTCCAGCGCGCGTGCCCACCTTGGCGTTGGAGCCGCTGGTACCCGCGGGGCGGCCGGAACGGTCACGGCGCTGGCCGCCGTCGGCCGCGCCACCCTCGCCACGTGCGGCGCGCTTGCGCTGGGCGTTGGCGCCCTGCGAGCGACCGCCGCCACCCTGCTGCTGGCGCGGTGCGATCGGAAGCGGCTTCACGTACGCGGCGACGTCGCCGACGAGGGCGGCCACCGCATCCGAGCTCGAGGTCACGCGCTGGGTCGCCGCCTGGATGCCGGCCTTGCGCATCAGCTGCGCGAGGTCGCGCTCCTGCGCGGGCAGAACGAGGGTGACGACGTCGCCCTCGCTGCCGGCGCGGGCCGTGCGGCCCGAGCGGTGCAGGTACGCCTTGTGCTCCATGGGCGGGTCGACGTGCACGACCAGCTCGACGTCGTCGACGTGCACGCCGCGTGCCGCGACGTCGGTCGCGACGAGCACCTTGGCGTCGCCGGCCGAGAACGCCGCGAGGTTGCGGTCGCGCTGCGGCTGGCTCAGGTTGCCGTGCAGGTCGACCGACGGGATGCCCGCGGCGGTCAGCTGCTGCGCGAGCTTCTTGGCGTGGTGCTTGGTGCGCATGAAGAGGATGCGGCGGCCGGTGCCCGAGGCGAGGGTGTGGATCAGGTCCTTCTTCGACTCGGCGTCGTTGGTCGCGAAGACGTGGTGGGTCATCGCGGCGACCGGCGAGTTGGCCTCGTCGACCGAGTGGGTTACCGGGCTGTGCAGGAACTGGCGCACCAGCTTGTCCACGCCGTTGTCGAGCGTGGCACTGAACAGCAGGCGCTGGCCGTTCTCGGGCGTGGCCTTCATGATGCGGGTGACGCCGGGCAGGAACCCGAGGTCGGCCATGTGGTCGGCCTCGTCGAGCACGGTGACCTCGACGGCGTCGAGGGTCACGAACTTCTGCTGCATGAGGTCCTCGAGGCGGCCGGGGCAGGCCACGACGATGTCGACGCCGGCCTTGAGCGCGGCGACCTGGCGGTTCTGGCTGATGCCGCCGAAGATGGTGGTCGTGGTCAGGCCGTAGGCCTTGGCCAGCGGCTCGAGCACGGCGTTGATCTGCGTGGCGAGCTCGCGGGTCGGGGCGAGGACGAGACCCAGCGGGCGGCCGGGCCGACGGGCGCCGCCGGCCAGCCGGGTGCCGAGGCGGGCGACCATCGGGATGGAGAAGGCGAGCGTCTTGCCCGAGCCGGTCTTGCCGCGACCGAGGACGTCCTTGCCGCCCAGGGTGTCGGGCAGGGTGTCGGCCTGGATCGGGAAGGGCTCGGTCTTGCCCTCGGCCGCGAGGACCTCGAGCAGCGGGTGGGGCACGCCGAGCGTGCGGAAGGTGATGTCAGACATGGGGTTGGTTCTTTCGGAATTCCGAACCCGCTGGTCGAGCGCCGCGCGCAGCGCGGTGTATCGAGACCAACTCGGGCTCTACTGGCGAAGGTGGCGATGGCCACATCCGTTCGCCGGAGAAGAATGTCAGCCGGACCTTCGAATCGTCGCTGTCTGGATGAGCACAGCGCACGGGAACCGAAGCGGCGAGGGAAGCGTTTCTACGACGCGAGAAGCGCTGCATGCTTTGGGACACACGCGCTGCAAGTGATCCCAGGCTAGCAGATCAGCTCTCGGGCACGCCGATAGCGCTGGAGTACAGCTCGCCGACGGGGATGTCGCGGGCGACCGTGTTGCCCGCGGGGGCGAGGGGGCACGCCCAGGCCGGGTCGTACGCGCAGGACGGGTTGTAGGCGAAGTTAAAGTCGAGCACGATCGTCCCGGCGGACGCGTCGCTCCCGAGATCCGCGCCCTTGATGGTGTCGATGAGGTAGCGTCCGCCGCCGTAGGTTCCGCCGTCGACGCCGCGCAGACCGTCCTTGATCGGCACGAACAACCCGCCGCCGTACCCGGTGTGGCGCCATACGTCGAGCATCCCCGTGGCGGGAACCCGAACGACGCCGATCCGCTCGAACGACACGATGCCGTCGGTGCCCGTCTCGTAGTCGAAGCCGGTCGCGTCGGCCGCCTCCAGCGCGAGCTCGAACCGCCAGGCCGGGTCGTACTCGGCCACCGGCAGGCCGGCGAACGCGGCGCGCGCGCTCTCGTCGTCGAAGCTCAGGGCGCTCGCGGGATGCGTGCGGAACATCGTGTCTCGTTCGTCGCACCAGAGCTCGTGGGCCTCGGCGGGCTCGGCGATCGCCCGCACCTCGGCGTACAGCGCGAAGGTGCGCCGCCGCCAGTCGGCGACATCGAGAGGGGTCACGTCAGACGCTCCAGCGGAGGGAGAGGCGCCGGATCTGACGCGCGCGCCACTGCCAGAACACCCACATGCCGGCCCATACCGCGGGGGTGAATACTCCGGCCGAGACGTCCAGCCGGTCCCGGTAGAGGGTGCGTCCGCCCGGAGCAGGGGAGACGGCCATGCGATGCCGCCAGCGGGTGATCACCGCGAGAGCGCCGCTCGTCGGCCCGCCGCGATCCTCGATCACGCGGGTGTCGCCGCGGCCGGCGAAGCGCAGGTCGATGTCCTGCTCGCCGACCGGGACACGCCCGATGAGCGCCGAGACGGCGACCGGATGAGATCCCTCCGACCAGTGGGCGGGGAGCCCTCCGGTGACCGGCTCGATCGAGAGCCACGGGTGCATGACCTGCGACAGGACGGAGGGACGCCGCAGGGCGTCCCACGCCGCGTCGGGGGAGCAGTCGAGCTCGAGTCGCAGCTGCACGCGCATGTCACCAGTGTGCGCCATGCTCGCCCCATGCGGGTTTCGGGGTCGTGAAGTTCTGGCTGGCGGTGGTGCAGCGCGATCACGTGCTGCGCGGAGTCGAGCTCGGCATCGTGCAGACCAGCCACGGGGCGAGGTCGGGCATCCAGCGCATGACGGCCGGCGACGGCCTCGTCATGTACTCCCCGAAGACCGCCTATCCCGATGGCGATCCGCTGCGCGAGTTCACCGCCATCGGCCGGGTCGCGCAGGGGGAGCCGTGGCAGGCGGATGAGACCGCGATGGCGGCCGGGTTCCATCCGTGGCGGCGCCGCGTCGAGTACGACGAATCGGTACGTCCCATGCCGATCGCGCCACTGCTCGAGGTGCTGGAGCTCACGCGCGGCACGCGCAACTGGGGCCTGATCATGCGTCGCGGCCAGATCGAGGTGACGGCGCATGACTTCGACGTCATCGCGACCGAGATGGGCGCGGCTAGCCTCGTGCCGTGAGTTCTCCCGAGACGCAGTCCGACTATCAGGTGCGATTCGACTGGGGTCGTGCCGGCGCCACGGCGATCGGGTCGGATGCCGAGGCCGTCGTGTGGGTCGACCAGCTCGGTGCGTCGCCCGGCCCCGATGGCTCCGTCGTCGGCACGCTGGAGCGCGCCGACGAGCTGGCCGCGTGGGCGCTCGCCGAGCAGGAGAAGCTGGGCGGACGGTTCCGCATCGCGGTCGTCGCGGCGGGGGCCGAGCGTGCGGACGGCACCCTGCGGTTCGCGGTCGAGGACCTCCTGGCCGCCGGAGCCGTCATCGACGCCATCGCGGGGGTCGGCATCGACCATCAGTCTCCCGAGGCGGCGGCCGCCGCATCCGCCCACCGCGGTCTGGCGCGGGCGACCCGCCACCTCATCTCGGCGTCGGTCAGCTCGCGTGAGATCCGTCAGCGGGAATCCAGACCCGCCTGACACTGTTGCCTCTATCACCACCCAGATCATGGAGGAACCATGCCCCAGGCAATCCTGAACGGAACCGTCCTCGCCGAGGCCGACGAGGCCGACGTGCTGCACATCGAGGGGAACGTCTACTTCCCGCCCGCCAGCGTCAAGAGCGAGTACCTCGAGAAGAGCCCCACCCCCTACACCTGCCCGTGGAAGGGCGAGTGCCAGTACTTCTCGGTGAAGGACCCGTCGACCGGTGACCTGCTGCAGGACCGCGCCTGGAGCTACCCCGAGCCCTACCCCACAGCAGAGCAGCGCGTCGGGAAGGACATCGCGAACTACGTCGCCTTCTGGAAAGAGGTTCAGGTCAGCTGACCTGAGCCGTTGCCGGCCGCGAGCGCTCTCACGGGAGCGCCGCGACCGCCTCGATCTCGACGAGAGCCTCGGGGCGCCCGAGAGAGGCGACCTTGAGCACCGACACGGCCGTCGGCTGCCGTCCCCAAACCGGGCCGACGGCCGCGAACGCCGCGCCGGGGTCGACGCTCTCGGCGAGGTAGATCGTCAGCTTCGCGACATCGGCGGGGGTCGCTCCGGCCGCCTCGAGGACGGCGAGCACGTTGCGCATCGCCTGGGCGCTCTGCGCGGCGGCGTCGCCGGTGATCCGCCCCTCGGCGTCCGTGCCGTTCTGCCCGCCGACGTAGAGGGTGCGCCCCGCCGGGGCGATCGTGCCCTGCGAGTACGCCGGATTGACGTGCAGCCCGTCGGGATTGATGTGCTCGATGGTCATCGCTTCTCCTTCTCACTCGTCTCGTACCGCGTCATGGCGGCGCGCTCGCGGTGAGCGCGCACCTTGGCCCTGTTGCCGCAGCGCTCCATGGCGCACCAGCGGCGGTTGTTGGTGCGCGACTCGTCGTGGAACACCATCCGGCAGTCGTCTGCATCGCAGGCCCGGATGCGCGTGTCGCCGTCGGGAGCGTCGGCGTCGGCCGCCAGCACGGCGATCGCGTCGCGCGCCAGCGACGTGAGCGCCTGGGCGACGCGGATCCGGTCGGCACCGGGACGACGATGGCCCCCCGAGAGCACCGGGGGGATGTCGGGCATGGCGGCGTAGAGATTGACCGTGTCCACGTCGTCGGGGGTGACCGCCGAGCGGTCGGCCGCGCTGACGTAGAGGCGGCTGATCGCGTCGCGGAGCGCGCGTGCGTCGACTAGGTCGCGGGGCCCGGCGTCTGCGGCGTCCACGCGGTCGAACCGCTCGGCGACCCAGCGCCCGAGGTCGTCAGGGGCGCGCAGCTGCTCCCACCCCGGAACGCCGCGCCCCATGTCGCCGGTGTACGCGAAGTCGAGGCTCTCGGCCCCGGCGTCGAAGAACCATGCCGCGGACCCTGACGGCCGCATCCACTGTCCCGTACTCACGTAACCATTATGGTTGGTTACATGGCGAGATCAAGCACGGGACTCACGAAGGATGCCGGCTGGGAGATGGGCGCCCGGCGCACCGTCGCCGCGCCGCTCGACAGGGTGTGGGCGCACCTGATCGGCCCCGGCCTCGTCACCTGGCTCGGTGACACGACGCTCCCGGATGCGGCGGGCGGCACCTACGAGACCGACGACGGCATCCGCGGCGAGCTGCGCTCCCGCCATGAGCGTCAGAAGCTCCGGCTCACCTGGAAGCCGCCGCGCCACTCGCACACCACCACGCTCCAGGTCACGGTGGCGCAGGCGGTGACCGGCACGACGATCGGCTTCCATCACGAGGGCCTCGCCGGCCGCGACGAGCGGAAGACGATGCTCACCCACTGGCACAGCGTGCTCGAGGACCTCGAGGACGAGCTGATCGGTCGGGCTACGCCGCGACGTCCCGCTTCCGCCAGCTGATCTCGAAGGCCGGATCGAACCGCTTGGAGCAGATCGCGCACGACACCACGCGCGTCGGCCGCTTGTAGCGGTAGTGCACGTGCCCGGCGGGGCACTGCCCGATCCAGGGCGCCAGCTCGTCGGCGATGGCTCCGCCGTGCAGGCGCTTGCCCTCGTAGCCGAGGTCGGCGGCGACCGCCTTCCAGCGCGGGCCATGGCCGGCGCGCGGGCCCGCCATGGCGTGCGCGACCTCATGGAGCAGCACCTGGTGGATCTCGTCGTCGTCGTAGCGTGCGGCAAGCAGCTTCGACACCGTGATGCGCTTGCGGTCGTAGCTGCACAGCCCGGCGCGGGTGCGCGCGTTGTCGAAGCCGAACGTCCAGGTGGGATCGAGGTGCAGGGCGATGAGAGCGTCCGCCCAGCGGCGGACGCGATCGAGATCGGCCACCGCTACCCCGCTGCCAGGGGCACGAGGTCGACGGAGAGGATGCGGTCGTCGCCGTCGCGGGCGTCCCCCCGCCCATCGGTGTTGTTCGTGAGGAACCACAGAGCGTCGCCGGGGCCCGCCGCGACGTCGCGGATGCGGCCGTACTCGCCGACGAAGTAGGGCGTGGCGCCCGCGGTGCCCGCTGCGTCGTCGACCGTGATGGCCCACAGGCGCTGACCGCGGAGGGACGCCAGGAAGAACGTGCCGTCGACGTAGGCGAGCCCGCTCGGGCTGGCGTCGTCGGTCGCCCACTGCAGCCACGGGTCGCTGTAGGCGGGGTCGCCGGCCTGGCCCTCGACGACCGGCCAGCCGTAGTTCGCGCCCGCATCGATGCGGTTGAACTCGTCCCAGGTGTCCTGCCCGAACTCGGCGGCCCAGAGCTGGCCGTCGGCATCCCAGGCGAGACCCTGCGGATTGCGGTGCCCGAGGGAGTAGACGAGCGAGTCGGCCGTCGGGTTGTCGTCAGGCACGTCGCCCTCGGGCGTCATGCGCAGGATCTTCCCGTTGAGGGACGCGGGATCCTGCGCTCTGTCGGGCTGCCCGGCATCGCCGACGGTGGCGTACAGCATGCCATCGGGGCCGAACGCGATCCGCCCGCCGTTGTGGGTGCCGGACTTGGCAAGCCCGGCGAGCACGACCTCGGGCTCGCCGAATGCGCCGTCGTCGTAGGGCATGCGCACGATGCGGTTGTCGTCGGCGGCGGTCAGGTAGGCGAAGACCGAGGTGCCCGAGTCGTCGTCGAGGAGCGCGAGACCGAGCAGTCCGCCCTCGCCCTGATGCACCACACCGGGGACCGTGCCGACGGCCTCGAGCTCGCCGTCTGCCGACATGCGCTGGATGAGCCCCGTGTCGCGCTCGCTGATCAGCACGCTGCCGCCGTCGAGCGGCGCCATCGACCATGGTGCCGCAAGGCCGCTGACGAGGTCGATCGGCGATCCCGACGGCTGCACGCCCGCCGGCTCGGTCGGAGTCGGCCGCGGGGTGGGCGGGGCCGTCTCGGGTGCCGGCGACACGCACGCGGTGAGGCCGGCGGCGAGCAGCAGAGCGGATGCGGCGGCGGCGAGGCGGATCATGCTGCGACGCTACCTCGCACGGCTGGCGATCGGCTCAGCGTCCGCGATCCGCCTCGCGCACCTGGAAGATGCTGCGCTGGGGAGGAGGGGAGGGGATGGCGGTGGCGTCGGTCACGACGGGCGCCCCGGCGATCCAGTCGCGCAGCTCGCGACCGTGCACCAGGTTGGCCGGATGCGGCCCTCCCGCGAGCAGGCGCGGCATCCAGTCGAGCGGGAGCGGCGACGGCGAGGCGACGACGACGAAGTTGCCGAAGCGTCGGCCCTTGAGCACCTGCGCCTCCGCGAGGACGGCCACGTCTGCGAGCACGTACCCGACGGTGGCAGCCTGTCCGCGCGCGAAGGCGGCACCCGATCCGTCGGCGATGTTGACGAGCATGACCCCGTCCGACGCGAGGAACGCGGCGCACGCGTCGTAGAACTCGGAGCTGGTGACGTGGGCGGGGATCCGAGATCCACCGAACACGTCGACGACGAGGAGGTCGACCGCGCCGCGGAGCCCGCTCGGCAGCCTGCCGAGCGTCTCGCGCGCGTCGCCGTAGCGCATCCGGATCGACGCCCCGCGCGGCAGCGGCAGCTTCTCGCGCACCAGGTCGACCAGGGCCGGCTCGAGCTCGAGCACCTGCTGCCGTGACCCGGGCCGCGTCGCCTCGACATAGCGGGGGAGGGTGAGCGCGCCCGCGCCGAGGTGCACGGCGGTGATCGGCTCGCCGGGCAGCTTCAGCTGATCGATCACGTGGCCCATGCGCGCGACGTACTCGAAGAACAGCTGAGTCGGGTCGTCGAGGTTGACGTGCGACTGGGGTGTGCCGTCGACGACGAGCTCGTAGGCGCCCGGCGTGAACCTGTCCTCGCGGATCGAGGCGATCAGCCCGCTGTCGAGGCGCCGGTCGGCATCGTCGGGGATCTGGTTCGCCACCTGTCGAGGGTAGCCCGCCCCCGCGCCCGCTAGCGTGCTGTCATGACGGCCCCACACCGCGACATCCCGCCCGGCATGCGCGCCCAGCTCGACGCTCCCTCCTACCAGGGGGTGCCCACGTTCGGCATGCGGCCCCATCTGACCGAGCCTTCGCAGCTCGACGACTGGCAGCCCGACGTCGCCATCGTCGGTGCGCCATGGGACGACAGCACGACCAACCGTCCGGGTGCGAGATTCGGACCGCGGGCTCTGCGGGCGAGCGCCTACGACCCCGGCACCTACCACCTCGACCTGCAGATAGAGATGTTCGATCACCTGGAGGTCGTCGACTACGGCGACGCGATCACCAGCCACGGGATGTGGGAGGCATCGAGGGCCGCGATCCACGCCCGCGTCGCCGAGGTGGCGAGTCGCGGCATCGTGCCGATCATCATCGGCGGCGACCACTCGATCACCTGGCCGGCCGCCACCGCGGTCGCGGAGCACCACGGCTTCGGCAACGTGGTGATGGTGCACTTCGACGCGCACGCCGACACCGCCGACCAGATCGAGGGCAACCTCGCCAGCCACGGATCGCCGATGCGACGGCTGATCGAGTCCGGCGCGATCCCCGGCGACCGCTTCATCCAGGTCGGACTCCGGGGGTACTGGCCGGGGGCGGAGGACCAGCGCTGGATGCGCGAGCACGGCCTCACCCACTTCCTGATGCAGGAGTTCTGGGAGCGCGGGGTCAAAGCCGTCATGGCCGATGTCATCGCGACGGCGAAGGCCAAGGCCGACAAGGTCTACGTCTCGATCGACATCGACGTGCTGGATCCCGCCTTCGCTCCTGCGACGGGCACGCCGGAGCCGGGCGGCTTCGCCCCGATCGACCTGCTGCGCATCGTGCGACAGCTCGTGCTCCAGACCGACGTGGTCGCCTTCGACGTCATGGAGGTCGCGCCCCCGTACGACCACGCCGACGTGACCGTCAACAACGCGCACCGGCTGATCTGGGAGGCGCTCGCCGCGCTCGCCGTGCGGAAGAGGGACGCTCAGGGCGGCCTGTGATACTCGGCCCATGCTGCGCGCCCTGATCCCGCTCGCCCTCGCCCCGGCGCTCCTCCTCGCTGGCTGCACACCGCAGTCGGTCGAGCCGGTCGAGACCCCCACGGCCAGCCCGTCCCCGACCGCGACGGATGCGGCAGTCGGTCCCGGTCCCGACCCCGCCGCCGCGTGCCTCGATCCCGCGTCCGTCACGAGCGCGGTCGGGGCAGACGTGACCGCGGGTGCCGTCGGTGTCCCGCCGGCAGGTCCGGTCGACGCGGCGCTCGGCGGAGTCCCCCGCGAGCTCTGCACGTACGACCTCGCCGACGGGACCCGGCTCGGCTACAGCCCGCTCGTGATCACCGCGGACTCCATCGCCATGGAGGCGGCGCTCGCCCCCGTCGTCGAGCACGACGACTGCGGTCTGCTGTCGGGCTACCTGACGACCGGATACGACACCTACTACCTCTGGACCGGCGGATCGTTCGCCGCGGCCTACATCCTCGCGGGAGATCCGACCGACCCGGAGGTCCTGCTCGCCAAGCTCATGGACGACGCGGCCGACCTCTGCGGCACGGGAGACACCGGCCCCGACGCCTGATCGGGACCACGGCCGGCCGGTGCGGAGGTCCTCGGAAAAGGGGACCTGTCGGCGGGAACGGGCTGCGTGGTACCGTCGCGTGCCTCGCCCGAAAGGACCTCCCGTGCGCCTCCGTCTCGGCCTCCCGCTCGCCGCGCTCGCAGCGGGCGCACTCGTCATCGTCCCGGTGATCCCCGCGGCCGCCGCGACGACCACGTGGACCAGCTCCGGCGACTCCGCCTGGACGACCGCCGTCTGGGCGACGGCCGTCCCTGCGGCCGGGGACGACGTCACCTTCGCCGGCGGGGTGCGCTCCACCTACGATCTCGGCAACGTCGCCCTGTCCTCCCTCCGCTTCACCAACGAGCACCGCGTCGCCAACGGCGGCGGAATCATCGGGCTGACCAGCGGCATCATCGTGGATGCGGCGGGAGCCGCGACGATCGAGCCTGGCATCGCTACCGCGGGCAGCCAGGCCTGGACGATCGCGTCCGGCGGGTCGTTGACCCTTCCGTCGCAGGTCGATGTCGATCCGGCGTCAACGCTGACGCTGACCGTGGACGGGCAGCTCATCGTCACCACCGGCAACCTCGACGGCGGTGCTGCCGCCTGCATCCGCGCCGGCGGCGCGGGTGAACTCCGCTTCGAGGGCGGCGGCGGCGGCGTGGGAGCGTGTCCGGGCTCGCCGCAGGGCATCGTCGCCTCGGCGGCGTCCACCACCTTCCCGGCGGGAGCCTTCCTCGGCGGAACCGACTTCGTCGCCGCGGGCGGGGTCCTGAGCGGCGGGAGCCTCGCTTCGCCCTCCACGGTGCGCTCGCTGTCGCTCATCAGCGGCGGCACGGTCAACCCCGGCGGCTCGCTGGGGGCCGGGCTGGGCGAGCTCGATCTCTGGGGCACGTCGACCTGGGCCGGTGGCACCTATGCGGCCGATGTCGATGCGGCAGCGGGATCCGACCTCGTCTTCGGCGTCAATCAGGCGATCATCCTCAACGCCACGGTCCTCCAGCCCCGTCTCACGGGGACGGCCACCCCGGGCCAGACCTGGACGGTGCTCGGGTCCGACGTCGGCGTGTCCGGGCAGTTCAGCTCCCCGGCCGGGTCTCTCCTCGCCGACGGTGCCGAGTTCGAGTCCGTGGGGCAGATCTTCTCCATCGACTATCAGGCGCTCGGCGTCTCCGTCAGCTGGCTGCGGGCGGCTCCGGTCGTCATCCCGCCCGTTCTCACAGCGCCCGCCGCCACTGCTCAGCTGGCGCTCTCGGGATCCGAGGGGACGGTCCCGGCTGCGCTTCTCGCCCTCGTCGCGATGCTGACGGGCGCGCTTATAGTCCTGTCTCAGAAACAAGTCAAGGAATAAGTAGACATGGCGCGCCGTTCCGGCCTATAGTTGACCCTTGCGCCCCCATCACCCTTGCCTTCATATTGCGGTCGGCTTTCTTGGCGCCTTCTCCACTACCGACACAGAATGAGACTCTTGGTCTCACGGAGGTTGTATTTCCTTGGCTGCTGCGCGCTCCGCATCCAGTAAGAAGTCCCCCAAGAACGGCCGCACCGCATCGCGGCTCTCCTTCGCCAAGATCACGGACACCTTGACGGTTCCCGATCTCCTGGCGCTTCAGACGGAGAGCTTCGACTGGCTGGTAGGCAACGATGCGTGGAAGGCGCGGGTCACCGAGGCGAAGGCCGCGGGCAACGACTCCGTTCCCGAGACCACCGGGCTCGACGAGATCTTCGAGGAGATCTCCCCGATCGAGGACCTGGGCGAGACCATGCAGCTCAGCTTCACGGCGCCCGAGCTCGAAGAGCCCAAGTACTCCATCGAGGAGTGCAAGGAGCGCGGCAAGACCTTCGCCGCCCCCCTCTACGTGAACGCCGAGTTCATGAACCACCTCACGGGTGAGATCAAGACCCAGACCGTCTTCATGGGCGACTTCCCGCTCATGACCCAGCGCGGCACCTTCATCATCAACGGCACCGAGCGTGTCGTCGTCTCGCAGCTCGTCCGCTCGCCGGGCGTCTATTTCGAGCGCCAGATGGAGAAGACCTCCGACAAGGACATCTACTCGGCGCGCATCATCCCGTCGCGTGGAGCCTGGCTCGAGTTCGAGATCGACAAGCGCGACCAGGTCGGCGTCCGCATCGACCGCAAGCGCAAGCAGAGCGTCACCGTCTTCCTGAAGGCCCTCGGCCTCACCAGCGAGGAGATCCTCGAGAAGTTCGCCGGCTACGAGTCGATCGCGGGCACCCTGGAGAAGGACGCCATCCTCACCAAGGAGGAGGCGCTCAAGGACATCTACCGCAAGCTCCGTCCGGGCGAGCAGGTCGCCGCCGAGGCCGCGCGTGCGCTGCTCGACAACTTCTACTTCAACCCGAAGCGCTACGACCTCGCGAAGGTCGGCCGCTACAAGATCAACCGCAAGCTCGGAATCGACGCCGGCCTGCGCGACTCGGTGCTGTCGGTCGACGACATCATCGGCACGATCAAGTACCTGGTCGCGCTGCACGCCGAGCAGACCACCCTCCCGGGTGTCCGCGACGGCAAGAAGGTCGAGCTCCGCCTCGACGTCGACGACATCGACCACTTCGGCAACCGCCGCATCCGCGCGGTCGGCGAGCTCATCCAGAACCAGGTGCGCACCGGCCTCAGCCGCATGGAGCGCGTCGTCCGCGAGCGCATGACGACCCAGGACATCGAGGCCATCACGCCGCAGACCCTGATCAACGTGCGCCCCGTCGTCGCCGCGATCAAGGAGT
>CAXTSE010000013.1:0-28134 GCA_964246985.1 uncultured Microbacteriaceae bacterium
TGACGTCGGTGAGCGCCGAGCCGAGGTGGCGGATCATCTTGGTGCGCTGCGCCTCGCCACCCGACAGAGTGCCCGCCGGCCGATCGAGCGAGAGATAGCCCAGCCCGATCTCGACGAACGAGTCGAGCGTCTCGCGCAGGTTGTCGAGCAGCGGGCCGACGGAGGGCTCGTCGAGCTCGCGCGCCCACGCCGCCAGATCGCTGATCTGCATGGTGCACGCGTCGGCGATGCTGATGCCGGCGATCCGGGAGGATCGCGCCGCACCGGTGAGGCGCGTGCCCTCGCACTCGGGGCATGTCGTGAAGGTGACCGCGCGATCCACGAATGCCCGGATGTGCGGCTGCATCGCATCCTTGTCCTTGCCGAGCATCGTCCTCTGCAGCCGCACGATCAGGCCCTCGTAGGTGAGGTTCATGTTCTGCACCTTGACCTTCGTCGGCTCCTTGTAGAGGAAGTCGGCCAGCTGGGCCTCGGAGAAGTCGCGGATGCGGGTGTCGCCGTCGAGGAACGGCGACTCGATGAAGGTGCGCACGAGCCATCCGTCAGCGGTGAACCCCGGCACCAGGATCGCGCCCTCGGCGAGCGACTTGCTCGCGTCGAAGATCTCGGTCAGGTCGATGTCGGTGACGTTGCCCGTGCCCTCGCAGCGGGGGCACATGCCGCCGAGGTAGATCTCGTTCTCGATGACCGACGTCGAGCCCGTGGAGCTGGTGCGCACGCCGCTGGTCTGCGAGGTCGGGATGTTGAAGGAGTAGGCGCTGGGCGGGCCGATATACGGATCGCCGAGTCGGCTGAAGAGGATGCGCAGCATCGCGTTCGCGTCGGTCGCGGTGCCGACGGTGGAGCGCGAATTGGCCCCCATGCGCTCCTGATCGACGATGATCGCCGTGGTGAGGCCGCTGAGCACGTCGACGTCGGGGCGTGCCATCGACGGCATGAAGCCCTGCACGAACGAGCTGTAGGTCTCGTTGATCATGCGCTGCGACTCGGCGGCGATCGTTCCGAACACGAGGCTCGACTTGCCCGACCCCGAGACCCCGGTGAAGACGCTCAACCGGCGCTTCGGGATGTCGACCGAGATGTCCTTCAGGTTGTTCTCGCGAGCGCCTCGCACCCGGATCAGGTCGTGGTTGTCAGCGGCATGCCCGGCCTCGGTCGTCATATCGCGATGCTAGCGACCGCCTCCGACGGCCCCACCGACCTACACTGGCCCGCATGCGTCTCGAGTCGGCCGACACCGTGCAGATCCTCCACCTCGACGAGACCGAGAACCGGTTCTCGCCCGACTGGGTGGCCGAGTTCACGAGCCTGCTGGACGCGGTCGAGGCCCTCCCGCATCCGGTCGCCCTCGTCACGATCGGGTCGGGCAGGTTCTGGTCGAACGGACTCGACGTCGAGTGGATGCGGGCACACCCCGGCGACACGGCGGCTCTCGTCGACGCGGTGCACGCTCTGTATGCGCGCCTGCTGTCCTCGCCGGTGCCCACGGTGGCCGCGATCCAGGGGCACGCCTACGCCGCGGGCGGCTTGCTCGCTCTCGCTCACGGGTCGCGGATCATGCGGGAGGACCGCGGGTTCTTCTGCCTTCCCGAGGTGGACATCGCGATCCCGTTTACGGGCGGGATGACCGCGCTGGTGCAGGCCAAGGTGGCCCCGCCGGTGCTGCACCGGGTGATGGCACACGGACGTCGCTACGGGGGAGAGGATGCGCTGGCCGCCGGACTCGTCGACGCGATCGCCTCCGAGGTCGACCTGCTGCCGGGCGCGATCGCCTATGCCGGCGAGCTGGCCGGCAAAGACCGCTCCACGCTCACCGCCATCTCGCGCGCGCTGTATGCCCCGGCGCTCGCCGCACTGGCCGAGCCTGCGCCGGCCATCGAGCTGCCTGCGCCCCGGTGATCGAGGAGCAGCCACCGGCCGCCTGTCGAGATCCAGCCCCCGAGCACCTCGCTACCGAGCAGCCCCGTCCAGCTCCACGTTGTACGACGTGATCTCGGTCAGCCGTCCCGCGTCGAAGCGATACAGGTCGACCGACTTCACGATCGACAGGTCGCCGCGCGGATCCGTGTACTCGGCGAGGGTGTCGATGACGACGCTGTCGTCGGCGACAACGGCGCGCACCTGCTGGAACTCGGTGGTGACGCCCGACGTGAGGTAGGCGGACGACTTCTCGCAGGCTGCGGCGACGGCGGCGCGTCCGATGAGGCGCTCCTCGCCGACGATGTCCCATGCGACGTCGTCGGCCATGTGGGGAACGGCATCCTTGAAGCGGTGGGTCGAGAACGCGCGGGCGATCTCCTCGTTCGTCAGGCTCATGTGCATACTCTGCCAGCGGCGGCGGTCTCGTGCAGGGTCGGAAGGCGCTAGGCTTGCTCGTCGGCGCCGGAGTTCACTCTCGGCGCAAGTCACGGGCTGTGGCGCAGCTTGGTAGCGCACCTGACTGGGGGTCAGGGGGTCGCAGGTTCAAATCCTGTCAGCCCGACCGTAGGTACTCGTGCACCGTTCAGTCGGTGAAGACCACGATCTCGTCGTTGCCGGCGTCGTAGACCAGCTGCACGGCCACGGCCCCGGCGAGCGCGTCGCGGAGCTGCCGCGGCAGCTCCTCCTGGGCGAGGGTGAACTGGACCACAGGCGGGAAGTCGCCCGCGCTGCAGCCCGAGTAGACGACACCGCTGAACGACTGAGAATTCGGATCGAGCACCGCGGCCTCGCCGAAGACCGTGAGACAGCGATTCTCGCTCCGCCCGAACACCGTGCGCGAGTCGGCGACCACGAAGCGGAGTCCGTGGAACTCCTCGTATGCCTGGGCGCCCGACGCCCCGTCGTCGCCGGTGTAGCCGAAGATGACCGGGAGCTCGTAGCTGGCATCCGGCTGCAGCCGCGCCACCTGCACGGCGCCGGCCTGCAGCGGGTCGGTCTGCACGCGTTGCACGACGACGAGGGTGACAGCCATGGCAGCGACGACGAGGATCGCGCCGGCGAGCATCACGAGCGTCGAGCGACGGCGGGTGGCCACCCAGCCGCCCGCCGCACGCAGGGCGCGGAGGAACGGGTGCTCAGCGGTGGCTGGCTGGTCGGGTACGGCTGACTCGCCGGGCTCAGCATGAGCGGTTGGTGCCGGCGGCGCGTCGTCGTCGGCCTCGGCCTGTGCGGGCGCCGGCGCGCGCAGCCGCTGCGCCTCGTCCTCGAGCTGTCGCAACCGCGCCAGTGCACGCGGGTCGTCGTCGATGTCGGAGCCGGGTCCGTACGCCCGTTTCCGGAGGTCGTCGAGCTCGTCGCCGCTGCGTTGCGTCACGGGGGACAGCCTGGCACCTTCTCGACCTGGAAGAACGCCGGGGGTGGCTGACAAGCCCCTGTGACCGCGACGATCGCGTGGAGGCGCGACCACCCGATCCGATACGTTCGTATTCAACAAGGGGAGTACTCCCGCTCAGTCGCCAGCCCGTCAATACGAATGCGCAGTCGCATTCCGGGCCAGCGGTTCCGACTCAGGTCGGAACGGAGGAGACCTTGACGACATCATTCGTCTACCCCCTTGGAGTTCCTCCGTGCAGGTCACCCCGCTCATCTGGGCCATCACGATCGCGGTCACGATCGCGTTCTTCGTCTACGAGTTCTTCGTGCACGTGCGCAAGCCGCACGAGCCGACCATCGCCGAGTCGGCGCGCTGGTCGATCTTCTACATCGGCCTGTCCCTGCTGTTCGGCGTCGGCATCGGCATCACATCCGGCTGGACGTTCGGCGGCGAGTACTTCGCCGGCTACCTGACCGAGAAGGCGCTGTCGATCGACAACCTGTTCGTCTTCCTGCTCGTGATGTCGAGCTTCGCGGTGCCGAAGGCCTATCAGCAGAAGGTGCTCATGATCGGCATCGTGATCGCGCTGGTGCTGCGCGGCGGGTTCATCGCCGTCGGCGCCACGCTCATCGAGAACCTGTCGTGGATCTTCTATGTCTTCGGCGCGCTGCTGCTCTTCCTCGCCTATCGGCAGGCGTTCGCCAACCACGACTCGAACCCTGCCGACGGCAAGTTCATGCAGTTCGTGCGCCGGGTGTTGCCCGTCTCGGACGAGTACAACCGGGACAAGCTCACCGTCGTGAAGGACGGCCGCCGCTTCATCACCCCGATGATGCTCACCATCATCGCGATCGGGTTCATCGACCTGATCTTCGCCGTCGACTCGATCCCCGCGATCTACGGGCTGACGGATGAGGCGTACATCGTGTTCACCGCGAACGCCTTCGCGCTCATGGGGCTCCGCCAGCTGTTCTTCCTGATCGGCGGACTGCTCGAGCGCCTCGTCTACCTGTCGCAGGGCCTCGCGGTCATCCTCGCCTTCATCGGCGTGAAGCTCGTGTTCCACGCCCTGCACGTCAACGAGCTGCCGTTCATCAACGGCGGCGAGCACATCGAGTGGGTGCCCGAGATCCCGATCTGGTTCTCGCTCCTGTTCATCGCCGCCACCATCACCGTCGCCACCGTCGCGAGTCTGCGGAAGACCCGCAACGATCGCCGTCTCGACCACGGCTCCCTCGCATCCGAGATCGAATCCGCGACCGTCGAGCCCGCAACCACCGGCTCCGTGCCTACCGAGAGGACCCCCTCATGAACATCACCCGACTGATCGGCGTCGCCAAGAAGGCGCTCGATTCGAAGAGCTCGACGGGCGGCTCGCCCGCCCCGGGCGGCCAGTCCGACTGGCGCTCGATGGTGCGCAGCGCCGCGGATGCGATCACCGGCGACGGCAGGAGCGCCTCTTCTCCGCCGGCCGCCCCGCCGGCCCCGGTCCGCGCTCCGCAGGCCGCGGCTCGCCCGAGCGGGGGAGCGCCGGTCTCGCCGGAGGACCGTGTCGCGATCGCGCGCTACGACTACCTCCTCGAGACCGCCGACCCGGCCCAGATCGAGCTCGTGCACCGCGAGGCGTTCGAGCGTCTGACGCCGGCCCAGCGCGCCCAGATCGAGCAGCGGATGCGCGCCGAGCTCCCGGCGCACGAGCAGCCCCGCTCGGCCGAGCCCGGTGACCTCGCGCGCGCCGCGGCGCGCACCGAGGCGAGCCGACCGGGACTCCTGAAGGGGCTCCTCGCGCGCGTGAGCGGCGGTGGCGCCGCATCGGGGGCGACCGGTGGCGGCGGTCGCGGCGCGATGATCGGGGGAGCGGTGGCCGGAGCCGGGATCGGCGTCGCGGCCGGAGGCATGCTGGCCGCGGTGGCCGGCGGCGCGATCCTCTCGTCCGTCGCGGGTCCGCTGCTCGCTCAGGCTGCCGACATCGGCGTCGACTTCGACGCGCTCGCCGGCTCGCTCGACGTCGACGGCCTGACGGCCGGCGCCGGCGAGGCGGTCAGCGGCCTTGGCGACCAGGTGAGCGGTTTCGGCGACCAGGTCGGCGAGCTCGGCTCGGGCTTCAGCCTGCCCGGCCTCGACGACATCTTCGGGCGCTGACCCCGGTCAGGCCGGGACCCGCAGCACCTTCTCCATCGCCTTGCCCTTCGCGAGCTCGTCGACGAGCTTGTCGAGGTAGCGGATCTTCTGCATGAGCGGGTCCTCGATCTGCTCGACCCGGACGCCGCAGATCAGCCCGGTGATGAGCGCGGTTCCGGGGTTGAGGTCGGCCTGGTCGAAGAAGTCCTCGAACGTCGTCTGCTCGGCGAGGTGACGACGCAGGTCGGCGTCGTCGAAGCCGGTCAGCCATTGGATCACCTGATCGAGTTCGGCACGCGTGCGGCCCTTGCGCTCGACCTTCGTGACGTAGTGCGGGTAGACGGCGCTGACGGGCGTTCCGAAGATCCTGTGCACGCGACCAGGGTAGGACACACGTCGGAGGTGCGCGTCATGATGGCCGCATGACGCGCTACGCCATCGACGCCCACACCGCCGTCCGCCTGGTGCGCGACGGCATCACCGTGTCCGACGAGCATCAGCTGGTCGCACCGCAGGTGATGCGGTCGCAGGCCCTGTCGGCGATCTACCGCGGCGCGAGGGCGGGTGAGATCGCACAGGCCGACGTCCGAGTACTGCTCGATCGCCTGACAGAGATGCGCATCCGGCTGCTCGGCGACCGGGTCTTGCGAGCGACAGCGTGGAAGATCGCCGTCCAGCTCGATGGGGACGACACGGTACCCGCCGAGTACCTCGCCGTCGCGACGCTGCAGGCGGATGCGCTGGTCACGCCCGATCCGGCGATCGCCGCCGCTGCGATGGGCATCGTCGAACTCGCGACCTACGACGAGCTGATCGCCGGCTCGGCCTAGCTCTCGAGGAGGCGCCGCACCGAGGGCGGCACCGGGATGCCGGCCCGCAGGTCCGGCGCGGGGACGGCGGTCGAGGCGCGGGCCGTGGTGAGCGGCACGACGCCTGCCCAGGCCTCACCCGCCACGTCGTCGTCCGGGTCCTCCGGCCAGCCGTCGGAGACTTTCAGCGACCACTCCGCGATCGGCATGGCGAGCACCATGGTCGCCGCGAGCTCGCGGGGCGTCGATCCGCGCACCTCGGCCGTGCGTCCGGGGATCAGCCGCTCGCCGACCGAGAGCAGCGCCTGCGCCTTCGCCTCGCGGTCGAGACGCTCGAACGATCCGAAGAGCACCGCGCTGCGGTAGTGGAACGACGACTCGAAGGTGGAGCGGGCGACGACGATCGCGTCGAGGGCGGTGACGGTGACGCAGGCGGGCGCCCCGGAGGCCAGCGCGCGCATCCAGCCGGACCCCGTCGACCCGTGCGCCAGCAGCCGGTCGCCCTCGCGCACCACCGCGGTGGGGATGACGACCGGGTCACCGTCGCGGACGAATCCGATGTGCCCGAGGATCACCTCGTCGAGGAGCAGGTCGAGTGCCGCGCGGTCGCGGACGGCCTTCTCGGGGATGCGCGTGATGGCGGTGCGGGATGCGGGGGTGCGGGGCATGGCGGCACGCTATCGCAGGCGGGGCGGCGCGCTACGGTGAGCCGTGGCCAGACTCGAGGAACTCGACTACCAGCAGACGCCGATGGGCGAGCTGACGCTGCGGCGCCGACGTGATCCGCAGCTCGATGTCGAGGTCTACGAGGTCAAGCTCGGCGACGAGTACCTCATGTCGAGCCTCTTCACGGTGGCCGAGGAGGAGCTCGCGCATCTCGGCCTCGCCTCCGCCGAGGGCGACTCCCTCGAGGTGATGGTCGGCGGGCTCGGGCTCGGCTACACGGCGATCGCGGCGCTCGCCGACCCTCGGGTGGCGGCGATGACGGTCGTGGACGCGCTGCCGGCCGTCATCGACTGGCACGAGCGCGGGCTGCTGCCGACCTCCGCACAGCTGACCGGCGATCCGCGCACCCGGCTGCTGCTGGGCGACTTCTTCGCGCTCGTGCGGGCCGCGCCGACGTCCGACTCGCCCCGCTACGACGCCATCCTGCTCGACGTCGACCACTCGCCGCGCCACCAGCTCGACGCGAGCCACGCCGACCTGTACACGCTGGAGGGCTTGCAGCGGCTGGCTCGACACCTGCGCCCGGGTGGGGTGTTCGCCCTCTGGTCGGACGACCCGCCCGCGGATGCGTTCCTGGCCGACCTGGCGGCCGTGTTCGCCTCGAGCGCCGGCCATCTGATCCGCTTCGACAATGCCCCGACAGGCGGCACCTCGACAAACTCGGTGTATGTGGCCCGCTGACCGCCCGTGAGAAAGTCTCGCGTAGGTGCGATGTCTGACATGATGGGCGCATGATCCCCGGACTCGACCCGCTCGGTACCCTCGTCGCCATCGCCGTTGTCGTGGTGGTGCTGCTCATCATCGTCGGAGTGTTCCTGCGCGGCATCAAGGTCGCGAAGCCCGACGAGGCGATCATCGTCACCTCGCGGCAACGTCGGGCCAAGGGCTCGCCTGAGCTCGACGCCAACGGCGGACAGCGCGTCGTCTTCGGCTCTCGGGTGTTCGTCAAGCCGATCATCGAGGCGTACTTCAAGCTCAGCCTGCGCAGCCGCCAGCTGAACGTGCAGGCCACCGCCCAGACGCGTGACGCCATCACCATCCGCGTGAACGCGGTCGCCGTCGTGAAGGTCGGCGGGTCGGAGGAGATGGTGCGCGCAGCCGCCCAGCGCTTCCTCAACCAGCAGGACCAGATCGAGTCCTCGACGGAGGAGGTGCTGTCGGGGTCGGTGCGATCGATCGTCGGCCAGCTGACCGTCACCGAGATCATCACCAACCGCTCGGCGCTCCAGGGCCAGGTGCTCGAGGCCGTGCGCGAGTCTCTCGACGTGCAGGGCCTGCAGATCGACACCCTGCAGATCAAGGAGATCGACGACGACAACGGGTACATCAAGGACCTCGGCCGCGCCGAGGCCGCCCGCGTGAAGCAGGTCGCCGAGATCGCAGAGTCGGTGTCGCGTCAGGCGTCGGAGGAGGCGCGGATCGCCGCCGACGAGGCCGTCGCCGAATCGCAGCGCAAGCTCGACCTCCGCAACGCCGAGATCCAGAAGGAGACCGACAAGGCGCGCTCCGAGGCCGCGGCCGCCGCTCCGCTCGCCGAGGCGATCGCGCAGCAGGAGGTCGTCGCGCAGCAGGAGATCACCGCCGGCAAGCGCGTCGGTCTGCGCAAGCAGGAGCTCGACGCCGAGGTGCGTGCCGCGGCCGACGCCGAGGCCTACGCGGTCGAGAAGCGTGCGGCAGCCGATGCCGCATCCGCCGTCGCGGCCGCCAACGCCGACCGCGACTCCCGCACCGCCGCCGCCCAGGCCATCGAGGCCGAGGGTGTCGCCGAGAAGAACCGACGCATCGCGGCCGCCGAGGCCCTGCGAGCGGAGGGCGAGGCCGAGGCCGAGTCGATCCGCGCGCGAGGCAACGCCGAGGCCGAGGCATCGCGCGCTCAGGCCGACGCGCTGCAGGAGCGCTCGCAGGAGCTGCTGCGCCAGCAGATCATCGCGCAGCTGCCCGACATCGTGCGCGCCGCATCCGAGCCGCTCGCCGGAATCTCCAACATGACGATCATCTCGTCCGACGGCGGCGGGACCGAGCAGCTCGGACAGAACGTGGCCAGCCAGCTCGCGATCTCGACCAAGATCATCAAGGACCTCGTCGGCATCGATATCGCCGACATCGTCAACGGTCGGGCGACCGGCGCGGCGACGGGCGCGGCCATCGGCGAGGCGCTGGCCGCCAGCGGGACTCAGCCCGCCGCATCCGGTGCCCCACGGGCGGCGCGCAAGACCGCCCCTCCCGTCGTCTAGGCGCGGCCTGGCCTGCGCCGTGTCCGATGCGACAGACACCGTCGAGCGGTTCGCGCGCGCCTTCCGCGAGCAGGACCGCGCCGCAGCCGAGTCGCTCATGGCCGCCGACTTCCGCTTCACGAGCCCGCAGGACGACGGCATCGACAAGCGCGCCTGGCTCGACACCTGCTTCCCCACGGCCGACCACTTCGCCAGTCAGACGCCCCTGCAGCTCGTGGAGGTCGACGGCGTCGTGCTGTCCCGCTACGAGTACGAGCTGCACGACGGCACCCGCTGGCGCAACACCGAGGCGACGGTCGTGCGTGACGGGAAGGTCGTCGAAGTCGAGGTCTACTTCGGCGGACGCATCGGCTGATGCCGGGTCGTCGGAACCCGGTCGTCGGACTGCGTCGCTAGACGGCGGTCAGCAGGTCGGGGTCGCCCGGTACGGCGAGGGTGAGGGCCGCCTCGGCGACGTGCTCGTCCTTCTCGAGGTCGAGGGCGATCCGATGGAGGGTCGCGCCCACGGCATCCTCGGGCTGATTGCCGACGAGGTCGACGGCGGCGATGACCAGCAGCTGACCGGGCCCCACGAACTCGGCGTGCAGGTACGTCACGCGGTCGATGTCCGGATGCGAGCGCAGGTTGTCGAGGATCCACTGGCGGGTGCGCGCATCCAGCTGCTGTCCGAGCAGGAACTGGCGATTGCGCTGGATCAGCACCACCGCGACGACGCCGAGCAGCACCCCGACGAGGATCGACCCCACGGCATCGAAGACCGGGTCACCGGTGAGCTGGTGGAGGAGGATGCCGACGAAAGCGATGGCCAGGCCGATCAGGGCGGCCGCATCCTCGGCGAAGACGGCGCGCAGCGTCGGGTTGGAGCTGGTCAGCACGTGCGAGAGCAACCCTGTGTTGCGCTCGAGCGCAGCGGCCCGCGCCTGCCGCACGGCCCGCAGGAACGAGACGCCCTCGAGCACGAACGCCACCGCGATGACGATGTAGGCGATCAGGTAGTCCTGTGCGGGCTCGGGATCGAGCAGCTCCTGGATGCCGTGCTGCACCGACACGACGGCGCCCGCCGTGAACAGCCCGAACGCCGCGAACATCGACCAGATGTAGGCGTCTTTCCCGTAGCCGAGCGGATGCATGGCGTCGGGCTTGCGCACCGACCGCCGTTCGGCGATCAGCAGCAGCACCTCGTTGCCGGCGTCGGCCCAGGAGTGCGCAGCCTCGGCGACCATCGACGCCGACCCGGTGAGGAAGGCGGCGAACGTCTTGGCGACGGCGATCAGCAGATTAGCCGCGAACGCGACGAGCACGGTGATGACGCCTTCGGGCTTGCTGTCTGCGCGCGCATCGGCCATGCATTAAGCATCCCACCCTGGGTCGCGGCCGGTCGGCCGAGGGCGATACTGGACCATGCCCTCTGTCACGTTGACCGACATCGAGCTTCCGACCGTCGCGGGAGGGAGCCCCGGCCTGACCGCGGTGCTCGGCGTGCCCGAGGGGCGCGGCCCCTGGCCCGGAGTCGTGCTGGTGCATGAGGCGTTCGGCGTGAACGATGTGATGCGTCGACAGGTCGAGCGGATGGCAGCGGCGGGGTACGTCGCGCTGATGCCCGATCTGTTCACAGACGGTGGAGCGCGCCGCTGTCTCTCGGCGACGTTCCGGGCGCTGCGCTCGGGTGAGGGTCGCGCATACATCGACATCGGCACGGCACGTACCTGGCTCGGTCAGCGCGCCGACTCGACCGGGCGGATCGGCGTGCTCGGCTTCTGCATGGGCGGCGGCTTCGCGCTCATGACGGCGTCCGGCCACGGGTTCAATGCGGCCTCGAGCAACTACGGCATGCTGCCCGACGACCTCGACGACGATCTGCGCGGGGCCTGCCCGATCGTCGGCAGCTACGGCGGGCGCGATCTGTCTCAGAAGGGCTACGCGGCCAAGCTCGACGACGCGTTGACGCGTCTCGACGTGCCGCACGACGTCAAGGAGTACCCGAACGCCGGCCACTCGTTCCTCAACGACGCCCCGACCGGACCGGCGGCGATCCGCTTCCTCACGAAGCGAGTCCTCGGCGCCGGACCCGAGCCGGAGTCCGCCGCTGACGCCTGGGGGCGCATCGAGGCGTTCTTCGGCGAGCACCTCGGATCGGCACCCACGACCGCACGCTCGTGACGGCGCGCTGATGGTCGGGCGCTGATGGCCGGCTTCACGCGGGCGGAGCTCGAGTCGTTCCGCGACGCGGCGGTGCCCGACCTCATCGCGCCCGGCGTGCGGCTGCTCTTCGTGGGCATCAACCCGAGCCTCTGGACGGCCGCGACCGGGACGCACTTCGCCTACCCCGGCAACCGGTTCTATCCGGCGCTGGCGGCCGCCGGCATCATCGAGCGTGTGCCCGACTTCGCCCGCGGACTCACCGACGCCGATCGCGCGATGTTCGTCGACGCCGGCCTCGGCATCAGCAACCTGGTGAACAGGGCGACGATCCGCGCCGACGAGCTCGCTCGCGACGAGCTGCGCGCCGGAGCCGAGCGGCTGGCCCGCACCGTCGCCGAGTGGCGACCCGCGGTGGTCGCGGTGGTGGGTATTACCGCCTACCGGCAGGGCTTCGATCGGCCCAAGGCCGTCTCGGGTCGCCAGCCCGAGGCGCTCGAGGGCGCCGAGCTGTGGGTCGTCCCCAACCCCAGCGGGCTCAACGCGCACGACACCGTGGCGACCCTCGCCGCGGCCTACGCCGAGCCGGCTCGAGCCGCGGGAGTGCTTCCCGCCCGGTGAGTTGCGTTCCGTGGCGGGCGCGCGGCGTGCGCGACCCGCCACGGAACGCAACTCGGGGTCAGCGGAGGGCGGAGGCCACGTCGCGCACGATCGACTCGAGGATGCGCGCGTTGAAGTCGACGCCGAGCTGGTTCGGCACCGTGACCAGCACGGTGTCGGCGGCGGCCACGGCGGCATCCTGCGCGAGCTCCGCCGCGATGACGTCGGGTTCGCCGATATAGCTGCGGCCGAAGCGCGCGACCGTGTCGGCGTCGAGGTGGCCCACCTGGTCGGTCGAGTCGGCCTGAGCGCGGAGGCCGAAGTAGTGCCGGGTCTCGTCGTCGATGATCGGGAGGATGCTGCGACTCACCGAGACGCGGGGCGTGCGGGTGTGGCCCGCCTCCGCCCAGGCCGCGCGGAACATCTGGATCTGCTCGGCCTGCAGCTCGTCGAACGGCACCCCGGTGTCCTCGGTGAGGAGGGTCGAGCTCATCAGGTTCATGCCCTGCTCGGCCGTCCACACGGCGGTCGCCCGCGACCCGGCTCCCCACCAGATGCGGTCGCCGAGGCCCGGCGACTGAGGCTGGATGGCCAGCGCGCCGGGCGCACCCATCCGCGGATTCGCGCGCGCCACCGCGGCGCCGTCGATCGCCGCGCGGAAGACCTCCGTGTGCTGGCGGGCCAGGTCGGCATCCGTCTCGCCCTCGTCGGGCAGGTAGCCGAACGACCGCGACCCGTCGAGAGCGGTCTCGGGTGAGCCGCGGCTGATACCGAGCTGCAGCCGGCCGTCGCTGATGAGGTCGGCGATCGCCGCCTCCTCCGCCATGTAGAGCGGGTTCTCGTAGCGCATGTCGATGACGCCGGTGCCCAGCTCGATCGTGCTCGTGCGAGCTGCCATCGCGGCCAGCAGCGGGAACGGCGCCGCGAGCTGGCGGGTGAAGTGGTGGACGCGCACGTACGCACCGCTGACGCCGACCTCCTCGGCAGCCACCGCGAGCTCGATGGTCTGCAGCAGGGCATCCTGGCCGGTGCGGACCTGGGATCCCGGCAGGTCCTGCCAGTGGCCGAACGACAGGAAGCCGATGTTCTTCGTCATGGTCGATGCAACTGGATCGACCTGCGCCGAATTCCTCAGCCGCGCGACCGAGTCGCCTCGGTGATGGCGTCCGCGGCGCCGACCAGGCCGAGGTGCGAGAGCGCCTGGGGAGTGTTGCCGACGTGACGCTCGTTCACCGGGTCGTACTCCTCGCTCAGCAGACCGACATCGTTCGTAAACGAGACGAGGCGATCCATGAGCGCGACGGCGTCGTCCAGCCGGCCGCTCATCGCGTACTGCTGCACCAGCCAGAACGAGCACACGAGGAACGGATGCTCGTCGCCCGCCAGTCCGTCCACGTTGCTCGAGGTGCGGTAGCGGAGCACCAGCCCGTCTCTCAGGAGGTCGGATTCGATGGCGGCGACGGTGCCCAGCATCCGCGGGTCGTCGGCGTCGACGAACCCGATGTGCGCCAGCTGCAGCAGCGAGGCGTCGACCTCGGTGGTGCCGTAATGCTGCACGAAGGAGTTGCGCTCGCTGTCGAAGCCCTCGGTGAGGATCTCGTCGCGCAGCCGGTCGCGGAGGTCGACCCAGCGGTCGACAGGCCCGCGGAGGCCGTGCTCACGCACAGCGCGGATGCCGCAGTCGAACGCCGCCCAGATCATGGCTCGTGAGTGCGTGAAGCGCTGCAGGGGTCCGCGGATCTCCCAGATGCCGTGGTCGGCGCGGTCGAGGTTGTTCTCGATGAAGTCGAGAAGCGCGAGCTGCAGCGACCAGGAGAACGTGTCGTCGGCGACCCCGATCTCTCGGGTCTTCTCGAGGGCCAGCATGACCTCGCCGAAGATGTCGCCCTGGAACTGCTGGTACGCGCCGTTGCCGATCCGCACCGGCGCGGCTCCGTCGTATCCGGGGAGCGAGGTCAGCTCGACCTCGGGCAGGCGGCGCTCGCCGGCCAGCCCGTACATGATCTGCAGGTCGGCCGGGTCGCCCGCGATCGCGCGCAGCAGCCAGCCCCGCCACTCGGCAGCCTCCTCGGCGAAGCCGTGCGCGACGAGGGCCTTGATCGTGAGAGCCGCGTCACGCAGCCAGACGTAGCGGTAGTCCCAGTTGCGCTGGCCGCCGAACTGCTCGGGGAGGCTGGTGGTGGCCGCGGCAACGATCCCTCCCGTGTCCTCGTGGGTCAGGGCGCGCAGCACCAGGAGCGATCGACGCAGCTCGCCGTCGTACCGGCCGAGGTCCGAGAAGCTCTCGGCCCACGACCGCCACCAGCTCACGGTCGTCTCGATCTGCTCATCGACGTCGATCGGCGGCGGCGGCTGGCGGTGCGCCGGGTACCAGGTCAGCACGGTGTCGACGCTCTCACCCGCGGCGACCTCGAACTCGGCCCGGTGGGAGTGGTCCTCGGCGCGGAAGTGCGGCCCCCGCACGATGACCGCATCCGGACCTGCGACGGCGACGAGGGCGTGCTCGTCGCCGGGGCCGGCATGCTCGACCGACTGCCGCATCCACGGCACGGCGGCCGCGTAGTCGAAGCGGATGCGGAGGACCTCTTCCATCCGCACGGTACCGCTGACGCCGGTCACCCGGCGGATCAGGTCGGCGCGGCGGTCGCCGTGCGGCATCAGGTCGACCACCTCGACGACGCCCGTCCCGGTCTCCCATGTGGTGACGAGCACGAATGTGTCGCGGCGATAGCGGCGGGAGGTGCAGCGCGCTTCGCCGACCGGCGCGATCCGCCAGTGCCCGTGGTCCTGATCGCCGAGGAGCGCGCCGAACGTGGAGGCGGAGTCGAAACGCGGGAGGCACAGCCAGTCGATGCTGCCGTCGGTGCCGACCAGCGCGCCGGTGTGGCAGTCGCCGATGAGGGCGTAGTCCTCGATGGGGAGGGGCACGGTGCTCGCCCGGTCAGCGGGGAGCGACGAGGCCGGCGCGCTCGGGGTGGCGGTCGAACCACTCGGCCACGTACCAGCAGTTCGGCGAGATCGGTGCGGCGCCGCGAGCCTCGACGTCGTCGACCGCGAAGGTCACGAGCTGATCGGCATACCCCTTCCCGCGCGCCGGCGGAACCGTGCCCGTGTGCGTGAACGCGACCGACCCGCCGTGGTCGACGTACTCCAGCACGCTCACGATGCCCCCGTCGATGCGCATGGTGTAGCGGTGCGCATCGGGCTCATGGGCGAATTCGGCGGCCATGCACACAGGCTAACCCGATCCGCACAGGCTAGGGTCGGGTCACTACCCGCTCCCAGGGGCGCGGTAACCGGATGGTGTCGATGGCGCACGATTCCCCGAGAGGTGCTGACCGGCAGACGTCTCGTCAGCCGAGCGTCCTCGTCTCGGCACGACCGAGAGCAGCCGCATGGCGAGTTTCGCCTTTCTCAGCACCTTCCCGCCCACCCGATGCGGGCTGGCGACGTTCACCCAGTCGCTCGCGGCAGCCATCACCGCCTCGGGCATCGACTCGGCGCGCATCGTCCGGGTCGTCGATGACCTCGACGAGCTCGCCCCGGCAGTCGTCGGATCGCGGACGACGATCGCGGGCGAGCTGCGCCCCGGCGACCCGCGCTCCATCCGGGAGGCCGCTCGCATCCTCAGCCAGAGCGACGTCATCGTGGTGCAGCACGAATACGGGATCTACGGCGGTCCAGACGGTGACGAGGTGCTCGAGGTGCTCGCCGCGCTGACCACGCCGGCCATCGTCGTGCTGCACACGGTGCTGGCCGAGCCCACGGCTCACCAGCGCGAGGTCCTCGAGCGCGTGGCAGCGCTCGCCTCGTCGGTCGTCGTCATGACCGAGACCGCCCGGACGCTGCTCGCATCCGGGTACCGCGTCGACCTCGCGCGGGTCTCGATCATCCCGCACGGCGTGCCGGAGTGGGACGTCGTCCCGTCCCCGCCGCGCACCGACCGCCGCACCATGCTGACCTGGGGCCTCATCGGCCCGGGGAAGGGGCTCGAGTGGGGCATCCGTGCGGTCGCCGCGCTGGGTGATGTCGTGCCGCCGGTGCACTACGAGATCCTCGGTGAGACCCACCCGAAGGTGGTCGTCCATGAGGGCGAGGTGTACCGCGAGCGCCTGGTCGCGCTCGCTGCCGAGCTGGGCATCGCCGACCGCGTGACCTTCGACGCGCGCTACCTCGACGACGCCGGCCTCGCCGAGCACATCGCGGCCGCCGACGTCGTCTTGCTGCCGTACGACTCCCGCACCCAGGTCACGTCGGGAGTGCTGGTCGAGGCGCTCTCCGCCGGGAAGCCGGTCGTCGCGACCGCGTTCCCGCACGCCCGAGAGCTGCTGGTCGATGGCGTCGGCAGCGTCGTCGAGCACGAGTCCCCGTCGGCCATCGCCGCGGCCGTGCGCGACACCCTCGCGCGGGTCGTCCGCGTTGCCCCGCAGGTGACACCTCCGGCGGTGAGGCCGCAGCACGCATGGTCGGAGGTCGCCGACAGCTATCGGCTGCAGGCCGTCACCCTCGCACCGACCGCACGGCGATCCGCATGATCGGTCGCGTCGCCCAGCTGACGGCCCTGCCCTATCAGCACCTGGCATCGCTCAGCGATGAGCGCGGGATATTCGAGCACGCCCTGCACGAGACGCCCCGGCCGGAGCACGGCTACTGCCTCGACGATGTCGCGCGTGCCCTCACCGTGGCCGTGCGGGAGCCCCGTCCGACGGCGGAGCTGGATCGGCTGACCGGGATCTACCTCGGTTTCATCGACAGGGCGATCGACGATTCCGGGTCGGCGCACAACCGGATGGACGCGACCGGCACCTTCACCGACGAGGCGACGGTGGGGGACTGGTGGGGCCGCGCTGTGGGAGCTCTCGGGATCGCCGCCGCCTCGGCCTCGAGCTCGGCCATCCGCCGGCGTGCGACGCGCATCTTCTCTCGCGCCGCCCGCCAGCGATCCCCGCACGTCCGCGCGATGTCGTTCGCTGTGCTGGGTGCCGCCGAGGTGCTGGCCGTCCGACTGGGGCGCCGTCCGGCCCGCGGGGTGCAGCGGTCGGCGCGCGCCCTCGTCGACGATGCGGTGCGCATGCTTCCCACCCGACCGATGGCCAGGTGGCAGTGGGTGGAGCCACGGCTGCGCTACGCGAACGCGACGGTCGCCGAGGCGGCCCTCGCCGCATCCGTCGTGACCGCGGACGGCGAGCTGCGGGCGAGGGCGCTGTACGCACTCGATGCGCTGCTGGACATCGAGTCGCGCGACGGGCGCATCTCGGTCACCGGTCCGGACGGCCGGGGGCCGGGCGACGTCGACGAGCAGTACGACCAGCAGCCGATCGAGGTCGCGGCCATCGCCGACGCCTGTGCACGCGCCTATGCCGTGACCGGGGACGCGCGGTGGGCCGCTCAGGTCGACAGGGCCTGGGCCTGGTTCGCGGGCGACAACGACAGCGGCGAGAGGATGGTGGACCTGGCGACCGGCGCCGGGTACGACGGACTCGAGCCCGCGGGACGCAACGACAACCGCGGCGCCGAGTCGACGCTCGCCGCGCTCAGCACGAATCAGTGGGCCCGCGCCCTGCATCCCCTCTGGGACCGCTCGTGAGGGTCACGATGCGCGACCTGGGGATCGAGCTCATCGCCGACTCGTCACGGGTCATCGCGCGTCTGTTCCTGCCGGGGGAGGGGCTCAGCCCGACGCCCTCGCGCGCCGCCGAGATCGTCCGTCGGATCGTCGCGACGCCGCGCGACGAGATCGTCGCGGCTGCGGCCGAGATCGTGGCCGACTTCGCGGATCGCCAGCACGAGCTCGCCGCCATCCTGCAGCGGAACGCCGACACTCTCGCGTTCCGCACCGCCGTGCCGGACGACCTCTACCCCGAGCTCGAGATCGTGCTCGGGGCCGCCTTCACCGCCGAGCATGCGGTCGAGGCCGCGGCCCTCTGCAATCCGAGCGCCGTCGCCCATCCCGATCAGACCGATCTCGCGGACGGGGAGCTTCGTCTGGCCGTCGCGCTCCGCGCCATCGGCGAGGGTCACGTCTCGTCGATCGCCTTCGCCTCGGCCGTGATCGGACCCTCGGGCTGGCGCTTCGAGCCGCGTGCGGCACCTCTGGTCGGTGCCGTGGTCGGCGAGGGGGAGTGGACGCGGCCGCACTTCCAGGACGCCCTGGAGGCGGCCGGGCGCCTGAACGAGCTGTCGGGAGCGGTCGTGCGCGCTCTTCCCGCGACCTTCCGCAGCTCCGACGTCGAGACCGCCATCCTCGACACCCCCACCGACCTCTCGCGCCGGCAGGTCACCCACCGTGACCTCGACACCATCCGCGAACTCGCCTGGTCGGCGTACCGGGCCAACTTCGACGAGGCGAGCGAGCTGAGCCAGCGGGTCCTGCAACCGGCGACGGGCATGGAGTCGAACGGCATGGAGGATGCCCGATTCTGCCTGATCACCCGGCCGGACGGCACGGTCGAGTACCGCGCGACCTACACCGCCTACGACGGTCGCGCCATCGCTCCCCGGCTGGTCATCTCGCCCGACCTCCGCACGTTCACCATGCACAGGCTCGCGGGCCCAGCCGCCGTCAACAAGGGCATGGCGCTCTTCCCCCGCGTCATCGGCGGGACGAGCTGGGCGCTCACCCGCACCGACGGCGAGAACATCTCCGTGGCGAGGTCGGCCGACGGCATGTCCTGGTCCGACGTCGCCATCCTGCAACACCCGCGTCAGCTCTGGAACGTCGTCCAGATGGGCAACTGCGGGTCGCCGCTCGAGACCGACCGCGGCTGGCTGGTGCTCTCCCACGGCGTGGGCCCGATGCGCCGATACTCGATCGGGGCGCTGCTGCTGGACCTCGACGACCCGACGCGGGTCATCGCCCGCCTCGAGGACCCGATGCTCGAGGCGCTCGGCGATCGGCGGGACGGCTACGTGCCGAACGTCGCGTACTCGTGTGGCGGGGTGCTGCATGACGGGACGCTCTGGCTCCCCTACGCGCTCGGCGATCAGAGGGTGCGCGCTGCCTCGATCGGTGTCGACGAGCTGCTCGACGCGATGGTGCCCGTCGGGGCGCTCGATCCCGCCGTTCCGTGAGGATCGCGATGCTCGCGCCGATCGCCTGGCGCACCCCGCCCATCCACTACGGGCCGTGGGAGCGGGTGACGAGCCTGCTCACGGAGGGACTGGTGGCGCGCGGCGTCGACGTGACGCTGTTCGCCACGGCCGACTCGGTCACAGCGGCGCGCCTCGAGGCCGTCGCCCCGCACGGCTACGAGGAGGACGAGGCGATGGACGGTCGCGTCTGGGAGGCCCTGCACGTGGCGCGCGTGCTCGAGTGCTCCGGCGACTTCGACCTCGTGCACAACCAGCTCGACTGGCTCCCGCTCGCGTTCGCGGCGTCCTGGCGTGCGCAGGTCGTGACGACCATCCACGGATTCTCGGGGGACGGCATCCGTCCTGCGTACGCGGCCGCCTCGGGCACGAGCTTCGTCTCGATCTCGGACTCGGATCGCGATCCTGACCTGCGCTACGTCGCGACCGTGCACCATGGCATCGACACCGACGAGTTCTCGCCGACTGTGCGATCCTCGGACGACCTCGTGGCGTTCGGTCGCATCCACCCCGACAAGGGCATCGCGGATGCGATCGAGATCGCGCGGCGGGCCGACCGGCGGCTGGTGATCTGCGGCCCGATCCAGGACCGCGAGTACTTCGAGGCACGGGTCGCACCGCATCTGGGCGGCGACGCCGTCGAGTACCTCGGTTCCGTCGGCGCGACCGAGCGCGCGCGGATCCTCTCGGAGTCGGCTGCTCTCCTGCACCCGATCCACTTCGACGAGCCGTTCGGGCTCTCGGTGGTGGAGGCGATGGCAAGCGGCACCCCGGTCATCGCGTACCGGCGCGGCTCGATGCCGGAGCTCATCGACGAGGGGGTGACCGGCTTCGTCGTCACGGGCGTCGCCGAGGCCGTCGACCGCGTGCCGCACGCGGCGAGACTGGATCGGGCCGCCGTGCGCGCGACCGCCGTGCGCCGGTTCGGCGTCGACCGGATGGTGGACGAGTACCTCGCCGTGTACGCCCACGTCCTCGCGGCCGCGCGCCCAGCCAGATCGGTGATGTGACACGTAGAATCCGACCCATGGCCCTTCGCGATATCGAGCTCACCACGATCGACGGCGAGCCCACCACGCTCGCCGAGTACGACGACAAGGTCGTGATGGTCGTCAACGTCGCGTCGCGCTGCGGCCTGACCCCGCAGTACGAGAAGCTCGAGCAGCTGCAGAAGCAGTACGGCGAGCAGGGCTTCACGGTGCTCGGCTTCCCGTGCAACCAGTTCCTCGGCCAGGAGCCCGGCTCGACCGAGGACATCAAGGAGTTCTGCTCCACCACATACGGCGTGACCTTCCCGCTGATGGACAAGATCAAGGTGAACGGCCGCGGCAAGCACCCGCTGTACGAGGAGCTCACGCAGGTGAAGGACGCGGACGGCAAGGCCGGCAAGGTGAAGTGGAACTTCGAGAAGTTCGTCATCGCACCCGACGGCGCGGTCTCGCGGTTCCGCCCCAGCACCCAGCCCGACGATCCGTCGGTGATCGCCGCGATCGAGAGCGGACTCGCCGCGTCGGTCGACTGATCAGTCGAGCCACTCCGACTGCGTCAGCCTCTCGATGTCACGTCGGTCGCGCTTCGTCGGCCGACCTGCGCCGCGCTCGCGGGCCGCGACCACGACCCGCTCCTCACGCGGCAGCGGCGGCGGGGTCAGATCGTCGTAGGCGACGGCGGCCAGGGGAGCGCTGACCCGCTTCGCCAGCAGCTGCCGCACGATCAGGGTGCGCTCGCCGCCCTCGGTGGTGCGGATGCGCACCTCGTCGCCCGGCTTCAGCGACTGGGCGGCCTTCACCCGCTCGCCGTTGACGCGCACATGACCCGCGCGCACCAGCGCCGTCGCGGCGGAACGGGTCTTGGCCACGCGCACGCCCCAGAGCCACGCGTCGACACGCCCCTCAGCCACGGCCCCCGCCGCCCTCGGCCCCGTGCTGCTGCACCCGGTCGACGAGCTCTCGCCAGGGTCCGGTGAGATCGCGGTCGGGCACCGAGGCGACCTTGCGCCGCCGCGAGATGCGCACCTCGATGCGCCACACGAACCTGTCACGCGACGTCGTGTCGGTCGAGACCGCCCCCCACGGGCAGGCCGCGACCAGGGGCTCCCACTCGCCGGCGTCGTCCGACGCCTCGACACGCCACTCGCGGGTGAGGCCGGCGAAGCCCCCGCTGCGCACCACGACGATGCGCAGCGCCGAGCTGTCAGCGGGTCTCGTCATCCTCGATCACTCCCACGTCCGTCCAGCCGGCGCGCACGGCGTCGACCTCGGGTGATGCCTCACCGTAGCGCGCCTCGGCGGCGGCGATCGTCGCATCCGCGAAGGCCTCGAAGTCGGTGGTGGGACGGAGACCGGAGGTGAGCGCGTCGTACCAGATGAGGCCGGCGCGCTCCCACGCCGACCCACCGAGCGCCTCGGCGACCACGTAGAACGCGCGGTTGGGGATTCCGGAGTTGAGGTGCACCCCGCCGTTGTCGTCCTCGGTGTCGATGAAGTCGCGCATGTGGGCGGGCTGCGGGTCGGTGCCGAGCACGTCGTCGTCGTACGCGGTGCCGGGCGCCTTCATCGACCGGAGTGCAGCCCCCTGCACCTCGTCGGTGAAGAGCCCGGCCCCGATGAGCCAGCTCGCCTCGGCGGCCGTCTGCCCGAGGGCGTGCTGCTCGACGAGCGAGCCGAACACGTCCGAGATCGACTCGTTGAGAGCACCCGGCTGATCGCGATAGACGAGGCCGGCCGTGTACTCGGTCACGCCGTGGGCGAGCTCGTGGCCGATGACGGTCAGGGACAGGGTGAAGCGCCGGAACACCTCGCCGTCCCCGTCACCGAACACCATCCGCTCGCCGTTCCAGAACGCGTTGTCGTAGAGCTCCCCGTAGTGCACGGTCGCGTCGAGCGGGAGCCCGGCACCGTCGATCGAGTTGCGCCCGAGCACCTGCGAGAAGAAGTCGAACGTGGCCCCGAGGCCGTCGTACGCCTCATCGACGGCCGGGTCGCCGGTCGCGTCGTCGCCCTCGCTGCGGACGGTCGTGCCCGGCAGCTGCTCGGTGTTCTCAGCGTCGCTCACGGTGCGGGTGGCCGCATCCCGCAGCTCGGCGACGATGTTGTGGTCGGCATCGAGGCTGAACTCGAGCCGCGCAGCCCGTCGCGGCTCATCCGCGCGCAGAGTCGCGGCCGCCGCCGCGGCGGCACGCTGGAACCGCGGCTCGTCGAGTCGGGCGATGCGTGTCAGGAGATACGGCGGGACGATCCCGTGCGATATGTGCGGCATGCCGCCGACTTTACGTCGCGCGACCGTCAGCGCCCAGGGGGCCCGCGCCGACTCGTAGGCTGGGAGCATGACCCGCGCGACGCACGACTCCGCGGCCCGGCGTCCGCGGGGTCCCGAGGATGCCTGGGTCGACGGACCCCAGGGCCGCTTCTGGGGCACGTTCGGTGCCGCGGGACTGCTTCTCGCGCATCCGGAGGCCGGGGTGCTGCTGCAGCACCGCGTCGGCTGGAGCCATTTCGGCGGCACCTGGGGGCTGCTCGGCGGCGCGCGCAAGGCGGGGGAGTCGGCCGAGCAGGCCGCCATCCGCGAGGCCGACGAGGAGGGCTCCGTGCCGCCCGACGCTGTGCTCGTGCTCGGCAGCTCGGTGCTCGACCTCGGCTACTGGACGTACACCACGGTGCTCGCGCGATCCGCTCGCGTCTTCGAGCCGGTCGTCGGCGATGCCGAGAGCCTCGAGCTACGCTGGGTGCCCTTCGGCGAGGTCGACGGGCTGCCGCTGCACCCCGGCTTCGGGGACGCCTGGCCGCAGCTGCGTGCTCGGCTAGCGGACGCCGACGAGCTGCTCCGAGCGGTCGCCCTCGGCGAGTGACGCCTTCCAGGCGACGAGGCCGCGCACCGTCTCGCTCTCGTCCACGGCTAGCTCGGCCATGACATCGGCGGGCACGAGGAAGTTGACGGCCACCCAGCCACGGACGGTGTCGGACGGGTCGTGGGCGAGCTCGCGCAGCACATCGCACGGCGTCGCCTCGTTGCGCGCGACGCAGCCGCGCACGCCGGCATCCGGGTCGCGCGCCAGGCGAGCGTAGAGCTCGGCGGGGGCGTGATAGCTCGACGCGACGCTCTCTCGGATCTTCGGGTTGGCGTCGTCGGCCAGCAGCCGCAGCCGGGCGATCTTGCTGTCGGTCACCGGCGGCGCGGGATGGAGGCGCGCGGCCTGCTCCGCGGTCAGCATCGACGGGGCTGCGGCGGCCATCTGCGCGCGCTGCGCGGGGGTGTTGAAGCGGATGCACGACATGGCAGAAGGCTAGCCCGGCGGGCAGGGCGGCCGCGTCCGGGCACGCCGGGGCATCCGGCATCCGCACTAGACTCGGCCCCTGAGGGAGGTAGCCGTGACGACTGTGAGCACGCGGATCGCGACGATCCCGAATCTGCTCAGCTTCCTCCGCCTGCTCCTCATCCCGGTGTTCCTGGTGTTGCTGGTCGTGGGCCAGTACGGGTGGGCCCTCGCGGTGCTCGTGTTCTCGAGCGCGACCGACTTCGTCGACGGCTTCGTCGCGCGCAAGTTCAACCAGATCACGCGCCTCGGGCAGCTGCTCGACCCCGCAGCCGATCGGCTGTTCATCTTCTCGACGCTCATCGGGCTGGCCTGGACGCAGATCATCCCGTGGTGGCTCGCCGGCGTCATCTTCGCGCGGGAGCTGCTGCTCGTGATCCTCGGGGTGATGCTCGCGAACTACGGGCACGGCCCGATGCCGTCCCACCATCTGGGAAAGATGGGCACCTTCGCCCTCCTCACCGCGATGCCCATCTTCGTGGTCGCCGCGGCCTTCCCGGACATCGCCGAGATCGCCAACGCGTTCGCCTGGGCCGGTGCGCTGTGGGGTGTGTTCCTGTACTGGTCGGCGGGAATCGTGTACGCGCTCGAAGCCGGTCGGCTGATCGGAATCGCGCGGGCCGAAGCGGCCGCCTGATCCGATAGCCTGAAGCCTCTGAAGGAGGTCGAGTGATGAACGACGCGAACGATCCCGCGCCCGGCGGCAACGGTGCCGCATCCGCCGACGCCCCCCGCGACAACGTCGTCTCGAACGACACGACCGCCCACTTCACCGACGACTTCGTGGCCCAGCTCGCGGCCATGGAGGCCGGCATCTCGCCCGAGGAGGGCGAGGCCATCGCGGCCCTGCCGTCGGGTTCTGCGCTGCTCGTGGTGCGCCGCGGACCGAACGTCGGAGCGCGCTTCCTGCTCGACGCCGACCTCACGGTCGCCGGGCGGCACCCCGATGCCGACATCTTCCTCGACGACGTGACGGTGTCGCGCCGTCACGCGGAGTTCGTGCGCATCGGGTCCGCGTTCCAGGTGCGCGACCTGGGCTCGATGAACGGGACCTACTTCGACGGGGTGCGCATCGAATCCGCGCTCCTCAGCGACCGCGCGGAGGTGCAGGTCGGCAAGTTCCGACTCACCTTCTACGCGTCGCGTCTCGATCTCGCCCCCGCGGGCCGCTAGTGGCCGCGGCTCCATCCCCGGCGCGTGCGTCGGGGAGTCCTCAGCTGCTGAGCATCGGGCAGGTGCTCGCCCGCCTCAGCCCGGAGTTCCCCGACCTGTCGCCGTCGAAGCTGCGCTTCCTCGAGGAGCGGCAGCTGATCACGCCGTCGCGCACCGAGTCCGGATACCGCAAGTTCTCCCCGTCCGACCTCGAGCGGCTGCGCTTCGTGCTGTCGATGCAGCGCGACTACTACCTCCCGCTCAAGGTCATCCGCGGCTACCTCGACGATCTCGACGCCGGGCGCGAGCCGGTGCTGCCGGGCGGAGCCACGGTCGCTGTGCCGTCGATGCTGCCGACCGACCGGCGGCTCACCCGCGACGAGCTGATCAAGGAGGCGGGCGCGACGCCTCAGCTGCTGAGCGACGCGGTGACCGCCTCGCTGATCGTCGCGGGCGACCATTTCGGAGACGACGCGGTGGCGGTGCTGAAGGCGCTCGTCGAGCTGCAGCGCTCGGGGATCGAGCCGCGGCACCTGCGCAGCTTCCGGGCGTCGGCCGAGCGCGAGCTCGGGTTGATCGAGAGCGCACTGATCCCGGTGGCACGCCGCAAGGACACCGCGAGTCGCGCCAAGGCCGGCGAGCTAGCCCGCGAGATCGCCGGGCAGCTCGAGGTGGTGCGGTCGAGCCTGATCCGCTCCGCCCTGAGCCGACTTCCGTAGAAACGGATGCCGACACGCCCGGATGTCGTTGTCCGGGTTCACCGTGGCGAGTACCGTGAAGGCACACGACGAGTTGAACTTCAAGTTCAACCTCAAGGTTAGGACGCTGGGATGAGCGAAGTGGTCAATCGCAACGAGGAGTCTCGTTACGACCGCGGTCTGCTCTTCACCGACGGCATGCCCGACCTCGACGTCAACGCCGGCTACCGGGGTGCGGTCGCCGCGCGCGCGGCCGGCATCAGCTACCGCCAGCTCGACTACTGGGCCCGCACGCAGCTCGTCGAGCCGACCGTGCGCGGAGCGGCCGGGTCCGGCTCGCAGCGCCTCTACGGCTTCCGCGACATCCTCGTGCTGAAGCTCGTCAAGCGACTCCTCGACACCGGCATCTCGCTCCAGCAGATCCGCGTGGCAGTCAACCAGCTGCGCGAGGCGGGCATCAACGATCTCGCCCAGACGACCCTCATGTCCGACGGCGCGAGCGTCTACCTCTGCACCTCGGACGACGAGGTCGTCGACCTGGTCAGCCGCGGTCAGGGCGTCTTCGGCATCGCCGTCGGCAAGGTCCTGCGTGAGGTGGAGTCGTCGCTCGTCGAGCTCGACTCCTCGCCCGCGGAGGACGCGGCCGACGAGCTCGCCGCACGTCGCGCGGCACGAGCCGCCAGCTAGCTCAGCTGACGCTGACGTCTTCGGCGAGGCGGGCGGTGCGCATCACGCGCTCCAGCAGCTGATCGAAGTTGCGCGCCATCTCCTGGGCGCTCTCTCCCGGCCAGATGTGCAGCGGCTTCGCCGCTCCCTGCGCCTGCTGCAGCGAGGTGCGCTCGGGCAGCTGGGGTGACAGCACCAGCGGGCCGAACATGTCGCGCAGCTCCTTGATGCGGAACTGGTGCTCGAGCGACTGCACGCGGGCGCGGTTGACGATGATCCCGAGGGGCTGGAGTCGGGGCGACAGCCCGCGACGGATCTCCTCGATGGCGCGGAGCGCCCGGTCGGCTGCCGCGACGGAGAAGAGGCCGGGCTCGGTGACGACGGCGACGCGATCGGATGCCGCCCACGCGGTGCGCGTCAGCGCGTTGAGCGACGGGGCGCAGTCGATGAGGACGAGGTCGTAGTCCTTCTCGACGTGCGCGAGGGCCTCTTCGAGCTTCCAGATGTCGCGGATCGTCGGGTGCGGCCCGTCGAAGTTGATGGCCGAGGGCGAGCCGATGAGCACGTCGATGGTGCCGGGGCGACCGCGGGTCCAGCCGCTCGGTGCGATCGCGGCGCGCACGATCTTCTCCTTGGGGGACGCGAGGACGTCGGCGACGTTGAGGTGTCCGGCGACGGCGATGTCCATGCCCGTGGACACGTCGGACTGGGGGTCGAGATCGACCACCAGAGTCGACAGGCCTCGGGCGAAAGCCGCAGAGGCGAGTCCGAGCGTGACGGTGGTCTTTCCGACGCCTCCCTTGAGAGAGCTCACGCTGAGTACATGCACGAGTAGCGAGCCTACCTTCAGTAGTCTGAAAGAACCCAACCCAGTCGGCGCCACCTGGCATGCTCCGAGAGGACCGAATGTTCACGAAGATCCTGGTGGCCAACCGAGGCGAGATCGCCATCCGTGCGATGCGGGCGGCGTATGAGCTCGGGGCCGCGACGGTCGCCGTGTACCCGTACGAGGATCGCAACTCCCTCCACCGGCTGAAGGCCGACGAGGCCTACCTCATCGGCGAGCAGGGGCACCCGGTGCGGGCGTACCTCGACGTGAGCGAGATCATCCGGGTCGCCAGGGAGTCGGGCGCCGATGCGATCTACCCCGGCTACGGGTTCCTGAGTGAGAACCCCGACCTCGCCCAGGCTGCGGCCGAGGCGGGCATCACGTTCATCGGTCCCGGCAGTCACGTGCTCGAGATGGCGGGCAACAAGGTCACGGCCAAGGAGCACGCGATCGCAGCCGGAGTGCCGGTGCTGAAGTCGACCCCCGCATCCACCGACATCGAGGCGCTGCTGGCGGGCGCCGACGAGATCGGCTTCCCCGTGTTCGCGAAGGCCGTCGCGGGCGGCGGCGGCCGGGGCATGCGCCGGGTGGACGCGAAGGAGGACCTGCGCGACGCCCTCGAGGCGGCCATGCGCGAGGCCGACAGCGCCTTCGGCGACCCCACCATGTTCATCGAGCAGGCGGTCGTCCGCCCGCGTCACATCGAGGTCCAGATCCTCGCCGACGGCACGGGTGAGACCGTGCACCTGTTCGAGCGCGACTGCTCGGTGCAGCGTCGTCACCAGAAGGTCGTCGAGATCGCGCCGGCACCGAATCTCGACGAGGACATCCGCCAGGCGATGCACCGCGACGCGATCGCGTTCGCGAAGTCGATCGGCTACGTCAACGCGGGCACCGTCGAGTTCCTCCTCGACACCGCGGGGGAGCGCGCCGGCCAGCACGTCTTCATCGAGATGAACCCGCGCATCCAGGTCGAGCACACCGTGACCGAGGAGGTCACCGACGTCGACCTCGTGCAGGCGCAGATGCGCATCGCCGCGGGGGAGTCGCTCGTCGACCTCGGCCTGCAGCAGCAGGACATCCAGCTGCGCGGCTTCGCCATCCAGTGCCGGATCACGACCGAAGACCCCTCGGCGGGGTTCCGTCCCGACACGGGCAAGATCACGACCTACCGCTCGCCGGGTGGGGCGGGCATCCGCCTCGACGGAGGCACGGTCGCCGCCGGCGCGCAGGTCTCGCCGCACTTCGACTCGATGCTGGTCAAGATGATCAGTCGCGGCCGCGACTTCCCGACGGCGGTGCGCCGATCGCGTCGGGGTCTCGCCGAGTTCCGTCTGCGCGGTGTCGCGACCAACATCCCGTTCCTGCAGGCCGTGTTCGACGATCCCGACTTCCTCGCCGGCGACGTGTCGACCGACTTCACGACCGACGGGGCCGGCAAAGCGTCGGCGACGACGAAGCTGC
>CAXTSE010000013.1:28144-110323 GCA_964246985.1 uncultured Microbacteriaceae bacterium
CGACTTCATCGCCGGCGACCTCAGCACCTCCTTCATCGAGGAGCGCCCGTGGCTTGTGAAGGGCCACCAGTCGAAGGACCGCGGTACCAAGATCCTGAACTGGCTCGCCGACGTCACCGTCAACCAGCCGAACGGCGACGGCGGCGGTGCGATCGACCCCGCTCTGAAGCTGCCCAAGGTCGACCTCGACGCCCCGGCGCCCGCCGGTTCGCGCCAGCGGCTGCTCGAGCTCGGCCCGGTGGGGTTCGCCGCGGCGTTGCGCGCGCAGACACCGCTCGCCGTCACCGAGACCACCTTCCGCGACGCGCACCAGTCGCTGCTCGCCACCCGCGTGCGCACCAAGGACCTCGTCGCGGTGCTGCCGCACGTCGCCCGACTCACCCCCGAGCTGCTCTCGATCGAGGCCTGGGGCGGCGCCACCTACGACGTCGCACTCCGATTCCTCGGCGAGGACCCGTGGGAGCGCCTCGCCGCGATGCGCGAGGCCGCCCCCAATATCGCGATCCAGATGCTGCTGCGCGGGCGCAACACCGTCGGCTACACGCCCTACCCGACCGAGGTCTCCGAGGCGTTCGTGCGTGAGGCCGCCGCCACCGGCGTCGACATCTTCCGCATCTTCGACGCCCTGAACGACGTCGAGCAGATGCGGCCGGCCATCGAGGCGGTCATCGCCACGGGCACCACGGTCGCCGAGGTGGCGCTCTGCTACACGGGCGACCTGCTCGACCCCGACGAGACCCTCTACACGCTCGACTACTACCTGAGGCTCGCGGATGAGATGGTCGCCGCGGGCGCGCACATCCTCGCCATCAAGGACATGGCCGGTCTGCTCCGAGCGGGCGCGGCCGAGAAGCTGGTCGCCGCCCTTCGCGAGCGCTTCGACCTGCCGGTGCACGTGCACACCCACGACACCGCCGGCGGCCAGCTGGCGACCCTGCTCGCGGCGAGCCGCGCGGGGGCGGACGCCGTCGACGCCGCCAGCGCCCCGATGGCCGGCACCACCAGCCAGCCATCGCTGTCGGCGCTCGTCGCCGCCACAGCCCACACCGACCGCGACACCGGCATCTCGCTGCGTGCGGTGAGCGACCTCGAGCCGTACTGGGAGGCCGTCCGCAAGGTCTACAAGCCGTTCGAGTCCGGTCTGCCGGGCCCGACCGGCCGGGTCTACAAGCACGAGATCCCCGGCGGCCAGCTGTCGAACCTGCGTCAGCAGGCGATCGCCCTCGGCCTCGCAGACCGCTTCGAGGTGGTCGAGGACCTGTATGCCGCCGCGAGCGAGATGCTCGGCCGTCCGCCCAAGGTGACGCCGTCATCCAAGGTCGTGGGCGACCTCGCCCTCGCCCTCGCGGCCGCCAATGCCGATCCGGCCGACTTCGAGCAGAACCCCGACAAGTACGACGTGCCCGACTCGGTGATCGGGTTCATGGCGGGTGAGCTCGGCGACCTCCCGGGCGGCTGGCCCGAGCCGTTCCGCAGCAAGATCCTCGCCGGACGCGATGTCAAGATCGGCGTGAAGCCGATCAGCGACGACGACCAGGCCGCTCTCGACGGCGATCCGGCCGCTCGCCGTGCCGCGCTCAACCGGCTGCTGTTCGCCGCGCCGACCCAGGCGTTCGAGCAGCATCGCGAGCAGTACGGCGACCTGTCGGTCGTCGACACCCCGGACTACCTCTACGGACTGAAGCCCGGCGTCGAGCACTCCGTCGCCATGGCGCCCGGGGTCGACCTGCTGGTGGGGCTGGAAGCCATCGGCGAGGCCGACGACCGCGGCATCCGCACGGTCATGACCACGATCAACGGCCAGCTGCGCCCGGTGTTCGTGCGTGACAGCGGCATCACCGTCGACTCGAAGGCGGCGGAGAAGGCGGATGCGGGCTCGCCCGGTCAGATCGCCGCCCCGTTCTCGGGCGTCGTGACGCTCAAGGTCGCGGAAGGCGACACCATCGAGGCCGGCCAGGCAGTCGCCTCGATCGAGGCCATGAAGATGGAGGCCGCCATCACGAGTCCGGTCGCCGGCACCGTGACACGGCTCGCGATCCCGGTCACGCAGCAGGTCGACGCGGGGGATCTTCTCGTCGTCGTCGCCTAGCACACTCGGGCTTCGGCGCGGAAAGTGCGCCGTGATCGGCCGAAACGCCTAAAATGGCAGGTCGGCTGGTGCTCGAGCGTGAAAGGAGGCACCGAGTGGATGAGATCCGCATCGACGTGAACCTCCCCGCGACCGTCCATGAGACGCCCGAGGACGAGGCGATCGTCGCCATCCCCGACGACGTCGTGCCCGTCGACGACGTCGACACCGGGCCGACCACGGTGTCGATCGTCATCGATGCCGAGCTTGCGCTCGCGGCCGACGAGCAGCGGCTCGACATCGAGCAGGGTGAGCCCGAGACGGCGCCCGAGCTGCCGGCGACAGCACCCGCCGTCACCCGCCGGGCCCGAAAGGTCGAGAAGCGGCAGGCGATCGACGACGACCCGCAGCGGGTCGACTTCGAGCCGTGGTTCGAGAAGCCCGACGGCACCGACCGCCCCGAGGGCTTCTGGCGCGAGTTCGTGCACGGCATCACCTTCGACCAGGTCAACCTCGGGGATGCCGCCCCGGCTCGCGCGCGCAAGGAGCTGGACGCGCGCATCGCCGCCGGGATCGGCGAGACCGCTCGATTCGTCCCGGTCGTCAGCCGCAAGGGCGGGGTCGGCTCCACCACGGTCGTCACGCTGCTCGGGATGGCCCTCGCCGATGTCCGGTCCGACCGCGTGCTGGCCGTCGACGCCCATCCCGACCGGGGCACCCTCGCCGAGCGGGTGTCGCATCCGGCCGTCGCGAGCGTGCGCGACGTCGTGCGGCGGGCAGCACGTCTGAAGCAGCATTCCGACGTGGACTCGCTGCTCGCCCACGACCGCACCGGGCTCGACGTCATGGCCTCCGACACCAGCGCCTCGGGAGCGATCGTCTTCGATCACATCGACTACGAGGTCGTGGCCGACGTCGCCGCGCGCCACTACTCGCTCGTCCTGACGGACGTCGCCGGGGGAGTGCGGCAGCCGATCGCGCGCGCCGCACTGCGTCGGGCCGATGCGCTGCTCATCGTCTCGGGGGGCAGCGCCGAGGAGGCGCGCTTCACCGCCGAAGCTCTGGACTGGCTCGACGAGAACGGATACAGCGAGCTGACCGCGGCGGCGGTGGTCGCGCTCAACACCGGCACGCCGGGCACGCAGCTGGAGCTGCTCGACGACATCGAGGCCCACTTCCGCTGGCGCGTCCGCGAGGTCGTGCGCATCCCCTACGACGAGGAGCTGGCGACCGGCACCGCCGTCCGCTTCGCGGCCCTGCGGCCGTTCACGCGCGACTCCGCTCGCGAGCTGGCGGCAGCCGTGGTGGCGGGTCTGCGTGCAGACGGCAAGGACGATGATGGTATCGAGGACGCGGTCGAGATCGAGACCGGGTCCTCTGGAGACCGCGACGATGATTGAGGCAGTGTGACCGAGCGACAGATCCGGCTCTTCGGCGATCCCGTGCTGAGGTCGGTCTCCGATCCGATCGTGGTCACTCCCGGTGACGCGCGCCTGGCGGGTCTCGCCGAGGACCTCATCGACAGCGTGACCCCGTCCGGGCGTGCCGGCGTCGCCGCGCCCCAGATCGGCGTCGGCCTGCGGGCGTTCAGCTGGAACGTGGACGGCGAGATCGGCTACGTGTTCAACCCCGTGCTCGAGGTGGCGGGTGATCCGGAGATCGTCGACGAGGGGTGCCTGTCGGTGCCCGGCTTCTTCTTCCCGCGGCTGCGCTACCCGTGGGCGCGCGTCACGGGCGTCGACGCCGACGGAGACCCCGTCGAGGTCGAGGGGGAGGGCCTGATGGCGCAGGCCCTCCAGCACGAGTGCGACCACCTCGACGGCAGGCTCTACATCGAGGGCCTGGAGCCCGAGGTCAAGCGCGCGGCGATGCGCGCCGTGCGCCAGGCCGACTGGTTCACGACCTGAGGGCTCGCGAGCGCCAGCGCAGCGGCGCGACCGCGCTCGTGCCGCGGAGCGGGTGCGCCGCAGGGGCGGCGGCGCACAAAAAGATTCAGATCAGTGGACCAGGGACTGGCCCTCGGTGGCCGGTGCTCCCGAGTACATGCCCTCGATGACCGTGCTGAAGTCCTTCAGGATCGGGCCACGCTTGATGCTCATCTTGGGCGTCAGGTGACCGCTGTCCTCGGTGAACTCGGTCGGCAGGATCACGAATTTGCGGATCGACTCGGCGCGGGACACGCGGGCGTTCGCCGCGTCCACCGCCTTCTGCACCTCGGCGATGATCGCCGGGTGCTTGGCCGCGTCGTCGAGTGACATCGTCGCGTCGAGCTTCGCGTTGTTGAGCCACACCGGCATCATCTCGGAGTCGAGGGTGATGAGGGCCGCGATGAACGGCTTCTGCTCGCCGACGACCACGACCTGTCCGACGAGCGGGTTGGCGCGGATCGGGTCCTCGAGGAGGGCAGGCGCGACCTTCTTGCCGCCGGCCGTCGCGATGAGCTCCTTCTTGCGTCCGGTGATCTTGAGGTAGCCCTCGGAGTCGAACTCGCCGATGTCGCCGGTCTTGAACCACTCGCCGTCGAAGGCCTCCGCGGTCTCCTCCGGCTTGTTCCAGTAGCCCTCGAACACGTCGATGCCCTTGACGAGGATCTCGCCGTCCTCGGCGATCTTGATGCCGACGCCCGGCATGGCCGGTCCGACGGTGCCGATCTTGAACTTGCTCACCAGGTTGACCGACGCGGGGGCGGTCGTCTCGGTGAGGCCGTAGCCCTCGAGGATGCGCACGTCGAGGCTGCGGAAGAAGTGGCCGAGCCGGGTGCCGAGCGGTGCCGAGCCCGACACGGCGTACTTGATGTTGCCGCCCATCGCCGTCTTCAGCTTGCTGTAGACGAGGCGGTCGAACAGCGCGAACTTGATCTTGAGACCGAGCGGCACCGATCCGGCATCGAGGGCCTTCGAGTGCGCGATCGCGACATCGGCGGCCTGGCGGAAGATCTTGCCCTTGCCCCCGGCCTCCGCCTTCTGCTCGGCCGAGTTGTAGACCTTCTCGAACACGCGGGGCACAGCGAGGAGGAACGTCGGCTTGAAGCTGCCGAGCGACGGCAGCAGCTGCTTGGTGTCGGCCTGGTGCCCGACCTTGACACCGGCGGTCACCGAGAGGATCGAGATGAAGCGGGCGAAGACGTGCGCGGTGGTGATGAAGAGAAGCGTGGATGCGCCGGGCGCCACGACCTCCTTCATCGCGACCTCGGCGTTGCGGCTGAGCTCGACGAAGTTCGAGTGCGTGAGGATGCAGCCCTTCGGGACGCCCGTCGAGCCGGAGGTGTAGATCAGCGTGGCCAGATCGGAGCCGACGGCTGCCGAGCGGCGCGTCTCGAGCTCGGCGTCGGTGACGGCGGTGCCGCTCGCCGCCAGCTTGTCGAGGTCGCCGAGTCCGAGCTGCCACACCTTCGTCACCTGCGGCACGTCGCCGGCGATCTCGTCGAAGCGCGCGAACTGCTCGCTCGTCTCGACGATGATCGCGGTGGCGCCGGAGTCGGTGAGGTTGTAGGAGATCTGAGACGGGGCGGAGGTCTCGTAGATCGGCACCAGCACGGCGCCGGCGAACCAGGTCGCGAAGTCGACGAGCGTCCACTCGTAGCGGGTCTTGCAGATGAACCCGATCTTCTCGCCGGGCTGGATGCCCGCGGCGATGAGGCCCTTGGCCAGCGCGACCACCTGGCGGTGGAACTCGGCGGCTGTGACGTCGCTCCAGCCGCCGTCGGCGGTGGGAAGCGCGAAGAGCGGCTGATCGGGCGTCTTCGCGACCCGGTCGAGCAGCAGGTCGGTCGTGTTCGCCTGAGGGTCAGCGGGGACGACGGCGGGTGTGAAGTACTCGTTCACGGGTAGCTCCTTTGTTACCGGTGGGCGGTGTTGACCATGGTACCGGGTCCACCTCTGCGTAGACTCGTCAGCCGTGCATGCCATCGGAATCGATATCGGCGGAACCAAGATCGCGGGAGCCCTCGTCACCGAGACGGGCGAGATCCTGCGGCTCGAGAGGCGTTCGACGCCGGCTGGCGATTCGGTTGCCATCGTCGACACCGTCGTCGAGGTCGTCAACCTGCTGCGCGACGGGCAGGAGGTCATCGCGGCCGGCGTCGCGGCCCCCGGCTTCATCGACGCGTCGCAGTCGATCGTCTACTACGCGCCCAACATCAACTTCCGGTCCGAGCCTTTCCGGCAGCACCTCATGGAGCTGCTGCCCGGCCTCGACATCACCATCGACAACGACGCGAACGCGGCCGGATGGGCGGAGTACCGCTTCGGCGCGGGGCGCGGCTTCGACCACATGACGATGCTGACCATCGGCACCGGGGTCGGCGGCGCGCTCGTCACCGACGGCCGCCTCCAGCGCGGCGGCTTTGGAGCGGCCGGAGAGATCGGCCACCTGCGCGTCGTGCCCGGCGGGCTGCCGTGCGGATGCGGCGCGAAGGGGTGCATCGAGCAGTATGGCTCCGGGCGGGCGCTGCTGCGCTTCGCCAACGACATCGCCGACGTGGGCGGCATCGGGCAGAACCTCGCCGACGTCCGCGCCGCATCGGGGGGAGTGCTCGACGGTGTCGCGGTCGGCGCCCTCATCGCCGATCACGATCCGGGTGCGCTGGCCGCCCTGCGCGAGCTGGGCTCGTGGCTCGGCCAGGCCTGCGCCTCGCTGAGCGCCGTGCTCGACCCGCAGGTGTTCGTCTTCGGGGGAGGGGTGGCCGTCGCCGGGGATCTGCTGCTCGACCCGATCCGCGAGGCCTACGTCGCGCATCTGCCCGCCCGCGGCTTCCACCCCGAGCCCGAGTTCCGCGTGGCCGAGCTGGTGAACGATGCAGGGGTCGTGGGTGCCGCCGACCTCGCCCGGCTGCACTCCGCGGTTCGCTAGGCTTGCAGCTCTAGGCGGAGGTCGCGTGTTCTATCGCTTTCTGAAGGCACTGGTCATCGGGCCGTTCGCCATGTCGGTGTTCCGCCCCTGGGTGCGCGGGGCCGAGAACGTGCCGGCCAAGGGCGCCGTGATCTACGCGAGCAATCACCTCTCGTTCGTCGACAGCGTCTTCCTGCCCATCGTCGTCGACAGGCCGATCAGCTTCCTGGCGAAGAGCGACTACTTCACCGGGACGGGCATCAAGGGCGCGATCCTGCGATGGTTCTTCCTGGCGATCAACCAGCTGCCGATCGACCGCTCGGGAGGCAAGGCATCGGAGGCCTCGCTGAACTCGGGTCTCGAGCACCTCGCGGCGGGAGGACAGCTCGGCATCTACCCCGAGGGCACCCGCAGCCCCGACGGCCGCCTCTATCGCGGTCGCACGGGTGTCGCGCGCATGATCCTCGAAGCGGGCGTGCCCGTCGTGCCCGTGGCCATGGTCGACACCGAGAAGGTCATGCCGACCGGCACCAAGATCCCCAAGGTGCGCCGGGTCGGGATCGTGTTCGGGGAGCCCCTCGACTTCTCGCGCTTCGACGGCATGGAGGGCGATCGGTTCGTGCTGCGCTCGATCACCGACGAGATCATGTACGAGCTGCTGCGCCTCGGCGGGCAGGAGTACGTCGACGTGTACGCCTCGTCGATCAAGCGCGAGAAGAAGGTCAAGGCCGCCAAGCGCGTGAAGGCCCCGAAGGTGTCGGCGGCCCGCGCCGCCGCCCAGGCCCGCATCGCCGCGCGTCCGGCGAGCACCACCGTCATCGACTGATCCGGGCGGCCGCGGCCGTGACAGCAGGGGTCTCGGCGCGCCGATAGGCTGAACGGCTGGGGCACTCCGCCCCGCACCTCAGCAGAAGGAACCCCGTGGTAGACCCGTCAGAGACCATCGTGCAGGCAGATCCCGCAGTGATCGCCGGTCTCGACTACTGGCGCGAACTGCCCATCAAGCAGCAGCCGGTCTGGCCGGATGCCGAGGCCGTCGCTGCCGCATCCGCCGAGATCGCGACCCTCCCGCCGCTCGTCTTCGCGGGCGAGGTCGACATCCTGCGCGACCGCCTCGCTCGCGCGGCGCGCGGCGAGTCGTTCCTGCTGCAGGGCGGCGACTGCGCCGAGACCTTCGCCGGTGCCACAGCCGAGCAGATCCGCAACCGCGTCAAGACGCTGCTGCAGATGGCCGTCGTGCTCACCTACGGCGCGTCGATGCCCGTCGTCAAGATGGGGCGGATGGCGGGGCAGTTCGCGAAGCCGCGGTCCAGCGAGTCCGAGACCCAGGGCGACATCACCCTGCCGGCCTACCGCGGCGACATCGTCAACGGCTACCCGTTCACGCCCGAGTCGCGCGCCGCCGACCCCCGCCGCCTCGTGCAGGGGTACCACACGGCCGCGTCGACCCTGAACCTCATCCGCGCGTTCACGCAGGGCGGCTTCGCCGACCTCCGCCAGGTGCACAGCTGGAATCAGGGGTTCGCCCGCAACCCCGCGAACCAGCGGTACGAGGGTCTCGCCAGCGAGATCGACCGTGCCATCAAGTTCATGGATGCCGCCGGCGCCGACTTCGATGAGCTGAAGCGCGTGGAGTTCTACACCAGCCACGAGGGTCTGCTCATGGACTACGAGCGGCCGATGACCCGCATCGACTCGCGCAATGGCACGCCCGTGAACACGAGCGCGCACTTCCTCTGGATCGGCGAGCGCACCCGCGACCTCGACGGCGCCCACGTCGACTACTTCTCCCGCATCCGCAACCCCATCGGGGTCAAGGTGGGCCCGACCGCCACCGTCGACGACCTCGAGCGGCTCATCGACAAGCTCGATCCCGACCGCGAGCCCGGCCGCCTGACGTTCATCACGCGCATGGGCGCCGGCAGGATCCGCGACACCCTTCCGCCGCTGCTCGAGGGCATCAAGGCCTTCGACGCGCTTCCGCTGTGGGTCACCGACCCCATGCACGGCAACGGGCTCACCACGCCGCTCGGCTACAAGACGCGTCGCTTCGACGACGTCGTCGACGAGGTGCAGGGGTTCTTCGAGGCCCACCGCGACGCGGGCACGCACCCCGGCGGCATCCACGTCGAGCTCACGGGCGACGACGTCACCGAGTGCCTCGGCGGCTCGGAGCACATCGACGAGGCGACGCTGGCGACGAAGTACGAGTCGCTCTGCGACCCGCGGCTGAACCACATGCAGTCGCTCGAGCTGGCGTTCCTGGTGGCCGAGGAGCTCGCAGCCGCGAAGCGGTAACTGCGCCTAGCCGTTGGCCTGGAGCGTGACGCTCACCGAGTCTCCTCGTCGCACCGTCTCGCCCGCGTCCGGTGTGATGTTCGAGACCACGGCGACGTTCGGAAAGTTCCGCGCGAGGCTCTCGCTGATGCCGTTCTTGAAGGTGATGACGAGACCGGCGTCGGTGAGAGCAGCTTCGGCTTTCGACCAGACCATGCCCTCCACGTCAGGGATTTGGACGGGCGGCTGACCCCGCGAGATCTGCAGCGTCACCGAGGAACCGGGGGTGACGGCCGCCGTATCGCCCTCGATGCCGATGACGCTGCCCTCGGCGACCGTGTCGCTGTAGTCCTCGCTGCCGCGCGTCGCCGTGACCTCGACCTCGGCGAGGGTCGAGACGGCCTGGTCGAACGGCAGGGTCGCGACGTCGGGCAGGGCTCCCGCCGAGACGACGAGGGTGAGCGTCCTCTGCTCGCCGTAGGTCGCCGCCCCCAGCAGGCTCGTAGCGCCGTCGTCAGCGAGCACGTCGATGACCGAGCCCTCGGGGATCGCCGGGTCGAAGCGGAGGATCGGATCGCCGGCCGTCCACGGCGCCTCGGCGATCGCTGTCTCGGCGTCCTCCTGCGTCATGCCCTGCGTGAGGGTGAACGGCAGCTCGGCGGGACCGCTCGAGATCAGCAGGGTGACCTCGCCGCCCTTCGCCACGGAGCTGCCGAGGGCCGGGTCGGTGTCGGCGACTGCTCCGACGGGGATGGTGGGGGAGGCGGCCGTCCCGGTGGCCTCGGCGACCGTGAGGCCGAGCTCGGTCAGCTGCGCGCGGGCGTCGTCGGGAGCGAGCCCGGCGATCGACTCGGGGATCGTGACCTTCGCCCCGGGACCGAGCCCGAAGTACCAGCCGGCCCCACCCGCGATGAGCGCCAGCACGACGATGATCGCCACCAGCACTCCGCCGCGCTTGCCGCGCTTGCGCGACGACACCGCGAGGGCGGCGGTCGAGTCGGACACCTCGTGGCCGGGCAGCACGGTGGTCGCCGGAGCGACGGCGGCCGACCGTCGGCCGAGCACCTGCGTCTCGGCCGTCGATTGCCGGGGCGCCGTGGGCGCGGCGGGCATCACGACCGTGCGCTGCGCGGTCGTGGTTCCGGTGGGGAGCGCGGTCTTCAGCAGCGACTCGGTCACGCGCAGCTCCTCGAGCATTGCCGACGCGTCCCGCGGACGCTGCTCGGGATCGCGCGTCGTCGCCCACAGCACCAGCTCGTCGAGCTCGGCCGGCACCTTCGAGTTCTTGACGCTCGGCGTCGGCACGGCGTCGTGGGCGTGCTGGTAGGCGATCTGCATCGGCTGCTCGCCCCGGAAGGGCTGCTCGCCCACGAGCATCTCGTACATCATGATGCCGACGGCGTAGATGTCGCTACGGGTGTCGGCGACTCCCCGGGTCACGAGCTCGGGGGAGAGGTAGGCGATCGTGCCGAGCAGGGCCGCTCCGGTCGCCGTGTTGGCGGATGCCGCCCGTGCGAGGCCGAAGTCGCCGATCTTGATGCGCCCGTCATCCGCCAGCAGCACGTTCTCGGGCTTGAGGTCGCGGTGGACGATGCCGGCCTTGTGCGCGGCGGCCAGACCCGCGAGCACGGCCTCGGTGATGTCGATGGTCTGCTCGGAGGTCAGCGAGCCGTACTCCTGCAGCAGGTCACGGAGCGTGATGCCCGGCAGGTACTCCATGACGAGGTAGGCCGAGTCGGCATCCTGCCCCTGGTCGAAGACGTTCACCACGTTCGGGTGAGCGAGGCGCGCTGCCGACCGCGCCTCCTGGATGAACCGCTCCTTGAACGAGCTGTCGTCGGCCAGGTGCCCGTGCATCACCTTGACGGCGACTCGGCGCTCGAGTCGGAGGTCGGTGGCGAGGTAGACGGTGGCCATCCCGCCGCGGGCGATGCGTGAGCGCACCTGATAGCGGCCGTCGATGAGACGGCCGATCATCGGGTCCGTGGTGTTGACACTCACGCTGTCGAGTGTAGGCAGGGCGTCCTGATAGACGGGTTGCGACGCGGTACGTCACCGGTCCGTTATGCGGATGCGCCCGCCGGTCAGCGCAGCTGCGCGAGCCAGGCGGTGGCCGACTTCTCCCACTTGGCGTAGGCGTCCGGATAGGCCGAGATCTGCACCTTCTGGGCCGCCTGCGTCAGCGGCATCGACTGCCACCCGGCGATGTCGAGGAGGCCGCGCGTGACGCCGCGATTGGGGTTGCTCGGGCCGCCGAAGAAGAGGCGCGTGGCGTGCGACGCGTTGGTCAGCTGGGTCGGCGTGCCCCATCCGGCACTCGGGCGCTGCTGGAACAGGCCGAGGGAGTCGCGGTCGCCGTAGTTGATGTTCCGGAGGCTCGACTCCTGCATGGCGGTGGCCAAGGCGATGACGATCCCGCGGTCCGAGACGCCGAGCTCGCGCCCGATCTGGATGATGATCCGCGCGTTGGCCGCCATCTCGTCCGTGAGCTGCGTGACCGAGCTGCCGTCCTGCGCGACCGTGACGCCGGGGGTGCCGGGGATCACGATCTTGGAGCCGGCGTAGATGATGCTGGTGGCGCTCAGGGCGTTGGCCGACAGGATCGCCGGCACGGGGACGGCGAACCGCTGCGAGATCGAGGTGACGGTGTCGCCGCGCTTGATCATGTAGGTCGCGGCGGGCGCGGGAGCGCTCACGACGGGGGTCGACACGGGGTCGCGCGACTCGTCGACCGGCGTGACGCTCGAGACCGGGGTGACGGCGGCGGCGGCGGTGCCGGGGATCGCGATCGCCTGACCGGGGTAGATGATGCTCGAGGCGACCAGGCCGTTGGCCGCGAGCAGATTGCGGGTCGAGACGCCGTGACGTGCGGCGATGCCGCTGATCGTGTCGCCCTTGACGATGGTGTACCGCCCGGCGGCCTGCGGCGCGACCGGTGCCGGGGCGGGCGCAGGTGCGGCGGCAGTCGGAGCGGCCGTGCCGATCCTGAGCACCTGGCCGGGGAAGATCAACGACTTCCAGCCGAGGCCGTTGAGGGCGAGGACGGATGCGGTGGAGACCCCGAAGCGCTGGGCGATCGCCGCGACGGTGTCGCCCGAACGCACGGTGTAGCTGCTGGGAGCCGCGGCCACGGCGGCGGCGCGCACGGCATCCGCCTGGGCGGCCGCGACGGTCGCCGCGGCAGCCTTCTCCGCGACGAGCTGCTTGAGCGTGGAGCCCTGGTTGGCCTTCGGGTCGACGGGCCGCTTGGGCGTCGCCGAGACCGACTCGAGGGGCCCGGTCAGGTTGAAGCTGACGGTCATGGCGCCCGCGAGGACGATCGGCATCGTGGCCATCACGCCCTTGCCGAGGCCGCGCCGCGGCGACTGCTGTCGCGTGACGTCCCCCGATTCGCGTAGATCGGTCATGACACGTGCCTCTCTCCCCGCCCCCAGGAACTCGTCGTGCATCGGTGCGTATCCGCTCAACGCTGACACAGAAGTACCCGCGAGTCAATCAGAGTGACCAGTGTGACTCGAGTTCACACGTTCGAAACATTCGTATCCTGTGTGGCCGAGGCAGCGGACGTGGCACGCTTGTCGGGTGAGCTCGAATCCCGCACCGCAGTGGCTGACCATCCCCGAACTCGTCGACGTGCTCGGGATCACCCAGAGCAAGGTGCGCCGGCTCATCGAGGACCGGGCGCTGCTGTCGGCGCGAGTCGACGGCGTCCAGAAGGTGCCCGCCGACTTCATCGTCGACGGGGAGCCGCTGAGCGAGCTGCGCGGCACGCTCATCGTGCTGGGGGATGCGGGCTTCGACGACGACGAGGCGATGCACTGGCTGCTCACCGATGAGGACAGCCTCGGCACGACGCCGATCGCCGCGTTGCGTGCTCACCGCAAGGCCGAAGTCCGACGCGTCGCCCAGGCCCTCGGGTTCTGAGTTTTCTGTCGCGCCGCCGCCTCTGCGGCGTGACTGCGCTTCCGCGGTGACGAGCGCGGTCGCCACCGCCCGCGGCCCCAGCGAGCTACGCCGTGCGGCGGGTGACGGCCTCGGCCAGGGTCGCGAGCTCCTCGCGAGCCGAGCGGGCCAGCGGCGCCTCCGCCAGGGCGGCACTCGCCACCGACACGTTGCGGGCGATGATTCGCTCCACCTGGTCGACGGCTCCGCTGTCGCGGACCGACGCCTGCAGCATCGCGATCTGACCCGGCTCCAGGTCGGGGTCGCCCAGCAGCTCGTCGACGAGCCGGGTCGCCGACGCCGGCAGCTTCTGCCGGGCGAGCGCGATCAGCACCGTGCGCTTGCCCTCGCGCAGGTCGTCGCCCGCGGGCTTGCCAGTGACGGCGGGGTCGCCGAACACGCCGAGCAGGTCGTCTCGCAACTGGAATGCGACACCGAGGGGGAGGCCGAACTCGCGCAGCGCCGTGAGCTGGGGCAGGGACGCACCGGCGAGGGCGGCTCCGAGAGCAAGGGGAGCCTCGACGCTGTACTTCGCCGACTTGTAGACGATGACGCGGTGCGCACGGCTGAGGACCTCGGCCTCGGGGCGCCCGCGCCAGGAGTGCTCCTCCAGCATGTCGAGGTACTGGCCGATGGTGACCTCGGTGCGCATCCGCGTGAACTCCGCGCGTGCGGCGGATGCGGCGGCCGCATCGCCCCCCTGCGCGAGCCCGCGCTCGAACAGCTCGTCGCTCCAGCCGAGCAGCAGGTCGCCGAGCAGCAGCGCCGATGCGGTGCCGTAGCCGGCCGCGGAGCCGCTCCAGCCGCGCTCGGCGTGCAGGGCCTCGAATCGCCGGTGCACACTGGGCTTGCCGCGCCGCAGGTCGGAGTTGTCCATGATGTCGTCGTGCACGAGGGCGGCCGCGTGGAAGATCTCGAGCGACGACGCGACCGAGACCACCGCATCCAGGGCCCCGGAGTCTGCGTGATCGGCCGCGAGATCGAAGGCGTCGCCGAGCCCGGCGATCGACTGCCAGCCCCAGTAGCAGAATCGTGCCCGGAAGCGCTTGCCACCCGCGAGCAGATCACGGGCGCCTGCGTCGATGACATCCAGCTCGGGGGAGATGTCGAGCAGGGCCGTGGCCTGCTCCGACAAGAACCCGTCGAGTCGAGCTTGGACCAGGTCCACTAACCGCGTACTCCCAGCCACGCGCCTAGCCTAGCCACGGGAGGCGGGCCTACAATGTTGAGTCATCACCCAGTCGGGCGGCAGTGCGCCTGACGCCGCCCGTTGGGCACCGCGCCCGCCAGGGCACCAAGGAGACCTGAGATGCCGCTTTCAGACGAGGAGCAGCGACTCCTCGAAGAGATGGAGCGCAGCCTCTACCACAACGACGCCGACGACGTCGCGACGGTCGGAGGGGCCCGCAACCGGCCCAACTACACGGCCATCGTGCTCGGCGTCGTGGCCGGGGTGGTCGGCTTGGCGCTGCTGATCGTGGGTGTGTCGTTCCGTCAGCCCGCCGTCGGACTCATCGGCTTCGCGGTGATGTTCGTGGGAGCTCTGCTGGCGATCGCGCCGCCCCGTCGCCTGTCGGTCGACCGTGCCGACGCGCCCGGAACCAAGCCCGGCGCTCCGCGCAAGCGCGCGAGCTTCATGGACTCTCTCAACGACAGGTGGGAGCGCCGCTCCGACGGCGACGAGCGCTAGCTCGCAGCTCCCTCCACCTTCCTCCACTTTCGGGGCCGACCTTCGGGTCGGCCCCTTTTTCGTGCGGTCTGACGCGACGGGACGGGGTCTCGATACGGCGCGGCGCGCCTCCTCGACCTGCCTTCTCCGCACTCGCTCCACTTTGCTCCACCAGACATTTGCTGCCAGTGAGCGCTGTGTGCCGCGATCTGGGGGTGAATTGTGACGGAATCTCCTTGCTGGTGGAGGAAAGTGGAGTACTGTGGAGGCAACCTTTCATCTGGCCGGAGAGTGAGGAGGTGTCCCCGTGTTGCTCGGAACGTTCGTCCCCAAGCTCGATGAGAAGGGGCGCGTCATCCTCCCCGCCAAGTTCCGCGACGAGTTCTCGGGCGGCCTCGTCATGACGCGCGGCCAGGAGGGCTGCGTTTACCTCTACAGCCAGCGCGAGTTCGAGCTGCTGCACGAGCGCATGAGCGAGCAGGCCCCCAAGCTCGGGAAGGCCGGCCGCGACTACATCCGCATGTTCCTCAGCGGCGCCGCGCAGGAGGTGCCCGACAAGCAGTTCCGGGTGACCGTGCCGGCGATGCTCCGCGAGTACGCCGGACTCGACCGCGATCTCACCGTCATCGGAGCGGGAACGCGCGCCGAGATCTGGGACGCCGCCGCCTGGAAGACCTACTCCGACGCCGCAGAGGCCGGCTTCGCCGACGCCGATGGGGAGGTGATCGCCGGACTCTTCTGACCTCCTGGCGCCCGACCCTCAGCCGCGCTCCCTGCCTCCACTTCCCCGGTGGCAGGTCGCAGCGGATGGGGATCAGGCCTCAGGGATCACGAACCCGGATCACATGGCAGAGTCCCCGTCACCCTCACCCGAGCATGTCCCCGTCTTCCTCGACCGCAGCATCGAGCTCCTCGCCCCCGCGCTCGAGCGACCGGGTGCCGTCCTCGTGGATGCGACCCTCGGGCTCGGTGGACACGCGGAGGCGTTCCTCGATCGCTTCCCCGAGATGGTCTTCGTCGGCCTGGACCGCGACCACAACGCGCTCAGCCGATCCGCTGAGCGGCTCGCGCGCTTCGGCGACCGGGTCACGCTCGTCCACGCCGTCTACGACGAGCTCCCCGACGTGCTCGCCGAGCGCTCCATGCCTGCCGCGTCCGGCATCCTCTTCGACCTCGGCGTCTCGTCGATGCAGCTCGATCGCGTCGAGCGCGGCTTCTCGTACTCGAAGGACGCGCCCCTCGACATGCGCATGGACGACACCGCCGAGCTGACGGCGGAGCGCGTGCTCGCCGAGTACCCCGAGTCGGAGCTGCGACGCATCTTCTACCAGTACGGCGAGGAGAAGCTCGCGCCGCGCTACGCACAGCGCATCGTCGAGCGCCGCGCCACGACGCCGCTCGTCACCTCAGCCCAGCTGGTCGACCTGATCGACGCGGCCACTCCGGCAGCGCTGCGACGCGCCGGTCATCCCGCCAAGAGGGTGTTCCAGGCTCTGCGCATCGAGGTCAACCAGGAGCTGAGCGTGCTCGAGCGAGCCATCCCCGCGGCCCTCGACGCCCTCGAGGTGGGAGGGCGGATCGTGGTGCTCGCGTACCAGTCGCTCGAGGACCGCATCGTGAAGCGCGAGCTGGCCGCGCGATCCGCCTCGACCGCGCCGCGCGGTCTGCCCGTGGAGCTGCCCGAGCACGCGCCCAGGTTCTCGCTGCTGGTGCGCGGGGCCGAGCTCGCGAGCGACGCCGAGAAGGCCCGGAACCCGCGCTCCACCCCGGTGCGGCTGCGGGCCGCCGAGCGCATCCTGGCCGGAACGGCGGCCGCCGCATGAGCAGCATCGGGAACACCGCTCTCGCCCGCCCGCTGCGCCGCGCCGCCGCCGAGGAGCGAAAGGAGCGCGAGGAGCGTCAGCGTCCCCAGCTCGAGATCGCGCCCACCCGCGCCCAGCGGCGCGCCCGGCCGCGGCTGCTCCCCGCCGTCGTCTCGGTGGCCGGGATCGGCGTCATCCTGCTGGCCCAGCTGGGCCTGAGCCTGCTGCTCGCGGACGGCGCCTACCAGATCGAGCGACTTGAGAACACGCAGCGCGACCTCCTGCGCGACGAGCAGGCGCTGTCGGAAGACCTCGAGATCCTCAGCTCGACACAGAACCTCACCGCCAACGCCGAGGCCCTAGGTATGGTCGCGAGCGGCAACCCGCAGTTCCTCGACGTCTCGTCGGGTGCGGTCACCGGCTCGAGCAGCGCCCCCGGCGTCGACCTCGCCGGGGGAGCCAACATGATCGGCAACGCCCTGCTCGACGGCTCGACGGTGATCGACCCCGCTGCCCTGGCCGCCGCGCAGGCAGCAGAGGCCGCCCTCGCCGACACGGGCGCGCCGACCGTCCAGGGGCAGACCTCGGTCGTGCCGACGACTCCGGCGGGTCCCCTCCCGTCTCCCACCACGCACTGACCGACCCCGCACCGACCGACGCAAGGACAGCCGTGACCACTTCCCGAGGCGCCCGCCGACGACTGACGCTGTCGGTGCTCATCGTGTTCGCGATCGTCGCGGTGTTCGCGGTGCGGCTGGTCGACATCCAGGTCGTGCGCGCCGACGAGCTGAACGCGGATGCGGCGCAGCGCCGCACGCTCCCGGTCACGACGTACGGCACGCGCGGCAGCATCGTCGACGCGAACGGGGTCGTGCTCGCGGACAGCGTCGAGCGCTTCGACATCACGGCGGCCCCGAACCTGGTGAAGCTCGACCAGACCTCGATGAAGATCGACGGGACGCGCCAGCAGGTCCCCACGGCCCAGGCGATCCAGGCGATCGCCGACCTGACGGGTGACGACCCCACGCTGATCTACACGACCCTCACCGCCGATCCCGAGGCGAAGTGGGCCCGCATCTCGAAGCAGGTCACCCTCGACACGTTCCGGAAGGTCAAGGAGCTCGGCATCCCGTGGGTGTACAGCGAGCTCAGTCCCGCCCGCACCTACCCCTCCGGTGCGATCGGCGGGAACCTGGTGGGCTTCCTCGGCACCGACGGCCCGCTGGCCGGCACCGAGCTGAGCCAGGACTCCTGTCTGGCCGCGACGAACGGCAAGTCGACCTACGAGTCGAGCGCCGACGGCGTGCGCATGCCCGGCAGCACCGTGGTGGAGGTGGAGCCGAAGGACGGCGGCACCGTCCACCTCACCATCGACACCGATCTGCAGTGGTACGCCCAGCAGGCGCTCGCCCAGCAGGGCACGGCGCTCGGCGCCGACTGGGCGACCGCCACGGTCGTCGAGACCAAGACCGGGCACATCGTGGCCGCCGCCGACTGGCCGTCCGCGGACCCCAACGATCTCAGCACACTCGATGAGTTCGGCGGCGGATCGCGCCTCTTCGCGGCGCCATACGAGCCGGGCTCGATCATCAAGCCCGCGACCTTCGCCGCCTTGCTCGACGCCGGGCAGATCGACCCGTCGACGCCGGTCACCGTGCCCGGACGCTACACCGACGGCCTCCCGGCGGGCAGCTACATCAAGGACTCGTGGGCTCACGACGATCTGCGCCTGACGGCCACGGGCATCCTGATGAACTCGTCCAACATCGGCACCGCGATCCTCGCCCAAAAGCTCAGCAAGCAGACCCGCCACGACTCGCTGCTCGCGTTCGGGTTCAACTCGCCGACCGAGGTCGGATTCAACGGCGAGTCGTCCGGCAGCGTGCTGCCGGTCGATCAGGTCGACGCGATCACCAACCTCACCCAGCAGTTCGGGCAGGGCATGTCGGCCACCAACGCCCAGATCGCCAGCATGTACCAGGTGCTCGGAAACGGGGGAGTGCGACTGCCTCTGACCCTGGTGTCGGGATGCGAGCAGCCGGACGGCACCGTGACCGAGGTGCCGGATGCCACGGGCACCCGAGTGGTCAGCGAGTACGCCGCCGACACCACCGTCGAGATGATGGAGACGGTCGCGAGCCAGGGCGCTCTCAAGAACGTCCTGACCATCCCCGGCTACCGCGTCGCCGCCAAGACCGGCACAGCCGAGGTGGCGGTGAACGGCAGCTACGGATCCGACCGGATCGTCTCGGTCGCGGGCATGGTGCCTGCCGAGGACCCGCAGTACGCCATTGTCGTGACCTTCGCCAAGCCCGATACGATGAGGACTTCCGCAGCCGCGGCGCCCACCTTCAACGCGATCATGAAGCAGGTCATCAAGACCTTCCGGATCACCCCGTCGACAGTGCCGGCGCCCGCCCTCCCGCTCACCTGGTGACGCGAGTCGGGCGCGGACCGACGAACGAACGACAGGAGCAGGAACGGTGAGTTCCCGGATCCCCCCGGTCCTCCGACCGGAGCATCCGACACCGCGATCGCTGTCCGGGCTGGTCGAGGAGTTCGGCGTCGAGCACCGCGGCTCGCTCGACGGCGTCGAGGTGACGGGCATCACGCTCCGCACGAACGAGGTGCAGCCGGGCGACATCTTCGTCGGCATCGACGGACGGAACGCGCACGGCGCCTCCTTCGCATCCGAGGCCGCCGAGGCGGGTGCCGTGGCGATCGTGACCGACGCCGCAGGCGCCGACCTGGCCGCCGCGAGCGGCCTCCCGGTGCTGATCGTCGACGACCCGCGAGGGGCGCTCGGCGACATCTCGGCTTGGGTGTACCGCACGGCCGACAACCAGGCCCTCCTGTTCGGCACGACGGGCACCAACGGCAAGACCTCGACGTCCTACCTGCTCGAGGCGATCATGCGGCAGCTGGGGCTCGTCACCGGCTTGAGCTCGACCGCCGAGCGCCACATCGGCGACCTGACGGTCGTCAGCCGACTCACGACCCCTGAGGCGAGCGAGCTGCACGCGCTGCTGGCCCGGATGCGCGAGGCCGCCGTCCGCGCCGTCGCGATCGAGGTCAGCGCCCAGGCCCTCACGTGGAGCCGGGTCGACGGCCTCGTCTTCGACGTCGTGGGCTTCACCAACCTCAGCCACGACCACCTCGACGACTACGCCGACATGGAGGAGTACTTCCGCGCGAAGCTGCCGCTCTTCCAGCCGGATCGCGCGCGGCGCGGCGTCGTCTGCCTCGACACCGCCTACGGCGCGCGCGTGGTCGACGAGTCCCGCATCCCGGTGACGACGATCGCGACGGTCGGTCACGCGAGCCCGGGGGACGTCGAGCGCGCCGAATGGGTCGTCGACATCCTCGACGAGACGGCCGCCTTCACCGAGTTCCGGCTCACCGGGCCGGACGGCCGCGCACTGGTGACCCGCGAGCCGCTGATCGGATGGCACATGGCGGCCAACGCCGCCCTCGCCATCGTCATGCTCGTGGAGTCCGGCTTCGAGCTCGAGGCGATCGGCGCCGCCCTCGACGCATCCGACGGCATCCAGGCCTACCTGCCCGGCCGCACCGAGCGCGTCTCGGGCGAGCGGGGTCCGAGCGTGTACGTCGACTTCGGCCACAGTCCCGACGCGTTCGAGAACACCCTCGCGGCGGTGCGCAAGTTCACCCGCGGCCGCACGATCATGGTCTTCGGAGCCGACGGCGACCGCGACGCAAGCAAGCGGCACGCGATGGCACGGGTGGCCGCCGACGGCAGCGACATCCTGGTGATCACCGACCACCATCCGCGCTTCGAGAACCCGGAGTCCATCCGCGCCACGCTGCTCGAGGGGGCGCTCCTCGCCGAGCACCAGCCCGAGAAGACCCTCGAGGTCAGTCCCCCCGAGGCCGCGATCCGTGCGGCGGTCGCGCTCGCGAAGGACGGCGACTCGATCCTCTGGGCGGGTCCCGGTCACCAGGACTACCGCGACATCGAGGGGGTGCGCACCGAGTACTCGGCGCGCGACGAGGCGCGGGACGCCCTGCGCGAGGCGGGCTGGGAGTGATCGCGCTCACGCTCGCCGAGATCGCGGAGGCGCTCGGCGGCGACCTCCGCGCCCCCGACCCCGCAGCGACGATCGCAGGGTCGGTGCAGACCGACTCCCGGCTGGTGACGGCCGGGTCCATCTTCTTCGCCCTGCCCGGCGAGGTCACCGACGGGCATCTGTTCGCGGCCGGCGCCGTGGATCGCGGGGCCGCGCTGCTCGTGATCGAGCGCGCCCTCGACGTGGATGCCCCTCAGCTCGTCGTCGCCGATGGCGTCGTCGCCCTGGCCGACCTCGCTCGGCTCGTCGTGGCGCGCGTGCGCGCGGCCGGCCGGCTGCGGGTCGCCGCGGTCACCGGATCCAACGGCAAGACGACGACCAAGAACCTGCTGCGCGCGATCCTCGAGGCCGAAGGCCCGACGGTCGCCCCGCAGGGCTCCTTCAACAACCACGTCGGCGCGCCGATCTCGATGCTGCAGGTCGACGACGCGACCGAGTACCTCGTGGTCGAGATGGGGGCCAGCCACCTCGGCGAGATCGCCCGCCTCGTCTCGATCGTCACGCCGGACATCGGCATCGTGCTGAAGGTCGGCCTCGCCCACGCGGGGGAGTTCGGCGGCATCGACGCCGTGCAGCGCGCCAAGTCCGAGATGGTGACGGAGCTCCCCGACACGGCGGTGGCCGTGCTGAACCGTGACGACGGGCGCGTCGCCGCGATGGCCGACCTGACCGCCGCGCGCGTGGTGTGGTTCGGACTGCACGCCGAGTCCGACCTGCGTGCCACCGACGTCTCTGTCTCCGCGGGCGGCACCGGCTTCACGCTCGAGGTCGACGGGGCCCGCCATCCGGTCCGGCTCCGCATCCTCGGCGAGCACCACGTGTCGAACGCGCTGGCCGCGCTGGCCGTGGCCCGCGAGCTCGGCGTGCCGGTCGAGCGGGCCGTCGCGGCGATCGAGGCCGTGCCCCGCGCCGAGCGGTGGCGCATGGAGCTCCTCGATCCGGGAACGGGTGTGGTCGTCATCAACGACGCCTACAACGCGAGCCCGGACTCGACTGCGGCCGCCCTCAAGACACTCGCTCAGATCGTGCAGCCGGGGCAGCGCTCCGTCGCCGTGCTCGGCGAGATGGCCGAGCTGGGAGAGTTCGCCCAGGAGGAGCACGACCGGCTCGGCCGCCTCGCCGTGCGTCTCAACATCGGCAAGCTGATCGTCGTGGGCGAGCGTGCCCGGCACATCCACCTGGCTGCCGGTCTGGAAGGCTCCTGGGACGGGGAGTCGGTTCTCGTCGCCGATGTCGAGGCCGCCTACGATCTCTTGAGTGATGAACTCCGGGACGGCGACGTGGTGCTGGTGAAGTCGTCCAAGTCGGCCGGCCTCCGGTTCCTCGGCGACCGGCTGGGCGGGGTCGCAGAGGGTGCGACCTCGTGATCGCGCTCCTGATCGCCGGCGGGTTCTCGCTGTTCTTCACGCTGTTCGCGACGCCCCTCTTCATCCGGCTGTTCAAGAAGCTGGAGTGGGGCCAGTTCATCCGCGACGACGGACCGCAGAGCCACCACACCAAGCGCGGAACGCCCACGATGGGCGGCATCGTCTTCATCCTGGGTGCGGTGCTCGGCTATCTGGTCGGACACCTGGCATCCGGCGTGCCCTGGACGATGGTCGGCGTCCTCGTCATCGGCATGATGGTGGGCACCGGATTCGTCGGCTTCCTCGACGACTACCTCAAGATCCGCAAGCAGCGCAGCCTCGGGCTCGGCGGCTGGTCGAAGATCGCCGGGATCGTCGTCGTGACCACGATCTTCGCGGTGCTCTGCGTCAACCAGGAGTTCCTCGACGAGAACAAGCTCACCCCGGCCTCGGAGTACATCTCGCTCGTCCGCGACATCCCGTGGCTGAATCTGTTCGCGTTCGGCCCGGTCATCGGGTTCGCGCTCTTCGCGATCTGGGTCAACGCGATCTCGGTCAGCGCCACCAACGCGGTGAACGTGGCGGACGGCCTCGACGGACTCGCGAGCGGAGCCGCCATCTTCGCGATGTCGGCCTACATCTTCATCGGCTTCTGGCAGGCGAACCAGTCGTGCTTCAACGCCAACCTGGATCCCGACGTGGCCTACAAGTGCTACAACGTGCGCGATCCGCTCGACCTCGCCGTCATCGCCGCCGCCATCGCGGGCAGCCTCATCGGCTTCCTGTGGTGGAACACCTCGCCCGCCCAGATCTTCATGGGCGACACCGGGTCGCTCGGGCTCGGCGGCGCCCTGGCTGCGCTGGCGATCCTCAGCCGCACCGAGCTCCTGCTCATCCTCATCGGCGGCCTGTTCATCATCGTCACCGGCTCGGTGATCGTGCAGCGCACCTGGTTCAAGATCACCAAGTGGCGGTACGGGCAGGGCAGACGGGTCTTCCTGATGAGCCCGCTGCAGCATCACTTCGAGCTGAAGGGCTGGGCCGAGGTCACGATCGTCGTGCGGTTCTGGCTCATCGCGGCCCTGTTCGTCGCGGCCGGCGTCGGCCTGTTCTACCTCGAGTGGATCAGTCGCTGATCGTGCCCGACCTCTCGACCCTCACCAGCTGGCGCTCCGACTGGACCGACCTGCGGGTCGCGGTGCTCGGCCTCGGCGTCACCGGCTTCGCCGCCGCCGACACTCTCGTCGAGCTGGGCGCATCGGTGCTCGTCGTCGCGGCCCGCGCATCGGACGAGCGCCGCGAACTGCTGCAGGTGATCGGCGCCGCCCTCGAGGTCGCCCCCGACGACACGGTGCCGGATGCGCTGAGCGCCTTCCAGCCCGACCTCGTCATCGTCTCGCCCGGCTACCATCCCGACCACCCGATCCTCGGCTGGGCCGCCGACGGCGGAATCCCGGTCTGGGGCGACATCGAGCTGGGCTGGCGCCTGCGCGACAAGGTGCTGCGCCCCGACGGCACGCCGGTGGACTGGATCAGCGTCACGGGGACGAACGGCAAGACCACGACCACCCAGCTCACGGCCACCATGCTGGTCGCCGGGGGGCTGCGAGCCGCACCCGCAGGCAACATCGGCATCCCGGTGCTCGACGCGATCCGCGATCCTGCCGGCTTCGACGTGCTGGTGGTCGAGCTCTCGAGCTACCAGCTGCACTGGATGAACCGGGGCACCGCGTCGCCGTGGGGCGCGACGGATGCGGCCGGCCGCATCGGCGCTCTCGCCAGCGTGTGCCTGAACCTCGCCGCCGACCACCTCGACTGGCACGGGTCGGCCGACGCCTACCGCGACGCGAAGGCGACGGTGTACGACCACACGCGCGTCGCGTGCGTCTACAACATCGCCGACGAGGCGACCCAGGGGATGGTCGAGGACGCCGAGGTGCAGGAGGGCGCCCGCGCCATCGGCTTCGGACTCGGCATCCCCGGCCCGAGCGACTTCGGGCTGGTCGAGGGGATCCTCGTCGACCGTGCCTTCCTCGACGACCGACGCAACTCCGCTCTCGAGCTCGGCACGATGGACGACCTCGTCGAGGCGGGGCTGACGGCACCGCACTCGGTGGCCAACGTGCTCGCCGCCGCGGCGCTGGCGCGGGCCGCGGGTGTGACGCCGGGAGCGATCCGCACCGCCGTGCGAGGGTTCCGGGTCGACGCGCATCGCACCGAGATCGTGGCGGAGGTCGGGGGCGTGACCTGGGTCGACGACTCGAAGGCGACCAACGCCCACGCGGCCGATGCGGCCCTCCGGGCGTACGAGTCGGTCGTCTGGGTGGCGGGCGGACTGCTGAAGGGCGTCGAGCCGGATCCGCTCGTCCGCGCCCACGCGCGACGGCTGCGGGCGGCTGTCATCGTCGGCGTCGACAGGTCGGCGCTCGTCACGGCGTTCGCGCGACACGCGCCCGGCGTCACGCTGATCGAGGTCGACGAGCCCGAGACTGAGCAGGTGATGCCCGCCGTCGTGCGTGCAGCAGCGTCGATCGCCCAGCCGGGGGATGTGGTGCTGCTCGCGCCGAGTGCGGCATCGATGGACCAGTTCACCGACTACGCCGATCGCGGCACGCGATTCGCCGACGCGGTACGGGCCCACCATGACCAGCTCGAGCAGCAGACCCGGAGTGCGGAAGGAGAGCCCGATGTCGACGACGCGGCCTCCCCGCAGCAGCCGACGGCCTGACCCCACCCCGCCGTCGCGGCAGCCGCAGGCGTCCCCGGCGGACGGCCAGCCGCGCGCCGTCGTGGTCGCGGTGCGCAAGCTGTTCGCCGCCGAGACCCCGGAGTACTTCCTCCTGCTCGGCACAACCCTCTTCCTCGTGGTGTTCGGCCTCGTCATGGTGCTGTCGTCGTCGTCGATCGAATCGCTCACGCAGACCGGCGGCTTCTTCTCGCAGTCCTCCCGCCAGGGGCTGTTCGCACTCATCGGCGTGCCCGTGATGCTCATCGCGGCGCGAGCCCCGATGGGCTTCTGGAAGCGCTGGGCGGGCACCGCGGTCGTGATCGGCGTGGCCCTGCAGCTGCTCGTGTTCGTGCCCGGCATCGGCGTCGACCGCGGGCAGAACCGCAACTGGATCCAGATCGGCTCGTTCACGGCGCAGCCCTCCGAGCTGATCAAGCTCGCGCTCGTCCTGTGGCTGGCGTGGGTGCTGTCGCGACGCACCGACATGCTGCACGACTGGCGCCAGGTGGCGCGCCCCATCGTGCCCGTCGTCGCCATCGCGATCGGCCTCGTGCTGCTCGGCAACGACCTCGGCACGGTGATCGTGCTGGTCGCCCTCGTGTTCGGGGCGCTGTTCTTCGCCGGGGTGCGCCTGCGCATCATGGGCGTGGCGATTGCGGCCATCGCGGTCGTCGGATTCGTGGCCATCCAGGTCAGCGGCTCGCGCAGCGACCGCGTCGCGGCATGGCTCGACGGCTGCACCAACCCGGACCTCGCCGCGACGGAGTGCTGGCAGACCATCCACGGCTGGGAGGCGCTCGCGCACGGCGGCGTCTTCGGCGTCGGCCTCGGCCAGTCGAGCGGCAAGTGGTCGTGGGTGCCCGCCGCGGCCAACGACTTCATCTTCGCGATCATCGGCGAGGAGCTCGGCCTGCTGGGCGCTCTGCTCGTGCTCGGCCTGTTCGTCCTGCTCGCGATCTGCTTCATCCGCATCATCCGGATGTCGACCGACCCGTTCGCCAAGATCGCCACCAGCGCCGCCATGGTCTGGATCATCGGGCAGGCCTTCGTGAACGTCGCGGTGGTGCTCGGACTGCTTCCCGTGCTGGGGGTTCCGCTGCCGCTCGTGTCGTCGGGAGGCTCCGCGCTGATCACGACCCTGGCGGCCATCGGCGTCGTCCTGTCGTTCGCCCGAGTCCGTCCCGAGGTGCCCGCAGCACCTGGCGTCGGCGCGCGCGCACCCCGCGTCCGCACTCCGCGGGCTCCGCAGTTGTGACCGTCTACCTTCTCGCCGGCGGAGGCACCGCCGGCCATGTCAACCCCCTGCTCGCCACCGCCGACCGGCTGCGCGAGCGCGACCCGGGCGCCGACGTGCTCGTGCTGGGCACCGCCGAAGGGCTCGAGGCCCGGCTGGTGCCCGCTCGCGGGTACGAGCTGCTCACCGTGCCCCGCCTGCCGTTCCCCCGACGCCCGAACGCCGACGCGCTGCGGTTCCCCGGCCGGTGGCGAGAGGCCGTCGGCGCGGCGCAGACGCACCTCCGCGAGCGCGGGGTGGACGTCGTGGTCGGCTTCGGCGGATATGCCTCGGCCCCCGTCTACTGGGCCGCGCGTCGCGAGAAGCTGCCCATCGTCATCCACGAGCAGAACGCGAAGCCCGGATTCGCGAACCGGCTCGGAGCCGCGCTGACCCGCTTCGTCGGCGTCACCTTCGCCGGGACGCCCCTGCGCCACGCCCGCGTCGTCGGCATGCCGCTTCGCGGCGAGATCGAGCAGCTCGACCGGGTGGCCGCACGCGCCCAGGGACAGCGGCTCTTCGGGCTCGACCCGCTCGTGCCGACGCTGCTCGTGACCGGCGGATCGACCGGCGCGCGTCGACTCAACGACTCGGTCGCCGCATCCGTGGCCGCGATCCTCGGCACGGGCTGGCAGGTCGTGCACATCACGGGCTCGCGCTCGCCCGTCGAGGACCCGCAGCTCGCGGGCTACCACCTGCTCGAGTACTGCGACCGCATGGATCTCGCCCTCGCATCCGCCGATCTCGCCGTATCTCGGGCCGGCGCCGCGACCGTGAGCGAGCTGGAGGCACTCGGAATCCCGGCCGTGCTCGTGCCGTACGCCGTCGGCAACGGAGAGCAGGCGCTCAATGCGCGCGGTGCGGTCTCCGCGGGAGGGGCGCGTCTCGTGACGGACGCCGAGTTCTCGCCCGAGTGGGTCGTGACCTCGCTGGTGCCCCTGCTCGCCGATCGCGCCCGCATCGCCGACATGGCCGCCCGGATGGCCACCGTCGGCACGCTCGACGGGGCCGACCGGCTCGTCGACCTCGTGCTCGAGGCGCGCGACGCCTCAGCCACCGTGTCCCAGGACGGGTAGCGTCGTACGGTGATCAAGCCAGACCTGACCCTCGAGATCCCCGCCGAGCTGGGTGCCGTGCACTTCGCCGGCATCGGCGGTTCGGGCATGAGCGGCATCGCCCGGCTCTTCCTCGAGGCGGGGCACCGGGTGACGGGGTCCGACGCCCGTGACACGGATGCGGTGGCAGAGCTGCGCGCGCTCGGTGCGACCATCGCCATCGGCCATGACGCCGCCAACGTCGTGGGAGCCGACACCCTCGTGGTCACGGGCGCACTGTGGCAGGACAACCCCGAGTACCAGTACGCCCTGGCGAACGGCCTTCCCGTGCTGCACCGGTCGCAGGCGCTCGCCTGGCTGATCAGCGGGCAGCGCCTGGTGTCCGTCGCCGGCGCCCACGGCAAAACGACCTCGACGGGCATGATCGTGACGGCCATGCGCGAGCTGGGCGCCGATCCGAGCTTCGTCAACGGCGGGGTCATCGCCGGACTCGGCCGCAGCTCGGCGTCGGGCTCGGGAGAGCTGTTCGTCGTGGAGGCCGACGAGTCGGACGGGTCGTTCCTGCTCTACGACACGGCGGTCGCGCTGATCACCAACGTCGATGCCGACCACCTCGACCACTACGGCGACCAGGCCGCCTTCGAGGACGCCTTCGTCACCTTCGCCCAGAACGCGACCGAGCTCGTGGTCGTGTCGAGCGACGATCCGGGCACTCTGGCCGTCATCGAGCGGGTGACCGACAGGCGGGTCATCACCTTCGGCTTCGCCGAGACGGCGGATGTGCGCATCACCTCGGTGACCGCCGACGGCCCGGTCGCGTTCACGCTGCGCTACGACGGCGTCGATCACTCGGCGCAGCTGCAGGTGCCCGGAGCGCATAACGCGGTCAACGCGGCGGGTGTCTTCGCCGTGCTGGTCGGGCTGGGCTTCCCCGCCGAGGCGTCGCTGGCGGGGCTCGAGACCTTCGCGGGCACCGGTCGGCGCTTCGAGCTGCATGGCACCGTGCGGGGAGTGAGCGTCTACGACGACTACGCCCACCATCCGACCGAGGTCGAGGCCGCACTGGCCACGGCGCGCTCGGTCGTCGGCGCCGGCCGCGTCATCGCTGTGCACCAGCCTCACCTCTACAGCCGCACGCGGATGATGGCGGGCGACTTCGCGGCCGCCTACGAGGCGCTGGCCGACCACACCGTCGTGCTCGACGTCTACGGCGCTCGCGAGGACCCCGAGCCGGGCGTCACCGGTGCGCTCGTCGCCGACCGCTTCGACGACGCGTCGCGGGTCGCCTACCTGCCCGACTGGCAGGCCGCCGCCGACCATGTGGCCGCTGTGGCGCGCGAGGGCGACCTCGTCATGACCCTGAGCTGCGGCGACGTCTACCGGATCATCCCGCAGATCCTCGCGTCGCTCGACGCGCACTCCCCGTCGGGCGAGCCCTCGGCGGGCGTGTGAAGCGACCCGAGGGGTTCGACAAGGCGGCAGCGGATCGCGCGGCCGCCGCGCAGAAGTCCCCGGCAACGGCGCGGTCGGCCCGCATCGCAGGCAGACGCACCGGCTCGGACTCGAACTCGGGCACGGGCCCGACCGCGCGTTCCGCCGCACCGAGCGGACCGGCGGCGCCGGCCGCGAAGCCCGCCGCATCCGCACCATCGTCCGCCTTGTCGAGCTCGCCTGGTCGTCCTCCTCGGCGCGAGCGCGTCGCCGGCGCCTCCCGGCCCCGCAGCGCCCGCGCCGAATTCGCTGCCGCAGAGCGGGCTCGCAAGCGCGAGGAGCGCTCCGAGGTGCGGCGCTTCACGCGACGCTCGCGGCACCGGCGCATCGGCTGGATCACCGTCGGCTCGCTGCTCGTGGTGCTCGTGCTGCTCGTGGTCGCCGCCGTGTTCTCTCCGATGCTGGCCCTCAAGCAGATCCGCGTCGACGGAGCCCAGCGGATCGACGCCGCCGAGCTGCAGACGGCCCTGGACGACCAGCTCGGCACCCCGCTCGCTCTCATCGACCACACGCGCATCCGCGACGACCTGTCGGAGTTCACCCTGATCCGCAGCTACGTGACCGAGATCGTGCCTCCCGACACCCTGCTCGTGCACATCGTGGAGCGGTCGACGATCGGAGTCGTGCAGCAGGCGGGAGGGTACGACCTCGTCGACCCCGCAGGCGTCGTCATCGACACGGTGCCCGAGCGTCCCGCCGGCGTCCCTCTGCTGCAGCTGGCAGCGGGCGATGACGTCGGCAGTCCGGGCTTCTCCGGCATGGCGCAGGTGCTGCTGGCGCTGCCGCCGGCGGTGCTCGCGCAGGTCGACACCGTCACGGCTCGCACGCGGGACGACGTCACCTTCACCCTGGTCGGCGGCCAGCGGGTCGTGTGGGGGAGCGCCCAGTCGTCGACCTGCAAGGCCGAGAACCTGGCGGCGCTGCTCCTCATCCACGCGGGCGCCGGCCCCGGCGCCTACGACGTCTCCGCCTGCGGGGTCCCCGTCTGGTCGGCGGGCTGACGCCTCCTCATCCTCGCGAGTTGCGTCCCGTGGCGGGTCGCTCGGATGCGGGACCCGCACGGGAACGCAACTCGGGACACGCGAGCGGCGACACGCGGTCCGCTTGACGCCCGCTTCGGGTCGCCGACCGTACCGTGATGAGCGGACATGGTACTGAGAAAGACTCTGGACTTCAAGTAGAGGTTGAGACTTTCGGTACATCACGCAACACGGAGGCCGGACGTGACATCGAACCAGAACTACCTCGCGGTGATCAAGGTCGTCGGCATCGGGGGCGGCGGCGTCAACGCCGTCAACCGCATGATCGAGCTCGGGTTGCGCGGGGTGGAGTTCATCGCCATCAACACCGACGCGCAGGCGCTCCTCATGAGCGATGCCGACGTCAAGCTCGACGTGGGCCGGGAGCTCACGCGCGGCCTCGGAGCCGGCGCCGACCCCGAGGTCGGCCGTCGCGCCGCCGAGGATCACGCCGAGGAGATCGAGGAGGCCCTCGCGGGCGCCGACATGATCTTCGTCACCGCGGGCGAGGGCGGCGGAACCGGTACCGGCGGCGCTCCCGTCGTGGCGCGCATCGCCAAGTCGATCGGCGCGCTCACCATCGGCGTCGTGACCAAGCCGTTCGGATTCGAGGGCAAGCGCCGTGCGGCCCAGGCCGAGGTCGGCGTCGCGACCCTCAAGAACGAGGTCGACACCCTCATCGTCGTCCCCAACGACCGCCTCCTCGAGATCAGCGACCGCGGCATCAGCATGCTCGAGGCCTTCGGCACCGCCGATCAGGTGCTCCTCGCCGGTGTGCAGGGCATCACCGATCTGATCACCACGCCGGGCCTCATCAACCTCGACTTCGCCGACGTCAAGTCGGTCATGTCGGGGGCGGGGTCCGCGCTCATGGGCATCGGAGCCAGCAGGGGAGCCGACCGCGCCATCAAGGCCGCTGAGCTCGCCGTGGCGAGCCCCCTGCTCGAGGCGTCGATCGACGGCGCACACGGCGTGCTGCTCTCGATCCAGGGCGGATCGAACCTCGGAATCTTCGAAATCAACGACGCCGCCCGCCTCGTCCAGGAGGCCGTGCACCCCGAGGCCAACATCATCTTCGGTGCGGTCATCGACGACACGCTCGGCGACGAGGTGCGCGTGACGGTCATCGCGGCGGGTTTCGACGGCGGCGACCCCGTGGTCAAGCCCGTGGCCGAGCGCCGCAGCACCTTCGTCGACGGACCCGTGGTGCCGCCGGTCGCGGTCGGCGCGGGTGTGGGCGCCGGCGCTGCGCTCGGCGCCGAGACGGCCGCCCTCGAGGCCACCGGCTGGTCGGCCGAGCCCGTCGCGCCCGTCCCCGCGGCGATCGCCGACGAGTTCGACGACGACGGCGACCTCGACGTGCCCGACTTCCTCAAGTAGATGTCCGAGCTCGGCGATCGCCTCGCCGATGTCGACAGTCGGATCGCCGACGCGGCCCGAGAGGCAGGGCGCGACCCAGCGGCCCTGACGCGCATCGTCGTCACGAAGTTCCATCCGGTCGAGCTCCTCCGCGAGCTGCACGCGCTCGGCGTACGCGACATGGGCGAGAACCGGCATCAGGAGGCGGCCGCGAAGGCGGCGGAGCTCGCCGACCTCGACCTCGCCTGGCACTTCGTCGGCCAGCTGCAGAGCAACAAAGCGAAGGCCGTGCGCAGATACGCGAGCGCCGTGCACTCCGTCGATCGCGCCTCCCTGGTCGGCCCACTGGCTGCGCCCAGCGTCGACGCCGGTAACGCCGGCGCGCCCGCCGTCCCGCTCCGCGTCTTCCTCGAGCTCAACCTTACCGACGACCCCGGTCGCGGGGGAGTCGACCCCGACGACGTGGAGAAGCTGGCCGAGCTCGTTCTCGCCGAGCCGTCGCTCGAGCTCCGCGGGGTGATGGCCGTTGCGCCGCTCGAGGGCGACCCGCGCGCCGCGTTCGCGCACGTCCGCGCCGTGTCCGACCGCATCCGCTCGCTGTCGCCCTCCGCATCCGACATCTCGACGGGCATGTCGGCCGATTTCGCCGAGGCGATCCTCGAGGGCGCGACACACCTGCGCATCGGGACGGCAATCACCGGAAAACGTCCGACCCCCGGTTAATCTCGACACGACGACGATCCTCGGAGGACGAAATGGCGAACCCGCTGCGCAAGACCATGGTCTACCTCGGCCTGGCCGACGAGGACTACGACGACGCCGTCCCCACGGCTCCTGCCGCGCCGGTCGCCGTCCCCGCGAGCGGCAACCGCGCGCCGGTCACGCCGCTCCGTCGCCCCGCCACGACGAGCCGGCACGCCGCTCCGTCGGGCATGAACGAGATCCTCACCGTGCACCCGCGTCAGTACAAGGACGCGCAGATGATCGCCGAGACGTTCCGCGAGGGCGTCCCCGTCATCATGAACCTGTCCCAGATGAACGAGGCGGATGCGCGGCGCCTGATCGACTTCGCCTGCGGTCTCGCAGAGGGCCTGTACGGCAAGATCGAGCGCGTCACCGCCAAGGTCTTCCTCCTGTCGCCCGAGCACGTCGCCGTCAGCGGCGAGCAGGGCGAGGTCGAGTCCGAGGTCGAGGCGGGCTTCTTCGCCCAGTAGGGCGTCGCCGCGGGCGATCCGCGGCGTTCCCGAGGCCCGGCGGGCGACCACAGGGTCGCCCTGATGCGGGTGTGTACTCTGGGACTCTCACTCTCAGGGTGAGACCGATTCTTGCTACCGTAGGCAGGTGGCATCCGGGGCATCTCCGCATGCCCGGCGGCACAGACACGAAGAGGAAGTAGACGGGTGGTTTCCATGGCTCTGACACCGGAAGACGTGGTCAACAAGCGCTTCAACCCGACCAAGTTCCGCGAGGGCTACGACCAGGACGAGGTCGATGACTTCCTCGACGAGGTCGTCGTCGAGCTGCGCCGCCTGAACCAGGACAACGAGGACCTGCGCCAGCGCCTCCTGCAGGGCGAGGCCCGAGTCGCCGAGCTGCAGGCCGCCGCATCCGCCGCGCCGTCCGCGGCCGCCCCGGTCACGGTCGTCGAACCCGCCGCCCCGGCTCCGGCAGCTGCTCCGGTTCCCGAGCCGGTCGCCTCGTCGGTCGCCCTCGAAGACGCCAACAACACCAACAACCTGCTCCAGCTCGCGCGTCGCCTCCACGAGGAGCACGTGCGCGAGGGTATGGAGAAGCGCGACGCGCTCATCGCCGAGGGGCACGCGGCTGCCGCACGCCTCCTGTCGGAGGCCGAGGCCACCGGACGCGCCCAGCTGGCGGAGGCCGAGGCCACCGGCCGCGCGCAGCTCGCCGAGGCAGAGCGCGTCGGACGTGCCCAGCTCGCCGAGGCCGAGCAGGCCGGGCGCGCTCAGATCGCCGCTCTCGACGAGCAGCGCGTGGTGCTCGAGCACCAGGTCGAGGAGCTGCGCGTGTTCGAGCGCGAGTACCGGTCGAGCCTCAAGGGCTACATCGAGAGCCAGCTGCGCGAGCTCGATTCGACGAGTGTCGCCACGAGCACGCCGGCCGCGGTGACCGCGGGTCCCGTGGCCGCTGTCGCCCCGACGGACACACCTGCCGCACCCGCGGCTGAGGAGGCGCCGGCCGCCGAGGAGGCGCCGGCCGCCGCCGAGACCGCCGAGCCCGCCGCGGCGGAGCCCGTCACGTCGCAGCCCATCGCCATCCAGCCCGAGGCCGCGTCGGTCGAGGCCGCGCCGGTCGAGGAGCAGCCCGTCGCCGAGGCGCCGGTCGCTCCCGCTGACGACCAGCCCGGCGCAGAGGAGGACGCCGCACCGCAGGCGCCCGCCCAGCAGCCCGCGCCGGCCCAGCAGCAGCCCGCCACCGTCCCGCCGACGGTCCCCGCGGCCGCCCCTGCGCCCGCGTACAACGGGCCGCAGTCCGCCGACTTCGCGGCTTACCCGCAGCCCACCGAGTACCCGGGCTTTGCCAGCCCCAACTGAGCCGGCCACGCCGCGGGAGCCCCGTCGCGCCCGCATCCGCGTGCGCGCCATGGTGGTGCTCGCCGCGGTCGCTGTCGGTCTCTACGCCCTCGACCAGGGGTCCAAGCTCCTCGTCACACAGAATCTCGAGCTCGGCGAGCAGGTCGAGGTGCTCGGTCCGCTCCTCCAGCTGCACTACGTGACCAACTCCGGCGCGGCGTTCTCGCTCGGCAGCGGCTTCACCTGGATCCTGTCGATCGTCGCGCTCGGGGCGATCGCGTTCATCATCGGCTTCGCGCCCCGCATCCGATCGCTCGGATGGGCCGTCATGTTCGGGCTGGTGCTCGGCGGTGCCCTCGGCAATGTGACGGACCGGCTGTTCCGCGAGCCGAGCTTCGGCCAGGGACACGTCGTCGACTTCCTGCAGCTGTACGCGTTCCCCGCGATCTTCAATGTCGCCGACATCGGCGTCACGTCGGCCATGGTCGTGTTCATCATCCTGTCGATCCGCGGCGTCGGCCTCGACGGAACGCGCACGGCCACGGTGAAGACCACCGATCCCGACGCCGCGGACTCGGGCACCCCGAGCGACACGGCACCCGCGGACGAGTCCGCCGGGCCGCGCACCTGATCGTGGAGCGCCGCTCCCTCCCGGTTCCCGACGGTCTCGCCGGCGAGCGGGCCGACGCGTCCCTCGCCAAGCTGCTCGGCTTCTCGCGCACGTTCGCGGCCGAGGTGCTCGAGGCCGGTGGCGCCACGCTCGACGGCCGCGCCCTCGGCAAGTCCGACCGCCTGGATGCCGGGGCCTGGCTCGAGGTCGAGTGGGCTCCGAAGGGCGAGCCGGCCATCATCCCGGTGAAGGTGCCCGACTTCGGCATCGTGCATGACGACGACGACATCGTCGTCATCGACAAGCCGGTCGGCGTCGCCGCGCACCCGGCCAGCGGCTGGGACGGCCCGACCGTGCTGGGTGCCCTCGCCGGAGCGGGGTTCCGCATCTCGACCTCGGGGGCGTCCGAGCGTGCCGGCATCGTGCATCGACTCGACGTCGGCACGAGTGGTCTCATGGTCGTCGCGAAGAGCGAGCGCGCCTACACCGAGCTGAAGCGGGCGTTCCACGACCGCGACGTCGACAAGATCTACCACGCGGTCGTGCAGGGCCATCCCGACCCGTTCTCGGGCACGATCGACGCGCCCATCGGCCGCCATCCGAGCTCGGCCTGGAAGTTCGCCGTCACCGCCGACGGCAAGCCGAGCGTCACGCACTACGACACCCTCGAGGCGATGCGGAGCGCCACCCTGCTGGAGGTGCACCTCGAGACGGGGCGCACCCATCAGATCCGCGTCCACATGGCCGCGCAGCGTCACCCGTGCGTCGGAGATCTGCTGTACGGCGCGGACCCCACGCTGGCCGCGCGGCTCGGGCTCGAGAGGCAGTGGCTGCACGCGATGCGGCTCGGATTCCGGCATCCCGGCACCGGCGAGCCCGTCGTCTTCGAGTCGCGGTACCCCGCCGATCTGGAACACGCGCTCGAGGTCCTGCGGGCCGATTAGGGCCGGGTTATCCTGGGGGTCGACCCCTTCGGAGACTCAGTGACGTCGAGCGATTCCTTCGTGCATCTGCACGTCCACAGCGAGTACTCCATGCTCGACGGGGCCGCGCGGGTGGGCGATCTGATGAAGGCCGTCGTCGAGCAGGGCATGTCCGCGATCGCCGTGACCGACCACGGCAACAACTTCGGCGCGTTCGACTTCTGGTCGAAGGCCCGCGAGGCCGGCGTCAAGCCGATCATCGGCACCGAGGCCTACCTCACGCCCGGCACGCACCGCACCGACAAGACCCGCGTGCGCTGGGGCAACGGCGGCGAGGACGACGTCTCCGGATCGGGTGCCTACACGCACATGACGCTCCTCGCCGAGACGACGGAGGGCATGCACAACCTGTTCCGGCTGTCGTCGCTCGCGTCGACCGAGGGCTACTACTTCAAGCCGCGCATGGATCGCGAGCTGCTGAGCCGCTACGGCACGGGCATCATCGGCACCACCGGATGCGCGAGCGGCGAGGTGCAGACGCGCCTGCGACTCGGTCAGTACGACGAGGCGAGGAAGGCGGCGGCGGAGTTCCGCGACATCTTCGGCCCGGACAACTTCTATGCCGAGATCATGGACCACGGGCTCGGCATCGAGCGGCGGGTGATGGGCGACCTGATCCGGCTCGCGAAGGACCTCGACCTGCCGCTCGTCGCGACCAACGACCTCCACTACGTGCACGCGCAGGACGCGACCTCGCAGGAGATCCTGCTCGCGATCCAGTCGGGCTCCACCCTCGCCGATCCGAACCGCTTCAAGTTCGACGCCCAGGAGTTCTACCTCAAGACCCCCGCCCAGATGCGGCACCTGTTCCGCGACCACCCAGAGGCGTGCGACAACACCCTGCTGATCGCCGAGCGGTGCGACGTCGAGTTTAACACGGACGCCAACTACATGCCGCGCTACCCGGTGCCCGAGGGTGAGAGCGAGGACAGCTGGTTCCTCAAGGAGGTCGAGGCGGGTCTCGCCGTGCGATACCCCGACGGCATCCCTCCCGAGGTGCGCGCGCAGGCCGACTACGAGACCGGCGTCATCCTGCAGATGGGGTTCCCCGGATACTTCCTGGTCGTCGCCGACTTCATCAACTGGTCGAAGGCGAACGGCATCCGCGTCGGTCCGGGCCGCGGCTCGGGTGCGGGTTCGATGGCCGCCTACGCCATGCGGATCACCGACCTCGACCCGCTGCAGCACGGCCTCATCTTCGAGCGCTTCCTCAACCCCGACCGCGTGTCGATGCCCGACTTCGACGTGGACTTTGACGAGCGCCGCCGCGGCGAGGTCATCCGCTACGTGACCGAGAAGTACGGCGAGGAGCGCGTCGCCCAGATCGTCACCTACGGCACGATCAAGGCGAAGCAGGCGCTGAAGGACTCGACGCGCGTGCTCGGGATGCCGTTCTCGGTGGGCGAGAAGCTCACGAAGGCGTTCCCGCCGCCCGTCATGGGCAAGGACATGCCGCTCAGCGACGTGATGACGACGACCGCGCCGCGCTACAAGGAGGCGGGCGACATCCGCGCCCTCATCCAGGCGGATGCGGAGGCGGCCAAGGTGTTCGAGACCGCCCTCGGCATCGAGAACCTGAAGCGCCAGTGGGGCGTCCACGCGGCCGGCGTGATCATGTCGAGCGAGCCGCTCATCGACATCATCCCGATCATGCGCCGCGAGCAGGACGGTCAGATCGTCACCCAGTTCGACTTCCCCGCGTCGGAGGCGCTCGGGCTGGTGAAGATGGACTTCCTGGGCCTCCGGAACCTCACGATCATCGACGACGCGCTCGACAACATCGAGACCAACCGCGGTCATCGGCCGGTGCTCGAAGATCTCGCCTACGACGATCCGGCCGCCTATGCGCTGCTCGCCCGCGGCGACTCGCTCGGGGTGTTCCAGCTCGACGGCGGGCCGATGCGCGGCCTGCTGCGCCTGATGCGACCCGACAACTTCGAGGACATCTCCGCGCTCATCGCGCTCTACCGTCCGGGGCCGATGGGCGCGGACTCGCACACCAACTACGCCCTCCGGAAGAACGGCGCCCAGCCGATCACCCCGATCCACCCGGAGTTCAAGGAGTCGCTCAGCGAGATCCTCGAGACCAGCTACGGGCTCATCATCTACCAGGAGCAGGTGATGGCGATCGCGCAGAAGGTCGCCGGGTTCTCGCTGGGCCAGGCCGACATCCTGCGGCGCGCGATGGGCAAGAAGAAGAAGTCCGAGCTCGACAAGCAGTACGAGGGCTTCGTCGCGGGCTCGAAGGCGAACGGATACTCGGATGTGGCGATCCAGGCGCTCTGGGAGCTGCTGCTGCCCTTCTCCGACTACGCGTTCAACAAGGCGCACTCGGCCGCCTACGGCGTGCTCAGCTACTGGACGGCCTACCTCAAGGCGCACTACCCGGCCGAGTACATGGCGGCCCTGCTGACGAGCGTTGGCGACGCGCGCGACAAGCTCGCGATCTACCTGAACGAGTGCCGGCGCATGGGCATTCAGGTGCTGGCGCCCGACGTCAACGAGTCCATCGGCTACTTCGCGGCCGTCGGCACGGACATCCGCTTCGGCATGGGCGCAGTGCGCAACGTCGGATTCGGGGTCGTCGAGCAGATCAGGGCGGCGCGGGAGGAGAAGGGGGCCTTCACGAGCTTCCACGACTTCTTGCGCAAGGTGCCGCTGCAGGCCGCCAACAAGCGCACCGTCGAGTCGCTCATCAAGGCGGGGGCCTTCGACTCCCTCGGGTCGACCCGACGGGCGCTCATCGAGATCCACGAGGCGGCCGTCGAGCGTGCGGTCAGCGACAAGCGCGCGGAGGCGAACGGCCAGGTCGGGTTCGACTTCGACAGCCTGTGGGACGAGCCTGAGCACGCCGTCGACTCCGTGCCCGATCGCCCGGAGTGGCCCAAGCGCGAGAAGCTCGCCGCCGAGCGCGACATGCTCGGGCTGTACGTCAGCGACCACCCCCTGGCCGGCATGGAGACGCAGCTCGCCCGCCATGCCTCCATCTCGATCGCCGAGCTCCTCGGCGGCGACGCGGTCTCCGACGGCGAGACCGTCACAGTCGCCGGGCTGCTCACCAGCGTGCAGCACCGCACGGCGCGCAACTCGGGCAACCAGTACGGCATCGTGACCGTCGAGGACTTCGGCGGCGAGGTGAGCGTCATGTTCCTCGGCAAGACCTACCAGGAGTTCTCACCCGCCCTGATGAACGACTCCATCGTGGTGATCCGGGGTCGCGTGCAGCAGCGCGACGACGGGATGAACATCCACGCCGCGACGATGTTCACGCCCGACACCGGTCCGAGTCTCGGCTCGGGCCCTCTCGTGATCTCGGTGCCCGAGAGCCGCGCGACGACCGACGTGGTGACAGCTCTCAACGACGTGCTGATCCGCCACGCCGGCGACAACGAGGTGCGCCTGCGCCTGGTGCGCGGTGCCAGCGCGCGGGTGTTCGAGGTGCCGTACCCGGTCAGCGTGACGGCCGACCTCTACGGCGAGCTCAAGAGCCTCCTCGGGCCGAACTGCCTGCTCTAGGGAGGCTTACGCGCGATCTCCGGGCTTCCAATACGCGCGCTCGTGATACAGCAGCGGCACGTCGCTCGCGCCCAGAGCCCCGTCGATGATCTGCACCACGACGACGCCGCTCTCGGCGACCGGGTAGCGCCCGATGATGCGGCACACCATGTAGGCGGGCACGTCCTTGAGCAGAGGCAGACCCAGCGGGCCGGGCGCCCAGTGATCCCCCTGGAAGCGGTAGTCGGCATCCAGCGACAGGGTCTCGGCGGCGGCCCGGTTGCGCACCCCGAGCAGGTGGATGATGACGTGCTCGGTCTGCTCGATGGCGGGCCAGGCGCTCGCCTTGCGCGCCATGTTGAAGGTCGCCATCGGCGGCACCGCCGCGAGAGACGCGACGGATGTGGCGGTGAAGCCGGCCGGGCGGCCGTCGGGCTGAAGCGCGGTCACCACTGAGACCCCGGCTGCCAGCCGGCGGAACGCCTGCTTGAACGCGGTGATGTCGTCGAGGATCTCGGGGTCGATGGCGGGTGGCGGATTCTGCTCCATGCCTCCATTGAACCGTGCCGGGCGACGAGCTGCTGGCGGCGCAGCCGACCGACGCATCGCCCGTAAACTGGGGGAGACATGATGCAGACCATCGATCTCCGCGGCCGCCGTCCGAGTCGGGCCGAGTTGGCACAGCTGATCCCGCGGGCGCGGATCGACGTCGAGGTCGCCACGGAGGCGGCTGCGGGACTGATCTCGGCCGTCCGCGAGCGCGGCGAGGAGGCTCTGCTGCAGCAGGCGGAGCGCTTCGACGGTGTCCGCCCGGCGTCCGCGAAGGTCGCTCCGGAGGCCATCGCCTCGGCGATCTCGACCCTCGACCCGGCTGTCCGCGCCGCCATCGAGGAATCCATCGTGCGCGTCCGCAAGGCGAGCGCCGCGCAGGTGCCTCCGCCGGCGAGCACCGAGCTGGCCCAGGGCGCGCAGGTCGCTCAGCGCTGGCAGCCGGTCGACCGCGTCGGCCTCTATGTGCCCGGCGGCAAGGCGGTCTATCCGTCCAGCGTGGTCATGAACGTCGTGCCTGCGCAGGTCGCGGGCGTGGGCTCGATCGTCGTCGCGTCGCCGCCCCAGGCGGAGTTCGGCGGGCTGCCGCACCCCGCCATCCTGGCGGCCGCCGGCATCCTGGGCGTCTCCGAGGTGTATGCGATGGGCGGCGCGGGTGCGATCGGTGCGCTCGCCTACGGCGTGCCCTCCCTCGGTCTCGACCCCGTCGCCCTGATCACGGGTCCGGGCAACATCTACGTCGTCGCCGCCAAGCGGCTCGTGCGCGGCGCTGCCGGCATCGACTCCGAGGCGGGCCCGACCGAGATCCTCGTGATCGCGGATGCCACAGCCGACCCGCGCCTCGTCGCCGCCGATCTCATCAGCCAGGCCGAGCACGACGAGCTGGCCGCGGCCGTGCTGGTCACCGACTCGACCGACCTGGCGGATGCGGTCCAGGCCGAGATCGCGGTCCAGGCCGCAGGGACCACCCACGCGGCCCGCGTCGACGAGGCGCTCCGCGCGCGGCAGTCGGCCGTCGTGCTCGTCGATGACATCGAGGCCGCGGCCGCGCTCAGCAACGCCTACGGCCCCGAGCACCTGTCCCTGCAGACGGCGGATCCCGACGCCACCCTCGATCTCATCGAGAATGCCGGAGCGATCTTCCTGGGACCCGATTCGCCGGTCAGCCTCGGCGACTACCTCGCGGGTTCCAACCACGTGATCCCGACCGGGGGAGCGTCGAGGTTCTCCTCCGCTCTCGGGGCGATGACGTTCCTGCGTTCCCAGCAGGTGATCCGCTACGACCGCGAGGGTCTGCGGGGTGTCGCCGACGCGATCCGCGCCCTGAGCGACGCGGAGCAGCTGCCCGCCCACGGCGATGCCGTGCAGGCGCGCTTCACCGACTGACCGACCCGCATCCCGGCGAAACCGCGCTCGCCCGTTTACCCTGGTCACACCATGTTCTGCCCGTTCTGCCGCCACCCCGACAGCCGTGTCATCGACTCCCGCACCAGCGAGGACGGTCTCGCGATCCGCCGCCGCCGGCAGTGCCCCGAGTGCGGACGTCGCTTCAGCACCCTCGAGACCGCGAGTCTCAGCGTCATCAAGCGCTCGGGGGTCGTCGAGCCGTTCAGCCGCGAGAAGATCGTCGCGGGCGTGCGGAAGGCCTGCCAGGGGCGCCCCGTGAGCGACGCCGACCTCGCCGTGCTCGCACAGAAGGTCGAGGAGGCGATCCGCTCGACCGGCGTCGCGCAGATCGACGCCAATGACATCGGCCTCTCCATCCTCCCGCCGCTGCGCGAGCTCGACGAGGTGGCCTACCTCCGGTTCGCCAGCGTCTACCAGGGCTTCGACTCGCTCGAGGACTTCGAGTCGGCCATCACCCTGCTGCGTGTCGAGCACGCCATCGGGGCTGCCGCTGCCGACGCCGAGACCGACGAGGCGTAACCGCTACCCTGGGGGCAGCATGTACCCCCTCCTCTTCCGGCTCGTCCTCAGCCGTCTCGATCCCGAGCGAGCGCATCACCTGGCCTTCGACGTGATCCGCAGGCTGACGATCGTGGCGCCGATCGTGCGCGCGATGACGCGGCCCGATCCGTCGCTCGCCGTCGACGCGCTCGGGGTCACGTTCCCCTCGCCGTTCGGGGTCGCGGCCGGATTCGACAAGGACGCCCGCGGCATCCGCGGTCTCGGCATCCTGGGCTTCGGGCACGTCGAGATCGGCACCGTCACGGCGATCGCGCAGGACGGCAACCCCGCGCCGCGACTGTTCCGGCTGGTCGCCGACCGCGCCGTCATCAACCGGATGGGCTTCAACAACGGGGGAGCCCCGGCCGTCGCCCCGCGTCTGGCTCGCGAGATGGCCCGCCGAGAACGCCCGGTGATCGGCGCCAACATCGGCAAGTCACGTGTCGTCGACGTCGATGACGCCATCCCCGACTACGTCACATCGACCCGCCTGCTCGCCCCGCACGCCGACTACGTCGTCGTCAACGTGAGCTCGCCGAACACACCGGGGTTGCGCGGACTCCAGGAGATCGACAGGCTCGCCCCGCTGCTCGAGGCGGTGCGGGATGCGGCGGCCGGCCGGCCTGTGCTGGTCAAGATCGCTCCCGACCTCTCCGACGACGAGGCGCTCCGCATCGCGGCGCTCGTGGTGCGGCTGGGCCTCGCCGGCATCGTGGCCACCAACACGACCCTCTCGCGGGATGGCCTCCGTACCGCTCCGGCGGTCGTCGAGGCTGCCGGAGCCGGCGGACTGTCGGGCCCCCCGGTCGCCGCCCGATCGCTCGCGCTCCTCCGCCTGCTGCGCGGTGCGGTGCCCGACGAGCTGTGCATCATCTCGGTCGGGGGCGTCGAGACCGCAGCCGACGTCCGCGAGCGCCTCGACGCCGGTGCGACCCTGGTGCAGGGCTACACGGCGTTCCTCTACCTCGGGCCGCTCTGGGCCCGGCAGATCAACCGAGGCCTGCTTAGGCGACGCTCTCGCTGAGCCCCCCGATCCCTGAGGAGCGCCGCGGAGCGACGCGTCTCGCGGGGCTAGGCCGGGAACTGCCCGCGCTTGACCTGCGGCTTCGGCGTCCGCAGCGGCCGCATCTGGATCGCACGCATGAACGCGTACCAGCGCACCTTCTCGACCCGATCCGCACCGAACTTGTCGGCCAGCTTGCGCACCAGACGGAACCCGAGCAGCACTGCGTCGCCGACGACGACGAGGATGAGCGCGTACGCCGCGTACAGCGCGTACTGCTGGTACTCGAGCGGCAGGAAGTACGACAGGATCACCAGCGCCAGCATCGGCAGCAGGATCTCGCCGACGCTGAACCGGGCGTCGACGTAGTCGCGCACATAGCGCTTCTGCGGACCCTTGTCGCGCAACGGCAGGTACTTCTCCTCGCCGTTCATCATGCCGACGCGTGCGCGCTCGCGCTCGCTCGCGAGCTGACCGCGGGACTGCTTGGCGGCGAGCTTGCGGTCGGTCGGGACGAGGGGGCGCTTGCGGGCCGCCTCCTGCTCCTTGCGGGTCGGGGTGCGGGTGGCCTTGCCCCGAGCGACGGCGTCGTCGGCGGCGGAGGTCGCGGCAGCGACGCTCTCGGGAGTGCTGGTCGGCTTGGGGGTCTTGGCCACGGGAGGTCCTCACTGGTGCAGTCCTCTTAAGATTAGCCCCATGTCCTCGACGACCCCCCAGACGCCCGCGACCTCCACCCCGCACGCCGACGCCCTGCGCGAGGCGGTGCAGGCCGGCCTGCCGTCGGCGATCGCCGACCTCTCTCGCCTCGTCCGCATCCCCTCGGTCTCCTGGGACGGCTTCGACCCCGATCATGTGGTCGCCAGCGCCGAGGCGGTCGCCGAGCTGGCTCGCGGCACGGGGGTCTTCGACGACGTCGAGGTGATCCGCCTGCCGATGCCCGCGACCGGCACGCCGGGCCTCCCCGCCGTCCTCGCCACCCGCCCCGCCCGCAACGGCCGGCCTACCGTTCTGCTCTATGCGCACCACGACGTGCAGCCTCCCGGCGACGACGCCGCCTGGCACTCGAAGCCCTACGAGCCCACGCTGCGCGGCGACCGCCTCTACGGGCGGGGGGCCGCCGACGACAAGGCCGGCGTCATGACCCACATCGCCGCGATCCGCAGTCTGACCGACGTGCTCGACGGCGACCCGCAGGTGGGCATCACGCTCTTCATCGAGGGCGAGGAGGAGTTCGGATCGCGGTCCCTGTCGGCGTTCCTCGACACCTACCACGACCGCCTGGCCGCCGACGCGATCGTCGTCGCCGACTCCGGCAACTGGGATCTCGAGACGCCCGCGCTGACCGTCGCCCTCCGCGGCGCCGTGGCCTTCAACCTGCGGGTGACCACCCTCGACCACGCGTCGCACTCCGGCCAGTACGGGGGCTCGGTGCCGGACGCGATGCTGGCCGCGATCACCCTGCTCTCCACTCTCTGGAACGCCGACGGCTCGGTGGCCGTGGCCGGGCTCCACAGCCACGCCGCCGCGACGCCCGCGTACACCGAGCAGCAGCTCCGCGAGGAGACGGGCCTGCTCGACGGAGTCGTGCCGATCGGCACGGGCGACCTGCTGAGCCGCACCTGGTACCAGCCGTCGATCACCGTCACCGGCATCGACGCCCCGAGCGTCCGCGACGCCTCCAACACGCTCATCCCGAGCGTGCGGGCGCGGCTGAGTGCACGGGTCGCGCCGGGGCAGACGCCTGAGGACTACTACGAGAAGCTCGTCGCGCATCTGAACCAGCACGTGCCCTTCGGCGCGAAGCTCGAGATCGACGGTCTCGACTCCGGCCAGCCGTTCCTCGTCGACACGAGCGGGCCGATCGTCGGCGAGACGCTCGCGGCGATGGGGGAGGCCTTCGGAGCCGCTCCGGTCGAGACGGGCTCGGGCGGATCCATCCCGTTCATCGCCGACCTGGTCGAGCGCTATCCCGATGCCGAGATCCTGATCACGGGTGTCGAGGACCCGGACTCGCGTGCCCACAGCCCGAACGAGTCCCTCCACCTGCCGACGTTCCAGCACGCGATCCTCACCGAGGCGCTCCTGCTGGCACGACTCGACGACCGCGCGTAGAATCGATGACATGACAGACACCGAGATCGCGACTCCGTCCGCAGCCGAGCTCGAGGCGACGCACGGCGTCGGCCTCAGCGACGTCGCCGCCGACAAGGTGCGCAGCCTGCTCGAGCAGGAGGGCCGCGACGACCTGCGTCTGCGCGTTGCAGTGCAGCCCGGCGGGTGCTCCGGCCTGATTTACCAGCTGTACTTCGACGAGCGTCTCCTCGACGGCGACGCGACGCGCGATTTCAACGGCGTCGAGGTCGTCGTCGACAAGATGAGCGTGCCGTACCTGGAGGGCGCCTCGATCGATTTCGAGGACACCATTCAGAAGCAGGGTTTCACGATCGACAACCCGAATGCGCAGGGATCGTGCGCGTGCGGTGACTCGTTCCACTAGGTCTCACCGAGCTCCGCAACGGGCTCGACACAGGGCGTCCGCCGGAAGGCGGGCGCCTTTCGTGGTTGTAGACTCAGAGGGATTCAGCTCGATCTCTGAGAGGCAACCAGTGCGCCAGCAGCGACCTTCGACACGGCAGCGTCCTTCGGCGCGAATGGGCCGTTCCCGCCTTGCTCGCTGGGGTGTCGTGCCCATCGGGGCGGTCGTGATGCTCGTGCTCGCCGGCTGCACCCAGGCGCAGCTCCAGGGCTTCCTCCCCGGTGACGCCGAGACGACCAATCACACCGGCCGCGTCATCGGGCTGTGGACCACCTCGTGGATCGTGCTGCTCGCCGTCGGCGTCATCACCTGGGCTCTGATCATCTGGGCCGCAGTCGTCTACCGCCGCCGCAAGGGGCAGACCGGTCTCCCGGTCCAGCTGCGCTACAACCTGCCGGTCGAGATCTTCTACACGATCGTGCCGCTGATCCTGGTGCTCGGCTTCTTCGCCTTCACGGCGCGTGACCAGGCCGAGATCGAGGCGCCCTTCGACGACGGAGCCGATGTCCAGATCCAGGTGTTCGGCAAGCGCTGGGCCTGGGACTTCAACTACGTCACCGACAACACGTACTCCTCGGGCATCCAGGCTCAGGACCACCTCACGGCGGTCGAGCAGGACACGCTGCCCGTGCTGTACCTGCCGGTCGGCCAGAAGGTCGAGATCGACATCGAATCCCGCGATGTCGCGCACTCGTTCTGGATCATCGACTTCCTCTACAAGAAGGACATGATCCCTGCCAAGACCAACAAGATGTACTTCATCCCGTTGAAGGAAGGCACCTACGAGGGGAAGTGCGCCGAGCTCTGCGGCGAGTACCACTCCCTGATGCTGTTCACGGTGAAGGTCGTCTCGGTCGAGGAGTACCAGAACCAGATGCAGCTCCTGCGCGACGCCGGCCAGGAGGGCCAGCTCGGCACGGAGTACAACACGAACAGCAACCTGCCCGGCAACGGCAATGACGGCGACGGCAATCCGCAGGGCATCGAACTGCAGAAACAGGACGCGAAATGACGACCACAGCAGCCAACCCGCAGACCTCGACGACGTACGGCACGCCGCGGGTCGAGCGCAAGGGCAACGTCATCGTCAAGTGGATCACCACCACTGACCACAAGACGATCGGGTACCTGTACCTGATCACCTCGTTCATCTACTTCTGCATCGGCGGCGTGCTCGCGCTCGTCATCCGCGCCCAGCTGTTCGAGCCCGGATCGCGCCTCGTCGCCACCGGCGAGCAGTACAACCAGCTCTTCACCATGCACGGCACGATCATGCTGCTCATGTTCGCGACACCGCTCTTCGCCGGATTCGCGAATGCGATCATGCCCTTGCAGATCGGGGCGCCCGATGTGGCGTTCCCACGGCTGAACGCCTTCGCCTACTGGCTGTTCAGCTTCGGCTCGCTGATCGCGGTCGCCGGGTTCGTCACTCCGCAGGGTGCGGCCTCGTTCGGCTGGACCGCCTACGCGCCGCTGTCGTCGACCACCTTCACGCCGGGTCTCGGCGGCAACCTGTGGGTGTTCGGTCTGGCCATGAGCGGGTTCGGCACCATCCTCGGTGCCGTCAACTTCGTGACGACCATCATCACGATGCGCGCCCCCGGCATGACCATGTTCCGCATGCCGATCTTCACCTGGAACATCCTGGTGACATCGATCCTCGTGTTGCTCGCGTTCCCGGTGCTCGCCGCTGGACTGTTCGCGCTGGGCGCCGACCGCGTCTTCGGGGCGCATCTGCTCGATCCGGCCAACGGCGGGACGATCCTGTGGCAGCACCTGTTCTGGTTCTTCGGACACCCCGAGGTCTACATCATCGCCCTGCCGTTCTTCGGCATCATCAGCGAGGTGCTCCCGGTCTTCAGCCGCAAGCCGATCTTCGGCTACAAGACGCTGATCTACGCGACCATCGCGATCGCGGCCCTGTCGGTCACCGTGTGGGCGCACCACATGTACGTCACGGGCTCTGTGCTGCTGCCGTTCTTCGCACTGCTCACGATGCTGATCGCCGTGCCGACGGGCGTGAAGATCTTCAACTGGGTGGGAACGATGTGGCGGGGGTCCGTCACCTTCGAGACGCCGATGATCTGGGCGATCGGCTTCCTCATCACCTTCACATTCGGCGGCCTGACCGGCGTGATCCTCGCGTCGCCCCCGCTCGACTTCCACGTCTCCGACAGCTACTTCGTCGTCGCGCACTTCCACTACGTGGTCTTCGGCACGGTCGTGTTCGCCATGTTCAGCGGGTTCTACTTCTGGTGGCCCAAGTGGACCGGCAAGATGCTCAACGAGCGGCTGGGCAAGGTGCACTTCTGGTCGCTGTTCATCGGCTTCCACATGACGTTCCTGATCCAGCACTGGATCGGCGTCGTCGGCATGCCCCGCCGGTACTGGAGCTACCTCCCAGAGGACGGCGTGACCTGGATGAATCAGCTGTCGACGGTCGGGGCCATGATCCTCGGTGCCTCGCTCATCCCGTTCTTCCTCAACGTGTGGATCACGGCCCGTCGCGGCACGAAGGTCACCGTGGACGACCCGTGGGGCAACGCCCGGTCGCTCGAGTGGGCGACGTCGTCCCCGCCGCCGCGCCACAACTTCACATCGATCCCGCGCATCCGCTCGGAGTCGCCGGCGTTCGACCTGCACCACCCCGAGGCTGGTGCCCAGGTCGGAGTCGGACCGCTCAAGGATGCGCCCGAGCGCCCCGTCGTCGATCTCGCCGACGGAGAGGTCAAGTAAGCCATGCGCGTCAACGTCAACCTCTTCACCATCCTCGCGGTCTTCTTCGCCCTCGCGGCCGTCGCGTACACGGTGTGGTCCTACCTCGACTACAGCAACGCCCCGCAGAGCGAGCTCAAGGGCGAACAGGGCATCGAGTGGGTCGGAACGGTCGGCATCGCCCTCTCGGCCGTACTCTCCGGGTTCCTGGCCTTCTACCTGAGGATCGCTAACCGCGGCATCGGCGGCGAGCTGCCCGAGGACCGCCTCGACGCGGTCATCGACGACGGAGACCCCGAGATCGGCCACTTCAGCCCGTGGAGCTGGTACCCGTTCATCCTCGGCATCGGCGTCGCGGTGACCTTCCTCGGTCTCGCCGTCGGCGTCTGGATCTCGCTCATCGGCGCCCCGATCGCCATCATCGGCCTCATCGGCTGGTACTACGAGTACTACCGCGGCAACTTCGCCCGCTGACATGGCCGGCATCATCCGCGAGGCCCGCGCAGGCGACGAAGAGGGGCTGTACGCCCTGGTCGCCCAGCTCGGGCATGCCATCCCACTCGACCGCGTCGCGTACGACGCCACGATCGCGTCCTACCTGGCCGACGAACATCCCAGCGTCGTGCTCCTGGTGGTCGATGACGGCGGGTCTCTTCAGGGCTACGCGCTGACCACGATCGTGCCCCTGCTGTCGACGAACGGACCCTCCGCGCAGCTGCAGGAGATCGTGGTGGACGCGGACGCACGAGGGCACGACTACGGCACGCTCCTCGTGCGTGCTGTCGAGGCTGAGTGCGAGCGCCGTGGAGTCACGCAGCTCACGGTGGCGAGCCGTCGCGCAGGCGGCTTCTACGACCGGCTCGGCTTCCACGAGAGCGCCGAGTACATGCGCCGCCTCTTCTGAGACCGAGGCTCCCGCGCCGGTCGTAACCGGTACTCGCTGCTCTCGGGTGACCGGTTCTGCACGCCAGGGTCTGCGTTCATGCACACAGCTGGTCATTCGGCGGCACCACACGACGCGGCGCCGGTGCGTCCCGTCACAGGAGCCCGCAGCGTCGCTGCGTCGTTCTGCAGGAGTAGCCACCTCGAGTCACAGGTCGTCCGTGCCGCTGATCCTGCAGAACGGGCGACTCCTGCAGAACGCGACGACGCGCGGGGTGTGGCTCTCCTCATCCCGGTGACAGGACGAGCACACGCACCGCAGACGACGATGGCGCGACACCCCCCGGAGGGATGCCGCGCCATCGTTCGTGTGCTGACTAGTGGCGGTCGCCGTGTGCGGCCTCGAGCTCGCCGCGCGAGACGGGCTCGATGCGGTCCTCAAAGAACCAGCCGGACAGGCGGGACCGGACGCGCTGCCGCGTCGTGATCTTGCCCTGCTCGTTGGGACGGAGCATCAGCGGCTTGTAGTCGTCGAAGTCCAGCAGACGCCAGCGCTCGTAGTCGGACAACTGCTCGTGCACCTCGACGTACTCGCCGCCGGGGAGTCGCACGATGCGACCCGACTCGAAGCCGTGGAGGGCGATCTCGCGATCCTTCTTCTGCAGGGCCAGGCAGATCCGCTTCGTGGCGAAGAACGCGACGACCGGCCCGATGAAGAGCAGAGCCTGGATCGTGTGGATGACGCCCTCGATCGACAGCCGGAAGTGCGTGGCGATCAGATCGGAGCTGGCCGCTGACCAGAGGACCGCGTAGAACGTCACTCCGGCTGCGCCGATGGCGGTGCGGGTCGGCGCGTTGCGCGGGCGGTCGGCGATGTGGTGCTCGCGCTTGTCACCGGTGATCCACGCCTCGACGAAGGGGTAGATCGCGACGAGAAGCAGGAACACGACCAGCACCAGGATCGGAGCCAGGATGTTGAGCGACAGCGTGTAGCCGCCCAGCTCGATCTCCCAGCCCGGCGGGACGAGTCGCAGGGCGCCGTCGGCGAAGCCGATGTACCAGTCGGGCTGGGTGCCCGCCGACACGGGGGAGGGGTCGTAGGGCCCGTAGGTCCAGACCGGGTTGATCGTCACCAGGGAGGCCGTCAGCATGATCACGCCGAAGATGATGAAGAAGAAGCCACCCGCCTTGGCGGCGAAGACCGGCATGATCGGCACACCGACGACGTTGTCGTTGGTGCGACCGGGGCCGGCGAACTGGGTGTGCTTGTTCACGATCAGCAGCAGCATGTGCACGCCGAGTGCCGCCACGAGGATCGCGGGCAGCAGCAGGATGTGGAGGCTGTAGAACATGCCGACCACCGAGGTGCCGGGGAACTCCCCGCCGAACAGCAGGTACGAGATCCACGATCCGATGATCGGGACGCCCTTCACCATGCCGTCGATGATGCGGAGGCCGTTGCCCGAGAGCAGGTCGTCGGGGAGCGAGTAGCCGGTGAAGCCCTCGGCCATCGCGAGGACGAACAGCACGAAGCCGATCATCCAGTTGATCTCGCGGGGCTTGCGGAAGGCTCCGGTAAAGAAGATGCGGAGCATGTGCAGGCCGATGGAGGCGATGAAGAGCAGCGCCGCCCAGTGGTGCACCTGGCGCATGAGGAGGCCGCCGCGCACGTCGAAGCTGATGTCGAGAGTGGAGGCCATGGCCGCCGACATCTCGATGCCCTTGAGTGGGGCGTACGAGCCGTCGTACGTGACCTCGACCATGGACGCCTGGAAGAAGAACGTCAGGAACGAGCCGGACAGCAGGATGACGATGAAGCTGTAGAGCGCGACCTCACCGAGCATGAACGACCAGTGGTCGGGGAAGATCTTGCGACCCAGCTCCTTGACGAGGCCTGAGATGCTCGTGCGCTCGTCGACGTAGTTCGCCGCCCAGTGGGTGAACTTCATGCCATTGCCGAGCGGCGCACGCTCCTCGTCCGAGGTCGTGATGTGGGTGGGACCCTCATCGGTGCGGGGCTTTGTGGCTTCGACGGTCACAGCTTGCGCTCCCAGAAGCTAGGGCCGACCGGCTCCGTGAAGCCGCTGCGGGCTATGAGATAGCCCTCACTGTCGACGGTGATGGGCAGCTGCGGCAGCGGACGCTTGGCGGGGCCGAAGATGACGGCTGCCTCACGGGTGATGTCGAACTGCGATTGATGGCACGGGCACAGCAGATGGTGCGTCTGCTGCTCGTAAAGCGCGACCGGACACCCGACGTGGGTGCAGATCTTGGAATATGCAACGATCCCATTGTACGCCCAGTCCTCGCGTCCCGCCGAGGGATTCAGGTCTTGGGGATCGAGTCGCATGAGCAGGACGGCGGCCTTCGCCTTCTCCTCGAGCGGGTGCTCCGAATCCTCGAGACCCTCGGGGATCACATGGAACACCGAGCCGAGCGTCACGTCGGCCGCGCGGATCGGGGTGCCGTCGGGGTCGCGGGTGAGGCGCATGTCCTTGTCCCACATGGTCTGCCGGAGCTGCTCGGACGGATCGGCCGCCGGCGCGAGGTCGCGGAACAGCACGATCGCGGGCAGCGGCGTCACGACGAGCGCGCCGATGAGGGTGTTGCGGATCAGCTTGCGCCGCGAGAAGCCGGACTCCTTGTTGCCGAGGTCGAACACCTCGATGGCCTTCGCGCGCGTCGTCTCGCTGCCGCGCGTGCCGTGCCGCATCTCGACGAGGTCGTGGCCGTCCATGAGGGACTTCGACCAGTGCACGGCGCCGAAGCCGATGCCGAAGAGCCCGAGCGTGATGCCGAGACCGAGGAAGAGCGTGTTGAGGCGCACCGAGTTCGGGTCGCCCTCGACGATCGGGAAGACGATGTAGGCCACGATCGCGAAGATGCTGCCCGCGATGGACGCGATGAACATCCACGCGACGCGGCGCTCGTTCTGCTTCGCCTTGACCGGATCGCTGTCGGAGACGCGCGGGCGGAAGGGCTCGAAGCCCGGGTTCTCCAGCTTGTCGGATGCCACGACCGCGGTGCCGGGCGAGTCCCGCACCTCGAGCTTCTCGACGGCGGTGCCGGTGTCGGCGCTGCCCTGCTGTGCCATTGCGTTCCTCTCGACGTGCTGCGCGTGCGCTAGTTGGATTTGGCCGTCAGCCACACGGTGATGGCGACGATCGATCCGAGCGCGAAGATCCAGACGAAGAGGCCCTCCGAGACGGGGCCGAGGGCTCCGAGCTCGAACCCGCCGGGCGACGGGTTCTCTTCGAGGTAGGTCAGGTAGGTGATGATGTCGGCCTTGTCCTCGGGGGTGAGGTTCAGGTCGTTGAAGACGGGCATGTTCTGCGGGCCGGTGACCATCGCCTCGTAGACGTGGACGGACGTGACGCCCTCGAGCGCCGGTGCGTACTTGCCCTCCGTGAGGGCACCGCCGGCTCCGGCGACGTTGTGGCACATGGCGCAGTTCACGCGGAAGAGCTCGGCGCCGTTGGCCACGTCGCCGTCGGACTGCAGGTACTCATCGGCCGGGATGGCCGGGCCGGGGGCGAGGGTGGCGATGTAGGTCGCCATCGCCTTGACCTGCTCGTCGGTGAACTGCACCGGCTTCTTCTCGATCTGGGGACCGTTCTGGGCGGCGGGCATGCGGCCCGTCCCCACCTGGAAGTCGACGGACGCGGCACCCACGCCGATGAGCGACGGACCGGCGTTCGTGCCCTGGGCATTGAGGCCGTGGCAGCTGGCGCAGTTGGAGGTGAAGAGCTTCTGGCCCTCGTCGGCCATCGCTGTGACGGCTGCTCCGGTGTCGGCGGATGCGCTGGCCGTGAAGAGCGCGTAGCTGCCGCCGGTGGCGAGCAGGCCGACGATCAGCAGGACAGCGGATGCGAACGGGGAGCGCCTGCCTGTCGCGCGCCGGCGGCGTGGTGCGGGTGTGGAAGCCATGAGCGAGGTGTGATCCGTCCGGTGGGTCTATTTGAGGATGTAGATGACGATGAACAGTCCGATCCAGACCACATCGACGAAGTGCCAGTAGTAGGACACGACGATCGCGGTCGTCGCCTCCTTGTGGGTGAAGTTCTTGACCGCGAAGACCCGGCCGAGCACCATGAGGAAGGCGATCAGACCGCCCGTGACGTGCAGGGCGTGGAAGCCTGTCGTGAGGTAGAAGGCGGATCCGTACGAGTCGGACGTCATGCCGACGTTCTCGCTGACCAGCGTCGCGTACTCGAAGACCTGCCCGACGACGAAGACGGCGCCCATGGAGAAGGTGAGGTAGAACCACTCGACCATGCCCCACTTGCTGATCTGGTACAGCTTGCCGGTGCGGCGGGACTGGAGCCGCTCTGCGGCGAAGACGCCCATCTGACAGGTCACGGACGAGAGCACGAGGATGATCGTGTTGGTCAGCGCGTAGGGCACGTTGAGCTTCTCGGTCTGCTCGAGCCAGAGACCGCTCGAGGTGGACCGCAGGGTGAAGTAGATCGCGAACAGGCCGGCGAAGAACATCACCTCGCTGCCGAGCCAGACGATGACGCCGACTTGCGTCACATTCGGCCGGTTGAGAACCGGTCGGGTGGAGGGCGAGATCGTCGTGGTGGTCACTCTTCTATTATGCCCGTTATCTGCGGTAGGTACGATCGACGCCATGCCGTCTGAGCTCACCTGGTCCGCCCTTCTCACCCGACTGCTCGACGGATCCGATCTGTCGATCTCCGAGGCGTCCTGGGCCATGGAGGAGGTCATGGCCGGTCGGGCCTCCAGCGCCCAGCTGGCCGGGTTCCTCGTCGCCCTGCGGGCGAAGGGGGAGACGGTCGCCGAGATCGTCGGATTCCGGGACGCGGTGCTCGCGAACGCCGAGCCTCTCGACGTCGATCCGATGGCTCTCGACATCGTCGGGACCGGCGGCGACCGCCACAACACGGTCAACGTGTCGACGATGTCGTCGATCGTCGCGGCCGCAGCCGGGGCGCGCGTGGTCAAGCACGGCAACAAGGCCGCCAGCTCGGCGTCGGGTTCGTCGGACGTGCTCACCGCCCTGGGAATCGACCTGACGCTCGCGCCCGAGCGTGTCGCGGCCGTCCTCGAGCAGACGGGCATCACCTTCGCGTTCGCGGCCAGGTTCCACCCCGGCTTCCGGCACGCGGGCCCGACCCGCGCCGAGCTCGGGATTCCCACGGTGTTCAACTTCCTCGGTCCGCTCTGCAATCCGGCGCGTCCGGAGGCATCTGCGGTCGGTGTCGCGCAACTCGACAAGGTGCCGCTCTTCGTCGGCGTCTTCCAGACGCGGGGCGCGACGGCACTGGTCTTCCGCGGCGACGACGGCCTGGACGAGCTGACGACGACCGGGCACAGCCACGTCTGGGAGGTGGCTCGAGGCGAGGTGCACGAGCACGACCTCGATCCGGCCGACCTCGGCCTCACGCGAGCGACCCTCGAGCAGCTGCGCGGCGGGGATGCCGCGCACAACGCCGACGTCGTCCGGCGCGTGCTGGCGGGGGAGAGGGGCGCCGCTCGCGACATCGTCCTGCTCAATGCCGCAGCGGGGCTGGTGGCGTGGGAGCTCGCGCGGGATGCCTCCCAGGTCGAGCGCGACATCCGTGAGCGGTTCCGCGCCGAGATGGCGCGGGCCGCGGATGCGATCGACAGCGGTGCCGCGGCCTCCAAGCTCGAGGAGTGGGCGGCCGCGACGCAGGAGACGCCGGTCGGGTAGCGCCAGAGGCGCACCCGACCGGCGTCCCGGTCCTGCGTGCTACTTGTCAGTGTCGTCGTCGACCCAGTCGAAGGTCTTCGTGACGGCCTTCTTCCAGAGGCGCAGCTGACGCTGGCGCTCGTCGTCGTCCATCGACGGCTCCCAGCGCTTGTCCTCCTGCCAGTTCTTCCCGACCTCCTCGAGGTCCTTCCAGAACCCGACGGCGAGGCCGGCCGCGTAGGCGGCGCCCAGAGCCGTCGTCTCGGCGACGACCGGACGCACGACGGTGACGCCGAGGATGTCGGCCTGGAACTGCATGAGGGCGTCGTTGGCCACCATGCCGCCGTCGACCTTCAGCTCTGCCAGGTCGACGCCCGAGTCGGCGTTGACGGCCTCGATGACCTCAGCCGTCTGGAAGGCCGTGGCCTCCAGGGCGGCGCGGGCGATGTGACCCTTGTTGACGAACCGCGTGAGGCCCACGATGGCGCCCCGCGCATCCGGACGCCAGTAGGGCGCGAACAGACCCGAGAACGCCGGGACGATGTAGACCCCGCCGTTGTCGTCGACGGTCTCGGCGAGCGTCTCGATCTCGGGCGCGCTCTTGATGAGCCCGATGTTGTCGCGCAGCCACTGGACGAGCGAGCCGGTCACGGCGATCGAGCCCTCGAGCGCGTAGTGCGGCTTGTTGTCGCCGAGCTTGTAGCCGAGGGTCGTCAGCAGGCCGTTCTTGGAGTGGACGATCTCCTCACCCGTGTTGAAGATGAGGAAGTTGCCGGTGCCGTAGGTGTTCTTCGACTCGCCGGTCTCGAACGCCGCCTGGCCGAAGGTCGCCGCCTGCTGGTCGCCGAGGATGCCCGCGACGGGCACCTCGCGCAGGAGGCTCGACGACTCGACGTTGCCGTAGACCTCGGACGAGCTGCGGATCTCGGGCAGCATCGACTTCGGCACGTCGAACGCGGCCAGGATCTCGTCGTCCCACTGGAGGGTCTCGAGGTCCATGAACATCGTGCGGCTCGCGTTGGTGACGTCGGTCGCGTGCACGCCGCCGTCGACGCCGCCGGTCAGATTCCAGAGCACCCAGGTGTCGGTCGTGCCGAACAGCAGGTCGCCGGCCTCGGCCTTCTCACGCGCACCCTCGACGTTCTCGAGGATCCAGACGATCTTCGTGCCCGAGAAGTAGGTCGCCAGGGGGAGGCCGACCTTCGACTTGAAGCGCTCGACGCCGCCGTCGGCCGCGAGGCGGTCGACGATGGACTGCGTGCGGGTGTCCTGCCAGACGATCGCGTTGTAGACGGCCTTGCCGGTGTTCTTGTCCCACACCACCGCGGTCTCGCGCTGGTTGGTGATGCCCACGGCCTTGACGTCGTGGCGGGTGATGTCGGCCTTCGACAGCGCCTGCCCGATGACCTCGCGGGTGTTGTTCCAGATCTCGGCGGGGTCGTGCTCGACCCAGCCGGCCTTCGGGAAGATCTGCTCGTGCTCGAGCTGTCCTGTGGACACGATCGATCCCGAGTGGTCGAAGACGATCGCGCGGGTGCTGGTCGTACCCTGATCGATCGCGATGACGTACTCAGTCATGCCTTACTCCTTTGTGTGGCGTGTGTGGCGGTAACGGGGTGCTGCGACGGCGTCAGCTGATGAGGGGCAGGAGCGGTACGGCCAGCAGACCGGCGAGGATTCCGCCGATGATCGGGCCGGCCACCGGCACCCACGCATAGGACCAGTCGCTCGAGCCCTTGCCCTTGATGGGGAGGACTGCGTGGACGAGTCGGGGTCCGAGGTCGCGGGCGGGGTTGATGGCGTAGCCGGTCGGACCACCGAGCGACGCGCCGATGCCGACGACCAGCAGGGCGACGGGCAACGCGCCGAGGGCGGCGAGGCCGGCCGGGGTCGCGGTGTCTGCGTCGCCGCCGCGTCCGAAGCCGATGACCACGAACACGAGGACGAAGGTGCCGATGATCTCGGTGACGAGGTTCCAGCCGTAGCTGCGGATGGCCGGGCCGGTCGCAAACACGCCGAGCTTGGCGCCCGGGTCGGGCTCCTGGTCGAGGTGCTGCTTGAACGCGAGCCAGACGAGGATCGCACCGATGATGGCTCCGACCAGCTGGCCGGCGAGGTACGTGAACACCTCTGCGGCGCTGAGCGGGTTGTCTGTCAGCGCCCCGTTGACGGCGAGGCCCACGGTGACCGCCGGGTTGAGGTGCGCGCCCGAAGCGTACGAGACGGTCACACCGGCGAAGACCGCGAGGCCCCAGCCGAAGTTGATCAGCAGCCAGCCGCCGCCGAGACCTTTCGATTTGACGAGGATCGCGGTCGCGACCACGCCGCCACCGAGGAGGAGGAGGAGCGTGGTACCCACGGTCTCCGACAGGAAGATAGTCCCCAAGTCCATGTCTTCTTTGACCTTTCGTTGTTGCCGTCGTCTGGGAGACGACAGGCGCTCATTGCGACGCTAGAGCGGCGGCCGGGGTCGCGACAAGCGATTCCCGTGCACGTCCGTTCACGCTGTGGAGGTGGCGGATGCCTCCTCCCGCTTCAGGTGCACGTCGTGGTAAACAGCCAGATCCTCTGTGGCGATGCGGATCTCGTCGGCCTTGCGCGCGGCAGACCAGCCGAGCGACTCCGCGGCCAGGTCGCCGAGCTCGTCCACGAGGGCCGTCGACAGTCCGCCGACGAAGGCGAGACTGGTGCGGCGGTAGATGAGGTCGGAGAGGTGCACGACGGATTCGTGATCGAGCAGGTACCGGATCTCGGCCCGCGAGTAGTCGGGCGCGTAGCTCAGAGCGACGTCGTCGGCTCCGAGGGCGGCGATGACGTCTGCGGCACGCGTGCCGTACCGCTCGAGCAGCACATCGGCGCGATCAGTGTCGACCGATCCGATGTTGGCTGCGATCCAGCGCGATCGCGCAGCCTTGTCACGCGGGTATCCGGCGCCGCCGCCGATGGCGAGGGTTCCCGTGGACACCGGGTGCGGGGCTCCGAGGATCTCGAGGGCGTCGCCGGCCATGTGCTCGCCGAGGGCGCGGAACGTGGTCCACTTGCCGCCCACGAGGCTGAGCAGCGGGGTACCCGCGAGCTCGCCGCGCTCGATGCGGTAGTCGCGCGACACGAAGCCGGGCGTCTCGTCGTCGTGGCGGGGGAGAGGGCGGATGCCGGAGAACTTGTAGACGATCTGCGACCGGTCGAGCGCGACCTTCGGGAAGACGTGCTTCACGAGGTCGAAGAAGTAGTCGACCTCCTCCTCGGTGCAGACGACCTTCTCGTCGGGGTCCGCGTCGATGTCGGTCGTGCCGATCATCACCCGGCCCTTGAGCGGGTAGATCAGCACGATGCGGCCGTCGTCGTTCTCGAAGAACATCTCGCGACCGTCGGCGGCGGCGAGCAGCTCGGGGTTGTCGAGGACGATATGCGAGCCCTTGGTGCCGCCCATGAACTTCGTCTCGACTCCGAGCCCCGAGTTGGTGAGGTCGGTCCACGGCCCGCTGGTGTTGATGACCACGCGGGCCGTCATGGTGAACTCGTCGCCGGTCTCGGCGTCGCGCAGGCGCACGCCCGTCGCATCCGACCCCACGGCCTTCACGTAGTTCGCGGCGCGGGCCTTGTCTCCCGTCACGAGCCCGTCGGAGAGCACGTCGAGGGCGAGGCGCTCGGGGTTGTGCATCGAGGCGTCGTAGTAGGTCGCCGTGAACTTGACGTTCGGGTTGAGGTGCGGCTGCGCCTCGAGCGAGCGCTTGCGTCCGAGGAAGCGGTGCCGGGGCACCGAACCGCCGTCACGCGAGAAGGAGTCGTAGATGACCAGCCCGACCTTGATGAGCAGGGCGCCGCGCTCGGTGGTCGTGCGCTGCTTGTGGGTGAGGAAGCGGGCGGGAGCCGCGAGGATGCCCGAGAAGGTGGAGAAGATCGGGATCGTCGTCTGCAGCGGCTTCACGTAGTGCGGGGCGTTGCGGATGAGGCGGTTGCGCTCGGTCACCGCCTCCTTGACCAAGCGGAACTCGCCGTTCTCGAGGTACCGCACGCCGCCGTGGATCATGTGCGACGACGCAGACGACGCCCCCGACACGTAGTCGTCGCGCTCGACCAGCACGACGTCGACACCCTGAAGGGCGAGCTCGCGGAAGGTCGCGATGCCGTTGATCCCCCCGCCGATGATGAGCACGTCCGCCGTGGGGCGGTCCCGCAGGGCCGTCACCTCCGCGCGGATGGGGGTGGGTGAGCTGGACGGTCGTGACGCCATCGTGAAACCTCTGTTCCTGTCTCTGACAGCATCGCACCATCTCACATTCGATCAAGGGGGTTGCACATACGTGCATACTGGTCGCATGGCTGCCCCCGCACCTCTGACCGGTCGCACGCGCGACGCCCTCACGGCGGCTCGCATGTACTACCTGCAGGACCTCACGATGGATGCGATCGCCTACGAGCTCTCGACCTCTCGATCGAGCGTCAGCCGTCTGCTGTCCCACGCCCGCGACACGGGTCTCGTCGACATCCAGGTGCGCTCGCCCCGCGAGATGCCCGACATGCTCGAGCGCGAGCTCGCCGAGCGGTTCGGGGTCGTCGGCCACGTCGTCTCGGTGCCGGATGCGATCAACGAGGCAGACCGTGTCGAGCGCGTCGCGCTGTACACAGCGCGCGTCCTGGGGCAGTACTTCGACTCCAACATGACGATGGGGATCGCCTGGGGGTCGACGATGAGCGCGATCAGCCGCCATCTGATGGCGAAGCCGACCCACAACTCTCAGATCGTCCAGCTCAACGGGGCGGGCAATCCGCAGACCACCGGCATCATCTACGCCAGCGAGATCCTGCAGCGCTTCGGCGACGCGTTCGGCGCGTACGTGCAGCAGTTCCCGGTGCCGGCGTTCTTCGACCACGCGGACACCAAGACCGCGCTCTGGCGCGAGCGCAGCGTGCAGCGGGTGCTGGAGGTGCAGCAGCACCTCGACGTCGTGCTGTTCGGACTCGGCGCCCCGCTCGCCGAGGTGCCGAGCCATGTGTACACAGGGGGCTACCTCGACACCGAGGATCTGGCGACGCTGGCCGAGTACGACGTCGTCGGCGACATGGCGACCGTGTTCTACCGGATCGACGGCTCCCACGACGGCATCCCGATGAACGATCGTGCAACCGGGCCGGACCCCGAGCTGCTCAAGAAGGTCGCCCGCCGCATCTGCGTCGTCTCGGGCGCATCCAAGGTCAACAGCATCCGCGGCGCTCTGGCGGGCGGCTTCATCACCGACCTGGTGATCGACACGGGGACGGTCCGCCGGCTGCTCGACGCCGACTGAGCGGCTGTGTTCTGAGAAAGTGTCCAGCCGCGCGATCTATCCGGCGCGCGACGGTCGGCGTACCGTGATTCCCGAATCGGCCCGATGGCGGGGCGACAGGCACGGGCAGTGGCGCCCGCGAAGGGACTCGACATGAAGAAGCTCATCAACGATCCGAAGGACGTCGTCACCGAGGCGCTGGCCGGCATGGCCGCCGCGCACCCCGACCTCATCACCGTGGCGTCGGAGCCCGCGTACATCGCCCGCGCCGACGCCCCCGTCGTCGGCAAGGTCGCCCTGATCTCGGGCGGCGGCAGCGGACACGAGCCGCTGCACGGCGGATTCGTCGGCAAGGGCATGCTGACGGCGGCGGTGCCCGGTGCGGTCTTCACCTCGCCGACGCCCGACCCGATCCAGGCGGCGGCCGCCGCGGTGGACGGGGGAGCGGGAGTGCTCTTCATCGTCAAGAACTACACGGGCGACGTGCTCAACTTCGAGACGGCCGCCGACCTCGCCGGCGCCGACGGCATCGACGTCACCACCGTCATCATCGACGACGACGTGGCAGTGAAGGACTCGACCTGGACGGCGGGACGCCGCGGCGTCGCCGGCACCGTCCTCGTCGAGAAGATCGCGGGCGCGGCCGCCGAGCGCGGCGACGACCTCGCCGCCGTCACGGCCATCGCCGAGAAGGTCAACGGCCAGGTGCGCTCGATGGGCATGGCGTTCACCGCCCCGACGGTGCCCCACGCGGGCGAGCCCAGCTTCACCCTCGCCGACGACGAGATCGAGATCGGCATCGGGATCCACGGCGAGCCGGGACGCGAGCGCATCGCCCTCGAGCCCGCCGACGCGATCGTCGACCGCCTCCTCGCCCCCATCGTCGAGGACCTGCCGTTCTCGTCCGGCGACGAGGTGCTGCTCTTCGTCAACGGCATGGGAGGCACCCCCCAGATCGAGCTCTACATCGCCTACCGCCGCGCCGCCGAGCAGCTCGCCGCCCAGGGCATCACGGTCACCCGCTCGCTTGTCGGCAACTTCACGACGAGCCTCGAGATGCAGGGCTTCTCGCTCACCGTGCTCAAGCTCGACGAGGAGCTGACGGCGCTCTGGGACGCCCCGGTGCGCACCATCGCGCTGACCTGGGGCAACGCGTGAGCCTCGGTCGGGACTGGGCCGTCGACTGGGTCCGGCGCAGCGCCGTCGTCATCGCCGAGCACCGAAGCGAGCTGATCACCCTCGACCGCGAGATCGGTGACGCGGACCACGGCGAGAACATGGACCGCGGCTTCAGCGCCGTCGTGCCGAAGCTCGACGACCTCCCCGCTGACGCCGTGCCCGCCGACGTGCTGAAGATGGTCGCGACGACCCTGATCTCGACGGTCGGCGGAGCCTCCGGGCCGCTGTTCGGAACCGCGTACCTGAAGGCGTCGAGGGCCGTGGCGGGTGCCGCCGAGCTCGACTCCGCTGCCATCGTCGCTCTGCTCACGGCGGCACGCGACGGCATCGTGCTGCGCGGAAAGGCCGAGGTGGGCGACAAGACGATGATCGACGCCTGGACCCCCGCGGTGGACGCGGCGGCGTCCGCTGCCGACGGCGGAGCCGACGAGGCCGCGGTGCTCGCCGCGGCGGCCGCGGCTGCGCAGACCGGTGCGGAGGCGACGGATCCCCTCGTCGCACGCAAGGGGCGCGCCAGCTATCTGGGCGAGCGCGCGGTGGGTCACCGCGATCCGGGCTCGGTGTCGACGGCGCTGCTGCTGCAGGCGGCGGCGGACGCGGCGGCGGGGTGAGCGCCGACATCGGCCTCGTCGTCGTCTCGCACAGCGCGAAGATCGCCGAGGGGATCGTCGAGCTCGCCGCGCAGATGGCGGCCGACACACGGCTCGTCGCCGCGGGCGGCACGGACGACGGTCGCATCGGCACGAGCTTCGACCTCGTGACGGCGGCGATCGCGCAGGCCGACGGGGGAGCGGGCGTGGTCGTCCTCGGTGATCTCGGCTCCGCGATCCTGACAGCCGAGACGGCCCTCGACTTCCTCGACGACGAGGTGCGCGACCGGGTGCGCATCGCCGACGCGCCCGTCGTCGAGGGGGCGGTGGCCGCGGCTGTCGCCGCCCAGGGCGGGGCGGATCTCGCCGGCGTCCTGGAGGCGGCGGAGTCGGCTCGCGGGGCGTCGATCCGATCCGAGGAGACCGCGGTCGCGCCTCCGGCTGCGGGCGGCGGGACCGACTCGGCGACCCGGCGCACGGTCACCCTCGTCAACAGCCAGGGTCTCCACGCGCGACCGGCGTCGCAGTTCGCCACGGCCGCCGCCGGGTTCGACGCCGAGATCACGGCGAACGGCATCAATGCCAAGAGTCTCCTCTCGATCATGGCGATGGGCGCCTCCGCCGGCACCGAGATCGTGCTCGAGGCGACGGGGCCGCAGGCGGAAGAGGCGGTCGCCGCCCTCGCCGAGCTGATCGAGGGCGGGTTCGGCGAGGACTGACAGGACGGCGGCGGGGAGTCAGCTCCCCATCGCCGGGCCCGTGAACGCGCGGCTCAGGGCACCCGTGCGCTGACGAGCGGCTTGACCTCGTCGGCCACCCACCGCGCGAAGCCGGCCGGGTCGGCCTCGGAGGCGACCGAGTGCACGAGCACGGTGGTCGCTCCGAGGGATCCGAGCCTGTCGATGGCGGCGGCGACCTCGGCCGCACCACCGGCCACCCCCACCGGCTCGTCCCTGGATGGCCACCGGGCGAGCTCGCGATCGAGGACGTCACTCGCATCCGCACCCCGCGTGGCGAGCAGGTGCACGACGAACCGGTGACCCGCGGCGGCTCCGGCCGCCCTCACAGACGTGATCGCAGCACCCATCGCCGCTTCGCTGAGGATGCTCGTCAGCATCGTGCCGCCGCCCACCTCGGCGGTCAGCGCCAGCGTCTTCGGACCCTCGCCTCCAACGACCAGTCGCGGCGGTGCCGCGGGAGGCCAGGCGAGTCGGACGCCGTCGAGGCGGACGTAGCGTCCATCGACGTGCACCTCCTCGCCGGCGAGCAGCGCGGCGAGAGCGGCGGCGTATTCGCGGAGCAGCGTGAGCGGCGACTCGACGCGGGCGTCGACCTGACCCATCCACGCCTGCACCCCGTGGCCGATCGCGGGCACGAAGCGTCCGGGGAACAGCCGATCGATGGTCGCGACCTCCATCGCGGCGATCGCCACATTCCGCAGCGGCACCGGCATCAGCCCGACGCCCACCGTGATCCGGCTCGTCCAGGCGAGGGCCGCGGTCGCCGCGGCCAGGCCCGACTCCGCGAAGCAGTCCTCCCAGAGCCACAGGTCGTCGAGTCCGGCGCTGTCGGCGGCGGTCACGGTTCCCCGAAGCAGCTCCGGGCGCCACTCGGGGCGGAAGACCGTCCCGACACGCACCATGCCCGTGCCGGTCGTCGCCTCGGCCGTGTCCTGCGCTCTGCCGTCGTCCATGACGCCAGCCAAGCACCCGCGCCGCCCGACGTCCACGCCCGAGCGCGCGCCCTAGGCTGGAGGCCGTGTCCAAAGTCTTGAGCAGCCTTCCTGTCGGCGAGCGCGTCGGCATCGCATTCTCGGGAGGGCTCGACACCTCCTGCGCCGTCGCCTGGATGCGGGAGAAGGGCGCGGTGCCCTGCACCTACACCGCCGACATCGGGCAGTACGACGAGCCCGACATCGCGGCCGTCCCCGGTCGCGCCGGCCAGTACGGCGCAGAGATCGCCCGCCTCGTCGACGCGAAGCTCGCCCTGGTGGAGGAGGGGATCGCGGCCCTGCAGTGCGGAGCCTTCCACATCCGCTCCGGGGGCAAGACGTACTTCAACACGACGCCGCTCGGCCGCGTCGTCACCGGCACGATGCTCGTGCGCGCCATGAAGGACGACGACGTCGACATCTGGGGCGACGGATCCACCTACAAGGGCAACGACATCGAGCGCTTCTACCGCTACGGCCTGATGGCCAATCCGCGCCTGCGGGTCTACAAGCCGTGGCTCGACGCCGACTTCGTCGGCGAGCTGGGCGGCCGCACCGAGATGAGCGAGTGGCTCGTCGCGCGCGGGTTCCCGTATCGCGACGCGACCGAGAAGGCGTACTCGACCGACGCCAACATCTGGGGCGCCACCCATGAGGCCAAGAACCTCGAGGAGCTCAGCTCGGGTCTCGACATCGTCGACCCGATCATGGGCGTCGCGTCGTGGCGTGACGACGTCGAGATCGCGACCGAGGAGGTGTCGGTGCGCTTCGAGGCGGGCCGGCCCGTCGCCATCAACGGGGTCGAGTTCGAGGATGCCGTCGCGCTGGTGCTCGAGGCGAACGCGGTCGGCGGCCGCCACGGCCTCGGCGTCTCGGATCAGATCGAGAACCGCATCATCGAGGCGAAGAGCCGGGGCATCTACGAGGCGCCCGGCATGGCGCTGCTGCATATCGCCTACGAGCGCCTGCTGAACGCGATCCACAACGAGGACACCGTCGCGACCTATCACTCCGAGGGTCGGCGACTCGGTCGGCTCATGTACGAGGGCCGCTGGCTCGACCCGCAGTCGCTCATGCTGCGGGAGTCGCTTCAGCGCTGGGTCGCCTCGGCGATCACGGGAGAGGTCACGCTGCGCCTCCGCCGTGGCGACGACTACACGATCCTCGACACCACGGGGCCGGCGCTGAGCTACCACCCCGAGAAGCTGTCGATGGAGCGCGTGGGGGATGCCGCCTTCGGCCCCGGCGACCGCATCGGCCAGCTGACCATGCGCAACCTCGACATCGCCGACTCGCGGTCGCGGCTCGAGCAGTACGCCGCTCTCGGCCTGATCGGCGGGGCGACCGCGGAGCTCGTCGGCCACCTCGAGGTGGGGGAAGCCGAGGCGATCACGGCGGGCTCGGGGGAGACCGCCCTCGACGCGGCGACCGACGCCGCCAACGAGGGGTCGGCCTTCGACTCCGGCACCGACTGACGGCCGGCGCATCGTGACCATCATCGCGGCCGCCGACGGCTCGGCCCTCGTCAACCCCGGCCCCGCCGGCTGGGCCTGGTACGTCGACGACGAGCACTGGGGCTCGGGCGGCTGGCCGCACGGCACCAACAACATGGGCGAGCTCACGGCCGTGCTCGAGCTGTTCCGGGCGACCGAGCACACCGGCGACGACCTCCACATCCTCTGCGACAGCCAGTACGCGATCAACTGCATCTCGCAGTGGATGCCGGGCTGGAAGCGGAAGGGCTGGCGGAAGGCCGACGGCAAGCCGGTCATGAACGTCGACATCCTGCAGGAGCTCGACGCCGTGGTGCAGGGTCGCCGCTACCGGTTCGAGTGGGTCAAGGGGCACGCGGGTCACCCGCTCAACGAGGCGGCGGATGTGCGCGCACGCGCCGCCGCCACGGCGTACCAGCGTGGAGACATCGCTCCGACGGGACCCGGCTACGGGGGAGTGGTTCCCCCGCCGCCCCCGCCTGCGGCCGCGTCGCCGTTCCTGTTCTGAGTCGAGCCATGCCCCTCGATCCGGTCGCCGCGCTCGATGCGCGTCGTCGCCGTGATCCGGACGGCGACGCGGTGATCGCGATCGGAACCCGCCTCTCGGCAGGCGAGCTGTGGGACTCCTCGGTGCACTGCGCGCGCCTGCTCCGCGAGCACGGTGTCACGTCGGGGAGCGTCGTGGGCGTCGAGCTGCCCGGACTCCTGCAGCCGGTCTTCGCTCTCGCGCTCTGGATGGCGGGAGCGGTAGGCGCGGTCGCGCCTGCGGGATCGAGCGAGCACCTCGCCGACGTGCTCGACGTGCTCGTGACGGGCACGCGGCGGTCCGATTTCCCAGGTCAGCGCCAGCTGGTCGTCGACGCACGCTGGCTCGCGGCTCCCGCGGCCGGTGACGGGGAGGGCATCGTCGAGCGGGACGACGCGGTGCCGGCCCGCATCGTGTTCTCCAGCGGCACCACCGGCGCGCCGAAGGCCATCCCCTTCGCGGTCGCCGATATCGCCGAGCGCGTCCAGCGCGGACGCGATCACTGGATGCGGCCATTCCCGGTGCTCACGCTCCTCAGCCTGGGGACCATCAGCGGGGCGGCCGCCTTCTTCGCAGCACTCGAGGCGGGCGAGCCGTATCTGGTCGGGGGAACCGGTGACGAGAACGCTCGGCTGATCGCAGAGCTGGGGGTGACGACGGTGCACGGATCGCCGTCGCAGCTGGCGGACCTGGTGCGGGCGAACAGGCGGCTGCCGCATCCGCTCGCATCGGTGTCGCACGTGCAGTCGGTCGGGAGCCCGCTCTCGAGCGATCTCGAGTCTCAGCTGGCTCGGGAACTCGGCGCCGAGATCGAGGTGATCTACGGGGCGACCGAGGTCGGAGCTGTCGCCATCAGGCGCGGGGCCGCGGCCCGTCCGGGGGATGTCGGCGACGTGCTTCCGGCCGTCCGGGTCGAGGTCGTCGGGGACGGTGGGAGTCCGCGACCCGGCGGGGAGGTCGGACTGGTCCGCATCCTCAGCACGCTCCGAGAACGTGAGCGAGTGCTCGGAGTCGATGGCGACGGGTGGTTCACTTCGGGGGACGTCGGCCGGATGGCGGGCGGGCGGCTGACTCTGCTGGGTCGCGCCGACGACATCCTCAATGCCGCCGGGGTCAAGGTCGATCCCGAGCGGATCGAGCAGAGCGCGCTCGAGTACCCCGGCGTCAGTGATGCCGCGGCCGTAGCCGTGCGCGACGGTCGGGGTGTGGCGGCCGTGGCGCTCGTCGTCGTGGCGGACCGGTCGGTCGAGCTGTCGGACCTCCTCGACCGCATGCGGACACAGCTCGGCGACGGCACCCCGCGGATCATCGAACGCGTCGAGGAGCTGCCCCGCACCGAGAACGGCAAGCTGCGTCGGGGCGCTGTCGCCGACGCACTGCAGCAGCAGCTCGACAGAGATGTGCGGCTCTAGTCCGAACCGTTGCTACGCTCTGGACGTACTTGTCTACCGGGAGCTCGCCTCCTACCTGCTGATCAGAGGAGCCGCCCGTGCACGGTCGTGACATGGCGCGTGGTCTGGCCGCCGTCGGAGTACTGGGGATCGGCGCCGGTGGCCTCGTGCTCGGCGGCGCGGCAGCCCCCGCATCCGCGTTCACCGGCACCTGCCCGACGACCGTCCCCGCGGCCACGCTCGTGGCCGATGGCGTGTGCGAGGTGCGCATGACGGCAAGCGGCAGCTTCACTCCGCCGGCCGGGATCGCCAAGCTCTCGGCGGTGCTCGTCGGCGCCGGCGGCGGCGCGGCCTACACGACCGACGGCTTCTACGCCGGTGACGGCGGCAGCGTCACCTACATCGACAGCGTGTCGCTCGCCGGTCCGATTCCGGTCGTGGTGGGCGTCGGCGGTCAGCCCGGCCCCGACCCGGCTCAGCCCGCGACGGATGGCGGCGAGACCAGTGTCGGGACGGTCCCCGCTGCCGGCGGGCTCCGGGGAGGCTTCGCGCAGCCCTTCTGCATCGACCCCGACAGGTTCTACGGCTTCGGCGACGGTGCCCGTACGGACTCTGCCGGCATTCCGGACTGCCTGCCCGGTCTGGGGTTCGGCCTGGTGGACCTGCCCAACACGGATCCTGCCCTGTTCCCCGCCTCGGCGGCCGGCGTCGACGTCTACGGAAACGGCGGCGACGCGACTGACGCCGCAGACCTCATCGTCGCGAGCCCGGTCGCCGGTACCGGCGGGTCGATCAACACCGCCGCGGCGGTGGCAGGCTCGAACGGGCTCGTGATCTTCCGGTTCCAGGCTCCCGCCGTTGCGCCGGCCGTCATCACACCGGCCGCTCCGGAGCTCGCCGCCACCGGCGCCGACGTCACGTGGGCGACGCCCGCCCTGGCTCTCGCGGCCATTCTCGGCGGCGCGCTGCTGATGCGTCGCGGTCGCACCCAGGCCCGGCCCTGACGTACTCGACGTACTCGACGTACTCGACGTACTCGACGTGACGCGTCAGCTGATCGCCTGGGTCAGCAGCGCTCGGATCCGCTTCTCCTCGGCCGCGCCGATCGACAGCACGGCGTAGGACGTCGGCCAGAGGTCGCCGTCGTCGAGGTTCGCGGCCTGCTCGAACCCGATCGTCGAGTAGCGCACGCCGAACTTCGAGGCCGGCTGGAAGAAGATGATGTTCTTGCCGTCGCGCGCCCACGCGGGCATCCCGTAGTAGGTGCGCGGCATGAGGTCGGGCGCGACGTCCGCCACGATGTCGAGGATCTTCCGGGCGATGGCCTTCTCGTCATCGGTCATCTCGGCGATCTTGTTCTGCACGTCGGTCATCCCGGCCTCGCGCGTCTGCTCGGCCTTGAGCTCCTTGGCGCGTTCCTTCATCGCCGCGCGCTCTTCCTTACTGAAGCCTGTCGTCGCCATGGTCTCTCCGTCGTCTCGTCGCCTGCTTGCGGGCTCCATCGTAGGAGGGCGGATCGGCGCGGGGCTTCTCGAAAACGACTCGGCTACTCGCGACGCGGCCCCTGCCCGGTTTGACATCCCCACCCCGTCGCTGTCAATGTGAACACCGTTCACTTTCACGACTGGGAGCCTTCGGATGGCCGTGCGCATCGACCTCAACATCTCACTCGACGGCGTGGCGATGCCGGCTGACCCGAGCCCCGAGAATCCGATGGGGGAGGACTGGGGGCGTCTCGTCGCCCATTACGCGGCCACGCGCACCTTCCGTCAGCGCGTGCTGCACGACGCGTCGGGGGAGGGGACGACCGGCGTCGACGACCGCTACGCCGCCGGCTACTTCGAGGGCGTCGGCGCGGAGATCATGGGCGCCGCGATGTTCGGCCTCCACAGCTTCCCGGACGATCCGGAGTGGCGAGGGTGGTGGGGCGAGGAGCCGCCATTCGGCGTCCCGGTCCTCGTGCTGACCCACGGCACTCGCGCGCCGCTCGCGTTCGACAACGGCACGCGGTTCGAGTTCGTGAGCCTGTCACCGCGGGACGCACTCGACCGGGCGCTCGAGCTGGCCGGGGGAGCCGATGTCCGCGTCGGCGGGGGAGTCGGGGTCGCCCGCGACTTCCTGGCGGCGGGCCTCGTCGATCGGCTGCATGTCGCGATCTCGCCCATCGTGCTCGGACGCGGCGGGCGGCTCTGGGATGACCTGCGTGCGTTCGATCTCGACTACTCCACGACCTCGGAGGTGGCCGAGAGCGGGGTCGTCCACGTCACGTTCGCGCGCTGAGCGCTCGCCGTCAAGGCCCCGTCGTTGTCGCCGGGCGCGCGTAGCGTCGTGATCATGAGCGACATCGAGCAGACACCCGAATCCGACCCGACCGAGACCACCGAGATGCTCGGTGCCGCCGACCCGCAGGACTCCGCCGTGAAGGACCCGTCCGACTGGGTGACCGGCGACGAGCCGATGACCGCTGCGCAGCGCAGCTACCTCGACACACTGGCCCGCGAGGCCGGCGAGGAGATCCCGGCCGATATCACCAAGGCCGAGGCCTCGGAGCAGATCGATCGCCTCCAGGCGCAGACCGGTCGGGGAGCCACGAGCTGAGGCCTGAGGGCGCGAGTCGCCGCCAGCTGACATGACCTGACATAATGCTGCTTATCGGAGGTATCCAGCCTCCGTGAGCGGCTGCCAGTCGCGCGGCTACAACCCCTGCTGGGATGCGCGCTGACGCGGCACCCGGCGGCTCACATCGCGGTTCGCGCCGCGGTTCACGCCGTCGGTGACGATCGTCGGCGACCAGGTCGGCAGATAGACCGGCGGCTGGAGCTCAGCTGACGGCGCTGGCATGGCGGCCAGCATCGACGCGTTCGCCTCGCGGATGCCGCGGCGCACGGCACGCCAGACGATCGTGTAGGTCGTCCACAGGCCGAGCAGGATGCCGCCCAGCACGACGCCGACGGCGGTCATGACCGCGCCGGGGCCGGCTCCCTGAATCAGCGCGAGCAGCTCCCCGAGGTCCATGCCCTCACGCTACGCATCCCGGCGCGGCCAGGGCATCCCGCGTCCGGGGGTGACGAGGACGGTGCGCGTCAGCCCCTCCGCACCTTCCTGATGCGGATCGCGCCGCGCGCCGTGCTCGGGTCGACCACGGAACCCTTCTGGGTGATGACGACCTCGCCCGCGGCGACCAGCCGCCGGGCCGCGCGCCGGGCCGGCTCCATCAGGTCGCGCCAGTCATCCTCCGAGCCGACCGTGCGCGCGGCGTCGGAGGGGCAGATGGTGGCGTCGTGCGCGCGCGTCGCGAGGAGCTCCAGGATCGTCGACTCGAGCCGGGAGTCGACGGCGGTGACGCCGCGCGCGCGGCAGGCGTCCGAGCAGTACCGGATGGAGTCCCAGGAATCCGCCCACTTCGCGCGCCACTCGATCCGCCGACCGCACGAGGCGCAGGTCTTCTCGGCGGGCTCCGAAGCCAGGTCCCGTTGACGTCCCATCAGCTGACTCCCCTCACCAGGACTCCCGCCGACGCTCCTGGTCGACGACGGCCTCGCGGTCGGCGAGGCGACGGAGCCCGGCGAGCGGCTGGCTCATCCGATGGTTTCCCCCCAGGCGGGCCTCGTTGCGGTCGAGGAAGGCCCAGTAGCCGGCCGTGAACGGGCACGCGTCATCTCCGAGGCGCTTCTTCGGATCGAACCGGCATGCTCCGCAGTAGTCGGACATCTTGTTGATGTACGCGCCGCCGGACGCATAGGGCTTGGTCGCCACGATGCCGCCGTCGGCGTGCTGCGACATGCCGATCACGTTGGCGGGCATGACCCACGGCGTGCCGTCGACGAACATGTCGATGAACCACTGGTTGAGACGCACCGGATCGTAGCCGTGCTGGAGCGCCCAGTTGCCGAGCACCATGAGCCGCTGGATGTGGTGCGCCCAGCCGTGGCGCCGCATGCCGTCGATGGTCTCGTGCAGACACCGCGCCGTGATGGCGTCGGCGTCGAGCGATGTGAAGGCCTCGGGCAGCGGCGCGGTCGCCTGCAGCGCGTTGCGGGCTGTCGGGTAGGACTCCCCCAGGTGCCAGTACAGATGCCAGATGTAGTCGCGCCATCCGGCGATCTGGCGGACGAATCCCTCCGCGCTCGGGAGCGGCACGTCGCCGGCGCGGTAGGCCGCCTCCGCCGCGTCGACCGCGTCACGCGGATCGAGCAGTCCGAGGTTGAGGGGCACGCTCAGCAGCGAGTGCGCCATCGTCCAGTCGCCGCTGAGCATCGCGTCCTCGTAGGGGCCGAAGTCGGGGAGGCGATAGGCGACGAAGTCGTCGAGGGCGGCGCGCGCCTCCTCCGGTGTCACAGCGAAACGGCGGGGTCCGTCGTCCCCCACGAGCTGCATGTGACCGTCTCGCTGCCAGCGGTCGAGGTCTGCGCGCACCTCTGCGTCGATGTCGTCCTCGACGGGCCACCAGGGCGTGAGGCCCAGTGTCGCGGCGCCGCGCGGAGGCGGTTGGCGGTTGTCGTGGTCGTAGTTCCAGGTGCCGCCCTCGGGCTCCGAGCCGCTCATCAGCACCCCGGTGCGTGCGCGCACGTCGCGGTAGAAGTCCTCCATCAGCAGGCGCTTGCCGCCGCGGGTCGCGGCCCAGGCGCCGAAATCCTCTTCACTGGTGACGAAGCCGCGGCTGGGCAGCACCGAGATGCCGTGCCGCCGCACAAATCGCCGCGCGCTGTACGAGGTCGGGTCGATGACCTCGAGGTCGTCGCGGCCGTCGACGACCTCGTCGTACCGCTCCACCTGGTGGAACTCGACCCTCTCCCCCAGCTCCCGTGCCCGATGCCGCATCGCGGACAGGTAGAGATGCGCCTTGGCGCGGTGCATCGGACGCCGGGCGAAGACCGACCGCGCCTCGATGATCATCATCGGCCCGCCGTCGTCGAAGACCGGGCCCAGCTGGCCGGCGAAGATCCAGCGGGTGAGGGGTGTCGAATGGTCGGTCATCGACCCCCATGATCGCCGATCAGGCCTCGTGGCGCCCGTCCGCGTCGGCGACTCCCAGGTAGCGCTCGATCGCCTCGACCGCGGCCTCGTGGTCGACGGCGTCGGGCTCCCCCGACATGGTGATGGTGCCCACGATCTCGCCGGCCACCCGCAGCGGGACGGATCCCCCGTGGAACCTGAGCTCCTCGTGTTCGCCGGGCTCGTCAGCGGTGCCGTCGGCCTCGCGGCGCTTGCGCACCAGCAGGGACGGCTCGCCGAAGCTGGTCGCTACCGCCGCCTTGCCTGCCAGCCACTCGTCGTTGCCCGGCCCGGTGCCCTCCAGCTTGGCGCGGAACACCAGATCGCCTCCCAGCACGATGTCGACGGCCAGGCTGAGGTTCCAGCTGCGGATCACCTCGACGGCGACCATCCCCAGGGACACGGCCTCGTCATAGGTCAGGCTCGGCAGCTCGAGGTCGTTCAGACGCTCCAGGTCGGTGATGGAGTACACGGGCAGGGCGCGGGTCATGGGTTCTCCTCAGAGTGGGGCGGTCGGCTGATTCTCTCCCGCATGAGGGCGGGAAGCCAGTCGGGTTCCACCTCGTGCTCGGAGGCGTCGAGCTCGTCGGCGGTGAACCAGCCCCACTCGAGCACGTCCACCACCTCCTCGTCGGTCCAGCCCTCGCGACTCGGCTCGAACTGCGCTGCGACGGGCACCTCGTACCAGGCCCAGTGGCCCGTCTCATACGGATGCCAGCGCTGATCCGGCGGGAAGTCCTCGTCGAGGAACGGTGCCGGCACCGCCTCGAGGTCGAGCCCGGTCTCCTCCCGCAGCTCACGGATCGCGGCCTCGTCATGATCCTCGCCGGGGTCGACTCCCCCGCCCGGCGTGATCCACCGCGGCGGCACGCCGTGATCCTTGCCGTACTGCAGGAACATCAGCACGCGCCCGTCCGGGTCGACGAGCAGGACGCGGGATGTGGCTCGGAAGGTGGGCATGCGGGCCCCGGTCAGGCGGCGAAGCCGCTGATGTCGCCGACGTACCGCGTGTTGTCGGCGGGGATCGGATCGACGGCGGCCTGGGCGACCTCGGCGGCGAACTCGCTCACCGTGTAGAGGCGCCCCGCCTCCTCGCGGCGGTGCTCGATGGCGCCCGGATTGGCCCGCTCGAGCAGAGTCGCCGTGATGGTGCCCTCGATCATGTCGCCCGACACGACGACGAACGAGATGCCCGCCTCGGTGAGCTCGGGAAGCTTGGCCCGCAGCGCATCCTCACCGGCCCGCTTGCTGAGGGCGACGACCTGGTACTCGGGCATGGTCTCCGTGTCGCTCCGCACGAAGTGCGCCTGATGGCTTGTCACGAACACGATGCGCGAGCCGTCGGCCAGCAGCGGTACTGCCGACTCGACCACCGACACCTGCGAGTCGCGATTGAGACGCATGGCGTAGTCCTCGCCCATGCCGCTCTCCATGCCGCCGGAGGCATTCAGCACCAGGAGGTCGAGACCGCCCCACGCATCGGCGATGGTCTGGAAGATGCCCGCGACCGACTCGGGATCGGTGAGGTCGCCTCCGACGGCGATCGCCTCTCCCCCGGCGGCCTCGATGGCCGCGACGACCTTCAGGGCGCGCGCCTCCTTGTTGCGGTAGTTGATGGCGACCTTCGCGCCCGCCGCGGCGAGGTAGGCCGCGGTGTCTGCTCCGATGCCGCGCGAGGAGCCGGTGACCAGGGCGCGGACGCCGGCGAGAAAGCCGGCGGGGAGGACGGATGCGGGGGCGTCTGAGGGGGCATTCACGGTTCCCGAGACTACCCCGTCTGATAGTTTCGACAGCGTGGACTTCCTCACGCAGTGGGCATGGGTTCTCTGGCTCGCCCTCATCCTCGTCTTCATCATCGTCGAGGTGATGAGCCTGGAGTTCACGTTCCTGATGCTCGGCGTCGGCAGCCTCGGCGGGCTGGTCGCCGGCCTCGTCGGAGCCGACTGGTGGCTGCAGGTCATCGTCGCCGGGGCGCTTGCCGTGGTCCTCCTCTTCTTCGTGCGGCCTCCCCTGCTGCGCTCGCTGCGGAAGGGCGGCGACCCCGCCCGCAGCAACACCGACGCCCTGCTGGGCATGTCCGGCAGCGTGTTCGTCGCCTTCGCCGACGGGCGTGGCCAGGTGCGCCTCGCGAACGGCGAGACCTGGACCTCCCGACTCTCGGTCGCATCCTCTGAGCACTCCCTGCTCGAGGGCGAGCGCGTCGTCGTCACCGAGATCGAGGGCGCCACAGCCGTGGTCGTGCCCGCAGCACCGACAGATGGGATCGCACCATGACCGACGAGCAGATCTTCGGCAACGTGATCACCGTGGTCGTGGTCGTCCTGGTGGCGATCCTGGCGCTGACGGTCGTCTTCCGCTCCATCCGCATCATCCCCCAGGCCTACGCCGGGGTGGTCGAGCGCCTCGGCAAGTACCACAAGACCCTGATGCCGGGACTGAACCTGCTGATCCCGTTCATCGACCGCGTTCGACCGCTGGTCGACATGCGCGAGCAGGTCGTGTCGTTCCCGCCTCAGCCGGTCATCACCGAGGACAACCTGGTGGTCTCGATCGACACCGTCGTCTACTTCCAGGTGACGGATGCGCGCGCCGCCACCTACGAGATCGCCAACTACCTGGGCGCGGTCGAGCAGCTGACGACCACGACCCTCCGCAACGTCGTCGGCGGTCTGAACCTCGAGGAGGCGCTCACCAGCCGCGACAACATCAACGGGCAGCTGCGCATCGTGCTCGACGAGGCCACCGGCAAATGGGGCATCCGCGTCGGCCGCGTCGAGCTGAAGGCGATCGATCCGCCCATCTCGATCCAGGACTCGATGGAGAAGCAGATGCGCGCCGAGCGGGACCGCCGCGCGCAGATCCTCACCGCCGAGGGCACCAAGCAGGCGGCCATCCTGCAGGCCGAGGGCTCGCGCCAGGCGGCGATCCTCGAGGCCGAGGGAGCGGCGAAAGCGCAGGTGCTGCGGGCACAGGGCGAGGCGGAGGCGATCCAGACCGTCTTCGACGCCATCCACCGCGGCGACCCCGACCCGAAGCTGCTGGCCTACCAGTACCTGCAGACCCTGCCGAAGCTGGCGGAGGGCGACGCGAACAAGCTGTGGATCATCCCGAGCGAGCTGACCGAGGCCCTCAAGGGCATCGGGGAGGGGTTCTTCGCGCCCCGTGCCGCGCCACCCGTCGTCAAGTAGCCCGCAGCCCGCCGGGTACTTCTCGCCCGCTCCCCCGCGGGTCATCGCGCATCGCGGACTGGCCACCGACGCGCCCGAGAACACCCTGCTCGCCTTCTCGCGTGCCGTCGCGCTCGGAGTATCGCATCTCGAGACCGACGTCCACGTCTCGAGCGACGGGGTCGCGATGATCAGCCACGACCCCGACCTCACGCGTCTCGTGGGCCGGAAGGTGTCGGTGTCGCAGCTCACGTCGCACGAGCTGAGGCGCGTCCAGCTCGGCGCAGGTCAGGCGTTCTGCTCCTTGGCGGATGCGCTCGACGCGTTCCCCGAGTCCCGCTTCAACATCGACATCAAGGTGCCCGGTGTCGCGGCACCGGCGGCGGCGGCGATCACGGCGGCGAACGCCGTCGGCAGAGTGCTCGTGTCGTCGTTCGGCGACGGACGGCGCCGTGATGCCGTCCGCCGCCTGCCCGGCGTGGCCACCTCGGTCTCTGCCCGCGGCGCCGTCGCGGCGGTCGCGCTGGCGAACGCGGGCGCAGTCCGTCCTCTGGCGCGCACCCTGCGCGGGGTGCACGCGGTGCAGCTCCCGACCTCGCTTCTGCACATGAGTCCGTTCTCGCCGCGTGCGCTGGCGAGCTTCCACGCGGTCGGGGTCGAGGTGCACGCCTGGACGATCAACGACCCGGCCGAGATGCGGTCGCTGCTCGGGGCGGGCGTCGACGGCCTCATCACGGATCGCGCCGACCTGGCGCTCGAGGTGCTCCGCGCGCTCTGAGCCATCGCGTCCCCCGCGCGCTCCGAATGCCTCTTGCAACTGCTGTGAAAGGTCTGTAAAGGGCCGGGGGCGGGCATGGAGCCCGCCAGCCTGTCGTTATACCTGACACCGGCAGAGCTTCTGTCCGGAAATGCGAAGAGGAGGCCACACAATGGCAGATCGCAGTCTGCGCGGAATGCGACTCGGATCCCAGAGTCTGCAGAGCGAAGTGGGCGTCGAGTTCGCATCACGCCGCAAGAGCCTGTACCAGACCGACGACGGCACGACGTTCGAGGTCGTGTTCTCGGCCGACGCCGAGATCCCGGAGATCTGGTCGTCACCCCGTACCGGTCTCGAGGGACGGCTCGTCGGCGACGACGGCGCCATCGTCGAGATGGAGGAGGTCGAGGTCAAGGCCGCACGCACCCACTGGGACATGCTGCTGGAGCGTCGCACCCGCCCGGAGCTCGAAGAGCTGCTCGAGGAGCGCCTGGAGTTCCTCCGCGCTCGTCGCGGCCAGTCCAAGAAGAGCGCCTGACGCCTGTCTCAGCGGGGTGAGGAGCGGCGTCCAGCGCCGCGGAGTGACACCCCGGCGCCGAGCAGCACCAGCAGCGCCATCCCGCACACGAGCCATTCGAACTGACGCCCGCCGACGACGGCGGGCGTCATCGTCGTCTCGAGGGGGACGTCGTCGATCATCACGCCCGGCTCGTAGGTCGTGAGCTGGTCGTGCATGGTGCCGTCGGGGTAGATGATCGCGCTGGTGCCCACGGTCGAGATGTTGACAACGGATCGCGCCGTCTCGACAGCCCGGATGCGCGCCATGGCGAGCTGCTGCACGCTCTCGTCGGTGCGCCCGAAGTCCGCGTTGTTGGTCTGCGCGAAGATGAGCTGCGCGCCCTGCTGCGTCATGTCCCGCAGGAGGCCGTCGTCCACGATGTCGAAGCAGATGGCGATGCCGGCCAGCACGCTGCGTCCGTCGGTCTTGACGCTCCCGACGTCCATGACCGAGTCGGTGGCCCCGATCTCGTACTCGCGCCCGATCAGGTCGATGAGGTCGGGAGCGAACTGGCGCCAGAACGCGCGGTCGGGTACGTACTCCCCGAACGGCACGGGATGCTTCTTGTCGTAGTAGTCGGTCGGGCCGTCGTCCTGGCTCCACATGACCGAGGTGTTGAAGTACTGGTACGCCGGCTCGCCGGTGGCATCGACGCCGTTCTCGCGGGTCGTGATGATTCCGGCGACGAGCGGCGCATCCGCCTCACGGGTCACGGAGTCGAACGCCGCCGCCGCGCCGGCGTCGAGGTAGGGGTCGACATCCGACGAGCCCTCCGGCCAGACGACGACGTCGACATCCTCGCCGTAGATCGGCTCGGTGGCGGCCAGCTGCCCCCGCAGGTTGTCGCCGTAGTTCTCGGGCGGGTCGAAGTAGCCCGCCTTGGTGTCGCCCTGCACCGCGCCGACCCGCAGCGTGGCGGCGTCCCCCGCAGGGCCGTCGGTCCCCGGCAGGGCGGTCCAGGAGGGGGCGGCGACGAGCACGAGCGCTGTGACGGTGACGATGAGCGCCCGCCGGAGGGCGTCGATCCGCACCTCCTGCACCGCCTCGATCGCCAGGGCGACGACGAAGACCATGGCGAAGCTCACCCCGGCGACGCCGAGCCACGCGAATGAGTCGCTGACCGGGCTGTCGGACTGCGAGAACGCCACGCGTCCCCACGAGAACCCGCCGTAGGGCCATACCGCCGAGATCCCCTCGCGGGCGGTCCAGAGGCCCGCCACGACGGCTGGGAGCAGCAGCAGCCGCGCCCAGCGGCCCAGCCAGACAGCGCGGATCCAGCGGTAGGCCAGCGTGATCAGCATCGTGCCCAGCCCGCACCAGAGCGCCATCAGGCCGGCGAGTGCCGACCAGGGTACGGGACCGAGGAACACCGCCGCCCACTCGATGTGCGGGAAGAAGAAGGCCGCGCCGAAGACGACGCCGACGAGGAACGCGCTGCCGAGCCGTCGCCCGACCGAGGCGATCAGCACGAGCGCGATCGCCGCGTACGCGAGCGGCCACCAGCCCCGGTCGGGGAACGCGGCGTCGAGCACGGGACCCGCTCCCCCGGCGACGAGCACCGCCGCCCACAGCGGGAGGAGCGCGGGCGTGCGTCGATCCTCGACCGGGAGCGCGGGCAGGATGCCGGGGTCGCCGACGCGGAACAGGGAGCGCGGCTCGGCCGCCCGTCGCCCGCCCGCCTGCGGCCGTTGGAGGGTGCTGGTCATCAGGCGACGCTCGAGTACGCGACGATCCCGCGCCGGATGCCGTCGATCGCCGTGCGCGCGGTGCGTCCGAGCGGGCCGTCGGCGACGATCGAGACCTGATCGAGCAGGTCGACGGCCTGCTTCATCACCCGCACGAAGTCGCCGGCGGCCATGTCGGCGTCGCGCAGGACGCTGTCGAGCGACGCGCCTCCGGCCCAGCGGTAGGTGGCGAGCGAGATGCCGGGCTGCGGCGGCTCGCTGTCGGGCAGCCTGTGATGCTCCTCGAGGTCGGTGAGCTGCGACCACAGGATCCCGGTCGCCTCGAACGCCTCCCTGAACGGTCCGCGCGGCATCGTCCACTCGGGCGAGTCGGAGCTCTCGCGGCGCGGCTCGTAGACGAGGGTGCTGGCCAGGGCGGCTAGAGCGGGCGCGTCGAGCCCGCTCCAGGTGCCCCGGCGGAGGCACTCGGCGACGAGGAGGTCGCGTTCGCCGTAGATGCGGCGGAGGCTGCGTCCGGGCGCCTCAACGGCCAGGACGCCGTCGATCTCACTCAGGTAGCCGAGCTCGAGGAGGAGGTCGGTGATCCGGTCGAACACCTGGGCGACCGCCCCGGTGCGGCCGCGGATCTGCGAGCTCAGCTGATCGTTCTCGCGCTTCAGGCGCCACCAGCGCTCGGCCCAGCGGGCGTGCGCCTCGCGGTCGCTGCACGAGTGGCAGGGGTGCTGCTTCATGCGCCGCCGCAGGTCGCCGATCTGCCGCTGCCTGCGGTCCCGCTCACCGCGGCTCTCGCCGGTGGGCTGGCCCGCGCGTCCCTGTCCGCGACCCTCGGCGCGCGCGTTCTTCTTCTCGAGGTCGGCGAGCTCGCGACGCAGTCCCGAGTACTGCGCGAAGTCTCCCAGGTGGCAGCGCATCGCCTCGGCATACCCCGCGAGGGACTTCTCCTGCTCGCGGACGCGTCGGGCGAGGTCGACCACCGCGCGATCGGCCTGGAACTGGGCGAACGACGACTCGAGGATCTCGCGGGTGCGATCGCGCCCGAACTGCTCGATGAGGTTGACGGCCATGTTGTAGGTGGGCCGGAAGCTGGAGTTGAGCGGGTAGCTGCGGCGCGACGCGAGCGAGGCGACCGCTTGCGGGTCGAGGCCGCCGACCCACTGGATGACGGCGTGGCCTTCGACGTCGATGCCGCGGCGTCCTGCGCGCCCGGTCAGCTGGGTGTACTCCCCCGGCGTGATCGGAACCCGTGACTCGCCGTTGAACTTCTCGAGCTTCTCGAGCACCACCGTGCGGGCGGGCATGTTGACGCCGAGCGCGAGGGTCTCGGTGGCGAAGACGGCCTTCAGCAGCTTCCGCTGGAACAGCTCCTCGACGATCTCCTTGAACGCGGGGAGCATGCCGGCGTGGTGGGCCGCGACGCCGCGCTGCAGCCCGTCGAGCCACTCCCAGTAGCCGAGCACGCCGAGGTCGCTGTCGGGGATGGTGCGAGTGCGCTCCTCGACGATCGAGCGCACCTCGTCCTGCTCCCACTTCTCGGTGAGCCGGATGCCGCTGCGCACGACCTGCGTGACGGCCGCATCGCAGGCGACCCGGCTGAAGATGAAGAAGATCGCGGGCAAGAGGTTCTTGCCGTCGAGGAGGCGCACCAGCTCGGGGCGGCTCATCCGGTCGCCCTGTCCGCCGGGTCCGCCGCCGCGGTCCCAGGCGCGGAGGCCCTCGGAACCCGATCCGCCGCTGCCCTTCTGGTGGTGCCGTCCGGGATGCTGGCCGCGATAGGTGCCCGCCGCACGACCCGCGGAGGCGGCGAGGCGGGCGAGCTCGGGGTTGACGCGGTTGGTGGCCGCGAGACCCGACGAGTCGAAGAGCTCCAGCAGCTTCGACCGCACCAGCACGTGCTGCTCGAGGGGTACCGGGCGCTCCTCCGACACGATGACGTCGGTGTGGCCGCGCACGGCCTGCAGCCAGTCGCCGAACTCCTCGGCGTTGGAGACGGTCGCGCTCAGGCTGACGAGCCGGACCGTCTGCGGGAGGTGGATGATGACCTCCTCCCAGACGGCCCCCCGGAAGCGGTCGGCGAGGTAGTGCACCTCGTCCATCACGACGAACGCGAGGTCCTTCAGCAGGGGCGAGTCGGCGTAGAGCATGTTGCGCAGCACTTCGGTGGTCATGACCACGACTCGGGCCGAGCTGTTGATGTTGCTGTCGCCGGTGAGCAGACCGACCTTGTCGGACCCGTGCTCGGCGGCCAGCTCGTTGAACTTCTGATTGCTGAGCGCCTTCATCGGCGTCGTGTAGAAGACCTTGTCGCGCGCGGTGCCGAGCGCGAGATGCACGGCGAACTCGGCGACGATCGTCTTGCCGGCGCCGGTCGGAGCGGCGACCAGCACGCTGCTGCCGGACTCGAGCACGCGGCAGGACTCCAGCTGGAACGGGTCGAGCGGGAACTCGAGCGCCCGCCGGAAGTCCTCGAGCCTCGGCGATCCCGCCTCGCCCGCCTGCCGCGCGCGCGCTGCCGCGAACCGCTCCGCCGCGGTCGGCTCTGCGGCGCTCGGTGCGGGGCTCATGCGGCGAGCCCGGCGGAGGCCTCGACGGCGGCGATGCGCTTGGCGGCCGCCCGGTCGTGCAGAAGGGCGATGCCGACCGCGACGAAGTACAGCCCCACCATGGGGATCGCGAGCAGGAACATCGAGACGACGTCGGCGGCCGGGGTGGCGATCGCCGTGAACAGGGTGATGGCGAGGATGGCCCAGCGCCAGCCGAGGAGGATGGTGCGTCCCGCGAGCACCCCGACGAAGTTCAGGAGGACGAGGAACACCGGCAGGACGAAGGCGATGCCCGTCGCGAGCACGAGCTTCAGCACGAAGTCGAGGTAGTACTTCGTCTCGTAGAACGTCGTCGACCCGGCCGGCACGAAGGTGTACATCAGCTCGACGATGTGCGGCAGCACGAACCAGCCGGCCGCGCATCCGGCGAGGAAGAGCGGGATCGCCGAGAACAGGAATCCCAGGGTGTAGCGCTTCTCGCGCTTCGTCAGGCCGGGAACGAGGAAGGCGAAGATCTGGTACAGCCAGACCGGGCTCGAGATGACGAGCCCCACGGCGATCGCGACCTGCAGCCGCACGTCGAACCCGCCCGTGATCCCCGTGTAGTTGAGGGTGATGGTCTCGATCTGGTCGGTGTCGGCGCCCTGCGCGGCCGCGAGGCGCGAGATGGGCTGCGTGATGAGCGGCCAGATCAGGTCGTAGAGGAAGAAGCCGCCGATCCCGCCGGCGATGACAGCCAGGGCGATGACTGTGAGCCGCTTGCGGAGCTCGATCAGGTGCTCGCCCAGCGACATGCGGGCGTCGGGGGTCCTCCGCGGGCGTCGCGGGGCCATCGTGCCTACTTCGTGTCGGCGGGCCTGTCGACCGTCGCCTCGGCCGGCGTGCTCGCCACGGTGCTCGGGGCGCTGGTCGCGGTCGGTGCCGCGGTGGCGGATGCCGCATCCGGCTTGTCGTCGGACTTGAGCTCGGTGCGCAGCACCTTGGCCGACTGGCCGACGCTCTTGGCGAGGGCCGGGAGCTTCGTGGCGCCGAACAGGAGCAGGATGATCGCGAGCACGATCAGGAAGTGCCAACCGGTCAGGTTGCCGAGCATGGCGTCACGTCCTTCTGTGGGGCGGGCGGTGCAGCCCGCGGGTGCTCCCTCGAGTGTAACCGCCCACCCATGAAAGGGCTGTGCGCGTCACCCGTGATCGCTGTGGTCTAGCGGTAGCGCGCGGCGCCGGCCGCGGCCCACTCCGCGACCGCGGCGCGCGCGCTCTCGGGTGCGACGACCGCGGCGACACCGGGCATGCTCGCCAGCAGCCGCTTGAGCCCGTGGTAGTGCGACACCCGGAGCGTGGTGCGGATGCGATCGCCGGCCGGTGTGGTGACCGCACCGTCGGGGATGTAGTCGGCGAGCAACGGCATCGCCGCGGCCGCCACCTCGATCGTCACCTCGAGGTCCTGGGGCGACGACTCGAAGAGCCGGTCGGGCAGGCGCACGTCGTCGGCGCGGTGCTCGATCGGCGCGTCGGTGATGACCGCGTTCGAGATGCGGTCGAGACGGAAGGTGCGCACGGCACCCCGCAGGTGGCACCAGCCGCGCAGGTACCAGTCGTCGTCGAACGACTCCACGCGCAGAGGATCGACGCGGCGGCGCTCCCGCTCCCCCGCGGAGGTGAGGTAGTCGAGTTCCAGCTGCACGCCCGCGTCCACCGACTCGTGGATGAGCGCGAGGGTGGCGGCGCGCGCCGCATCCGCGTCTCCCCCGTCGACGCCGACCTGGCTGGGCGTCGCGGACGCGCCGCGGCTCAGCTTGTACTTGAGGGTGGCGATGGATGCCCGGTCGGCGTTCTCGGGCAGTGATGAGAGGTACTCGAGCCCCGCGATGAGGGCGGCGGCCTCGCGGGCCGAGAAGCGCGGCGAGTCGTCGATCGCGACCCGGTTGGTCAGCACGATCTCGTCGCGATCCTCGAAGGCCTCCCAGTTGATGTCGAAGAGGTCCTCGTGCTGGTACGCCTCCGTCTCGCCGGGCACCCCGCTCACCGCGATGAGCGACACCGCATCGCGGATCTGCTCGGGCGTGACCGCGAAGTGAGCCGCCGCCTCGGAGACGGACGCGCCGTCGTGGTCCATCAGCCACGGGACGAGCGAGAGCAGGAACGCCAGCTTGTCTCGCGCCTGCAGGGGCGGGGTGGATGCGTCAGCCATGGTCGCGCTCCGTCCTCTCGAGCCGCTCGATCACGGCGTCGCGCAGCTCGGGCGGGGAGATCACGAGCACCTCGGGACCGAATCCGGCGAGGTCGTCGGCGAGGATCGCCCGATCCACGTAGTGCAGGCGCAGACGGGTCGAGCCGTCGGCGGCGTCGCCCAGCTGCTCGGTGCCGCGCCGGTTCGCGAGACGGGTGGCCGCATCCGTGCCGGGGAGCACCTCGATCTCGGCGACATCCCGCTCCCAGATGCGC
>CAXTSE010000014.1:0-74525 GCA_964246985.1 uncultured Microbacteriaceae bacterium
ACCGCGAGCTGATCGAGAGGCTGACGGCATGAGCGACCTGAGCCTGATGAGCGGCACCGGCGCCGGGAGCACGTGGGAGGTACGCCTCACCCCGTGGGACGACACGGCCGGCGTGACCTTGCGCACCCGCATGCTCGCCGAGGTGGCGCAGCGCTACGGCACCGAGGACAACGAGCCGGGCCCGGCGCCGACCGCAGAGACGGCCGCCGCGTTCTACGTCGCGTTCGAGGTCGACGGTACGGCGATCGGATGCGGCGCCCTCCGAGCCATCGATGACGAGCACGGCGAGATCAAGCGGTTCTTCGTCGCCCCCGAGCGCCGCGGAACCGGCGTCGCCCACGACCTCCTCGTCGCGCTCGAGGCCGACGCCCGTGACCGCGGCTGGACCCGCCTTGTGCTTGAGACCGGCGAGCTGCAGCCGGAGGCGATGCGCTTCTACGCGCGCGAGGGCTACGAGCAGATCCCGGCCTTCGGGTACTACGCCGACTCACCTCAGTCGCGCTGCTTCGGGAAGACCCTCTGAGCCGGGGCTAGAGTGCGAGGGTGACCGAACCGACCGAGTCCAGGCCCCCGCAGTCGACGCCCACCCCGTCCAAGAAGGACGTCGCGGGCACGCCGGAGTCGGTGCTCGGCCAGCCGGTCGTATCGTCACCGGCGTCCACGGGCCCGGATCCCGCCGACATCATCGCCGCGGCGCGCGCTCGTGAGGCTGCGGTTGCGACGCCGGCCGACTCCGACCCGGGTCGCGCTCAGCCGCCCGCCGACGGTCGCGAGCACGCGCCGCTGCCCGCCGAGAGCTCTCGCCGAGGGGCCGTCATCGCCCTCGCAGTCGTCGCCCTCGCGGTCGCCGTCGTCGTGGTCATCGTGCTCGTGGTGGTTTTGTAGTCAGAGGGTCCGCAGCGTGATGGTGACGAGTCAACTAGATTGATCTCGATATGACCGCCGCATCCGACCTGCTCGCCGACGACACCGCCATGGGCGCCGTCACCCTCAACGTCGCCGACCTCGACGCGACGACCGGGTACTACCGCGACGGAGTCGGCCTCGACGTGCTGACGCAGGAGGGACCGCGCACCACCCTCGGGCGTGACGGGCGCGCCGTCGTGATCCTCGAGCACTCCCCCGAGCTGCGTCACGCGGCACCGCACGAGGCGGGCCTGTTCCACACCGCGATCGTCTTCGACACCGAGGCCGCCCTCGCCGCCGCCGTGTACTCGGTCGCGCAGCGCTACCCCGGCACCTTCACGGGATCGAGCGACCACCTCGTCAGCAAGGCGTTCTACTTCGACGACCCGGAGGGCAACGGCGTCGAGCTCTACTGGGATCGCGACCGCACCGAGTGGAGCTGGGCGCACGGCCAGATCGAGATGGGGACCGTCTACCTCGACCCCAACCGCTTCCTCGAGCAGCACATCACCGAGGAGGGTCTCGCCGGGCCGATCGACGGCGATGCCCGCGTCGGACACGTGCACCTCTCTGTCGGAGACGTCGCGTCGGCGCGCGAGTTCTATGTCGACAGGCTCGGCTTCGCCTCCACCATCGAGCTGCCCGGCCAGGCGCTCTTCGTGAGCGCCGGCGGCTACCACCATCACATGGCGATGAACGTCTGGAACAGCCGTGGCGCCGGGCGCCGTCAGCGCACCCTCGGACTCGGCCGGGTCGACATCCTCGTCCCCGCCGCCGACGACCTGGGCGCACTCACCGAGCGGATGGCGCACTACGGCGTCGAGGCCCGTGACGACGGTCAGACGGTCGGCTTCGACGATCCGTGGAGCAACCTGATCACGGTCACCACCGCCGCCGCGCGCTAGCGGTCCGGCCGCAGGCCGACCCGCGCGACCCCGCGCCGCTCGGCGAGCGCGAAGGCCTGCTCCGCCTCGGCGAGGCTGAACTGGGCCCCCACCAGCTCGGCGAACGGCAGAGCAGCCGCGTCGGCGCCGGTCAGGAACTCGACCGCGCGCACCAGGTGGCGTGGCGCGTAGTTGTGAACCCCGCGGATGGTGAGCATGCGGCGCACCACCGTCTCGGGGTCGAGGGGCACCGCCGGGGACGCCGAGACGCTGCCCGCCAGCACGACCACTCCGCCGATGTCGGTGACGTCGAGGAGGTCGCGGACGGCCGAGGCGGCGCCCGAGAGCTCGAGCGAGATCACCGGCCCGTGGCGCCCGGCCGGGATACGGCGGAGGGCGGATGCGAGGCCGGTGCGCGTGCCGTCCGCGGTCTCGCGCGCACCGAACCGCGACGCAATCTCGCGCCGCTCCGGGTCGGGGTCGCTCGCCACCACGGTGGCGCCCGCGGCGACGGCCATCGCGACCGCGGTCGCCCCGCGCGCGCCCGCTCCCGACACGAGCACCACCGAGCCCGAGAGGGGACGCACCAGCGACGCGGCCTCGATCATCGCCGCGACGGTGGCGGTGGCGCACGACGCGGGGGCCAGCACCTCGGCGGGGATCGCGTCGGGCACGCGGACGATCGGGGTGCGCGCCAACAGCTGCACATGCGTGGCGAAGCCGCCCGAGAGCTCCCAGCCGCGCGAGACGCGGTCGTGCCCGTACTCGCGCAGCGAGCTGCACTTCTGCGGCAGCCCCGCGTGGCAGTAGCGGCAGCGTCCGCAGTCGACGGCCACGCCCCACACGATGCGGTCGCCGACGGACAGCGGGTGGCCACCCACATCGCGCACGACGCGCTGGGGGCCGAGCGCCGCGATCCGCCCGACCTGCTCGTGGCCGAGCACGAGCGGCACCGGCGCCGGACGCGCGCCCGTCGAGGCGTGCACGTCACTGCCGCAGATCGTCGCGAGCTCGACCTCGGCCAGCACCTCGCCCGGCCGGAGGATCACGGTGGGCACGCCGATGCGCTCGAGCGGACGGTTGGGCCCCTGGAAGACCAGCGCCTCCGCGCGCGCGTCGACCTCCACGCCGAACCGCGACGCCACCGGCGCGGGCGTGTGCACGGGTGCTGTCATTTGCTCGCGAAGGTACGTGGGGCAGGTGAACGGGCCGCAAACTCGGGGGGACCCGCGGGCGAACCCGCAGCGGGCGAGCGTCCGCGGAGCCCCTCCGGGTCGGACTCGCGCACCGCGCGTGTGGAAGAATCGCCCGATCATGTCCGACCCTCGCTTTCTGCGCGCGAGCCGCCTCATCGCGGCCCTGCAGGCGCCGGTCGTGATGTCGCAGGCGCGGCGCGTGCGACGCAGCACTCCGCATCTGCCCGAGGCCGAGCTGCCGTGGCGGGGCGAGCACACGGTCGCGACTGGTGCGGCGTCTGGGACCGCGGGCGATGCCGTCCCCCTCCGGCTCCTCGTGCTCGGCGACTCGACCGCCGCCGGTGTGGGCGTGGCGACCCAGGCCGATGGGCTCCCCGGACGGCTGGCCGTCGCCCTGGCCGCGCGCCTCGAGCGCCCCGTCGCGTGGCGCGCCGTCGGACGGAACGGCGCGACCACGCGCGACATCCTCGCGACCTTCGTCGACGAGGCGTTCTCCGAGCCCTACGACCTGCTGTTCCTCAGCATCGGCGCCAACGACGCGCTGACCCTGCGCGCGGCCGGCGCGTACGCGCGCGACTTGCGCCGCATCCTGCACCTGGCTCGTCAGCACCAGCCCGACGCGCTCGTGCTCGTGTCGTCGATGCCGTCGTTCGGGCAGTTCGACCTGCTGCCTCAGCCGCTGCGCACCTCGCTGCTGCGACATGCGCTCAACCTCGAGCGTGCCGGTCGCTCGGTCGTCTCCGGCGACCCGCACTGGCGGATGTCGTCGCAGCCGCCGCCGTACGTCGAGGGCTTCTTCGCCGACGACGCGTTCCACCCGGGCGTCGTGGGCTATCGCGAGTGGGCGGAGTGGGCGGTCGACGACGCCTGGGCCGGGTCCCTCGACCGACTCGCCGAGCGGCGCGCATGAGCCGAGCGCTCGCGCTGCTGCTCGCGCCGCTCGTGATCCCGCAGGGCACGGCGCTCCGCCGCGACATCGTCCGCCTGCCCCCGCCACCCGAGCCGTGGATGGGCGGCAACAGCTCGCCCGACGCACTGCAGCTGCTGGTGATCGGAGACTCCACCGCGGTCGGCATCGGGGTCGACTCCGTGCAGGAGTCGCTCGCAGGTCAGCTGGTGCGACGGATGAACGCCTCCGGCGGGCGCGGTCGCCGGGTCGGCTGGCGGGTGGTCGGCACCAGCGGCGCCACGTCGGGCGAGGTGCTCGAGCGGCACCGCAGCGAGATGCTCAGCGAGGCGGCGGATGTGGCGGTGGTCCTCGTCGGCTGGAACGACGCGCTGAAGCTGCGGCCCGTCTCCGCGTTCGAGGCCGACCTCGACGCGCTGCTGACGGTGCTCGGCGAGGGCAACCCCGGCATCCGGATCATCGTCGTCGCGCCGCCCGCGTTCGGGCGCTTCGCCGTGCTGCCGCAGCCGCTGCGCTTCGTGCTCGGAGTGCACGCCCGCGCGCTCACCCGCGCCGCGGCGAAGGTCGCCGCCCGCAACCGGTGCGGGATCGCGCTCGGGTTCGACGGCGGGTCGGTCGCGCGCGACGGCTTCCACCCCGACACCGCGGGCTACGCGAAGCTCACGGAGGGCGTCCTCAGGTCGCTCGGGCGGCGCGCGCTCCCGTGAGCGGGGCGGCCGGCGCGGGGCCGGGGGTGGCGCGCGTCGTCGAGGCGGTGCGCGGGTGGGCCGGGGAGGCGGACGACGGCGGCGGGGGCTCGGGTCGCCTGCTGGTCGGCATCGCGGGCGCACCGGGGGTCGGCAAGTCGACCGTGGCGGGCGTCGCCGCCTCGGCTCTCGAGCTCGCGGGGCTGCCGAGCGTGGTGCTCCCGATGGACGGGTTCCACCTGCCGCAGGCGCGGCTCGTCGAGCTCGGACGCCGCGACCGCATGGGTGCTCCCGACACCTTCGACGTGGACGGCTTCGTCCGGGTGCTGGGCCGGCTGCGAACCGGCGGCACGGTGCACGCACCTCTCTTCGACCGCGAGGTCGAGGAGGCGGTGCCGGACGCACTCGCGATCGGCCCCGGCATCCGCGTCGTCCTCGTCGACGGCAACTACCTGCTGCACGACGCCGACGGCTGGGAGCGGGTCTCGCCCGCGCTCGACGGGGTCATCATGCTGACGCTCGACGACGCGACACGGCGGTCGCGCCTGATCGCGCGCCACATCAGGTTCGGCAAGACTCCGGACGAGGCACGCGCCTGGGCACTCGGCCCCGACGAGCGCAACGCGGCCCTGATCGCGGCCGGGGCGTCGCGCGCCGACCTCGTCGTCGCCCTCGACTGACGGCTCGCCGACCGCCGTAGACTGGTCGGCATCACCCGCCGTCGAACTCTCAGGAGACGCCCGTGCCCACCATCGTGGTCGAGGTCATGCCCAAGGCCGAGCTTCTCGACCCGGCCGGCAAGGCCGTCACCGGGGCCCTGGCCCGTCTCGGCAAGTCCGAGTTCAGCGCCGTGCGCATCGGCAAGCGATTCGAGCTCACCGTCGACGGCGAGGTGACCGACGACATCCTCGCCGAGGCCCGCGCACTCGGCGACGACATGCTGTCGAACTCGGTCATCGAGGACGTCGTGTCGGTCACGGTGGTCGACTAGATGCGGATCGGCGTCGTCACCTTCCCCGGCTCGCTCGACGATCGGGACGCGCAGCGCGCCGTGCGGCTCGCCGGCGGCGAGCCCGTCGCGCTCTGGCACGGTGCGCACGACCTCGAGGGTGTCGAGGCGATCGTGCTGCCGGGCGGCTTCAGCTACGGCGACTACCTGCGCTGCGGCGCGATCGCGGCGGTGTCGCCGATCATGACCGAGGTCATCGCGGCGGCGGACGCGGGAGTGCCGGTGCTCGGCATCTGCAACGGCTTCCAGGTGCTCGTCGAGGCGCACCTGCTGCCCGGCGGGCTCATCCGCAACGACCACGGCGACTTCATCTGCCGCGACCAGCGCCTCCGCGTCGAGAACGCGTCGACGCCGTGGACGAGCGGATTCCAGACCGGCCAGGAGATCACGATCCCCCTGAAGAACGGCGAGGGCGGCTTCATCGCGTCGGAGGAGACGCTGAACCAGCTTGAGGGCGACGGGCTCGTCGCGTTCCGCTACCTCGACGTGAACCCCAACGGCTCGCTGAACGACATCGCCGGAATCACCAACGCGCGCGGAAACGTCGTCGGCCTCATGCCCCACCCGGAGCACGCGACGGAGCCCGGCTTCGGCCCCGACACCCCCGGAGCCATGCGCTCGGGCGTGGACGGTCTGACCTTCTTCGCCTCGGTACTGCAGCACCAGCTCGCGCGCGCCTGAGCGGCTACCCGAGCGCGCGCTTCGTCCCCTCGAGAGGCCATCCGTGACCCCCCGCCTGCTGTTCCGATCCGCCGCCGTCGCCGAGGCGATCACCTGGACGCTCCTGATCGCCGGCCTCATCATCCGCGCCGTCGACCCGGCCGCCGGCATCGCCGTCACCATCGGCGGGGGCATCCACGGGTTCGTGTTCCTGGCGTACAGCGCGACCGCCGTGCTCGTCGCCCTCAACCAGCGGTGGTCGATCGGAGTCGGCGTGCTCGCCGTCGCCGCCGCGGTCGTCCCCTACGCCACCATCCCGGTCGAGCTGTGGCTCGACCGCTCCGGCAGGCTGGCCGGCACCTGGCGGGTCGACGCGACATCCGACCCGCGGGACGCGCGCCCGATCGACCGGCTGATGCGCTGGATGCTGCAGCACCCGATCCTGCTGGTCGCGTTCGCGGTGGTCGGCCTCGCCGTCGTGTTCACGGTGCTGCTGCTCGCCGGCCCGCCCGGCGGGACGTGACCTCGGCGCCCGACCTCAGGTGACGTCGCGGCGCCAGAACGTGACGCGCCCCACGACCAGGAACAGCACGGCGTAGCCGGTCAGCACCAGCCCGCCCTGCCACCACTCCAAGGGTGCGGCCGTCGTGCCGCTGAAGATCGCGAAGAAGCTCGCGCCGACGAGCGCGTCGCCGGCCGCGCCGGGCAGGAACTTCACGGCGACGCCGAGCGGCTCGATGAACCCGCCGGCGACCCGCACGAGCGGTTCGATGAACTGGGTGAACGCGAGCACCGACACGATCGATCCGACCTGGCTCGGGACGAGCACGCCGAGACCGACCCCGAGCAGCCCCCAGACACTCATCGCCAGCACACCGCGGGCCAGCAGCGCCCAGGTGTCGGTCTCCCCCAGCGCGGTGTCGATGCCGCCCAGCCCGAGGGCGAGCGCTCCGAGACCGACCGTCGTCGCGAAGCCGACGATGCCGAGCACCGCGCCCATCGCGAACCCCACGATCGACTTGGCGGCGAGCACCGTTCCGCGCCGCGGGGTCGCGCTGAAGGTCGTGGACAGCGTGCGATTGCGCACCTCGGAGGTCACCGACATCGCACCCAGGATCACCGGGAACGCGAATCCCGCGGCTGTCGCCATGCTGTAGACCAGCGGCGGCAGCACGTCGGTCGGAAGCGCCGAACCGCCGGAGGTGTCCATGGGGGCGAACGCCACCGCGAATCCGATGCCTCCGGCCGCGACCCCGACGTAGGCGGCCAGGATGATGGCGAGGATCCACCACAGCTTCGTCGTGAAGACCTTGGCGAACTCGGAGCGCAGGGACCGGGCAAATGTGATCATCGGTCGGCCTCCCCGCCGGGTGCGACGTGCAGATCGCCGTCCCCCGATGGCGCCGGGTCGGAGACCAGCGCCAGGAAGTCGTCCTCGAGACCGCCGGTGCGGCGTGCCCCGAGGGAGCTCAGGGCGACGCCCGCGGCGAGCGTGATGCGCCCGATCTGGTCGGGGGTGGGTCCGGTCACGACGAGACCCTCCGGGGTCGACAGCGGCGCGAGCCCGGCGGATGTCAGCGCGGCCACCAGAGCCGCACGGTCCGGGGCATCGACGATGGTGGTGGTACCGGCGGCGGGCGCCCCGGATGCCGACCGCGCGAGACCCGACAGCTCGCCTGTGTAGCGCTGGCGTCCTCCGGCGATCACGACCACGTCGTCCACCGTCTGCTGCACCTCAGTGAGCAGGTGCGAGCTCACCAGGATCGTGCGGCCCTCATCGGCGAGGTGCCGCAGCAGCTCGCGCATCCAGCGGATGCCCTCCGGGTCGAGGCCGTTGATGGGCTCGTCCAGCACCAGCACGCCCGGATCGCCGAGCAGCGCCGTGGCGAGGCCGAGGCGCTGGCGCATGCCGAGCGAGTAGCCGCCGATACGGCGATCCGCGTAGCCCGCCATGCCGACGGCGGCGAGCACCTCGGGGATGCGCGATCGCGGGATGCCGGATGCGGCCGACACGACGGCGAGGTGGCCGCGACCGGTGCGGCCGGGGTGGAACGACACCTCGAGAGTCGACCCCACCGACCGCATCGGCTCGCGAAGGTGCACGTAGGTCTCGCCGCCGATCGTGGCAGTGCCCGACGTTGCGGAGACCAGGCCGAGCAGGATGCGCAGGCTCGTCGTCTTGCCCGCCCCGTTCGGCCCCAGGAAGCCGGTCACCCGCCCCGGCCGCACCTCGAAGCTGAGGTCGTGGACGGCATCGACGTCGCCGAATCTCTTCGTGACGCCGTCGAACACGATCGTCGTTCCCGTTGCCATCGCGGCCTCCCCGTGGTCGTGGTGTGCCCGTCCAGCGTCGCACGCGCTGCCGCCGGACGCGACTGGGACTCAGGCCTCGGGGTCGACGACCGGCATCGAGGCGGTGAAGTTGTGCGCGCGCTCCTGCGCATCGATGCTGCCCGTGAACAGGCCCTCACGCTCCGCCCGCTGGTCGCGACGCGCGGGCGGCTGCGACGCGGTCACCGGGAGCGCGTCGGGGCCCGCGAGCACCTCCACGCGCGACCGCGGCATCCCCTCCGGCGCCTCACGGTGCGTCCACTCGACGATCTCCTCGCGCACGAAGCAGCGCAGGTCGAACAGGGTGGGAGCGTCCACGGCCGTCACCAGGATGCGCACTCGCACGACGCCGCCCACCGCATCCGTCACCTGCAGCACCTTGGTGCGACCGTCCCACAGGGACGTGCGCGCGAGGATCGCGTCGAGCTCGTCGCGCATCCGCGCCGGTGAGACGCGCCAGTCGAGATCGAACTCGACGGCGCCCAGCAGCTCGGAGTTGCGCCGCGTCCAATTCTGGAATGGCTTCGACGTGAAGTAGGTCGACGGCAGCACGAGACGGCGGTCGTCCCACAGGTGCACGACGACGTAGGTGAGGGTGATCTCCTCGATACGGCCCCACTCCTCCTCCACGATCACGACGTCGTCGACCCGGATGGCATCCGAGAAAGCCAGCTGGATGCCGGCGAACACGTTCGCGAGCGTCGACTGCGCGGCCAGTCCGGCGACGACGCTGAGCACGCCGGCGGATGCCAGCACACTCGCGCCGACCGCCTCCACGCCGGGGAAGGTGAGCAAGATCGCGCCGAGTGCGACGAGGGCGACGGCCACGTAGACGAGGCGGCGGATGATGGCCAGCTGCGTGCGCACCCGTCGCGCCACCCGGTTGTCGGCCACGTCGACGCGGTAGCGATCCATCGCCTGGGTGAGGAGGAGCCCGAGGAATGCCGCGACGAAGGTGGCCCCCAGCCCGATGACGAGGATGCGGAGGACCTGATCGACGACCGGGCGCCACTCCGGGACGGGCAGCGTGACGTCGACCGCGATCCACAGCAGCGCCACGATGACGAGCAGTCGGAACGGGATGCGGGCGACGCGGAACGGATCGCGGCCGTCGGCCGTCGAGATCCATTTGCGGGTCACCCCGCGCACGATCAGGGCGACGAGGGCGACGACGAGGAACCCGGCGACGAGCGCGGCCGCCGAGGCGATCGCGAGAGCGGGCCAGGACTGCACGGGGAAGGGGAGGGGAGGCATCCGACCGAGGGTAGCGGGGGTGCCTCCGCGGCGCATCAGTGCGGGCCCCGCCCGCCGATAGGATTGCCGCATCCGGCCGCACCCCTTCGTCAGGAGCATTCCCGCGTGAGCACGCCCGCCGTCGACTCCGTCTCGAACGCGATCGCCACCCCCGAGAAGGAGCAGCCGTATGCGGCTCTCGGCCTCAAGCCCGACGAGTACGCGCAGATCAAGCAGATCCTCGGACGCCGCCCCACGAGCGGCGAGCTGGCCATGTACTCGGTCATGTGGAGCGAGCACTGCTCGTACAAGAGCTCCAAGGTGTGGCTGCGCCAGTTCGGGCAGAAGGTCAGCCCCGAGATGACGAAGAACCTCATGGTCGGCATGGGCGAGAACGCCGGCGTGGTCGACATCGGCGAGGGCTGGGCGGTCACGTTCAAGATCGAGAGCCACAACCACCCGAGCTACATCGAGCCGTTCCAGGGCGCGGCCACCGGAGTCGGCGGCATCGTGCGCGACATCATCTCGATGGGCGCGCGGCCGGTCGCGGTCATGGACGCGCTGCGCTTCGGCGCGATCGATCACCCCGACACCGCCCGCGTGCTGCCGGGCGTGGTGTCGGGCATCAGCTTCTACGGCAACTGCCTGGGCCTGCCGAACATCGGCGGCGAGACCTGGTTCGATCCCATCTACCAGGCCAACCCGCTCGTCAACGCGCTCGCCGTGGGCGTGCTGCGGCATGAGGATCTGCACCTGGCCAACGCGCGCGGCGTCGGCAACAAAGTGGTGCTCTTCGGTGCTCGCACCGGCGGCGACGGCATCGGCGGCGCGTCGATCCTCGCCAGCGACACGTTCTCGGAGGGCGGCCCGACCAAGCGCCCCGCCGTGCAGGTCGGCGACCCGTTCGCCGAGAAGGTGCTCATCGAGTGCTGCCTCGAGCTGTTCGCCGGCGACCTCGTCGAGGGCATCCAGGACCTCGGCGCCGCCGGCATCTCGTGCGCCACGAGCGAGCTGGCCGCCAACGGCGAGGGCGGCATGGCCGTCCAGCTCGACGACGTGCTGCTGCGCGATCCGTCGCTCACCGCCGAGGAGATCCTCATGTCGGAGAGCCAGGAGCGCATGATGGCGATCGTCACCCCCGAGAAGCTCGAGGGCTTCCTCGCGGTGACGAGCAAGTGGGATGTCGAGACCAGCGTGCTCGGCGAGGTCACCGACACCGGCCGGCTGGTCATCACGTGGCGCGGCGAGACCATCGTCGACGTCGACCCGTCCACGGTGGCCGTGGACGGGCCCGTGTACGAGCGGCCCCTCGCGTACCCGACCTGGATCGACGCGCTGCAGGCCGACACCGCTGCGAACCTCGCCCGTCCGACCGGGGGCGACGAGATCCGCGCCCAGGTCCTGCAGCTCATGGGCAGCGCCAACCTGGCCGACAAGAGCTGGATCACCAGCCAGTACGACAAGTACGTGCTCGGCAACACGGCTCTGAGCTACCCGGACGACGGCGGCATGGTGCGCGTCGACGAGACGTCGGGTCTCGGCTTCGCGGTGGCGACGGATGCGAACGGCCGCTACTGCTATCTGGATCCGCGTCAGGGCGCCCGCCTCGCCCTCGCGGAGGCCTACCGCAACGTCGCGACGACCGGAGCGACCCCGGTTGCCGTGAGCGACTGCCTGAACTTCGGCAGCCCCGAGAACCCCGAGGTCATGTGGCAGTTCAGCCAGGCCGTCGAGGGCCTCGCCGACGGCTGCCTCGAGCTCGGCATCCCCGTCACGGGCGGCAACGTCTCGTTCTACAACCAGACCGGCGATGTGCCGATCCACCCGACCCCGGTCGTCGCCGTGCTCGGCACGATCGACGACGTCGCGCGGCGCGTGCCCTCGGGCTGGCAGGACGCGGGCGACAACATCTACCTGCTCGGCAGCACCTCGCTCGAGCTCGACGGCTCGGCGTGGGCCGGCGTCGTGCACGGCCACCTCGGCGGTCGCCCGCCGGCCGTCGACCTCGGCCGCGAGAAGGAGCTGGCCTCGCTGCTCGCCGCCGGTGCGCACGAGGGACTGTTCAACGCCGCGCACGACCTCGGCGACGGCGGACTCGCGGCGGCGCTCGTCGAGGGCTCGGTGCGCTTCGGCGTCGGCGTGCGCGTGTACCTCGACGACATCCTCGCCCGCGACGGCGTGGACGCGGCGACCGCGCTGTTCAGCGAGTCGACCGGCCGCGCGCTCGTCGTCGTGCCGCGCGAGGAGGACGTCAAGTTCACCCAGATGTGCGACGGTCGCGGCTACCCGGTGCTGCGCATCGGCGTCACCGACGCCGGAGGACCGGACGGCGCGGCGGTCGAGGTGCAGGACGTGTTCACGCTCCCGCTCGTCGAGGTGCGCGAGGGGTGGACGGCGGCGCTTCCCGCGCAGTTCGCCTGACGCAGCCGCGGATTCGGGGTCAGCGGACCCGCTACGGCTGCGGCGCGGACTCGACGACGACCTCGCTCGGCTGGGTCGCGCAGGTGAGCGCGATGGCCTCCGCCACCTCCGGATCGGCCGTGCGCACCGTCGCGGGGCCCGGCAGGCGCTCGAGGACGGCACAGAGGAAGGTAACGCCCGTGTCGTCCCAGCTTCCGTCGGCGCGATAGGCCTGATAGGCGCTGAACGCCACGGCATTGACCGCCTGATCACCCCCGATGCCGCCGGCGGAGGTCACCAGCACCCAGAAGTCGAGCATGGCCTCATCGGGGTCCCCCGAATGCCACTCGAGAGTCAGATCATCGGGGTCCGCGTACGCGAAGATGCGCTCGGCGGTGGTGTCGCCGCCGTTCCAGACCGTGCCGCCGAGGATGCGCGCGACGGGCTGACGCCCGAGCACCCCGTCGTCACGCTCGTCGGCCCAGAACGCCGTCGATGCGGGCGGCAGGACGACGCAGGCGGCGAGCGCCGCCGCCACGGCCACGGCCGCGAGGACTCCCCTGTGCGACTCCGCGACGCGCCCATCGCTCCGGGTCAGCCATCCGACGGCGCACGCGAGCGCCACGGCACCGACCACCACCGTCATCAGCCACGAGAACTTGCTCGGGTAGTAGGACGTGATCGGATCGACCTGCGCGCGCGCGAGGAACAGCATGACGCCCGAGCCGACGACCGCGGATCCGGCGACGGCCAGCGACCCGACCCTCTCCGTTCGCCAGCCGGCGACGCACACGAGGGCGAGCGCTGCGATGAGGCTCGGCCACATCGCCGGGAACCCGTGCCCCTCGACGGCCAGCACCCCGCTCTGCGACACGAGCGCGGGCACCGTCGATGCCGCGACCCAGACGCCGACCAGCCCGACGCTGGCCACCAGCGGAAGCGCGTCGCGTGTGGGGAGCGATCGCAGCATCCGGATGTGCACGACGACGACAGCCGCGCCGACCCCCGCGGGGATGACGACCAGCGGCGACCAGGTGGCCAGGAGCGCGACCGCCACGAGGCACAGCACCACCAGCGAGCCGACCGGCCGCCGCGCCGACTCGCGGAAGGCCAGCCAGCAGCCGAGAGCGAGTGGCAGCGCGACGTGCACGTTGATGTACCCCCACTGCATCGGCAGCCCGGCGACGAACCAGGTGAGCGTCAGGAGGGAGCCGAGGGCGCTGACGACGGCAGTGGTGCGGATGCGATCCGGCGGCACCAGCGACGCGACCACCGCGCCCATGACGACGGCGCCGACAGCGAGGAGCGCGGTCCAGATGACGGCCATGCCCACGACGTCGCGCTCGAGGTGCGTACCGACGGATGCGTCGGGACCGAACGGCGCGAATGCCAGCGAGAGCAGCGCCGACGGCATGGGCACCGGGTTCTGGTCTCCTCCGATCTGGAGGCCGTTCGTCGCGATGACGCGACGCGCGTAGTAGAGGTTGTTGAAGGCGTCGCCGTTCATCGCCCAGCCGACGGCGGACGCTCCCGGCACGGCGCGCGCGGCGCCGACCACGACCAGCCAGACGAGGGAGCCCAGAGTGGCGGGGAGCCAGGCGGCGAGGGTGGCCCCCGACGGTCGACGCAGCCGCGCTCGATGCACGACGCAGATCGCCGCACCGGACACGGCGAGCAGCACGGCCAGGCCGCCCTGGGCTGCGGCGACCGGCAGGCCGACAGCGGACGAGAGGATCATGACCGCGACGAGGCTGATTAGCCCCCCGCTCATCGTCGCGACAGCGGCGAGCCGAGCGCCGAGCATCGCCCCCAGGACGGCCAGCCACGGCACGACCGCCAGTGCGAGCGCCACGGGCAGGAGGAGCTGCTGGGCCAGGGTCGCGTCCATCGGTCGCAGTCTAGGCGCGCGTGTCGCGGCTAGACGTCGAAGGTCGCACCGGAGCTGCGCTCGGCGAGCCGCCAGAACCGCTCGCCGAACTCCGGGCTCGCGCTCGAGACGACAGGGGCCAGCGGCACCGGTGGCCCGGCGAGCGTGCGCGACGGCCCGAAGAAGGAGCCGCCCACCGCATCCGGGTCGGTCGCCGCGCGCACGGTGGGCCAGGCGCCCTGGTCCTTGCCCTGCGCGACGAAGGCGAGCAGGGTCTCGCCGATGCGGCGCCCGCGGCTCAGGTCGTTGATGCCGGGACGCCGCTCGGCGAGCCCGGTGATGGCGAACCCCGGATGCGCGAGAAGCGACGAGCGCGAGTCACCGCGGGCGCGCAGGCGGCGGTCGAGTTCGAGGGCGAACGCGTGCACGGCGTGCTTAGAGAATCCGTACGCCCGGAAGGGGCCGTACCGTCGCTCGGACATGAGGTCGTCGGGGTCGAGCCTCGTCATGCGCGTCGCCATGCTGCCGAGACCGACCACCCGGCCGCCGGCGCGGATCGACGGGAACACCTGCGCCGTGAGAGCGAAGTGGCCGATCGCGTTGCCGCCGACGAGCAGCTCGAGGCCGTCGTCGGTGACCGCGCGTCGGGCGGGCGGCTGCACGAGCCCGGCGTTGTTGATGAGCACGTCGATGCCGCCGAGCGCGGTGAGCTCCACGGATGCGCGCGCCACCGACGCGAGCGACGTCAGGTCGAGCTCGACGAAGGTCAGCCGCGCGTCGGGCGTGCGGTCGCGGATCGACGCCATCGCCGCCTCGGACCTGTCGCGCGACCGCGACGCCAGCACGACATGGGCGCCTGCGGCTGCGAGCTGCTCGCTCGTGAAGTAGCCGATGCCCGCGTTGCCGCCGGTGACGACGATCGTGCGGCCCGCCTGCGAGGGGACGCGGCGCGGGTCCCAGGCGCTGGGAGCTGCGGCGGGGCCGGCCGCGCTCACGGCCGGTCGGTCGGATCGGCCGCGTCGGCCGCGTCGGCTGTCGCGACCGACCCGGTCGCCAGGCGCTCGTGGTGGTGGATCACCTCGGCCACGACGAAGTTGAACCACTTCTCGGCGAACGCCGGGTCGAGCTGCGCATCCTCGGCCAGAGCGCGCAGGCGGGCTATCTGGCGTCGCTCGCGGTCCGGGTCCGACGGCGGCAGGCCGTGCGCGGCCTTCAGCCGGCCCACGTTCTGCGTGAACTTGAAGCGCTCGGCGAGCAGGTGCACGAGCGCGGCGTCGATGTTGTCGATGCTGAGCCGGATCGCCGCCAGCTCGGCCAGCGCCGACCCGTCGCCTGCCCCGGTGTGCGCGCCGCTGTGCGTCGCGCTGTGCGTCTCGCCGTGCTCGTGGTCGTCAGCCATGGCCACGACGATACCGCCGGGGGGTGCGGTGGACCGGCCCGTCTGTCCCCAGAACTGGGATCGAGTGATCCTCGAATGGGGGTATGCGCCCGGGGTGAGAGAGGGGGTTAATGGGGGGAGTCGTACGCGTCGCCGTTTCCACGTCCGGCAAGCCCTCCCGGCGCCAGCATCTCGAGTGCAGCCGGTCAGTCCCTGGAGTCCCATGCCGAGCCCGCTGCACCACGCGATCCCCGCCCTCCCCGGGCCGCTCGCTCCCAGCGCGTTCGCCGCTCCCGTCGCCGGCACGCGCGTGACGGTCATCCCGACCCTCCCCCTCGTCCCCGTGCGGCTGCTGCTCGCGCGCGCGCTGCGCACCGACCATGTCGACCGCGACGTGGTGTGGGTCGACCTGCCGGCCGCCGCATCCGAGTCCATGGCTCTCGAGCTGCTCCGCACCGTGCTCGCGGACGCGTACGGCTCCGAGCTGCCCGGAGACCCGGCGGATGCCGTGGCCGCATTCACCGCGGGCCTCACCCGCCCCCTCCTGCTCGCGCTCGTCTTCGAGCCGAGCGTCTCGCAGGACGTCGACGCCCGCCTGCTGGCGCTGCTCGACGCGGCGCCCCTGCTCTCGCTCGTCGCCATCTCACCTGGTCGGCGCATGTTCGAGGTCATGGGCCGGGTCGACCACCAGGCCGAGCTCGTGTCGGGATCGACGCTCATCGTCGATGCCGACGGCATCCGGGACTTCGCCGCCAAACTCGGGGTGCGCCTGACCGACGAGGACGCCGCCGCTTTGGCGCCGACGCCGCTGAGCCTGCCCGATGTGCTCCCCGCCGTGATCGCCTCGGCGAGCCTCGAGGAGATGGAGACGCAGGGTGACGCCGTCACGTACCTGCTCGACGAGACCGAGAACTACCTGTCGATCCGCTTCCGCGCCAGCTCTGACGCGGGGGTGACGGGGCTGCTGCCGCTGGCCGTGCCGTCGACCCTGACCGCCGAGATCCTCGAGATCGTCGCCCCGGAGGTCGCCGCCCGCACCCAGCTCGAGCGCGCCGCGCAGTCGCGCATCGTGCTGCGCGAGCCGGGAGCCGGCTTGGCCCGCTACCGCATGGAGCCGATGCTGCGCCGCATCCTCATCACCGAGTTGCGGTACCGCGATCCCGATCTGGCGAAGCAGCTGAGCTCGTCGCTCGCCGCGCACTTCCGTGACAGCGGCGAGGTCTTCGAGGCCATCGCCCACTACTCGGATGCCGAGGACTGGCCGTCGGTCGTCGAGACCCTGGACAGCGCGATGTTCCGTCTCCTCGAGGAGGACCCGCTGCGCGTCCACGACGCGATCCTGACGCTGCCACGCGCCGTGCGGGACGCGAACCCGCGCTTCACGCTCTGCCTCGAGGTCGGCTGGCAGCCGCGCGAGGGACTGGCGCAGGCCTACCTGACCATCGCGCGCCGCGCGGCCGGCATCTTCGCCCGCCTGCCGAAGGAGATGTCGCCGTGGGATCGCGTTCACGTGCTGCTCATCAAGAGCATCGTGTTCCGGCTCAAGGGGGACTTCGCGGTCGCACTCGAGGCGGCGGCCGAGCTCGACGCCCTGCTCGACGGTGACGACGACATGGGGGCGCGTCCGGTCGGCACGATCGCCGAGGCGCACTACCAGTCGGGCATGACCCGGCTGCTCGGACTCGACATCGTCGGGGCCCGCGAGAGCTTCGCGCGCAGCTTCACCCTCGCTCAGAACAACGCGGATGCGGTGGGGCCGCTCGCCGTGCGCGCCGCCGAGGCGACCGCGCTGGTACGCGCGCTCGAGGGTGAGACCGAGCACGCATCCAGCTGGCTGGCTGTCGCGCCTGTCGACCAGCTCGGCACGGCCGGACTGGTCGCGCACGCCCTCATCGACATCGGACAGCTGCAGCCCGACCGGGCACGCCATTGGCTCGCGATGCTCGCCGAACCCCGCAGCGACGACGAGCTGTGGGCCTTCGCCGTGCACGCGGGCAACCGGTACGGGCTCTACTGGGGCGACCCTGTCGAGACGGATGCGGCGCTCGACCGGGCGTGGGCGGACCACGGCGAGCAGCTGGTCGCCGGGTCGACCTCGCAGCTGCTGCTCACGAGCGACGCCGCCGACCTGGCACTGCTGCTCGGTCAGCTGTCACGCGCCGAGGCGGCGCTCGAGCAGGCCCCCGTGCGCAACACCTGGATCGCGGTGCCGCGTGCGCGCCTCGCCCTGCTCGGTGGCAACCCGAAGCACGCGCTGCTGTTCATCCTGGAGGGTCAGCGCCGCGGGCGCACCGAGCGGTACGGGCAGCTCGACCTGGCGGTGCTGCGTGCCGCAGCGGAGCTGGCGCTCGGTCGCGAGGACGACGCCACGGCATCCCTGCTCCGCGCTGTCAACCAGGCCGACAAGTCCGGCGTCATCGTGCCGTTCCACCTGCTGCCGCACGCGACGCTCGCCGAGCTCGCCGCCCTGCACCCGGAGGCTCAGCGATTCGTGGAGCGGAACGACATCCGCGGCACCACCTACCTCGCCCCGTACCAGACCGTCGCCGGCGCCCTGAGCGAGCGCGAGCTGATCGTGCTGCGGTCGCTCGAGCCGGGGGCCACCGTCGAGCAGATCGCCAAGAAGCTGTTCGTCGCGTCGAACACGGTCAAGGCGCAGCTGCGATCGATCTACCGCAAGCTCAACGTCTCCACCCGCACCGAGGCACTGCTCGTCGCCGCGGAGCTCGGGCTGCTCGACCGCGACTCGCGCTCGGCGTAGGGCCGCTCGTTCCACCGGGCATGACTTGCGTTCCGTGGCGGGTGCCCGGAGCCCCCGACACGCATCGGGACGCAACTCATCTTGTCGGAGTGCTCGTCTCGCGTCGTGAGTTGCGTCCCCTGGCGGGTGCGCGGGCGGTCCGACCCGCAACGGAACGCAACTCGCGGGACGAGGTGCGGGACGAGGTGCGCGGTGCGGTGCGGTGCGCCGTGGGGCGGATCAGTCGTCGGCGGGGCCGTCTGTGGCGTCGTCGCGACGACGGCGGCCGGACAGCTGGAGCCGCGACGGGCGTTGGATCGTGTCCTCGAGCCGGTTCTGCAACACCGTCTCGAGTTCGCGCTTGCCGTAGTCCAACTGCTCGCGGATACCGGCCTCGAGAAGGCGGCGCTCGCGACGAAGACGCTCCTCAGCCGCGCGCTCGAGCTCGCGCGACCGCCGCTCGTAGCTCTCGCGAGCGCGATGTGCCGGCGTGATCGACAGATCCGCGACCGGGATCGGGCGCGTCGACACCACCTCGACGCGCGGGATGCCGCCGATATCTCCCAGGAGACCGCCCATGTCATCTTCCGCCGAACGCGGGTCACCGGCTCGCGCGGCGCGCAACTCGTTCACGCGAGCGGGGGAGATCGTCGTGTCATCGAGATCGGGCTCGTAGGACGGCGCTCGATAGCGCGAGCGGTCGGTGGGCGCCAGCGACCGGGAGCGTCCCATGTCGAGCGGGGGCATCGGGGGTCGCGTCGGTCGACTCGGACGTACGCGCACGGCCTCTGGCTCGGGCTGCGAGGAAGTCGTCTCGTCAGAGCTGGAGGATGGCGAGCGCACCACCCCAGGCGCGGGAGGAAGAATCCGGCTGATCGGCGGTGGCGGAGTGGCCGATCTCGACGTACTGCGCGACGTCACGACGGAGATCGTGGTGACCACGGTGCTCGGGGGTTGCGGAACCTGACCCCGCGTTTCCGGACGGGGCGGGCGGGCGGTCGCGAAGACGGACAGGTCCTGTGCATAGCGCGCAGGATCGGGCGCGAATCGCGAGGCGGTCGGTGCGGATGATGGGGACTCGACGCCAGCCGGTGAGTCGTCGGTCGTCGCCGCTGCGACCCCCGCCACGGTGTCCGGATCGACGCCATCGGCCTGGTGCTTGGGTCGGCGGCGCCCGATCGGGAGCTCGACGCCCGTGAACTGGAGCTCAGGCGGGAGCGGCGGGTCGAAGACGGGCATGGCCGGGTCGGGTGCGGGTGCGAGGTGAACGGGTACGCGCGGCTCGACCCTGTCGGAAGCGGCGACCGCGACGATCGGGTCCGCGCCGTCCGGACGCGGGCCGGCGACGACGGCGGATGCGGATGCGACCGAGGGCGCGGCGGTGGGCGGGTGCAGCGGAGTGAGCAACGGTGGCTGGGCGGCGCGCACGGCCTGCTCGGTGAGACGCTGCGCGACGATCCTGTCTCGCTCCTCCGTCTGTGCGAGCGCCGCGGCCGTCGGGCCGGAGACGTGGCGGGTCGCGGGGGACGAGGAGGGGCGCCGCCGCCAGGGCCAGCGGCGCGGGACGCTGTCGAGGACGAGGCCGAACGGGGCCTTGCCCGAGGCGGCGAGCATCGAGACCGCGTCCTCGACCTCGCTCCTCGTCGCCGACCCCTGAGCGACGACGAGCAGGGTCGAGCTGTCGAGCGAGCCGAGGACCGCTGCGACTGTGTCGGAGGCGATGGTGGGGCTGTCGATGATGACGAACTGGAAGCGGCCGCGCAGGTCGACGAGCAGCTCGTGCATCGCGCGGGTGGCGATCAGCTCGCCCGGACTCACCGGCACGGAGCCGGCCGGCAGGACGGTCAGCCCGCTGGTCCCTCCCCATCGCAGTGCCGCGCCGAGCTCGGCGCGTCCTGACAGCAGCTCGGTCAATCCCGGCTCGGCACCGAAGCCGAAGATCCTCGACAGAGCGGCGCCGCGCAGGTCCGCGTCGACGACGACGACCGAGGCCGCGGTGTTTGCCAGGGCGACCGCGAGGTTGGCGGCGACCGTGGTGGCGCCGTGCTCGGGCCCACTCGCCGTCACGACGATGGTCTGCGCTCCATCGGCTTCCGGTCGCAGACGGGCGACTTCGGCAGCAAGCACACGGAACCTGTCGGCGATCGCGGTGCGAGACCCGATACGGGTAACCAGGCCCGCCCCCGCAGCGCGGTCGGCGACGATCCGGCCGATCACCGGCACCCCGGTGACAGCGGCGACATCGCGAGGCGTGCGTACCCGCCGGTCGAGGATCTGACGGAGCACAGCGAGCAGCAGGCCGAGGACGAGCCCCGCGGCACCGATGATGATGACCGGCAGACTGTCGCGAGCATCCGGCGCCGATGGAACAGCCGCGTCCTCGAGCGAGACGATGCGCACGGGAGCCGACGCCGACGCCGACGACCCCTCGAGCTCGGCGACGGCGACGTCGGAGAACTCGTCGCTGACCGCGGCCGCGATCGCCTGCGCCTCACGCGGGGTGCTGGCCGTCGCCGTGATCTCGATGACCGACGTCTCGGACGGCGGAGCGACGACGACGAGGCGTTGCGCAAGCTCGTCGACGGTGGTGTCGAGTCCCAGACGATCGATGACCGGCTGCAGCACCAGGCCGCTCGAGGCGACCAGCACGTACGAGGCGACCCGTGAGGGGCTGAGCGCGACACCGCCCGTGCGGGTGGCGGCGACGAGATCGCGTGACGTGGCCGAGTAGGTCGCCGGCGCGGCGGACTGTGCGACGACGCCGAGGCCGACGCCGACCACCGCGCCGAGCACGGTGAGGGCAAGGCCTCGGCGCAGCACGCCGAGACGGTCGTGGATGTCCATTGGGGGATGGCTCCGGGGGTTGTTCTTCGCGGGTTGCGAGAGGCGTCCAGGGGGTAAACGCGACTCGTCCTCTCAACCTACGCAGTACGGCGGAGCGCCGCCCGGGAAAGATTGAGTAAGGGGTCTGTGGTGTTCGGGGTTAACAGCGGGGTTAATCCATCCTGCTCACGGCATGGCGCGGCCGGATGCTCCGAGGATACTTTTGCGAACCCGAGAATGAACAGGGGTTGCGCGAGACGCGGGAACTCAATCGCGCGTGCGGGGCGGAGGCCAGTCGAGCGAGACCTCGACACGCCGCAGAGGCTCCGAGGGCAGTGAGCCGGCGGGGACGTGCGCGTCGGTGGCGAGGGCGAGGAGGGTGGACGCTGCTCTGTCCGCAGCGGACGAGCCCTCAGCCGACGTGATGGCGAATCGCGACCCGGCCACGCGCAGCCGGGCAGCGAGCTGGACGCGCATGTCCTCCGTCACCGTCGCGAGGTGCCGAGCTCGGCGGGCGGTCACGCGGGACGCGACGGGGTGGTCTGCGTCGTGCATGACCACGAGCTGCTCGCTCGCGAACAGCGCGAAGCCGCGTGCCACGCTGACGAGCATCGAGCGGCGGGCAAGCCACGGGAGGGCGATCTGCTCGAACAACCTCCCTCGTGCCCGCGAGCGCACGGACCGTGACGCGGGCAGCCAGTCCGGAAGCTCGGCATCTCGCGGGACGACGATCCGCACGCTCGGGTCGGCGTCGAGGAGGCGGCGCGTGATCGCGGTCGCGTACCCGCGCGCCGGGTCCGCGCTCACCGTGCTGAGCCAGGCGCCGTTCACCAGCACGGGCCGCGCGGATCCGACGGCGTAGATCGCGCGCAGCGCCAGGCCCTGCCGGTCGGCGGTGTTGTGGGCGAGCACCGCAGCCCACGCGTCGAGGTTGGACTGTCGGCTCTCGTCGCCCCCCGCGACGATCGCCGCCGCCGCGACCGCCATCTCCTCAGGGGTGGTGATGCCAGGCGTTGCGGTCGGCGCGCCGCGGTCCGAGGTGGCTCGGGCGACGACGGGTATTCCCAGCTCGACGGCCTCGACGATGGAGAGCGGGTCCTGGTCGGAGCCCGCTGTATGCAGATAGACGCCTCCCGCCCCGATCGCCTGCTGGCTCTCGAAGGTGGGCAGCCACCCGGTGACATGGATCCCGTCCTGCTCGAGGCGGTAGCGGGACTGATCGTCCCCGTCGCCGATCCACCACGCCGTGATCTCCGGACGAGCGACCGCGAGCGACGACAGGGCCGATCGGAAGAACTCGGAGTCCTCGCGCGAGCCGATCCGGCCGATGCCGAGAATCCGGCCGGGGTGTCGGCGCTCCAGCATGGCCAACGCGGAGATGCGCGCGACGCTCGGCACCTCGAGGACCCGCCTAATGCGCGCCGCGTTTCTCGACACTGCCTCGCCAGGTGCGCGTGCGGCGAGGGTGTCGGTGTTGCGCGCGAGCAGCCATTCCGCGGCGCAGCCCGCCAGGCGGCGCCACGGGGTCGACACCTCGCGCTCGAGCGACCCGCAATGCGGGCTGTACACGACTCGGCGGTTCACGGTCGACCTGATCGCGGTGCGCACGATGGTGCCGGCCCGACGGGAGTGCGCGTGCACGACGTCCGGGGCGATGTCGCGCACTGCGTCACGCACCGCGCGACGGGAGCCGAGCCGCCCGCGCGGCAGCTCGCGCTCGCTCGCCAGGCCCTCGCCGCGATCGGCCGTGAGCCGCGCACGGTCTCCTCCGCGCAGAAGGTGATGCTCGACCTCTGGCGCGTGGAGGACGAACTGCATCACGGCGGCCCGCACCTCGCGGTCCCAGCTCGCCACGACGTGCAGCACGACGCGGCGCCCGTGGGACTGGGAGGCGTGGAGCTTCGCGTGAGTCAGAGTCACGAGGGCCTGTTTCCACTCGGCCCGTCGGCCCGTCGGCGCCGGGGGATGACGTCGACGGGCCGTCGGGTTATCGGATTCGCCGCACGCGTGCTCGTGGGGGGCGAGCTGCGGGGGGATGCGGCGCGATCAACGCTACGGACGACACGGTAGGGCGTCCCCCGAACGGGGGTCGGAAAGCGGGGTTAACGTGCGGGTTAAGGGGCGCTGCCGGCGGGCCGCATCCGCACCGGCTCGTCGCCGTAGACAGCGAGTCGGGCCTCGAGCGCGCCGCGCACGGTGGGCCACTCGTCGACGAGCACCGAGAACTGGGCGGTGTCGCGCCACGAGCCATCGGCACGGCGCATGTCACGGCGCACCACACCCTCGAACTGCGCGCCGAGCCTGAGTATCGCCGCGCGCGAGCGCTCGTTGCGTGCGTCGGCCTGCAGCTTGACGCGGCCGTAGCCGTGGTCGAACGCCGACCCGAGCAGCAGCAGCTTGGCCTCGGGGTTGACCTGCGTCGCCCAGACCCGCGGGTCGTAGGCCGTCCAGCCGATGTGGGCGTGCTCGCGATCCTCGTCGAGGTCGCCGAGCGTCGACGCGCCGACGATGCGGCCGTCGTGCTCGCCGCCCACCAGCCGCACGACGTGCTTGATCGCATCCGGCCCCGTGCCGTAGCCCGAGCACCACACGTCGAACGCCTCGCGCGTCGCGGGCAGCCCCGCCGGCCCCCCGCCGTAGCCGCCCGCGAAGACCTCCGGATGCGCGAGAGAGTCCCACAGGCCGTCGAGGTGCTCGGGGGTGAAGGGCTCGAGGCGGATGGCGCGCCCGGTCAGCACGGCGGGCTCGGGACGGGTGGCGGTCACCTCGCCATCCTTGCAAAGTCAAGGGGGCCCGCATGCACGGTGCTCGACCTAGCGTCAGGGGATGGACGACCGACACGACCCTGCCGCCGCGCTCGCCCGCCGCACCTCCCTCGAGCGGCAGGCCACCGCGACCTTCGCTGCCTGGCTGCTCGCGATGGCGATCGTCTGCGGGGCGGTGATCGTCTCGGGATACTTCGCCGGCGTCATCGAGGATCATGCCGAGCGCGTGTTCTGGGCGGGCGCGGTGCTCTCCGGCGTCGCCCTCACCGTGTTCGCGGGCGCCGCCTTCCCCGGCGGTGCCGACGACGTCCGCGAGGCGTCGCGCATCCGGTGGACGCTGCGCGTCGGCCTGCTGCTCGCGCTGCTGAGCCCGGCTCTCTGCATCGGCGCGCTCGTCGCCGACTTCTACGGCTGACCGACCCCGTCGCTCGGCCGAGGCGGAGCGGGCTCGGGAGCCGGCCCGTGCTGCAACGTCTCGATGAGGTGGCGCCGCACGGCGGGGTCCGAGGTGAGCCCGATCGCCCTCCTTCCCGCCTCCGCTGCACCGAGCGCATCCGCAGCTGCGCTCAGCAGGTGCGCGCGGCAGACCCAGTACGGCTGATACTCCGCCACAGCGCCCGCCGGCAGGGCGTCGAGCAGCTCTCGGGCGGCGGCGAGGTCGCCGATCTCGAAGGAGGCGCTCGCGGCGCCGATCGCCGCGCCGATCGAGGGCGCGAGCTCGAGGAGCCCGCGGTACAGCACGGCGATCGACTCCCAGTCGGTGAGTCCGGTCTCGGCGCGCGCGGAGTGGACGGCGCTGATGGCGGCCTCGAGCTGGAAGCGCCCCACTCGTCCGAGCCGGCCCGCGCGCGCGAGGCAGGCGTCCGCCTCCCGACGCCGCGCGACCGACCACAGGGCGGTGTCCTGCCTGGCGAGCGGGACGAACTCGCCGGAGACGACGCGCCCCGGACGCCGCGCCTCGGTATGCAGCAGCAGCGCCCGCAGCCCCCACGCCTCCGGCTCCGCCGGCAGCAGCTCGGTGAGGACCCCGCTCAGGTGCAGGGCCTCCGCGCGGAGCGACTCGTCCCGGCTCTCGGCGAGGCCGGCGACCGGGTCGGCGAGGCCGAACGCGCCGTAGACCGCCTGCCCCACCGCGGCGAAGCGCGCGGGGAACTCATCGGCCGCCGGCACCTCGTACCGCAGCCGCGCGTCGCGGATCTTCTGCTTCGCACGGGAGAGTCGCTGGCCCATGGTGGCAGGCGGCACGAGGAAGACGGATGCGACGCGCGCCGCGTCGACGCCGAGCACCGCCTGCAGCATGAGCGGCGCGTGCATCCTCGGGTCGATGGCCGGGTGCGCGCACACGAACATCAGGCTGAGTCGCTCGTCGATCGCGTCCACCGGCTCCGGCTCGGGCTCGGCGACCAGCTCGTCGAGCCACTCCGTGGACGCGGACGACACCCGCGCGTCGCGGCGCAGCGCGCTCATCGCGTGGTTGCGCGCCGCGACCCGCAGCCACGCCTCCGGAGCTGCGGGAGCGCCCCCCGAACGCCAGGCGGTCACCGCGGACGCGAACGCCGCCGCGACGGCATCCTCGGCGAGCTGCAGGTCGCCGGTCCTGCGGAACAGCCAGCCGACGAGACGCCCGAACCACAGGCGGTGCGCTCGCTCGAGCGTCTCGTCGGCATCCACGCTGTGCTCGGCCCCGGCCCGCTCAGCTCATCGGCGGGATCACGGGCCGCACCTCGACGCTCCCGCGCTCCGCCGACGGACACCGGGCAGCCCAGACCATCGCCGCATCCAGGTCGGGCACCTCGATGACGAACACGCCCCCGAGATGCTCCTTGGCGTCGGCGAAGGGACCGTCCTGCACGTCGGTCGACCCGCCGCGGAGGCGCAGCGTGGTCGCGGTGCCGGGAGCCTGCAGTCCCGCGCCCGCGCTCATGACCCCGCTCTCGCGGAGCGCCGCGACATACCCGGCCCAGGACGCCCAGTAGGCCTCGGCCTCCGCCGGATCGGTCCGCGCGTCGAAGTCGCCCGGGGACTCCATCGCCAGGATCGCGTACTGCATGTGCGTCTCCGCTCTCACGCCGCGGGCGGGGGCACGAGGGGCGACCCGGTCTCGAGCAGCGTCTTCACGCCGGACAGTATCAGCACCCAGCCGCGCACGACGTTCCGGGCGGCGTCGGTGTCGGGCATCCCCTCATGGGTCAGGGTGAGCTCGGTGATCCCCGGCACCTCCATCGTGGTCGGGCCGAGCTGGTAGGAGACCGTCGTCTCGGGCAGCTCCGCGACATCCGCGGCCCAGGTGCCGACGAAGGTCATGCTCAGCCGCTCGCCGGCGACCAGGTCGAGCAGGCGGCCGGTGATGACCTCCTGGCCGCCGACGGTGTACGAGTACGGCGCACCGGGCGTGAGGTCGTAGTGGGCCTCGAAGCCGAAGTAGTACGCCGGGCTGACCGCCGGGTCGGTCAGGGCGGCCCAGACCTCGTCGGGCGTCGCCTTGATGGCCAGCTGGATGGTGTGGGTGGTCATGTCGTTCCTCTCGTCGTGCCGTCGCGCTGATGCGAGGGCTCACCGGGAAGACGCGCGAGACAGGACGATTTCGACAGACCTGGCCGATCCGCGGCTGTCGTCAGCGAGAAGGGTGCGTGTCGGCGGGTTCGGGCGAGACGTGGAGTCCCTGTGGGGAGTTCGCGAGGGTGTTGAGCTGATCGATCCAGGTGCGGTTGATCTCCGGGGTGCGGCTTCCGTAGAACTTGTACGAGATCAGCGCCTGCGGGTGGATCCAGATCACGGTGCGGCCGTCGCCGACCGAGGGGTCGTCACGCCACGAGAAGTGGAAGGACTCCCCGCGGCGGATCTTCGCTCCGATCACCAGGTGCAGGTGGGCGAGCAGACGGTCGTCGAAGTCGACCTTGATCTTCTCGCCGTACATGAACTTGCCCATGGCAACTGCCTTCCCGCGCATTCCGGCGACCGCCGGTACCCAAGAGTGTTGGGCCTGCCGCCGTTAAGCAATCCCTTGTCACGAACCCGTGCTCGGCCGCCGGGTGGGATCCCGCCGCGTGCTCAGTCGAGCAGGTCGTGCCGCACGACGATCGCCTCGCGGCCGGGGCCGACCCCGATCGCCGAGATGCGGGAGCCGCTCATCGCCTCGAGCGCGAGCACGTAGTCCTGCGCGTTCTTCGGCAGGTCGGCGAACTCGCGTGCGCCGGTGATGTCCTCCGACCATCCGGGAAGCTCTTCGTAGATCGGCACGGCGTGGTGGAAGTCGGTCTGGTTGACCGGCACCTCGTCGAAGCGCACCCCGTCGACGTCGTACGCGACGCAGACCGGAATGGTCTCGAGACCCGTGAGCACGTCGAGCTTGGTGAGCACGAAGTCGGTGACGCCGTTGATGCGCGACGCGTAGCGCGCGATCGGGGCGTCGTACCAGCCCGTGCGGCGAGGGCGACCGGTGGTCGTGCCGAACTCGAAGCCCTGCGCGCGCAGGAACTCGCCCGAGTCGTCGAACAGCTCGGTCGGGAACGGGCCAGACCCCACGCGCGTCGTGTACGCCTTGACGACGGCGATGACGCGGTCGAAGCGGTTGGGCGCGACACCGGATCCGGTGGCCGCGCCACCCGACGTCGCGTTCGACGACGTGACGAACGGGTAGGTGCCGTGGTCGACGTCGAGCATCGTCGCCTGGCCACCCTCGAAGAGGACGGTCTTGCCCGCATCGAGGGCCTGGTTCAGCACGAGACCGGTGTCGGCGACCATAGGCCGCAGCCGCTCGGCGTACGACAGCAGGTCGTCGACGATCTCGTTCGCGGAGATCGCGCGGCGGTTGTAGATCTTGACCAGCAGGTGGTTCTTCTGGTCGAGGGCGCCCTCGACCTTCTGGTTCAGGATGTTCTCGTCGAACAGATCCTGCACGCGGATGCCGACCCTGTTGATCTTGTCGGCGTACGCCGGGCCGATCCCCCGGCCCGTCGTGCCGATCTGGCGCTTGCCGAGGAAGCGCTCTGTCACCTTGTCGAGCGTGCGGTGGTACTGCGTGATGACGTGGGCGTTCGCACTCACGAGGAGCTTCGAGACGTCGACGTCGCGCGAGGCCAGGGCCGTCAGCTCGTCGAACAGCACCTCGACGTCGATGACGACGCCGTTCGCGATGACGGGAACGACGCCAGGGCTGAGGATGCCCGACGGCAGGAGGTGCAGCGCGTACTTCTTGTCGCCGATGACGACGGTGTGACCGGCGTTGTTGCCGCCGTTGAACTTGACGACGTAGTCGACGCGGCTGCCGAGCAGGTCGGTGGCCTTGCCCTTGCCTTCATCGCCCCACTGGGCGCCGATCAGCACGATGGCGGGCATGGGAGTCTCCCTCGGTAGCGGGTGCGGGATTGCACCCCATCTTATCGGGCGGGTCCTTCTGTCCCCCTCCTCGACGATTTAACTTGCACACTCATGTGCAAGTTATTACGATGGCGACGTGACCACCCTTCCGCCGACCGGCGCACGTGCACCCCGCCGCGACGCCGCCGACAACCGCGCCGCGCTCCTGGCGGCCGCTCGCACCCTGCTCAGCCGTGACCCGGCCACGCCCCTCGAGGCGATCGCGGCCGAGGCCGGTCTGAGCAAGCGGGCGATGTACGGGCATTTCGCCAACCGCGACGCGCTGCTCGACGCCCTCGCGCGTTCGGGAGCGGAGCGCGTGGTCGCGGCGGTCGCGGGCATCGACGAGGCCGACCCCGTGATCCGCCTCGCCCGCATCGCCGCCGCCGCCTGGGACGACGTCGACACCGTGCGCTCGCTGCTCGTGCTGACGGTGCGCAGCCCGCGCCTCAGCCAGGTGACCGATGCCCTCGAGCCGTTGCGGTCGCGCCTGGCCGCGACGATCGCCGAGGGCGCTAATGCCGGGGCGATCCGCGCGGACATCGCGCCCGACACCCTCGCGCGCCTGCTCATCGACGCCGTGATCGGGGTCTTCGCCGAGACGGCGGCATCCGACATCGACCGAGACGCGGGGCGCCGACTCGTCGTCACCATGTCGCTGAGCGCCGCCGGACTCGGCTGGCGCGAGATCCAGACTCTGATCGCGGCCCGTCCGGAGCTGGTCGCGTGACCATCTCGACCCGCGCGGCAGCGGTCGGCACCGGGCCCGCCGCCGCCGTTCCCGCGCTGACCGAGTCCACCCCGGCCGGCGAGGTGACCGTGGTCGCCGTCGAGGGCGATGACCGTCCGATGCACGTGTCGCTGCTGCTGGCCGGACGGCTGCGCGCAGACTCCGGCGTCGTCGAGCTCGACGGACGCGACGATCCGGATGCGCTGCGCCGCCGTGTCGCGCTGGTCGACACCCCGATGGTCGCCGAGCCCGACGCCGGCCTCGCGGTGCGGCTGGTCGTCGCCGAGGAGCTGCAGTTCGCCGGGCGACCCGCTCGTCGCGCCGACGTCGACGCGCTGCTCCGTCGGCACGGCATCGCGGATGCGGCGCGCGAGCCGTTCCGAGCGCTGCCGACGGCCGCGCGCATCCGGCTGCTCGCCGAGCTGGCGCTCGCCCGTCCGGGCGTCGACGCCCTCGTCGTCACGTCCCCCGAGCGCCACGGCGGAGACCCGGCCGCCTGGTACCCGCATCTCGCCGCGCTCGCCGCGGTCGGGCGCACGATCGTCGTGATCACCGACGCGCCGACGGCCCGCCAGCTCGCGTCGCTGGTCGAGCCCGTCGAGACCCGCCTCGAGACACCCGCACCCCGCCCCGCAGACCCCGAAAGCCGCCCGTGAACCCCGTCACCCTCATCCGCACCGAGCTCGCGCGCCTCACCGGCACCCGCATGGGCCTCATCGCGCTGATCGCTCTCATGACCGTGCCGATCGTCTACGGCGGTCTCTACCTCTGGGGCAACAACGATCCGTACGGCAGCCTCGATCGCGTGCCCGCGGCGATCGTCGTCGCAGACACCGGGGCGACCGTCGGCGGCGACCGGGTCGGCTACGGCCAGGACGCCGCCGACGAGCTGGTCGACGACGGCGCCTTCGACTGGCACGTCGTCTCGGCCGCGCGGGCCGCCGCCGGCGTGCGCGACGGCGACTACGACTTCGTCGTGACGTTCCCCACGTCGTTCTCGAGCGACCTGGCGTCGGCGGGCGGCGACGACCCGCGGCGCGCCCAGCTGCAGCTCACCACCGATGACACCAACAGCTACCTGTCGACGACCCTCGCGAAGCAGGCGACGACCATGATCCGCGCCTCGCTGGTCGAGAAGCTCGGCGAGTCGGCGTCGCGCACCCTGCTCGACGGCGTCGCCGACATCCGTGCCGGTCTGGTCGACGCGAGCGACGGCTCGGCGCAGCTGGCAACCGGTGCGGCGGATGCGGCGGCCGGCTCGGCGACGCTGTCCGACGGCACGACGCGGCTGGCCTCCGGCGCCGCGGATCTCGCATCGGGGCTCGCCCAGCTCGACCGGAGCACGTCCGCCCTTCCCGCGAGTGCCTCCGCCCTGTCGAGCGGCGCCGCGTCCGTCGCGAGCGGCGCATCGTCGGCGGCGAGCGGCGCCTCCACCCTCGCCGCGGTGGCCGCACAGGCCGCGTCCGCGTCCGTCACGACAGCGGGCGACGTGCAGGCGGCGCTGACCGCCGCGGGCGTCTCCCCCGCCGACCAGGCGCCGATCCTCGCCGAGCTGCAGGGGCTCGGCACCCTCACCGGCCAGACCTCCGCGATCGCCGGGCAGCTGTCGCCCTCGCTCGGGCAGCTGAAGGCGGGGGCCGCGCAGGTGGCATCAGGCGCGACGACCCTGAGCACGCAGGCGCCCGCGCTCGCGGGCGCGGTCGCGGATGCCGCCGACGGCGCGGCGCGACTGTCGGCGGGGGCGGCGGATGCCGCATCCGGAGCCGCCTCCCTCACCAGCGGACTCGGCACCCTCAGTTCGGGAGCGGCGGAGCTGAGCACGTCGCTCGCCTCCGGCCTCGCCGACGTGCCCGCGACCACGGAGGCGGGCCGCGCGGCCTCTGCTGCCGCCATCGCCGACCCGGTGGCCGTCGACCAGGACGCGATCACGGAGGCCGCCAACTACGGGGCGGGGCTCGCTCCCTTCTTCCTGGCGCTGGCGGCCTGGATCGGCATGTACGCGCTGTTCCTGCTGGTGCGGCCGCTGTCACGCCGCGCTCTGACCGCGGCGTCGCGTCCGGTGCGCACGACGCTGGCGGGCTGGGGGACGCCCGCGCTGCTCGGGGCTGTGCAGATGCTGGCGCTGTTCCTGCTGGTCGTGCTCGCGCTGGGACTGGCCCCGGCGAACCCCCTGGGGCTGCTCGCCTTCATGGTGCTGACGTCGGTCACGTTCGCCGCGATCGTGCTCGCGCTGAACGTGTGGCTCGGCAGCGTCGGGCAGTTCCTCGGGCTGCTGCTGATGATCGTGCAGCTCGTGACCGCGGGCGGCACGTTCCCGTGGCAGACGCTGCCCGCGCCGCTGGCGTTCCTGCACCAGCTGCTGCCGATGTCGCACGCCGTCGACGGGATGCGACAGCTCATCTACGGGGGCGGGTTCTCGTTCGCGGGCACGGCGCTACCGTTGCTCGGGTGGCTGGTCGCCGGGCTGGTGATCGCCGGGCTCGGAGCCCGCAGCCAGTCGCGCGTGCGCTCGCTGCGCCAGCTGCGTCCGTCGATCCTCGGGGCGTGACCCGCGGCGATCCCAGCCCGCGAATGACCACTTCTGCCCGGTTCGACGAGACGCGGCGTGCACAGCTGGTCATTCGCGCGCGGCGGCCTCCGCGTGCTGCGCCACCCACGCGTGCATCACGATCGCCGCGGCGGCGGCCGCGTTGATCGAGCGCGTCGATCCGTACTGGCGGATCGCGACCACGGCATCCGCGGCGGCGATCGCCTCGGCCGTCAGGCCGGGCCCCTCCTGTCCGAACAGCAGCACCGCATCCGCCGGGAAGTCGTACCGGGTCACGTCGACCGACCCGGGCACGTTGTCGACGGCGACGATCGGACGACCGCGCTCGCGCGCCCAGGCGACGAGGTCGGCGACCGTCTCGTGGTGCAGCACGTGCTGGTAGCGGTCGGTGACCATGGCCCCGCGCCTGTTCCAGCGGCGGCGGCCGACGATGTGGACGGTCTCGGCTAGGAACGCGTTGGCCGTGCGCACGATCGACCCGATGTTCAGGTCGTGCTGCCAGTTCTCGATCGCGACGCCGAACCCGTGCCGGCGGGAGTCGAGGTCGGCGACGATCGCCTCCATGCTCCAGTACCGGTACCCGTCGACGACGTTGCGCGCGTCGCCGTCCCTCAGCAGGTCGCGGTCGTAGCGCGGGTCGTCGGGCCAGGTGGATTCGTCTCCCGGCCACGGGCCGACGCCGACCGGCAGTCGGGCGGGGTCGACGCCCGCCTCGCTCGCACGGCCTCCGCTCGCATCCGCTTCCTCCACGCGGCCAGAGTAGATGGTCGCGCGGTTCCGTCGCGGCGGTAGCCTCGCGCCATGTCCTCTCCGTCTCGCGAGGTCGCCCCCGGTGCCCGCACGCTGCACCTCGTCGCCGCCGGAGTCTCTCTCGTCGTGCTGGTGATCGCGGCCGCCCTCGTCACGGGCGCGCCCGCACTGCTCGCGCCCGTCGTCACGTCCGCTGGCGACCGCACCATCGACATCGCGCGCGTGAACCTCGGGATCGCGGCCCTGGTGCCGCTCGCGCTCGGGATCGTCGTGCACCTGCTCGAGGCGCGACGCTCGCCGGCCGTCGGTCGTCTCCGTGCCATCCGCTGGGCGGAGCGCTCGCTCAGCGCCTCCGTCACGCTCTTCCTGCTCGCGCAGCTGAACGGCATCCGCGAGCTGGGAGCCCTGGTCGCCATCTACGCACTCACCTCGGCGCTCGTGCTGTTCGGCGTGCTCCAGGAGCGCGACGGACCGACACGGCGCATGGCCGGCGTGTTCGGAGCGATGGCGGGCATCGTGCCGTGGGGGCTGATCGCCTGGTACCAGATCGTGCCGACCGTGGTCGCGGCCGGTGACGCGGATGCCGGGCCGAGCACCTGGGTGCGCGTCACCACGCTGCTGATGCTGGCTCTGACCCTCGCGGCCGCCGCGAGTGCATGGCGTGCGGCGACCGAGACGCGCATGACGATCGCCCTGGGGCTGCTTGCGCGGGTGGCACTGGCCGTCGCCGTCACGGTGGCGGCGGTGGCGGGGTGGGGCCTGAGCTGAGCGGCCGCGACGCCGTGTCCAGCTCCTGATGATGCGCGACGAGGCGACGTGCCTCCTCCCCAGCATGAACCTTCGCGAGTTGTGCACAAGCGGGGTCTGATCTGGGGTTTCTGATCTTTGAACGTCGGTGGCGGTTGGTCGACTTGAGACATGGAAACAGACCCACGCCTGGTTCCGGTCGAGCGCGATGGCGATTCCGCGGGCCGGGACGTGGGGCGCGGCGACGACCGCGCAACGAATCACGGTCTCCGAGCTGGCGGCCGCGCTCCGCATCCCCGAGGCGGCCGCCGGGCGGCTGCTGTCCGAGAGCACGGCGCTCGTCCACGACCTCCCCGCGACTCTCGGCGTCCTGGCGCGGGGTGAGATCAGCTACCGCCACGCCACGGTGGTGGTCGACGACGCTCAGACGCTCCCGCGCGAGGCGCTCGCCGACTTCGAAGCGGCCATCCTGCCTAAGGCCGCAACCCTGTCCACGTCCCGGTTCCGCGAGGCCGCGCGGCGGCTGCGGGAACGGCTCCACCCCGAGTCGATGTCCGACCGTCGCGCCGTCGCGGCCGAGCGACGCGGTGTCACCATCGATCCGACCCGACCCGAGACGGGATGGCGTGGCTCACCGCCTACCTCCCCGCGGAGCAGGCTCTTGCGATCGACGAGCGCCTGGACCGGATCGCCGCCGACCTCCGCTCCCCGGAGGAGTCCCGTACCTTCGCCCAGCTGCGCGCAGATGCCCTCTGCGACCTCCTCACCTGCGGCGAGGTCGCCGGCGGCGGCGGCCCCGGAACCACGGGCGGCCTCGGCCACGGCATCGTCGCGAAGGTGCTCGTCACCGTACCGGTGATGGCCCTTCTCGGCCTCGGCGGGGGAGACGAGCCCGCGACACTGGAGGGCTACGGTCCGATCTCGCCCGACCTCGCCCGCATCCTCGCCGCCGGCGCCCCCACCTTCACCCGCCTCCTCACGCACCCCGAGACCGGAGCCGTACTCTCCGTGGGGCGCGACAGCTACCAGGTGCCCGCCGACCTCCGCCGCTGGCTCCGCGTCCGCGACGAGACCTGCCGCGGCATCGGCTGCGGCCGCCGCGCCGCCGGCTGCGACATCGACCACACCCGCGACTGGCAGCACGCGGGCCACACCGCCCACGACAACCTCGCTCATCTCTGCCGACGACACCACCAGCTGAAGCACCACAGCGCGTGGACGCCACGCCACCTCACAGGCGGCACCATCGAATGGACGTCCCCTTCCGGACGCACCTACCTCACCGAACCCTCGACCGTCATGCGCACCTGACGGGTGCGTCGTGATCGTGCACCTCGGGCGACTGTTAAGGTCGGCGCATGCCGTCCGCCCGAGATCCGCTGTGGCATCCGGGCGCCCTCTCCGAGGTCGGTTCATCCTCGAGCCGAGGCGCCATCGTGCTCGGCGACAACCTCGCCGTCACCGCGACCCTCCCCGACGCGAGCGTGCGCCTGATCTACCTCGATCCGCCCTTCAACACCGGCCGCACCCAGCGCCTGCAGAGCATCACCACCGTGCGCATCCCCGCGGGCGCCGGCCTGCCCACCACGCCGCCCCTCGCCCCCACCCCCGGCGCCCGTCAGGGCTTCAAGGGCCAGAGCTACCAGACCATCAAGGGGGCGCTCGCCCGCTACGACGACACGTTCGCCGACTACTGGGCCTTCCTCGAGCCGCGGCTGGCGGAGGCCTGGCGGCTGCTCGACGACCGCGGGACCCTCTACCTGCACCTCGACTACCGCGAGTCGCACTACGCGAAGGTCGCGCTCGACGCGCTCTTCGGCCGCGACAGCTTCCTCAACGAGCTGATCTGGGCCTACGACTACGGCGCGAAGTCGACCCGGCGCTGGCCGGCCAAGCACGACACGATCCTCGTCTACGTGAAGGATCCCGCCCGCTACCTCTTCGACAGCGCGGCCGTCGACCGCGAGCCCTACATGGCTCCGGGCCTGGTGACACCCGAGAAGGCCGCACGCGGGAAGCTGCCCACCGACGTCTGGTGGCACACGATCGTCTCCACCAACGGGTCCGAGCGCACCGGCTACCCCACCCAGAAGCCCGAGGGGGTCCTCCGCCGCGTCGTGCAGGCGTCGAGCGCTCCCGGCGACCTGGTGCTCGACTTCTTCGCCGGCTCGGGCACCACGGGCGCCGTCGCAAACGCGCTCGGTCGCCGCTACCTGCTCGTCGACCAGAGTCCGGATGCGGTGGCCGTCATGCGGGCGCGCCTCCCCGACGCGCAGGTCTTCCGCTCGTCATGACCCGCGGCGACCTTCTTGCGGGCCGCGTCGCTACGATGGCGCCATGACCCAGGCCTCGAGTACGGCGACCCGATGAGCGACCGCGGCGAGGTCGAGTGCTGGCTGACCGACATGGACGGCGTCCTCGTGCACGAGAACGCGCCCCTGCCGGGAGCCCCCGAGCTGATCCGGCAGTGGCAGGATCGCGGCACCCCGTTCCTGGTGCTCACCAACAACTCCATCTTCACGCCGCGCGACCTCGCGGCGCGGCTGCGCGCATCCGGCCTCGACGTGCCCGAGGACTCGATCTGGACCAGCGCCCTCGCCACCGCCGACTTCTGCGCGTCGCAGATGCCGGGGGGCAGCGCGTTCGTCATCGGCGAGTCGGGCATGACGAACGCCCTGCACGAGGTCGGCTTCATCCTCACCGAGACCGACCCCGACTACGTGGTCGTCGGCGAGACGCGCAACTACTCGTTCGAGGCGATCACCAAGGCGATCCGCCTCATCAACGGAGGCGCGCGCTTCATCGTCACCAATCCGGATGCGACGGGCCCGAGTGCGGACGGCCCGATGCCCGCGACGGGCGCGATCGCCGCTCTGATCACGAAGGCCACCGGCAAGGACCCGTACGTGGTCGGCAAGCCGAACCCGATGATGTTCCGCTCGGCGATGAACAAGATCGGCGCCCACAGCGAGAACACCGCCATGATCGGCGACCGCATGGACACCGACATCGTCGCCGGGATCGAGGCAGGTCTGCACACCGTGCTGGTGCTCACCGGCATCAGCGATCAGGCCGAGATCGAGCGGTACCCGTTCCGTCCGGACGAGATCCTGCAGGGCGTGTTCGAGCTCGTCGACCGGGAGCCCGCCGAATCCGAGCTCTGAGCCACCGGGCCCGCCCGGTCAGGGCGTCGGCGCAGGTGCGGTCGGCGTGATCGCGTACGGCGCGGGTGCCGCGGTCTGGGGCACGGCGATGGACGCCGTCAGCGGCTCGCCCAGCCCGCGCGTGACGAAGCAGTAGTACGACGTGTTGGCCGCCCACTGCTCCTCGTCGATCGGGTAGCTGCCCTGCACCTGCGCGTCGGTGATCGCGGCGGCGGCGGCGAGGTCGACCACGCCCGGCGCCGCGCAGATCGACGCGATCTGGGCGGCGATCGCGTCGGCACCGGGGAAGTCCGTGGAGCCGGTCGCGTTGCCCAGCACGCCACGGAACGCCAGCTGCGCCGTGTGCGGGACGGCGCAGTCGACGACGGTGAACTCCTCGTCCCACGGCGACGTGTACGGCTCGAGGCACTCGCCGCCGAGCAGCTCGTCCCACTCGTAGACGCCGGGTACGAGCGGCCCCGGCACGTACACGGGTGCCACGGTGACGGTCGGGGTGGGGGTCGGTGTCGCGCTCGGGGTGACGACAGCGGGAGCCGGGCCGAGCGCGCCGGCCAGCCGGGTCCCGAGGAAGAACAGGGCGACGAGGGCGAGGACCGCGAGCAGACCGGCCAGCACCCACAGCAGGATCTTCTGCGTGCGCGACATCGAGGCGGCGGGGCCCTTGGGCCGCGGGGGCTCTGCAGGAGGTACGACGCCGTCGGCCGCCAGGACCGTGGTCGCCGCGGCCGCCGGTGCGGCTCGGCGGGCGAACGGGCTCTCGCCGGGACCCGGCGCGAGGTCGGACTGGTACTCGCGGAACTGCTCGTCGCCGAACAGCGCGTCGAGGGCAGACGTGGGATCCGCTGGCTCACTCGGTGCGCCGACAGCGGATGGCGGCGCGATGGGTCCGATCGCGGGCGGTGGGGCGGCCGGCGGATCCGGGTCGAGCTCGACCGCGTCCATCATCTGGGTCGCCTCGAGCTCGATCGCGTCCATGGCCTCGGTGGGGGCAGGCGCGGCGGGCGCGGGCGCCGGCGGCTCGACCTCCGGAGTCGGCTCGGGCGTCGGGCGGGTCAGCCACGCGAGCGGATCCGGAGCCGCGGGACGCTGCTCCGACCCATCCGGCTCGTCGCCCGGCGTGCGCTCGGTCACTGCGGCTCGAGTCCCAGCTCGGTCAGCCCGATGGCCGCGTAGTACGGGTACCCGGCGGCCTCGATGACCTCGCGCGCACCCGTCGCGCGGTCGACCACGACGGCCACGCCGGCGATCTCGGCGCCGACCTTCAGCAGCGCCTCGACGGCCTTCAGCGGTGATCCGCCTGTCGTCGACGTGTCCTCGAGCACCACGACCCGCTTGCCCGCGAGGTCGGGGCCCTCGACCTGCTTGCCGCGTCCGTGGTCCTTGGGCTCCTTGCGCACGACGAACGCGTCGTACGCGAGCCCGCGCGCGGCGCCCTGGTGCAGCACGGCGGCCGCGACCGGATCGGCGCCCATCGTGAGCCCGCCGACGGCGTCCACATCGGGAATGCCCGCGATCAGGTCGACCATGACCTGCCCGATGAGCGGGGCGACCCGGTGGTCGAGACTCACCTTGCGGAGGTCGATGTAGTACGTGGCCTTCTTGCCGCTCGTGAGCGTGAAGTCGCCGTGGAACACAGCCTCGTTCGAGATGTGGTCGATGAGTCGGGCGCGGGCATCGGCGTCGGTCACCCGTCCAGAGTAGGGGACCGGTGGCTGGCGGTACTTTGGGAGGCATGCGCATCGCCACCTGGAACGTCAACTCCGTCCGCAGCCGGGTGGCTCGCATCACCGACTGGCTGGTGCGCGAGGACATCGACGTGCTCGCCATGCAGGAGATCAAGTGCAAGGCCGAGCAGTTCCCGCACGCCGAGTTCGAGGCGGCCGGGTACGAGGTCGTGCTGCACGGCCTCAACCAGTGGAACGGCGTCGCGATCGCCAGCCGGGAGCCCCTCGAGGATGTGCAGGTCGGCTTCGACGGCATGCCCGGATTCGCGAAGGGCGAGGAGGGCGACGACCTGCCTCGCGAGGCGCGTGCCATCGCCGCGACGACGGGCGGAGTCCGGGTGTGGAGCCTGTACGTGCCCAACGGACGCGGCCTCGACGACCCGCACTACGTCTACAAGCTCGACTGGATGGCGGCGCTGACCGCGTCGACAGCCGACTGGCTGCGCGCGCATCCGGATGTGCCGCTCGCCCTGACCGGCGACTTCAACGTCGCTCCGCTCGACAGCGACGTGGGCGACCCGTCGCTCGTCCCCGGCGCCTCGACCCACATCTCGGAGCCGGAGCGGGCCGCCTTCCGGGCCCTCGAGGGCATCGGCCTGACCGACGTGGTGCGGCCGATTCTGCCCGACGGCTACACCTACTGGGACTACAAGCAGCTGCGCTTCCCGCGCAACGAGGGGCTGCGGATCGACTTCATCCTCGGCTCGCAGCCGTTCGCCGACGCCGTGATCGACGCGTCGATCCACCGCAACGAGCGGAAGGGCGACGGCCCGAGCGACCACGTGCCGGTGGTCGTCGACCTCGACCTGGGCGCCGCCGAGGACGACGACGATCGGCCGATGTTCTACTAGACGGCGTCGAGCCGCGCGACGCCGATCTTCGAGTCCGCCATCCCGTAGAACACCCAGCGCACGCCGTCGATCTCCTCGATCGCCGTCGGGAACACCACATTCGGCACGATGCCGCCGCGCTCTTCCGGGGTCTCGGGCTGCAGCAGCGGCTCGCGCGACCGCGCGACGACCTCCCAGGGGCGGTCCGCGTCCAGGATCATCCCGCCGGCCGAGTAGTTGACCCGCTGCTGCTGATCGAACGCCCGCTCGAGCACACCCGTCACGCCGTGGTGCAGCAGCAGCCAGCCCTCAGGAACTCGAATCGGCGGCGGTCCGCCCCCGATCTTCAGCTCCTCGAAGGGGTGCTCGGGCGCCGCCAGCAGGCGGGATCCGCGCCACAGCGTGATCGCCGACAGGTCGGCCAGCACGTCGGCGAGCGGCACGAACGCGATCCAGATGCTCTGACGGGGATCGCGGACACCGGAGGGCACGTGAGCCCCCTCTCCCTCACGGATCTCGCCGAGGTCCCACATCGGACGGTGCAGCACCGCGAGGCTCTCGACGCCGTCCGGTCCGGCCACCGGCTCGGGGAAGAACAGCGTGTCCTTGTTGGGGAACAGCCCGAGGTCGGTGCCGAGGGCGTCGTCGTAGGCGAACATCGCGGGGCCGAGCCGCCGCCAGCTGCGCAGGTCGTGCGAGACGGCGATCGCCGTGCGGGGACCGAGCGGACCATAGGCCACGTAGGTCATGACGTGCAGCCCCAGAGCCTCGATCCACGTGACCCGCGGATCCTCCACACCCGCGTTGTGCGCCCCCTGCTCGAATCCGCGCGCGGGCTCGAGCACGATCCCCTGGCGCTCCACCCCGACCGGCACCCCGTCCTCGACGATCACGCGCGCGAGTCCGACCCGCGACACGTTCCCGCTCTCGACCAGGCGGGGCAGCAGGTAGAGCTGCCCGTCGGGTCCGCGCCCGCTGCCGGGGTTGAGCACTCCCTCGGCCTCGTGCGGGTCGCCGGGCGCGGGCGTCATGACGACGCCGGCGCGCGTCAGGCGGTAGGGAAAAATGGTCATCCTCCAGCCTGACACGACGCGCCTGGACGCAGCCGTCGCGCTCGGCTCACGCCGTCGCGGCTCACCCCTTGACCCCGGACCCGATGTCGGTGCTCGTGAAGTACCGCTGGAACACGATGAACAACGTGACGGCCGGCACTGCCAGCACGAACGCGCCGGCGAGGGTCGCTCCGAACGGGTTCGCCGCGGTCGCGGCCACATTGCTGATGTAGTTCGCGAGCGAGACGGCGAGCGGCTGCAGCGACGCGTCCTTGGTGATGAGGAACGGCCAGAGGAACTCGTTCCATGGCCCGATGAAGGTCAGCAGGACGACCGTCAGAAGCGCCGGGCGGACGAGCGGGAGCGCGACGCTCCACAGCAGCCGCAACTCGCTCGTGCCGTCGATGCGGGCGGCCTCGAACATCTCCTTCGGGAGCTGCAGGAAGTACTGGCGGAAGATGATCACCGCCGACGAGTTGATCGCGAACGGCAGGATCATGCCGAGGTAGGAGTCGGCCAGTCCGTAATCGCGCGCGATGAGCACGTAGAGCGGGATCATGAGCAGCTGGAACGGCACCACCTGCACGAGCAGGACGATCGCGAACGTCGTACCGCGCCCGCGCCACTGCAGCACGGCGAGCGCGTACCCGACCAGCACCCCGAACACCAGGGTGAAGACGATGACGCCCGCGGTGAAGACGCCCGAGTTGAGCAGCCCCTGGAACAGGTTGATGCGCGCGTTGATCTCGACGTAGTTCTCGCCGGTGAGGTTGGCCGGATTCGGGAACGCCCCCGCGATCGACGGGTCGGGCGCGGTCTGCAGTGAGCCGACGAACATGTAGTAGAACGGGAAGAGGAAGGCGATCGCGCCGACCGCGAGCACGATGCCACGGAGGATCGTCTGAGGCCGGCTCATCGTCCTGTTCGTGGGTCGGCGCCCCGGCGTCACGCGGCTCATGACTCCTCCCCTCCGACGAACTTGCGCTGCAGACCGGCCAGGATCAGCACCAGGATGACGAGGATCACGCCGATCGCGGCCGCCGTATCCGGTGTCCCCTGCTCGATGCCCTTCTGGTAGATCAGGAGCACCGGGGACGCCGAGGCCCCGTTCGGGCCGCCTCCCGCGGTGAGAAGGTACGGCTCGGTGAAGAGGTTGGCACCGGTCACGGTCGCGAGAAGCACGACCAGCAGCGTGGCGGGCCGGACCCCGGGGACCGTGACGGAGAGGAACGAGCGGACGCGACCGGCGCCGTCGGTGGAGGCCGACTCGTACAGCTCCTGAGGCACGTTCTGCAGCGCGGCGAGATACAGCAGGATGTAGAACCCGAGCTGCTTCCAGGTGACGAAGAGCGCGATGGTCGGCATGGCGAGCGACGAGTTGACGAGCCAGCTCGGGTCCGGCGCGAGGCCGCCGAGAGCCGTGTTGACGAGACCGTCGCCGCTGAACAGGAACAGCCAGACCGCGACCACTGCGACGCTCGCCGTGACGTACGGCACGTAGAAGCTCACGCGCATGAAGGTGCGGAAGTGGATAGCGCGGTTGAGGGCCGACGCGAGCAAGAGCGACAGCAGCACGGTCAGGGGCACGTTGATCAGCAGGAAGATGCCGACGTTGCCGAACGACCGCCACACCGCCGGGTCGCTCAGCACCGCCCGGAAGTTGTCGAGGCCGACGAACGGGCGATCGGGGTTGTAGCCAGGCGCCGCGAAGAAGTAGTCGTAGAACGACATCCAGATCGAGAACAGGAGCGGGTACGCGAAGACCGCGATGATGAAGATCAGGTAGGGCGCGCTGAACAGCAGGCCGAGGGGGTTCTTCCCGAGGACGCGGTGCAGGGCCTTCCCCGTCGGTCGAGAGCCAGACGATCCGGACCGCGTCGGTCGGGGCCGCTCTGTCACGGCGGTCACGGCTGCTTCGCCAGGTCGTCGATGGCCACCGCTGCCCCCTGGAGAGCATCGGGGATGCTGCCGTCGCCGAAGATGACGGCCTTGGAGTACGCGTCGCGGAACTTCTGCATCATCGCCACGGCGTTGGGCGAGTTGGGCACCTCGACGACACGCTCCGTCTGCGCACCGAACGCCGCGTACGCGGGGTTGGCCTCGAAGTAGTCGGCGTAGGTGTCGGCGAGCCCGGATCGGAGGGGCATCTGCCCGGTGATCTCGAGCAGCTGTCGGTCCTGGTCCTCGCCGGTGGCGAACTTGAGCACCTCCCATGCCGTCCCCTGGTTCTCGCAGGCCGTGTACATCGCGACGTTCTTCGCGTCGCTGAAGGTCCAGATGTCATCCGGATCGGTGGGCTGGCTGGTCGGGACCGGCACCGATCCCCACTCGACGTCCTCGTAGACCGAGACGGCCCAGGGGCCGACGATCGCCATGGCGGCCTTGCCGTCGGCGAACGCGTCGCCCGTGTACTTGTCGCGTCCGGCGAGACCCTCGTCGTAGAGGGTGCGCCAGAACGTCGCGACCTGATCGCCGGCCTCGTCGTCGAAGGTCGCCGTGCCGTCCTCGACGAGCGGGGTGCCGCCGGTCTCGGCCGCATACAGCGGGTAGAAGTCGAAGTTGGTCTGGAAGAACTCGCTCGTGGGAGCCGGCCAGATCGCGTAGTCCGAGACGCCGGCGTCGACGAGTGCCCGCGAGGTGTCGAGGAACTCGTCGTAGGTGCCGAGCGGCGGATCGTCCGGATCGAGCCCGGCCTCCGCGAAGAGCGCCTTGTTGTAGAAGATGACGACCGGGTTCGACTTCCACGGCATCTGGTAGTAGTCGCCGTCGGCGTTCTGGTACTGCTCGGCCAGGGTCCCGCTGCGTTCCTCGATGTAGGAGGCACCGTCGGGGAACGAGGACAGGTCGACCAGCCCGCCCTGCTTCTCGAACTGCGCCACGGCGATCGGGGCCGTGTTGAAGATCAGACACGGGGCGTTGCCCGCGGCGATGGCGGCGCCGATGACCGACTCGCTGCTCGACCCCGCGGGGATCTCCTGCGCGGTGATCTGCTGATCCGGGTTGGCCTCGTTCCACGCGGCCACCATCTGCTTGCCCCAGGCGAGCTCCTGCTCGTTGTTGGAGTACCAGATGGTGATGTCACCGACCTTGTCGGGCGATCCGGTGCTGGCCTGCACTCCGGCACACGCGGCAAGCGTGAACGCGGCCAGAACCATCAGACCTGCGGCGGGCATCCTGCGGAGACGACGTGACATGGGCACTCCCTCGAGCCGATCCCCACGCTAGCGGCGGGTGCGACAGCTGATCGAAGAATGCTCAGCCAAAGCTCAGCTTGGGGCGAGGAGGGCCGCCACCACGACGAGCACCACGATCGACAGAGCCGTGGTGATCAGCACGGTGTCGCGCGCGAGCACCACCCCGCGCTCGTACCGCTGTGCGTAGTTGAAGACGTTCTGCGCGGTCGGGAGCGCCGCGAGCGCCACGACCGCGAAGAGGGTGTGGCCCGTCATCCCGAATCCGTAGTGGCCGACGAGCCACGCGACCACCGGCATCAGGATCAGCTTCAGCGCGCTGGCGAGCAGCACGTCCTTCCGGTCCGTGCCGGGCGCCAGCACGCGGCTGCCGTGAAGCGACATCCCGAAGCCCAGCAGCACCACGGGGATCGCCGCACCGCCGACCAGCTCGAACGGCGCGAGCACGGGCGCGGGCAGCTCGAGACGGGTGACAGCCACCAACATCCCGAGCACCGACGCGATGATGAGCGGGTTCCTCACCGGCTGCAGCAGGATCCGCCTCAGCGAGAAGGGCGCGCCCCCCGCCCGCTGCGTCGTCAGGTCGAGGATGACGAGCGCGGTCGGGGCGAGCACGACGAGCTGCAGCAGGATGACCGGCACCGACGTGGTGGCGTCCCCGAGCACGTACACCGAGACCGGGAGGCCGATGTTGTTGGCGTTCACGTATCCGGAGGCGAGGGCCCCGATGGTCGTCTCGGGCACCTTCCGACGCCAGACGACGAGAGCGACCACCGCGAAGATCACGATGTTGACGACGGCGGCGATCGCCGAGACCGGCAGCAGCTCCGAGAACAGGCGGGCGACGTCGGCCTCGGCGAGCACCGTGAACAGCAGCGCGGGCGACAGCACGAAGAACGCCAGCCGGCTCATGACGCGCTCGGCGTGCGGGCCGAGCAGGTCGAACCGCCCGATCAGGTAGCCCGTGCCGATCACGGCGGCGATGATCGCGAACCCGATCAGCACTCCGCCCATCGCCCCAGGCTATGCGGCAGTGCGCCCGTCGATGCGCGACCCCGCACGCGTACCCTTGCACCCATGCCGATCGTCGAGGTCCCCGGAGCGCAGCTGGCCTATGACGTGGCGGGCGACCCGTCGCATCCGGCCCTCCTCTTCATCCACGCCGGCGTCGCGACGCGCGCCATGTGGGATCCGCAGGTCGACGACCTCGCCGCCGACCACGTCGTCGTGCGGTACGACACACGCGGATACGGGGAGTCGCCGGGCGATGACAGCGCGTTCGCCGACCGGAGCGACGTGCTGGCGGTGCTCGACGCCGTCAGGGTGCAGCGGGCCACCGTCATCGGCTGCTCGCGAGGCGGACGCATCGCCCTCGACGCGGCCCTCGACGCCCCCGACCGCGTCACCGGCCTCGTCACCGTCGGCAGCACGCCGGGCGGGCAGGGCGACAGCGTTCTGACCGACCGCGAGCAGCAGATGGTCGACGCGATGCGCACGGCGATCGACATCGGCGACCTGGGGGAGCTGGTGCGGCTGGAGGTCTCGTTCTGGGACCTCGGCCCCACCCGCGACGTCGACGACGTCGACCCCGACTTCCTCACCCGCGCGATCGAGCTCAACGTGGGCGCGGCCCACTGGGACTTCGCGGGGCTCGACCAGCCCCTCGATCCGGCCGCCGTCGACAGGCTGCACGAGGTCGCCGTTCCGGCGCTCGTCGTGGTCGGCGATCACGACAACACCGAGGTGCGCGAGGGCTACGACCTGCTGCTCGCCGGGCTGCCGCACGCCACCGGGTACCGGTTCCCCGACTCGGCGCACCTGCCGAGCGTCGAGCACCCGGCGCGCTTCACGGCCGTGCTGCGGGAGTTCCTCGCCGCCAACGGGCTCTGACTCTGGCGGTCGAGCTGTCGAGACCCCCTCGAGTTGCCCGCGGCGCGATCTCGACAGGCTCGATCAGCGGGGTCGCGCCTAGTCGCGGCGGGTGCGTCGCGGCTCGCCGTCGTGTCGCGGGGCGATCCCCCGGCGGTCGGGCTTGATCTCGATCAGCTTCCCGCTGATCCGGGTGTCGCGGAGCCTGTCGAGGGTGTCCTGCGACACATCCGACGCCAGCTCCACGACCGCGAAGTCGGGTCGGATCTGGATCGCGCCGAAGTCGTCGCGGCTGAGCCCGCCCTCGTTGGCGAGTGCGCCGACGATCTGCCGGGGCTCGACGCGCTGACGGCGTCCGACCTCGATGCGGTAGGCCGTCATCGGCTTCGACGTGCGCGGGCCGCGGTCCGGACGCTCGCGCTCGAACCGGTCGGCGCGGTCGCCGAAGTCGCCGCGCGATCCGGACTCGCCGCGCGATCCGCCGCTGTCGCGGGCACCCGGCGCTCGACCGTCGCGCTCCACCCGCTGGCTGAGCGCGTCGTCGGCCGAGAGCAGGAGCGGGATGTCACCCTGCGCGACGACCGCGAGCGCGGCCGCGACATCGGCCTCGGGCACGTCGTGGTGCTCGACGTAGTGGCCGATGATGTCGCGGAACGCCGCGATGCGGCCCTGCTGGTTGAGTGCCTCGGTGATGGCGTCGTCGAACCGCGCCAGGCGCGTCACGTTCACGTCGTCGACGGTGGGCAGCTGCATCTGGGTGAGGGGCTGCCGGGTCGCCTTCTCGATGGCGCCGAGCAGACGACGCTCGCGCGGGGTCACGAAGCTGATAGCGGCCCCGCTGCGTCCCGCGCGGCCCGTGCGGCCGATGCGGTGCACGTACGACTCGGTGTCGATGGGGATGTCGTAGTTGACGACGTGGCTGATGCGGTCCACGTCGAGCCCGCGCGCGGCCACGTCGGTGGCCACCAGGATGTCGAGCTTTCCGGACTTGAGCTGACCGACCGTGCGCTCGCGCTGGGCCTGGGCGACGTCGCCGCTGATCGCCGCGGCCGAGTAGCCGCGGGCGCGCAGCTTCTCGGCGAGCTGCTCGGTCTCGTTCTTGGTGCGGACGAACACGATCATGCCCTCGAAGTTCTCGACCTCGAGGATGCGGGTGAGGGCGTCGACCTTCTGCGGATACGACACCACCAGGTACCGCTGCGTCGTGTTCGCCGAGGTGGTGGTCTTCGCCTCGACGGTGATCTCGTCGGCGTCGTTGAGGTACTTGCCCGACAGGCGCCGGATCTGCGGCGGCATCGTCGCCGAGAAGAGCGCCACCTGCTTGTCGGCCGGGGTGTCGGCGAGGATCGTCTCGACATCCTCGGCGAAGCCCATCTTGAGCATCTCGTCGGCCTCGTCGAGCACGAGGAACCGCAGCTCGGACAAGTCGAGGGTGCCCTTGGCGAGGTGGTCCATGATGCGTCCGGGGGTGCCGACCACCACATGCACGCCGCGGCGCAGAGCCGAGAGCTGGGTGCCGTAGGCCTGGCCGCCGTAGACGGGCAGCACGTGGACGCCACGGAGGTGCGAGGCGTACTGCTCGAAGGCCTCGCAGACCTGCAGCGCGAGCTCGCGGGTGGGCGAGAGCACGAGGGCCTGCGGCTTCTTCTGAGAGACATCGAGTCGACTCAGGATCGGCAGGGCGAAGGCCGCGGTCTTGCCCGTCCCGGTCTGGGCGAGGCCGACCACGTCGCGCCCCTGGAGCAGGACGGGGATCGTGGCGGCCTGGATCGCGGACGGCGTCTCGTAGCCGATGTCCTTGACGGCCTTCAGGACGGCGTCGCTGAGGCCGAGGTCAGAGAAGCTCGTCTGGGGCGCATCCGCCTCGTCCCGAGAGGGCTCGGCGTGCGGGGCGGTGTCGGTAGACGAGGTCATCAGAGCAACGCTAGCCGTTCGATGGCCTGGCCGCGCGGTACACGGCCCGCTGCTCTGCCGTCAGATGCTCTGTCGCGTAGCTGAGCATCGTGCGCGGCATCGCGCGAGCGGGGTACGTCCCCTTCGCCGTATTGTGCGGGCCCCGTCTCGAAGAAGCGCGCGACGCAGATCGCGCGCTTCGGTTCTGCGAGCTCGGCGAGCGCCTGACGCACCTGATCCGCCGTCGCAGCCATGCCGCAAGGATAGAACCGTGCACCATTCGCGCATGCGCGCAACTTTCCCGCGTCGAGCGCAACGCATGTCCGGGCGTCCATCCCTAGGCTCGAAGGGCGAAAGGAGGCGTACATGACGCTCGCAACCGACTCCATCCCCAGCACCACCCCCGTGTCCCCCATCATCGGAGAACCGGAGGTCGTCGAGGACGCCGCCCGTGCCGCCTCACTCGCCGCCACCGCCGAGACCTCGCCCGCCTGGCTCGACCTGAAGGCCGCCGCGATCGGGCTGCAGGCGCACCAGATCACCGACGGCAGCATCGCCGACGCCTCGACCCACGCCGAGGCTGCCGAGCTCGTCGCCCGCATCACGGCGGCGATCCGCTCCCTCGCGCCCGCGTTCCCGCACGACGCCGCCTACCTCGCCGCGCTGCAGGTCGACTTCGACCGCTGGGTCGAGGGCGGATTCGGCGTGCCCGACTTCCACGACTCCCTCGTCGCGTTCGCCCCGGCCTCGTCGCGCGTCGACCGCCTGCGTCACCTCGTCGTGTTCCCGATGAACACGCAGAACGGCAGCCCGTCGAAGCTCGTCGAGGCGCTCATCGTCGAGGTGATCTGGCCCGAGTTCATCGCCGAGCTGGAGCAGACGTACAGCAACACGCTGTTCCTCTCCCTCCGCTTCGTCGACTTCACGCCCGGCTACGACACCAACTCGGCGGTGCTCTTCCCCGAGACGGTAGCGATGCGCGCGATCCCCGCCTTCACCTGGGGCGCGATCTTCCAGGATCGCGAGGCCGCCCGCTTCCGCCGGGTCGTCGACGCCGCGGCCGAGATCACCAAGCTCGACCTGCTGCCCTCGCAGCGCGAGCTGATCGCCGACCAGGCGATCGCCGAGGAGACCTTCGTGATGTGGGACCTCATCCACGACCGCTCGCACATGCGCGGCGATCTGCCGTTCGATCCGTTCATGATCAAGCAGCGCATGCCGTTCTTCCTGTACTCGCTCGAGGAGCTGCGGTGCGACCTGACGGCGTTCCGCGAGTGCGTGGCGCTCGAGCGGGCGGAGGGCACCGACGACAAGACGCGCGCCCGCGCGGTCGACGTGCAGCACGCGATCCTCTTCGACCGCCTGTTCCGCTTCCCGCTCACCGGCAGCCGAGTGCGCAACTACGACGGGCTCGGCGGCCAGCTGCTGTTCGCCTGGCTGCACCAGCACCACGTGCTGCACTGGACCGACACGCAGCTCGCCCTCGACTGGGCCGAGCTTCCGGACGTCGTCATCGCGCTGAGCGACGCCATCAACGAGCTCTACTGGAAGAGCATCGACCGCTCCAAGGTGGCGCACTGGCTGGCGGCCTACGAGCTGGTCAGCTCGACGGTGGCCCCGCATCCGGCGTCGCGGTGGGCGCGCGGCCTTCCCGACGACGTGCTGGCCGGGCCGCCGAAGGGGTACACGGATGCCGTGCTCGACGACGAGTTCCCGCTGTCGATGTTCTACGAGGCCCTGAACAAGAAGATGGCGGATGTCATCGAGAGCACCAAGGGCATCACCGCCTGAGAGACTGAGCACGTGGAGAAGCGCAAAGTCGTCGCAGCCGTGCTCGTCGCGCTCGGGGCCATCGCCTACGGCGTCTCGCCGATCGACGTGATCCCCGAGCTGCTCACCGGACCCCTCGGGCTGATCGACGACGCCGGCATCCTCGTGGGAGCGGGCATCTGGATCTACAACATCCTGAAGGGCAAGCCCAAGCAGGTCTGAGCTGATCAGACGGCCGCGCGTCCGCAGCCGCGTGTCCCGCGTCCCCGCCTCCCCCACACGACGGAGGCGGGCCGCGGCCGCCGCTCGTAGGCTCGACGGCATGACGATCCCGGCCGACAGCGACGCCTGGCGACGGCCGGCGGCCACGTCGGCCGAGCGGCGAACGGACGTCGGCATCGCGGTCGGCCTGCTGGTGGCCGCCACCCTCAGCCTCGCGCTCTACTCGGTCGCCGCGCTCTACGACGATCCGGCGGAGCCGTGGGTCACCGTCCCCTGGCTGCTCGCGATCACCCTGCCCCTGGCGCTCCGCCGCCGGTTCCCGATCCGCGTCTCGCTGGTGGTCGCCGCCGCCTTCGTGGTGGGCGGCACCCTGCAGGTGTCCGAGCTGCTGGTCAACAACATCGCTCTGTTCCTCGCCATCTACTCGGTCGGCGCCTGGTCGGACGACCGCCGCCGCGCGGCCATCGCCCGCGTCGTGATCATCGTGGGCATGTTCGTGTGGCTGCTCATCTCGTTGTTCCAGACCGCCACCGACCCGGATGCGCTGCCCGGCTTCTCGAGGGCGGGTCTGTTCTCGCCGCTGGTCGCCTTCTCCCTCATCCAGATCCTCACGAACGTCCTCTACTTCGGCGCCGCCTACTACTTCGGCGAACGGGCCTGGTCGGCGGCCCGCGAGCGGGCGGCGCTCGTCGAGCGCACGGCCGAGCTCGAGCGGGAGCGGGAGCGCACCGCCGAGCAGGCGGTCGCCCTCGACCGCGTGCGCATCGCCCGCGAGCTGCACGACGTCGTCGCGCACCACGTGTCGGTGATGGGGATCCAGGCGGCCGCGGCCCGCGTCACCCTCGACGGCGATCCGGCCGCGGCGCGCACAGCCCTCGGCAACGTGGAGGACACCTCGCGGGCCGCTATCGACGACCTGCACAGCCTGCTCGCGACGCTGCGCGGAACCGACGGCGCGGCCCTCGAGCCCGCGGCCTCGACGCTGAGCGTCGCCGGCCTGTCCGAGCTGACGCGGGAGTCGACGGCCGCGGGCGTGCCCACCTCCCTCGAGATCGTGGGCGAGCCGCGCACCGTGCCTGCGGTCACCGGGGTCAACCTGTACCGCATCGCGCAGGAGGCCCTGACCAACGTCCGCAAGCACGCGGGGCCGGGCGCCGTCGCCGACGTGCGCCTGCGCTACCTGCCCGCACAGCTCGAGCTCGAGGTGAGCAACAGCGGCGAGGTCGCCCCGACCCCGGATGCGCGCGGGCTCGGGCAAATCGGCATGCGCGAGCGGGTCGCTCTCAGCGGCGGGGAGCTGACGATCGGTCCCCGCTCGCGGGGCGGATACCTGGTCCGGGCCGTCGTGCCCCTTGCCGAGGCGCCGCGATGAGCATCCGCGTGCTGCTGGTCGACGACCAGGCGCTGGTGCGCAGCGGGTTCCGGGCGATCCTGTCGGCCGACGGCGACATCGAGGTGGTCGGCGAGGCGGAAGGCGGAGAGGGTGCCGTCAGCGCGGTGGCTGCCCTCGATCCGGATGTCGTCTGCATGGACGTGCAGATGCCGGGCGTCGACGGCCTCGAGGCCACCCGGCGCATCGTCGCGGCCGGCGCTCGTGCGGCCGTGCTGGTGCTGACGACCTTCGACAGCGACGACTACCTGTTCGGGGCGCTCGACGCGGGCGCCGGCGGGTTCCTGCTGAAGACCGCTCGACCGGAGCAGCTGCTCGAAGCCGTGCGGGTGCTGGCGTCCGGGGAGGCGCTGCTCTCGCCCGCCGTCACCCGACGGGTGATCGAGCGGTTCAGCGGCGCCGGGGGCGCCGCGACCAGGGCGTCGGGCGCCCGACGTCCCGCTCCCGGCTTCGCCGACCTGACCGAGCGCGAGGCGGAGGTGCTCGGGCTGGTCGCCCGCGGCCTCTCGAACGCCGAGATCGCCTCCGAGCTGGTGGTCGGCGAGGCGACGATCAAGACGCACGTGTCGAGCGTGCTCCTGAAGCTGGAGGTGCGCGACCGGGTGCAGGCCGTCGTCCGAGCGTACGAGTCCGGGTTCGTGGCGCCGGGCGCCTGACCCCTCCCCCTCAGGGTGGAGGCGCAAGACCCGCCCCGCGGCCGATCCGCGCCGAGTGCCGGCTGCCTACCGTGGGAGGACACACCGACCCACGGAGGCACTCGTGCTCGAAGTCCGCCAGATCAGCAAGAGCTACGGCGACCGCCGGGTGCTCGACGACGTCACGTTCGATGTTCGCGAGGGCCGCATGACCGGATTCGTCGGCGGCAACGGCGCCGGCAAGACCACGACGATGCGCATCATCCTCGGCGTGCTGGGAGCCGACGCCGGCACCGTCAGCCTCGACGGGCGGTCGCTGTCGCCGATCGACCGCCGACGGTTCGGCTACATGCCCGAGGAGCGCGGCCTGTACCCCAAGATGCAGCTCACCGAGCAGCTCGTCTACCTCGCGCGCCTGCACGGCTTCTCAGCGAGCGCGGCCGAGCGCAGCACCGCTCAGCTGATCGATCAGCTCGGTCTCGGCGAGCGCCGCGACGAGCTCGTCGAGAAGCTCAGCCTCGGCAACCAGCAGCGCGCGCAGATCGCAGCGGCGCTCGTGCACGATCCGGACGTCCTCGTGCTCGACGAGCCCTTCTCGGGACTCGACCCGCTCGCCGTCGACACCGTGGTCGGCGTGCTGCGCGAGCGCGCACTGTCGGGCGTGCCCGTGCTCTTCTCCAGCCACCAACTCGACATCGTCGAGAGGCTCTGCGACGACCTCGTGATCATCGCCGACGGCACGATCCGCGCGTCCGGCGCTCGCGACGACCTGCGGGAGGCCCACTCCGGCCTCCGCTACGAGCTCCTCGGCTCGTCCGACACCGGCTGGCTGCGCGCACAGCCCGGCATCGAGGTGGTCGAGTTCGATGCCGGATTCGCCGTCTTCGACGCCGACGACGAGAGGGCGGTCCAGGCCGTGCTCACCGAAGCCGTCTCGCGCGGCGACGTCGTCACCTTCGCCCGTCGCCAGCCGTCCCTCGCACAGATCTTCAAGGAGGTCATCCAGTGAGCACCGCACTCGAGACGCAGAACCCGACCGATCCGCAGGGGCCGACGCGGAACCACCCGGCCCCTCCGACCGCGATGCAGGCCACCTGGCTCGTCGCTCAGCGCGAGATCCGCGTGCGTCTGCGCACCAAGAGCTTCCTGATCTCGACCGCGATCATGCTCCTGCTCGTCATCGGCGGGATCGTCGCGAGCAGTCTCATCGCGGCGAACGCCGAGGACACGAAGGTCGCCGTCGTCGGCGACCCGGCCGGGGTGAGCGCGGTCCTCGACAGCGCGGACGGCATCGCTCCCGTCGCCGCCGGGAGCAGGGATGCGGCCGAGGCCATGATCGAGGACGGCGACGTGTCGGCCGCCATCGTCGCCGACGCGTCCTCGCCCACCGGATTCGCGATCCTCGCCGAGACGGAGGCGCCCACCGCCCTCGTCGCGGGGTTGAGCGTGTCGCCGACGGTCGAGCTGCTCGATCCCTCTCCCACCGACAGCGGGCTGCGCTACCTGGTCGCGCTCGGGTTCGGGCTCGTCTTCTTCTTCGCCGCCACGATGTTCGGCACGGGCATCGCCCAATCCGTCGTCGAGGAGAAGCAGACCCGCATCATCGAGATCCTGGTGGCGGCGATCTCGCCGCGGTCGATGCTCGCCGGCAAGGTGGTCGGCACGTCGATCCTCGCGTTCGGTCAGATCGCCCTCCTGATCGCGGCGACGGTGATCGGGCTCACCGTGACGGGTCAGGGCGAGCTGCTGGCCCTGCTCGGGGCGCCGGTGCTGTGGTTCGGGATCTTCTTCGTCTTCGGCTTCATCCTGCTCGCCGCGCTGTTCGCCGCCGCGGGTGCGCTGGTCTCGCGCACCGAGGACATCTCGGCCGCCGCCGCGCCGATCACCACGATCGTGATGATCCCGTACTTCCTCGTGGTGTTCGCCAACGACAACCCGCTCGTCGTCGGGATCATGTCGTACGTGCCGTTCTCCGCTCCGGTCGGCATGCCGCTGCGCCTGTTCCTCGGCGACGCCGCGTGGTGGGAGCCCATCCTCGCGCTGGTGATCCTCGCGGCGACGACCCTGGCCGTGGTCGCCTTCGGAGCGCGCATCTACGAGAACTCACTGCTGCGGATGGGCGCCCGGGTGAGCTGGAGGAACGCGCTCCGCCGCTGATCCGGGCAGACTGGGACCATGACCCCGTTGCACGACCCCAACGTCCGCGGCTTCGCGAGCGACAACTACGCCGGCATCCACCCGGAGGTGCTCGCCGCGATCGCCGCGGCCAATGACGGACACCAGATCTCCTACGGGGAGGACGTCTACACCGCCCGCCTGCAGGACGTCGTCCGCGAGCACTTCGGCGACCGCGCCGAGGCGTTCCCGGTCTTCAACGGCACCGGCGCGAACGTGGTCGCCCTCACCAGCCTGCTCCCGCGCTGGGGAGCTGTGATCGCGACCAGCACCGCCCACATCCACAGTGACGAGGGCGGGGCACCGGAGAAGGTCGCCGGCATCAAGCTCTTCACCGTCGACACCCCCGACGGCAAGCTGACACCCGAGCTCATCGCGAGCCAGGCCTGGGGCCAGGACGACGAGCACCGCGCACAGCCCGCCGCCGTGAGCATCACGCAGACCACCGAGCTCGGCACCGTGTACACGGTCGACGAGGTGCGGGCGATCGCCGACGCCGCGCACGACCACGGCATGGCGCTGCACCTCGACGGCGCGCGCATCTGGAACGCCGCTGCGGTGCTCGGCGTGCCGTTCCGCGACTTCACGACGGATGCGGGGGTCGACATGGTCAGCTTCGGCGGCACCAAGAACGGCCTGCTCGGCGCCGAGGCGATCATCGTGCTGAACCCCGACCGGGTGCGCGCCGCCGGCGGCGACCTCGTGCGGCTGCGGAAGACCATGATGCAGCTCACCAGCAAGATGCGCTTCGCCAGCGCCCAGCTGCTCGCGCTCTTCGACGACGACCTCGGACTCCGGTCGGCCCGCCAGGCCAACATCATGGCGTGGCGGCTGCGCACCGCCCTCGAGGCCTCCCTCGCGTCCGGCTCGATCAGCGGGCTGTCGTTCTCGCAGCCGACGCAGGCCAACGCCGTCTTCGCGGTGCTCGACAACGCGGCTGCGGATCGCATCCGCGCCCGCTTCCGCTTCTACGACTGGGACCGCGCGGCGGGGCAGGTGCGCTGGATGTGCGCGTTCGACACCACGGAGGCCGATGTCGACGCGTTCGTCGACGTGATCCGCGAGGAGCTCGCGGCGTAGCGTCTCCCTGCCGTTTATCGGGTGAGCCCCCATAGGATTCGCCCGTGGACTTCTCCTTCGCCATCACGCCCGACCTGATCGTCGCGTTCCTGACGCTGTTCGTCCTCGAGATCGTGCTGGGGATCGACAATGTCATCTTCATCTCGATCCTGGCCAGCAAGCTGCCGGTCGAGCAGCAGGCGAAGGCGCGCAACCTCGGCCTCAGCCTCGCGCTCCTGACCCGCATCGGACTGCTGTTCGCCGCCTCCTGGATCATCAGCCTGACCGACGACCTGTTCACGATCGCCGGCATGGGGTTCTCAGGACGAGACCTGATCCTGATCGGCGGCGGGCTCTTCCTCATCTACAAGGCCGTCAAGGAGATCCACGAGAAGCTCGAGGGCCACGCGCCCGGCGAGGCCTCGACCGCGGCACGCGCCAACTTCGCGGGCATCATCGTGCAGATCCTGCTGCTCGACATCGTCTTCTCGTTCGACTCCGTCATCACCGCCGTCGGCATGGTCGACAACCTGCTCGTGATCATCGTCGCGGTCGTGCTGTCGTTCGGCATCATGCTCTTCTCCTCGAAGTACATCTTCGCCTTCGTCAACAAGCACCCCTCGGTGAAGCTGCTGGCGCTCGCCTTCCTCGTGCTGATCGGCACGTTCCTGATCGCCGACGGCTTCGGCGTGCACGTCGACAAGGCGCTGATCTACACGCCGATGGCGTTCGCGGTGGTCGTCGAGGCGCTCAACCTCGCCTACCGGGCACGCCAGCGCAAGCTGCACGGCGACGCGACCGAGCCGGTGCACCTGCGTGCCTCGGCGACCCTCGCCGAGGACGCGGACGCGGTCGCGGCGGCCACGGGCGGTGCCGGCGCGGTCACGCTCTCGCGCAAGCCGGTCACGACGGCTGACGCGCGGCCACACGTCGCCGGGGACGACGACGCACGATGATCGTCGACCCGCGCCTGACGGCACGCGTCGACGTCACCGCCGACCAGCTCGCGGCCGATCGCTCTACGTACGAGCGCGAGCTCATCACCCGGCTGCGCGACTCCACTGTCGCGCTCGGAGCACAGACCGACAATCTGATCGCAGCCTGCGGTCTCGCCCAGGTCCCCGCCGACGCCGAGGGCCGCACCCCCTTCATCGCGCAGTGGACGGCCCGAGACGCGGCCGACCTCCTGGGCGGGCCGCACGACGGTCAGACCCGCGCGATCGCGCCCGGTGAGACGACGGTCACGGTCGACGGGGTCGGCTACACGCGTGCAGGGATCAACGACGCGACGGGGAACTGGGCGTTCGTCCCGTCCTCAGCCTGACGGCGGTCGGGTCGGCCGCATCTAGGCTTTCCCCATGGCCGCCTCCGACCCGCTGTCCGACTCCTCCGCCGCGCCGATCTTCGACCCGCCGCGGCCGTGGATCGCCTCCTACGCCGACGGGGTGCCGGATGACATCGAGCTGCCGACCGGCTCGCTGAGCGATCTGATCCAGGGCTCGGTCGCCGAGTTCCCCGACAACGTCGCGCTCGAGTTCTTCGGCCGCGAGTGGACCTACGCCGAGCTCGGCGAGCAGATCGAGCGCGCTGCCGAGGGCCTCCGCCAGCTCGGGGTGCGCAAAGGCGATCCGGTGGCACTGATCATGCCGAACTGCCCGCAGCACGTCGTGGCCTTCTACGCGATCCTGCGCCTCGGCGCCCTCGTCATCGAGCACAATCCGCTCTACACGCCGCGCGAGCTGCGCCACCAGTTCGAGGACCACGGCGCCACGGTGGTCATCGCCTGGGACAAGCTCGTCGACGAGGTGCAGGGCTTCCCCAAGGACATCGCGGTCGAGCACATCGTCTCGATCGACATGACGCGCGCGATGCCCTTCCGGCTGCGGTTCCTGCTGAGCCTCCCCATCCCCCGCGCTCGCAAGCAGCGCGCCGACCTCACGCAGAAGGTCAGCGGCACGGTCGTGTGGGAGGACCTGCTGAAGAACGACCGGATCGCCGCATCCGTGCCCGCCCCGACCGTCGACGACGTCGCCGTCATCCAGTACACCTCGGGCACGACCGGCCACCCGAAGGGCGCGACGCTGACTCACCTGAACCTCGGCGTCAACGCCGGTCAGGCGCGCGCGTGGGTGCCGACCATCCCGCGGGGCACCGCGAGCGTGCACGCGGTGCTGCCGCTGTTCCACGCGTACGGCCTCACGCTCTGCCTCACCTTCGCCATGAGCATGGGTGCGCGGCTCGTGCTGTTCCCGCGCTTCGATCCCCACCTCGTGCTGCCCGTTATCAAGAAGCGCCCGCCGACGTTCCTCCCCGCCGTCCCGCCGATCTACGAGCGGCTGACTAAGGCCGCGAAGGAGGCCGGCGTCTCGCTGGAGGGCATCGAGATCGCGATCTCGGGCGCCATGCCGCTGTCGCAGGCGGTCATCACGCCCTGGGAGGGGCTCACGAAGGGCTTCCTCGTCGAGGGCTACGGACTGAGCGAGACCTCGCCGGTGCTCATGGCGAACCCCGTCGCCGAGCACCGCAAGCAGGGTACCGTCGGCCTCCCGCTGCCGGGCACGGAGGTGCGCGTCGTCGACCCCGAGGACCCGACGCGGGATGTCGCGACCGGCGAGCCGGGGGAGCTGATCGTGCGCGGACCGCAGGTGATGAGCGGGTACTGGAAGAAGCCGGAGGAGACGGCCAAGGAGTTCGTCCCCGACCCGCAGGGCGGGGCCCACTGGTTCCGCACCGGCGACATCGTGTCGATCGACTCCGACGGCTTCGTGAAGATCGTCGACCGCATCAAGGAGCTGGTGATCACCGGCGGCTTCAACGTGTCGCCGAGCGAGGTCGAGGACGTGCTCCGCGGCTTCGACGGCGTCGCCGACGTGGCGATCGTCGGGCTGCCGAGCGCCCGGAACGGCGAGGAGGTCGTGGCCGCGGTCGTGGCCGCGCCGGGCGCGACCGTCGACGGCGAGGCGCTGCGCGCCTACGCTCGCGAGACGCTCGGCGCGTACAAGGTGCCGAGGCAGGTGTTCCCGCTCGACGAGCTGCCGAAGTCGCTGATCGGCAAGGTGCTGCGCAAGAAGGTGCGCGACGGGCTGATCGAGAACGGCGCGACGGCGCGCGAGTAGCTCGGGGTGGGTCTCGACAGGCTCGACCGACGGACTCCGCTGATCGAGCTCGTCGAGATCGAGCCCCGAGCAGGCCACGTGTTGCGCGGCGTGACGGCGGATGCGGCGCACGCGACGCGCTGCACGTAGCGTCGTCGAGTGACCGACACCCGCGCGCCCTTCGACGAGCTCTCGACCGAGACCCGGCGCTTCCCCCCGCCCGCGGACGCCGCCGCGACCTCGAACGTGCGGCCCGAGGACTGGGCGCGTGCCACATCCGACCCGGTCGCCTTCTGGGAGGAGGCCGCTAGCCGCCTCGACTGGGCCGAGCCGTGGCACACCGCCCACACCTGGACGCCGGCCCTCGCCGAGGATGGCGAGCTGCGTCCGCCGGTCGCCGAGTGGTTCTCGGGCGGCCGACTCAACGTGGCGGTCAACTGCGTCGACAGGCACGTGGATGCGGGGCTCGGCGACAGGGTCGCCTACTTCGTCGAGGGCGAGCGCGGCGACCGCCGCGAGCTCACCTTCGCGCAGCTGCAGCGGGAGGTCGCGCGCGCCGCCCACGCGCTCGAGGAGCTCGGCGTCGGGACGGGCGATCGGGTCGTGATCTACCTGCCCGTGATCGCCGAGACCGTCGTCATCACGCTCGCGGTGGCGCGCATCGGCGCGATCCACTCCCTCGTCTTCGGCGGCTTCTCGGCCGAGGCCCTGCGCTTCCGCGTCGCCGACACCGGCGCGAAGGTGGTCGTGACGAGCGACGGGCAGTACCGACGTGGATCCGCGGTGCCGGTCAAGCAGAACGCCGACGAGGCGGTGGCGGGCCTCGATCACGTCGAGCACGTGCTCGTGGTGCGCCGCACCGGGGATGACGTGGCCATGACGCCCGGACGCGACATCTGGTGGCACGACATCGTCGACCGCCAGCCCGACGTGCACGCGCCGCAGTACTTCGACGCCGAGACGCCGCTCTTCATCATCTACACCTCGGGAACGACCGGTCGCCCGAAGGGGCTCGTGCACACAGCCGGCGGATACCTGACGCAGGCCGCCTGGACGCACTGGGCCGCGTTCGACGTGAAGCCCGACGACGTGCACTGGTGCACCGCCGACCTGGCGTGGGTGACCGCGCACACCTATGAGCTCTACGGCCCGCTCGCGAACGCGACGACGCAGGTGCTCTACGAGGGCACGCCCGACTCCCCGAGTCGCGAGCGGCACCTCGAGATCATCGAGCGGTACGGGGTGACCGTCTACTACACGGCTCCCACGCTCGTCCGGACGTTCATGACCTGGTTCCCCGACGGGTTGCCCGGCGGGCACGACCTGTCGAGCCTCCGGCTCCTCGGCTCGGTCGGCGAGTCGATCAACCCGGCGGCGTGGATGTGGTTCCGCGACCAGTTCGGACGCGGCGAGCTGCCGATCGTCGACACCTGGTGGCAGTCCGAGACGGGCGCGGCGATCATGGCGCCGGTGCCGGGGCTGTCCACCCTCAAGCCGGGCTCGGCGACCCGGGCGCTGCCGGGCCTGCGCACGGTCATCGTCGACGACGACGGGGCCGAGGTGCCGCCCGGCGCCGGGGGCTACCTCGTGATCGACGGCACCTGGCCGTCGATGGCACGGACCGTGTGGGGCGACCCCCAGCGCTACCTCGCGTCGTACTGGCAGCGGTTCGCCGACCGCGGGTACTTCTTCTCCGGCGACGGCGCGAAGTCGGACGCAGACGGCGACATCTGGCTGCTCGGCCGGGTCGACGACGTCATCAACGTCTCGGGCCACCGTCTCTCGACGATCGAGATCGAGTCGGCGCTGGTCGCGCATCCGGCCGTCGGCGAGGCGGGCGTGACCGGCGTCGACGACCCGACCACCGGTGAGGCCATCGTCGCGTTCGTGCTGCCGAGCGGAGGCGGCGACGGCGCTGGGACCGGCGGGTCAGCGGATGCGGAGCTTGCCGCCGAGCTGCGCCGCCACGTCGCGCTCGTCATCGGCCCTATCGCGCGCCCGCGTGAGGTCCACATCGTGCAGGACCTGCCGAAGACCCGTTCGGGCAAGATCATGCGCCGCCTGCTCCGCGACATCGTCGACGGCCGTCCCCTCGGGGACACCCAGTCCCTGCAGGACCCGACGGGACCTGGGAGGATCGCGGCAGTCGTGGCGGCGTCGCGCTCGCTCTGACAGCCTGAGGGCATGCGATTCGGAATCTTCATTCCCCAGGGCTGGCGTCACGACCTCGTCGGCATCGAGCCGGCCGAGCACTGGGCGACGATGCGCTCACTCGCGCAGGCGGCAGACGCCGGACCGTGGGAGTCGCTGTGGGTGTACGACCACTTCCACACCGTCCCGGTGCCGAGCGAGCAGGCGACGCACGAGGCGTGGACCCTGATGTCGGCGTTCGCGGCGACGACCGATCGCATCCGGCTCGGTCAGATGTGCACCTGCATGGCGTACCGCAACCCCGCGTACCTCGCGAAGGTGGCGGCCACGGTCGACCACATCTCGGGCGGACGCACCGAGATGGGCATCGGCGCCGGCTGGTACGAGCACGAGTGGCGGGCGTACGGGTACGGGTTCCCGAAGGCCGGCGAGCGTCTCGCGATGCTGCGTGAGGGCGTCGACATCATGAAGCAGGCGTGGGCCACCGGCACCGCGACCCTCGCCGGCGAGCACTACCAGGTGGACGGCGCGCAGGTGTACCCGCTGCCCCCGCAGGACGGCGGACTGCCGATCTGGATCGCCGGCGGCGGCGAGAAGGTGACGCTGCGGATCGCGGCCGAATACGCCGACTACACGAACTACTCGGGCCGGCCCGAGGAGTTCGCACACAAGAGCGGGCTGCTCGAGGCGCACTGCGCGGATGCCGGGACGGACTTCGAGCGCATCGTGCGCTCCAGCAACTACAACACCGTGATCGGCGAGACGGAGTCCGAGGTGCAGAGCCGCGTCGACCAGATCGAGGCGCGCGTCACGACGTACCTCGGCGAGGCGAAGGCCGCGGAGTACGTCGCCGGGTACCGCGACGGGTCAGGTGAGTTCCTGGCGGGGACCCCCGAGCAGATCGTCGAGAAGCTGCGGCGCATGGAGGCTCTCGGCCTCGGCTACGCCATCCACTACTTCCCGGAGGCGGCGTACGACCGCTCGGGCATCGAGCTCTTCGAGCGCGAGGTCGTCCCCGCGCTGGCCTGAGCCCGCTACGCCTGCGCGGGCTCCGTCGCGAAGCGCGTCACCACGAGTTCGTCGTCGCCCAGGGCGACCATCACGGTGTCGCCGTCCTGCACGTCGCCCGACAGCAGGGCGCGGGCCAGCCGGTCGTCGATCTCGTGCTGCATCAGGCGCCGCAGCGGCCGCGCACCGTAGATCGGGTCGTAGCCGCGCTCGGCGAGCCAGGCACGCGCATCCGGGGTCACGGCCAGCTGCAGTCGGCGCTCTGCCAGCCTGCGCTCGAGACGGTCGATGTAGAGCGACACGATCTGTCCGAGGTCGGCGGTGGTGAGCGGCGAGAACACCACGATGTCGTCGAGTCGGTTGATGAACTCCGGCTTGAAGGCCTGACGCACCAGCTCGTTGACCGCGAGCTTCTTCGACTCCCAGTCGAGCTGCTGGTCGGTGAGGAACTGGCTGCCCAGGTTGGACGTCAGGATGAGGATCGTGTTCCGGAAGTCGACGGTGCGTCCCTGCCCGTCCGTGAGCCGACCGTCGTCGAGCACCTGCAGCAGCACGTCGAAGACCTCGGGGTGCGCCTTCTCCACCTCGTCGAGCAGGATCACCGAGTAGGGCCGACGCCGCACGGCCTCGGTCAGCTGGCCGCCCTGCTCGTAGCCGACGTATCCGGGAGGGGCGCCCACGAGGCGCGACACAGAGAACTTCTCTCCGTACTCGGACATGTCGATGCGCACGAGCGCCTTCTCGTCGTCGAAGAGGTACGACGCGAGCGCCTTCGCGAGCTCCGTCTTGCCGACACCGGTGGGGCCGAGGAACAGGAACGAGCCGGTGGGCCGGTCGGGGTCGCTGATGCCCGCGCGCGTGCGCCGCACCGCGTCGGAGACGGCCCGCACCGCATCCTTCTGGCCGATCAGCCGCTTGCCGAGCTCGCCCTCGAGGTGCAGGAGCTTGTCGGTCTCGCCCTGGCGCAGCTTGTCGACGGGGATGCCGGTCCAGGCGGCTACGACCGAGGCGATGTCCTCATCGGTCACCTGGTCGTTGACCATCCGCGGACCCTGCTGCTCGACGGCCTCGGCGGCCGCGAGCTGCTTCTCGATCTGCGGGATCACCTCGTAGTTGAGCTTCGACGCGACCTGGTAGTCCTGCTCGCGCATCGCGCGGTCGAGGTCGATGCGGGCGTCGTTGAGGCGACTGCGCAGGTCGCCGACGGAGTGCAGGGAGTTCTTCTCGGCCAGCCAGCGGGCCTGCAGCTGGTTCAGCTGCGTCTCCTTGACCGCCATGTCGGTGCGCAGCTTCTCGAGTCGCTGCTTCGAGACCGGGTCCTTCTCCTTCTTGAGGGCCAGCTCCTCGATGCGCAGCCTGTCGACGGCGCGCTTCAGCTCATCGATCTCGACGGGTGAGCTGTCGATCTCCATCTTGAGGCGGGATGCGGCCTCGTCGATCAGGTCGATCGCCTTGTCGGGCAGCTGGCGGGCCGTGATGTAGCGGTTCGACAGGGTGGCCGCGGCGACGAGGGCGCTGTCGGCGATGGACACCTTGTGGTGCGCCTCGTAGCGCTCCTTGAGCCCGCGGAGGATGGCGACGGTGTCCTCGACGGACGGCTCGCCCACGTACACCTGCTGGAAGCGGCGCTCGAGGGCGGCATCCTTCTCGATGTACTCGCGGTACTCGTTGAGCGTGGTCGCGCCGATCAGGCGCAGCTCGCCGCGCGCGAGCATCGGCTTCAGCATGTTGGCCGCCGCCACGGACCCCTCGCCGCCGCCGGCCCCCATCAGCGTGTGCAGCTCGTCGATGAAGGTGATGATCTGGCCGTCGGAGTCGTTGATCTCCTTGAGCACCGCCTTCAGCCGCTCCTCGAACTCGCCGCGGTACTTCGCGCCGGCGACCAGCGCCGCCAGGTCGAGCGACACCAGCTTCTTGCCCTTGAGCGAGTCGGCGACGTCGCCTGCGACGATGCGCTGGGCGAGCCCCTCGACGACGGCGGTCTTGCCGACACCGGGCTCGCCGATCAGCACGGGGTTGTTCTTGGTACGCCGGGTCAGCACCTGACTGATGCGGCGGATCTCGGCGTCACGGCCGATCACGGGATCGAGCTTGCCGCTCTCGGCGATCGCCGTGAGGTCGATGCCGTACTGCTGGAGGGCGGTCTTCTGCTCGTCGTTGCTCGCCGGTGCGCCCTGCATGTTGGCCACGCGTGAAACTCCTCTGGAAAACCCTGTCAGACACTTGAGTCGTGTTGGCTCAAGTTTAGCGCTGTCGGCGGGCATTTGCACAGGGACCGCGGCCGCGGATACGGAACCGACCTCGGCCGATCGAGCACGACCGCGTGGGTCAGGCGGTGCGGCGACGGCGGCCCACGGCGACCAGCACTGCGCCCAGGAGCAGGGCGAGGAGCGCCGCCAGCACACCCGGTGCCGGGTCCGATCCTGTGGCGGCGAGGTACGCGCTGCGTGAGCCGCTGCCGTCGGCACCGGTCGTCTGCGTCGCGTCGCTGGGGCTGAGCTCGGGCACATCGTCGATCTCGGGGTCGACGCCCTTCAGCTGGTTGACGTAGATGTTGCGCGCGTCGACGCCGTCGAAGTCGAGGTCGGCGCTGGCCAGCGTGTGGCTGATCGTGAGCACCCCTGCGCCCGCCGGCACCGCGTCGAGGCTGGCGTACGCGCCCGCCCAGCGCACGAGGACGGTGTGCTCGGCGACGTCGCCCGCCGCGATGGCGAGCACCGCGCGCGTGACCCAGGTCAGACCGCCGTCGATCGAGAGCAGGGCGAACGGCGCGCCGGCTCCGGATGCGGTGGTGAGCGTGATGTAGACGGTCGACGTCGCCGCGCGCGCGAGACGCACCGTGTAGGAATCGCTCAGGCGGGTCGGCGAGACGTTCGTCCAGCCGCCGGTCTCGGTGATGACCACGAGGCCGGTCGATCCGCGACCGAGGAAGACGTAGGGCGCGACGGGAATGCCGCCGAGGAATGCGATGGCCACGTCGGTCTCGCCGGGGACGCCGTACGGCACCGGGGCGACCGCGGGTGCAGCGGCGAAGAGCACCGGCGCAGCGAGGTCGTACATGTCGATCGAGAGACCCGCTCCGACGATCGTGAACCAGTCCTCGTCGACGGTGATGTCGGCCGGATCCGGCGTCTGGACGACGACCCGGCTGGTGCCGGTGCCGCCGTTGACCGAGACGAAGCCCTGCTCGAGCGCGACGGGCAGCGACGTGAGGGCGTCGACGACCGTGCTCGTGATGAACAGGAACTCGTCGTCGCCGCTGCCGGCCTCGAGGCGCAGCTCCGAGACGTTGGAGCTGACGACGAAGCGGTCGTCGCCCGCCTGCCCGTACAGGACGGCCGGGCGGCTGACGCCGTTGCTCAGCCAGCCGTTCGACGTCTCGACGGTCTCGAACGCGTCGTCGGCGGCCACCTGGGGCGCCTCGCGCTTCGTGGCGAAGAACTGCCCGACCAGGAACGTGTCGTCGCCGTCGCCGCCGTTGATCGTCAGCGGAGCGCTGGTGTCGTCGAGCACGAATGTGTCGTCGCCGCCGAGCCCGTTGACGGTCAGCTTGCCGTTGACGCTGCGGTCGTAGCTGATGCGCTCGACGGTCGCGGTCCCGCTGGCGACCGCGACGAGCGCGGGCCGACGACCGGCGACCACCGGCAGGCCGGCGATCTCGGTGACGGCGCGCAGCAGCACGACGTCGTCGCCGGTGCCGGCGTTGACCGTCAGGGTGTTGATGGCGAGTGGATCGGTGCCCGTCCCCACGACCTCGATGCGGGTCTCGTGGTGGTCGACGTCGTCCTTGCCCCAGACCGTGACCTCGACGTGGTTGGAGCCGTTCTGGCCATCCACCCGCAGGGAGTTGGGAACCGCCAGGCCGAGGTAGCTGCCGCTGGTCTCGGTACCGAGGTGGGTGCCCGGCAGGATGCTGACCCGCGTGATGCGCACGGTGTCGTCGCCGTCGCCACCCGTCGTGGCCGCGGTCGCCGACCCGTGCACCGTGGTGTGGCCGTCGATGACCGTCTCGACGAAGTCGACCAGGTCACGGCCGTTGCCGCCGAAGACGTCGATCCAGGGAGCTGCGTCGGTGGCGACGATGCGTCCGCCGAAGGTGGCCGTCGTGCCGACGGGCGCGGCCGGGTTCTGGCCGTAGGCCGTGCGGACCAGCACCTGCGCTCCGCGGATGAGGGTGCCGATCGGCGCCGACAGGTCGTTGCCCATCCGCAGCTCGACGACGCCTGCCGCATCCGCCCCGCCCTCGGCGATCGTGCGAGCACCGTCGACGGTGGTGCCGGTCGCGAGCAGGGTGATGTCGGCGTCCGTGCGGCCCGCCGCGTACGGGACGGTGATGCGCACACGACCGCGGGTGGACTCCGCGTGCAGGACGACGAGCGGGCCCGTGGCCTCGGTGACGAAGACGCCCGTGGCGCCCTCGGCGAGCAGGCGACCCGCGGCGCCGGTGTCGACGCGCACGTCGGCCGAGCCCGCCGTGCTGCCGATGTAGCCGGAGGCGATGAGGTCGATGCTCCGGCCGATCACCCGCACTGTCACGTCGTCGACGTCATTGACGATCGAGCCGGCGATCGCGGTGAGCGACACGTCCCCGAGCGCAGCGCTCGCCGTGACGGTGCCGAGCACCAGGTCGCCGGCCGACTCGTCGATGTAGATGCCGCGGGGCGCGGTGGCGACGAGCGTGCCGCGTCCCGCGTGCGACGAGTCGATGACGAGGTGCGTCACGGTCGGGGTGATGCGTCCGATCGTGCCGTTCGCCGTCATGGTGATGTTCGTGCCGATGACTCGCGGGCTGCCGTCGGTCTTTCCGCTTCCGTCGAGGATCGATGCGAGGGTGCCCGCCTGCGTCGCGGTGAGGGCGACGTCCGACAGCGTCGACTGGATGGTGCCGACGAGCAGGTCTCCGCGGTCCTCGACGACGCGGATCCAGCTGTTGGTGAGCATGTCGATCCGGCCGAGTCCGTTGCTCGTCGAGTAGACGACGGTCGGGTCGTGGGGGCTCGTAATGTCGGCGTCGACGTCGGTGTGGGCGTCGAACGTGATCATCGTGGTCGTCGAGGGGTGCTGGATGCCGATGGCGTTGCCCGCGCGGACATCGGTGAAGACGTAGGCGCTGTCCACGGCGCTGTTCGTCGTCCCGAACGCGATGAGCACCGGATCGGTGAAGACGAACGCGCGGTCCGGGTAGAAGTACACCGAGTAGCGGCCGGTGTGCGGCACCGTCGACCCGTAGGCCGGTGCCGCGTAGGTGTCGTTCTGGATGTCGTGGCCGACGAACGGGGCGGCGTCCGACCCGATCTGGGTGTCCTTCACCACGAGGTCGATGTCGCCGCCCGCGAGGATGCGGCCGATCGTCCAGGTCACCGGCGTGGTCAGCGCGCTGCGGCGGAACGCCTCGAGGTCGAGCACCAGGTCGCCGCGCGCGTCGAGCGCGATCGAGACCGCGCGGGTGCCGACCGCCGTCGACGCCGAGCCGGACGGCGTCGTGTAGGTGCTCTCCACGAGGCGCACCGAGACGGGCACGCGGGACGTGCCGCCGGAGGCGAGGCTGCCGATGTCGCCGTTCTGGGCCGAGAGCGTCACCGCGTTGGCGACGATGGCGAGCAGACCGGGCACCGACAGGATGTCGCCGTTGGCGTTGTCGACGACGACGCGTCCGATCGGGTTGTAGATCTGGCCGGTCAGGGTGATCGAGTTGGCGACGAGCGGCGAGCGGTAGTTGTAGACGTCGACATAGGTCTCGGTGAACACCGGCGGGCGGATCGTGTAGCGGAAGACGCTGTCCTGGTTGAGCGCGCGGAGCGACACCGTCGCGGCCAGCTCGTCGAGGTTGACGACGTCGATCCCGCCCAGCCGCAGGTTGCGGTCGGACCAGTTGTAGATCCGCACGAAGTCGAAGGTCGGCTGCAGCTGGAACGAGCCCAGGGTGCCCGTCAGCGTGCGATTGCCGCCGGTGCCGTCGTTGATCGTGAAGTCGGCGGTCGCGTGTCCCTCGTTGCTGATCTGGCTCACGTACACCGTCGCGCCGGGTGCGACCAGGTCGCCCACCGCGTAGTTCGTGACGCCGTTGCCCGCGATCACGCCGTACATCTTGAGGATGCGCCCGTCGGCCGCGATGTAGAGCTGCGGGTTGTCGTCGTGCAGGATGACGTCGGCTTCCCAGACGATCGGGCGGTCGCCGGTGTAGGTGTACGGGTCGTCCTCGTCGCCGTCATCGAACGCGCCGCCGTCGCTGTTCGCGTGCCGGCCGCCCTGCGCGATGCTCTGCGTCGACTCGACGTACAGGTGGGCGGTGCGCACGAGCACGGTCGGCTCGGCCGTCACGCGGCTCGTGGTCTGCATGTCGAACTGCGCCCACGCATCGGTGTCGCCGCCGAGGCAGCCGCAGTTGGCGTACGCGTCGGAGAAGGAGTCGATCCCGAGGTTCTCGGCGGCGAGGCGCATCCGCTCGTAGGCGATCAACGCGACGCCGCGGTGCAGCGTGATGTCGGCGCCGCCCCGGACCTGGACGATCGCGGTCGCGTCGGAGTCTGCACCCAGCGCCTTCGCGTCGCTCGAGGCGTTGGAGCGCAGGATGCCGTTCCGGCCCGCCGCGTCACGGCCCATCTGGGCGACGACGTCGATCTCGTCGCCGCGGAGGACGGTGGTGGATCCCGCGACGTCGATGTGCACGTCGGCCCGGACGAAGAGGCCGCAGTCGCCGCCGCAGTCGTTGGCGCTGGAGTCGGCCCCGAGGCCGCGCGCGTTGGCGCTGGCGCTAGACGACCCGTTGGGCTGCGCGAATCCGCTCACCTTGAGCAGGTGCTCGGCGATGAGCGATCCGTCGATGTCGATGGTGGTGTCGATGTCGAGCTTGGCCCCGGCCCGTGCGTCGACGCCCGATCCGAGCCCGCCCGCCTTCGCGGCCGACTGGGCACGCACCTCGCCGCGCGTCTGCGATTCGATGGTGAGGTTCCATTTCGACTCGACGACCGCGCCCGCGCCGATCTTGACGAGCGTGTCGACGATCGCCGAGGAGCTCGACTGCGAGGCGCCGACGGCGACGAACCCGGCTCCGCCGTTGGCGGAGTTGGCCGCCGCGAAGCCGAATGCGTCGGTCGTCAGGGTGAGGCTGTCACCGCTGGTGAGCTTCGTGCGGTCGCCGATCGAGACGGTGACCGCCGCGACGACGACAGCCGACGTCTGCGCCTTCGACACGTTGACGAAGCCGCCCCCGCTCGAGATCACCGACGCGGAGGTCACGCGAGCACCGGACGGGACGGAGCCGAACTGTGCGATCGGCTGGAGGAGCTGCGTGCCGGATCCGCCCGAGGCCAGGTCGATCACGAAGGCGCCCGTGCCCGTGGCCGCGCCGAGGTCGACGGGACCGGCGACGAACGAGCCCGCCGCCTCGCCGGCCGCCCGACCGGTCGTGGCGATGGCGATGGCCGCGCCGCCCGCGGTGGCTGCCAGCTGGAACGAGGTCGCGGTGCGGTTCACCACGTAGTACTGGGCTCCGTCGACGAGGCCCTCGATCGGGCTCGCGGTCGCGAGGAACAGCCGGTGCACGGCGTCGGCACCCGCGACGGACTTGTCGGGGTTCAGCGCGAGGGTCTGCTGCGGGATGTAGACGTTGCGGGCGACCTGGTCGATGATCTGGTTACCGTCGGCGTCGAGCACCGGGTTGCCGGATCCGTCGACTCGCGGCACCGGGTCGTACTCGACGCGGTCGACGCACTCCGTGCCGGAGGTGAGGCCCATCGCGTGGCAGTAGCTGTCGGCGAGACGGAAGCGGTCGGCGTCGATGCGGACGACCCAGTAGGCGCGGCCCGAGACCAGGCCGCCGATGGCCGCCGACAGACCGGAGCTGTAGACGAGCTTCTGGCCGGTGACGAAGCCGTGCGCGGTGATCAGGATGACCTGGTTGTCCTCGGTGACGAATCCGCCCGGCGCGGGGACGGGCTTGCCCGCGCCGTCGACCTTCACGTCGACCGCGCCGCTCGAGAACTCCTTCGCGGGAGCCGGGGCCGTGTAGATGACGATCTGCCCGTTGACGTAGCCGTTCCCGACGTTGACCGCGTTGCCGCTCACCCCGCCCGCGGTGACCGCGATGGGTGCGGCCGCGCCGAGCTCGTACAGCTGGATGGTCGAGTCGTCGATGACGCCCACCCGGTACGCGCGTCCGTCGACGAGGCCCGCGACGCTGGACCCGTTGGCGCGGTACACGACGGTCTGGCCGTCGACGAGGTTGTGGGACAGCGGCACGAAGTCGCCCGACACGGTGCGCCCGAAGGTGATGGTGTTCGCGGCCTGGTCGACGCGCGCGCCCTCGAACTCGCTGCCGAGCAGCACGGTGTCGTCGTCGACGACGATCACGTTGTAGGTCCGGTCGGCGACCAGGCCGCCGGTGGCGGCGCCGCCCGCGACCTTGTAGACGAGCGTCATGCCGCTGGTCAGGCCGTGCGCGGCGGTGAACGTGACCGTGTTCGCTCCGGTGTCGACCGACTGGAAGACGCGATCCGGTACCGCCGTGGCCGGGCTGGTCGCGTTGAAGACGGCGCGGATGGTGACCGTGCCTCCGGTGGTGACCACGGCATCCGGGGCGATGGTCAGCGTGAGGGTCGGACGCACCTCGACGTTGGCCTGGTTGGTGTTGACGCGGACCACGCCGCCGCCGGCGGTGCGGAGCGCGGACGTGGCACCGGGGCTCTGCTCGGCGACGAGCGACATCGTGCCGGTGGTGACGATGTTCGCGCCGGAGCGGCCGAGCGTCACGAAGGTGCCGCTGGTGATCTGGCCGCGCGCGCGACCGACGTCGACGGCGACGACACCGCCGCCGTCGGACGACAGGGCGGCGTCCGCGACGTCGTCGGCGTGAGCGTAGACCTCGATCGAGGCCGCGCCGGGCGCCGTGGTGGTGGCGCCGCGCACATCGCCGAGCAGCGATGCGGACGTCGTGCTCGCGACGGAGGCGAGCGGCTCGCTGGTGCCGACCGAGATGGCGCCGCCGGTGGTCGAGCCCGCGTACGAGCGGGCGTCGTTGAACGCCGTGGCGCGCACCGAGACGGCCGAGCTGGGGGCGGAGATGACCGCGGAGGCGGCGATGGTCGCGGCCGTCACGGCCAGGTTGCTGATGATGGCGCGCGGCGAGACCGCCGAGACGCCGAGGAGTCCGGCCGAGAGGCCGCCGGCGGTGACCTCGGCCAGGTTCTTCGCGTCCGCGCCGACGGCGGTGCCGGTGCCGCCGCTCTGGCGACCCGAGAAGGTGGATGTCGTGGCCGCGTCGATCTGCGCGGTCGGCTGCCCGAATCCGAACGCCCCGATGCCGACGGCGGTGGTGTCTGTGAGGACCTTGGCGTGGTTGACCGAGGTCGCCGAGACGCCGACGGTACCGCTCGTGACGAGGGCGGATGCGCCGAAGCTCGCGTCGGTCACCGCGTCGCCGTGCACGATCGCCGTCGCGGCCGAGGTCGACACCGAGGCGAGGCTCACACCGGTCGAGCGCAGCTCGGCGTTCACGTCGTTGCCCGACTTCGCTGTGACCGCCAGTGCGGTGGACCCGAGCACGGGGCCCGTGATGCCGGAGGTGGTCGCCGCCTGGATGAGGGCCTCGGACTTCAGCACGGGCACCTGGATCAGCCCGCCGCTGGTGCTCTTCACGACCGAGCCGACGGTCGAGGCCGAGATGGCGCCCACAGCGATCGCGCCGGAGGCGGTCAGGCCGCCCGCGCCGAGGGCGAGCGACGAGGCGGTGTCGGCCGAGCCGGAGAGCGTGGCGGTCGCGGTGAGGCCCGATCCGCCGATCACCGAGAGGCCGAATAGGTCGACGGCGGCGCGGGCGCGGTTCGTGGCGGTGGTGGCGATGCTGAGGTCGCGCGACACCGCGGTGGCCGCTGCGATCGCGCCGCGGGTCAGGGCGTCGATGACGGCGGTGGCGCTCAGGATGCTGACACTGACCGCGGCACCGCCTACCTGCGCGACGTCCGCGAGCACGAGGTTGTCGGCCGAGACGACCATCCGCACGTCACCGGCACCGGCGTCGAAGGACGAGGCCGACAGCAGCACCTGCGCCTCGGTGGCGGCATCTCCGTCGATCAGAGCCGTGGCGCCTGTCGCACCGCCGGTGATCGCTCCGGCCTGGACGAGGTCGACGTCGACGGTCGCGTGGTTGACCGAGGTCGCGCCGAGTGTCGCGCCGACGCTCCGGGTCGCGCTCTCGAGGGTCGCGCGGGTGGCGGCCGAGATGCGCGCGGTCGGGGTGGTCAGGGTGACGCCGACGGCCGCGACGCTGACGGTGTCGGAGACGACCTTCGTCGTCTGCACCGAGGCGGCGGTCGAGGTGGCCGGTCCGCCGGCGAGGATCGTGCCGCCGAAGACGCGAGCGGTCGTCGCGGCGCCCGCCACGATGAGCGCCGTGGCACGGGTGACGCCGATCGTGAGGCCGCCGGCTCCGACCGAGGTGAGCGTCGAGGCGACCGTGCGGTGCGACTGGGCCGCCGCCCCGGTGGCGCCGCCGGCGACGACCGAGCCCTGGAGGATCGCGGTGACGGGGGCCTGGATGAGCGCGTCCGCCGTGTAGGCCGAGCCGCCGATCGCGCCGCCGCTGCCGGCCGTCGCGGTGGCCGAGACGATCGACCCGAGGCCGGCCGCTCCGGCGTCGACCGGGGTGGAGGCGTGCACCAGGACGGCGCCCGCGCTCGTGACGACCGACGGCGAGGCCAGCTGTGCGTAGGTGCGCGCCGCCGAGGTGATGGTCGCGGCGACGACGAGACCGGCACCGCCGCCGAGGATGGCGACCGCGACGAGCACGGCGTCGGCGGTCGCCCGGTTCTGTGCGATGGCCGAGACCTCGACCGAGCCGGACCCGAGGATGCGGCCGACCGCGATGGCGTCGGTCGCGCCGGTGACCTGCGCGGTCGTCGTCATCGCCTGCACGCCGACCCCGGCGACGCCGCCGCCGTAGGTGGATGCATCGGTGTGGTTGCGGGTGTCGGCCACCACGCGCACGGCGCCGCCCGCGGTGATCGTGGACCCCGCGGTCGCGGTCGCGGTCGTGGTGCGCGAGACGACGGAGCGGGCGTAGTTGATGCCGGCCGCGTAGGCGCCGGTGGTGACGCCGACCGTCTGGGTGTCGGCGGTGTGGCGGCCGATCGCCAGGATCTCGGCACCGCCGCGCAGCGACGCGGTGCCCTCGAAGCTCGCCTGCGTGGTGCCGGCGAGCGTGGCCTCGGCTCCGGCCCCGGTGGCGCCGCCGATGATGCCCGCCTGCACCGAGTACACCTGCACCGGCGCGGTGAGGGTCGACGAGGCCGCGACGCGCAGCGCGCCCGCCGCGGAGGTCCCGCCGATGGTCACGGCGCCGACCCGAGCGCGCGTGTCGCCGCTGACGTCGGCGATTCCGATGGCCGCGCCCGCGGCGACGGCGGCCAGCGCCCCGCCGACGACGAGCACCTCGACCGTCCGGGTCGTGGTCGCCGAGACGTCCACCGTGCCGCCCGCGGTGGGGATCACCGCGGTGTCGTCGATGTGCGCGGTCTGGGCGGCTGTGCTGCGGATGATGACGATCTGGCCGCTGAGGGTGACGCCGCCCGCGGTGCCGGCGAACGCCATCCCGGTGCTGTCCTCGGTCGTGCCCGCCGCGACCACCACGTTGCCGCCGGCTGTGATGGAGGTGCGTGCCGAGATGCCGGCATCGACATTGCTGCGCAGGTTGGCGATCGCGACGGCGCCGCCGACTGCGACCACGCCGACCGCCGCCGCACCGGCGACGCCGAGGTAGCCGTTGCTCTCGGTCGCCCGCACGGCGACGTCGCGACCGGCGACGATGACGACGTCCGTGCCGATCGTCGCGGAGGTGCCCTTCGGCAGCGTGGAGGAGTAGGTCGAGCCGACCGCCCCGGCGGCGGGCGCGGAGGCCGCCAGCCTCCCGCTCGCCGACGCCACCGACGATCCGATGCGGCTGTCGGCCTTCGATCCGGTGTTCGATCCGGCGCTGTTCAGCACCGACGTGTACCCGCCCTGGCCCGCGCCCGACGACGTCGAGCCCGCCTGCGTGAGCGCGTTGCCCTTGTCGGTCTGCAGGGCGTCGGCCGAGGTGGAGCCGTCGCTGTACTGCGAGGTCGGGGTGGTGCCGACCGTCCAGACCGACACGGCGCCCGCCGCGCCGACGACCCCGCCGGCGACGCTCAGACCGAACGTCGTGACGTCGGCCGAGGCCAGCGCGGCCAGTGTGAAGTCGCGGGCGACGCGGATCTGCGCGCTGTTCCCGACGGCGGCCTGCGTCTGCACGGCGAGCACGCCGACATCGATGCCACCCGAGACGCCGACGACACCGACCCCGATGCCGCCCGCGACGGTGAGTGTGCGGCTCGCGTTGGCGGCCACGACGCTGACCGACTGAGCGGTGCCCGGCGTCGAGGTCATGTTGATGCGGGTCGGGGCGGCCGCCGAGCTGTCGATGAGCGCGCGGGTGACGACGCTGATGATCGTGGCCGACACGGCACCGGCCACGCCGACTACTCCGCCGCCCGCCGCGACCGCCAGGCCGAAGACGTCCTGCGTGGAGTGGGCCTGCACGACGACGCCGGCGGCAGTCGGACGGCGGCCGAAGTCGCCGAAGGCCGAGCTGCCGAAGACCCCGGAGAGGATCCCGGTCAGGGCCGGAGCCGTCGCGTCGGCGTCGACGGTCGCCCCGGCGGCGATCGTCGCCTGCGTGCTCTTGGTGACGGTGGTGACCGCGACGCCGAATCCGCCGCCGACGAGGCCGCCCGCGGCGCCGCCCGCCGCGACGATGATCGTCGTGGCGTCTGCTGCATCGAGCACGACGCTGCCGCCGGCGTCGACGACGACCCGCGCGAGGGTCGCGTGCGTGCGCACGTCGAGCACGAGCACCGAGGCGGCACCCGCGACGCCGACGAGTCCGCCCGAGGCGGTGGCGGCGACCGCGGTCATCAGCTCGCGCCCGCTGGCGGCGACCACGACATCCGCGGTGGCGACGACGGACGCGCCCTCGCGCAGCTGCGCGTCGGTGTCGATGTCGATGACGCCGACGGCCGCGCTGGCACCCACCCCGGCGATGCCGGCGCCCGCGACCGAGGCCGACACCATCAGCATGCTGAGGTCGTGCCCGGCGGCGACGAGCACCGAGCCGGGGCGACCGGCGGATCCGGCGGTCACCTGTGCGACGCGGCCGACGAACGCGGTGGTGACGCTCGTCACGACGTTGACGCTGCCGCCGACAGCGACACCGGCGATCCCGCCGCCTGCGCCGCTCACGCCGACGCCCGCGATGTCGTCGCTGCTCGTTGCCGTGACGGCCACACCGACGAAGTCGTTCTTCTGGGTCGCGACGACGGTGCGCACACCCGAGGTGGCGGACGCGTCGGGCGACGGCTGGCCGCCCTGCTTCACGATGCTGTGGGCGCGGCCGGTGGCGGCGGCCTTGTTGAGAGTGATCACGTCGCCGGCGCAGCTCGCCTCCGCGATGCACTTCGAGGTGGCGAGCTGGAGGCTGCCGCCGCTCACGCGCACGTAGTACGAGCCGCCGTCGACGAGGCCGCCGATGGCCGCGCCGCCGCCCGAGCTGTAGATGACGGCGTCGCCGGTGGCGAGGGCGACGGGGAGCGTGTACGGCAGGGTGATCGTGCTGCCCGAGACCGAGAGCGCCGGGTCGAAGTAGGGCGACGTGCTGGCCGGCAGCGAGGCGCTCTGCGCGTCGACGAGGCGGTGCGACTGTCCCGTCGCCGCGCTGCGGTTCAGCACGATCACGGCGCCGCCGCCGATCGGCGACAGCTGCACCGCGGTCGGCGAGACGACGCGGACCACGTAGCTCGTGCCGTCGACGAGGCCGCCGATCGCCGTGCCGCCGCCGGCGTCGTAGACGACGGTCTGACCGTCCTTCAGGCCGTGCGTGTAGCCGAGGTCGATCGTGCGGCTGTCGCCGCCGACCGCGATCTGCGGGACGAAGCGGGTGTCGACGGCGGTGATGTCGAATCCGCCGGTGCTCACGCGGATGCCGGTGCCGAGCAGGCCGGCCGCCGAGACGATCGAGTTGTCGCCGACGAACGCGACGGTCTGCTTGGTGATGACCGGCACCGCGGCCGCCGCACCCACGCCGGCGACGCCGCCGACGGCGAGCGATCCCGCGATGATGTCGAGCTCGAGCGCGTCGGCGGCGGCGATCCGCACGCTGCCGCCCGCGTAGACGGTGGTGCGAGACGCGGCGCAGGACGTCGCCGTGGCCGTCGGTGCGGCGCACTCCTCGCCGACGGTGGCGCGGGTCGTGACGGTGATCACCGAGACGGCCGCGTTGACCGCGACCGCGGCGGTGCCGCCTCCGGAGCCGCCCGCGGAGATCGAGGTGATCTCCTCGCGCGACGTCGCATCGACGATGACGTCGCCGT
>CAXTSE010000015.1:0-74340 GCA_964246985.1 uncultured Microbacteriaceae bacterium
GTCGGCGCGATGCTCTCCGGCTCGCTCGCACTGCTCGCGGACGCCGGTCACATGTCGAGCGATGCCATCGGGCTTGTGGTGGCGCTGATCGCGAGCACCGTGGCGGCCCGGCCGGCGACCGACCGGCACACGTTCGGCTTCCAGCGCGTGGAGGTGCTCGGCGCGCTCGTGAACGGCCTGATCCTGACTGCTGTCGCCGTCTTCGTCGCGATCGAGGGCGTTCAGAGGCTGCTGCGGCCCGCCGAGGCCGAGGTGCTGGCGGTGCCGATGCTGATCGTCGCGGGCGTCGGCCTGCTCGCCAACATCGCGGCGTTCCAGGTGCTGCGCGGCGGGGACCGCACGTCGCTCAACATGCGCGGCGCCCTGCTCGAGGTCTTCGGGGACCTCCTCGGATCGATCGCGGCGATCGTCGCCGCCGTCGTCATCATCGCGACCGGGTTCGCGCCCGCCGATGCGATCGCCTCGCTGCTGATCGCCGCCCTCATCCTCCCGCGCGCGTTCGTGCTGCTGCGGGACGTGGTGCGCGTGCTGACCGAGTCGGCGCCCCGCGACACCGATGTCGACCAGATCCGCACGCACCTCATCGAGACCCCCGGCGTCGTCGCCGTCCACGACGTGCACGTCTGGGCGATCACGTCGGGCGCGCCGGTGTTCACGGCGCACGTCGAGTGCGAGCCGGCGGTCTTCGCCGAGGGGCGCACGGGCGCCATGCTCGAGCAGCTGGGGGAGTGCCTCCGCGGGCACTTCGACGTCGAGCACTCCACGTTCCAGCTGGAGCCGGCCGGGCACGCGCAGTCCGAGGACCACGCCCATCGCTAGGGTCGCGGGCCCCGATCCGCGTGCCGTCGAGGACTATCTCAAGGTCATCTACGTGCACACGGAGTGGCAGCCCGACCCCATCACGCCGTCCCAGCTGGCCGCGAGGCTCGAGCGGGTGCCGAGCACCGTCACCGAGATGGTGAAGAAGCTGTCGCTCTCCGGGCTCGTCGAGCACGCGCCTTACGGTGCCGTGCGGCTCACCGCATCCGGACGCCGCGAGGCTCTGCGCATGGTGCGGAGGCACCGCCTCGTCGAGACCCTCCTGGTCGAGCAGTACGGCTACGGCTGGGACGAGGTGCACGACGAGGCCGAGGTGCTCGAGCACGCCCTCAGCGATCGCCTGCTGGAGGCGATCGACGCCCGGCTCGGGCATCCCGTGCGGGATCCGCACGGCGACCCCATCCCACGCGCCGACGGCTCGGTCGAGCAGCCCGACGCCGTGCTCCTGTCCACTCTGAGCAGCGGATCACGCGGCCGGGTCGCGCGCATCAGCGACCGCGAGGCGGCGGTGCTGCGCGATCTGACGGCCGCCGGTATCGCCCTCGACTCGACGATCGGCCGCGACGACGTGCCGGACGCAGTGGCCGACCAGATCTGGGTGGTCGTCCCCGGCGGGTGATAGATTTCGGTGTGCCGAAAAGAGCCGCGGGGGGCTTCGCGACCCTGCTGGGACCCGCGATGGTCGCGGGTGTCGCCTACCTCGACCCCGGCAACGTGGCCAGCAACGCGAGCGCCGGGGCACGCTACGGGTATCTGCTCGTCTGGGTGGTCGTGCTCGCCAACACCATGGCGTGGCTCATCCAGTACCTGTCGGCCAAGCTCGGCGTCAGCACGGGCGAGAGCCTGCCCGGAGTGCTCGGTCGCGAGTTCCGCCGCCGTGGCAGTCGGGTCGCGTATTGGGTGCAGGCCGAGCTCGTCGCGATGGCCACCGATGTCGCGGAGGTGCTGGGCGGCGCGATCGCCCTGAACCTGCTCTTCGGCCTGCCGCTGCTGCTGGGCGGCGTCATCACCGGCACCGTGTCGATGCTCCTGCTCCTCCTGCACTCGCGCCGCGGGTCCCGCTCGTTCGAGCGCGTGATCATCGGCCTGGTGGCCGTGATCGCCATCGGCTTCTGTGCCGGGGTCGTCGTCGCGCCGGTCGACGGGGGAGCAGCTGTGGCGGGGCTCGTGCCGCGCTTCGCGGACTCGGGATCGATACTGCTCGCGGCGTCCATCATGGGAGCGACGGTCATGCCGCATGCGATCTACGCTCACTCGGCGCTGACCCGGGACAGGTTCGGTCAGGTGCCCGACGGCCCGGAGCGCCGACGCGTCCTGCGGGCGACCCGCGTCGACGTCACGATCGCTCTGGCCATTGCGGGCACCGTCAACGTGGTGATCCTCCTGCTGGCGGCCGCCACGCTGCAGGGCGTGGACGGCACCAACACGCTCGAGGGGGCGCATGCCGCGATCGGCGACGCGCTCGGTCCGGTCGTCGCGACCCTGTTCGCGCTCGGGCTGCTGGCATCCGGTCTCGCGTCGACGTCGGTGGGCGCCTATGCGGGTGCCGAGATCATGGCCGGACTGCTGCGGGTGCGGGTGCCGCTGCTGCTGCGGCGGCTCGTGACCCTCGTCCCTGCACTCGTGATCCTCGGAATCGGGTTCGATCCGACGCTCGCCCTCGTGCTCAGCCAGGTCGTGCTGTCGTTCGGCATCCCGTTCGCGCTCATCCCGCTGGTCCGGCTGACGACGCGGAGAGATCTGCTCGGCGAGGCCGTGAACCGCTGGTGGACCACGGCGCTCGCCGTCGTCGCGGCGATCCTCCTGATCGGACTCAACGTCACCCTGCTGGTGCTGGTCATCAGCGGCGCGTGACGCCGCCGCATCCGAGGCCCTACTTCTTCTTGTCGCCCTCGAAGACGCTGCGGTCGAGCACGATCTCGTCCTCGGTGAGGGCGGTCGCAGTGCCCTCGCGGCCGGCCTTGCGGGCCTTGAGAGCCTGGCGGATCGCGTGGTACGCGGTCGGCAGGACGGCGATGGCGACGGCGCACAGCAGGATGACGTCGATGTACTCGGTCACGAAGTCGGCGACGGGCGGGAAGTATCCGAGCAGGTAGCCGCCGAAGGTGAGTCCGGCGCCCCAGATGAGCGCGCCGATCGCGTTGAAGAGCGAGTAGCGGCGATAGCTCATGTGGCCGACCCCGGCGGCGACCGGGGCGAACGTGCGGACGACCGGCACGAAGCGGGCCACGATGATCGCGACGGGTCCGAAGCGCTCGAAGAACCGGTTGGTGCGGATCACGTTCTCCTTCGAGAACAGACCGCTCTCCTTGCGCTCGAAGATGCGCGGGCCGGCCTTGTGGCCGATCAGATATCCCACCTCACCGCCGAGGAAGGCCGCCAAGGCGATGGCCAGACAGACCAGATAGATCGGTATCTGGATGCCGGTCTGGCTGTCGGTCATCGTGCCGGTGAAGGTGAGGAGGCCCGTGATCACCAGCAAGGTGTCGCCCGGGAGGATGAAGCCCACCAGCAGCCCGGTCTCGCTGAAGACGATCAGGCACACGACCAGCAGCGCCCACGGACCGGCGTTGCGGATCAGCTCGCCCGGATCGAGGAACGGGATGAGGCCGGTGACGGCGGTGGGCAGCATGTGCATGGAGTGCTCCAGGTCGTCGGTCGCCTCAGCGATCGGCGGATGATCCTGTCAGCGTACCTGGCACCGCCTCTGCGGTTGCTCGGGAAATCCCCCCAATCAGGGCGGCCTGCGTCCCTCGACTCGCGTCCTCGATCAGTCGGAGGCGCGGTTGCGCCCCGAGCGCTTCGCGCGGTACATCGCCGCGTCGGCCTGCTCGAGGGCGACAGATCCGGCCGAGCCTGGCTCGATCGGGGACATGCCGCAGGACCCGGTCACCACCAGTTCGAGCTCGCCGATCCGCATCGGCTCGGCGAGCGCCGCCACGATCCGGTGGGCGATCGCCATCGCGGCCTCGGGTGTCACGTCCGAGCAGAGCATGACGAACTCGTCGCCGCCGAGCCGCACGACAGTGTCGTCGCCGCGGGCGCTCGCCTCGAGCCGGCGCGAGACCTCGACGAGCACGGCGTCCCCGACGTCGTGGCCGTGCGTGTCGTTGACCGCCTTGAATTCGTCGAGGTCGACGAAGAGCATGGCCCGCCCGGCGCTGGACGGCGCAACCTCGTCGAGCTGCTTGATGAGGTACCTGCGGTTGTGCGCCCCGGTGAGGGGATCGCGCATCGCGAGGGCCGCGAGGCGCGCATCCGAGCGTCGCACCATCGCTCCGTGCAGCTCCACGCCGAGGTCGGCGGCCTCGCGGGCGACCTCCTCCCAGGGAAGCGAAGTGCCCGAGACGCTCTCCTGCCACGAGGTGAACGACAGGCGCGGCGAGAGCGGTTCGAGGCGGTTTCCCGCTCGCTGATCGCCGAGCCAGTTGATGTGCCGCGTCACCTCGCGGCGCAGGAAGATGAGGCACTCGTCGGCGTCGGCGAACGGCACGACGAGCATCCCGGCGAAGCCCGGCGCGAGGGCCGCGAGGTCGGGTCTGTCGGCCGCGAGCGTGTTCGTGACGAGAGGCGTGCAGTCGGCGGCGTCCAGCAGCGGGCGGATGCTGTCGGCTGGGGGGACATCGCCCCCGGTCCGCACCGACTCACCGAAGCGGAGGATGACGCCATCGGCCTTGACCAGGTCGAGCACGGTGCGCTCGCCGTCGAGGAGCGCGGCGGCCAGGTCGTCCGAGGCGAAGAGGGGGGCGAGGAGAGCAGCCCGCTGCTCCAGCACCTCGAGCGAGTGGACGAGTCCGGCGATGCGCTCCATGTTGGCGAGCTGCAGCGAGACGAGATTCGCGAGCACCTCGAGTGACCGTCGGAGCAGCACGGGAAGTCTGCGCTCGGTGCGGTGGGCGCAGGTGATCATGCCGACCAGCTGGCCGTTGGCGACGAGTGAGAACGAGACGGTCGAGGCCTGACCCATGTTGCGCATGAACTGCAGGTGATGGGGCGACACCGCACGCAGCTCGGCGGCGCTCAGGTCCACCTCGGCGGCGTTCTTGTCGAGAGCGAGGAGAGGAGATCCCTGGTCCTCGGTGCTGACGATCGCGCGGGACAGCTTGGTGAGATAGAGCTGGCGAGCCTGCGCGGGGATGTCGGAGGCGGGGAACTGGAGTCCGAGGTAAGACTCCGTGTCGTCGGCTCGCGCCTCGGCGGCGACCTCTCCGTGGTCGTCCTCGAAGAACCGGTAGATCATGACGCGGTCGAAGCCGGTGATCGAGCGCAGCTCGCGTGCCGCCTCCGCACGGAGCGTGCCAGGGTCGGTGATCGTCGACAGACGCTGGATCGCGCCTACGACGGAGATCCGCGAGTACTCCAGGGCGCTGTCGACCAGCTCGAGCTCGATGATCGCGAGACCACCGCGCATATTGACGATCGCATCGAACACGGCGCCGCCGATGACGACCCGGCGCGGGTCGATGGCAGACGCGGATGTGTACGTGGCAGCGAGCTCGGGACTCAGCTCGATCAGGGGCCGTCCCAGCCATTCCGACGCGTTCTCGCTCGCCAGCGTGATGAACCCGGTGGCCGGATCGACGCCCAGCAGACGGCCGTGCGACTGGATCCGGCCGGGTGTGCGGATCGGCTCGCGGACGCAGATCTCGAGCCGGCGCCGCTCAGCCTCGACGTCGAAGCCGGGGATGACGTCGCTCACGGCGCCTGGGGCTCCGGAACCACGGTGAGTCCGCTCGCCGAGTTCGCTGTCTTGGTGAGTGCCTCGATCCAGTGCGGGTTGAGGAGCGGGGTCTTGCCGCCGAAGTAGTCGAAGCTCAGCGCGATCGACGGGCTGATCCAGATGGAGCTGCGCCCCAGTCCACTGCGCTGCGTGTCCTGGAAGGTGAACGAGAACTGCTCGCCGCGACGCAGCTTCGCCCAGATGACGACCTGGAGGTGCGCGAGGATCCGGTCGTCGATGGTCGCGACGACCTTCGAGTCGTAGGAGAGGGTCCCCATTGCAAGCCGCCTTCAGGTCATGCCGAGATCGGCGTTCTCCGAACGATACCCCGCCCCACCGGGTAATCCGTAACGCGTGCGCTCAGTGGATACTGACTGCTGGCTCGGAGTATAAGCGTGCTTCGCTCGAATAGTCGAGAGTAGAAATGCACGCTGCGAGGTGTCGACCATAGAGCAGTGATCCGGAGAGATATGAGCCTCGTAGACGAACTGAGCATCGCACTCCGCCGCGGCGAGATCTGCGCCTACTACCAGCCGCAGATCGACATGCTGTCCGGCCGCTTCGTCGCGGTCGAGGCGCTCGCCCGCTGGCGACACCCGGTGCACGGGCTGCTGTCGCCCGACATCTTCATCCCGGCCGCCCGCGAGCACCATCTGCTCGACGAGATCGGCCTCTTCATGGTCGACGAGGCATGGCGCAACGCGCGGATGTGGCGCGACGACGGCCTGCCCGTCCAGGTCTCGGTCAACGTGTCGGCCGTCCAGTTCGGCACGGACGCGCTCGTGGAGAGGCTGCTCGCCCTGGCCGCGCGCAGCGGGCTCCCGCCCTGGACCGTGACCGTCGAGATCACCGAGTCCGAGGAGTTCCTCGATCCGGAGCAGGCCGCCGACGGGCTGCGTCGAGTGCGCGAGGCCGGCATCGGCGTCTCGATCGACGACTACGGCGTCGGGCACTCCACACGCGAGCGTCTCGACTCCCTGCCGGTGACCGAGCTCAAGATCGACATCTCGATGGTGCAGGACGAGACCGACGAGGGCTACGCCTCTCTGCTCGAGGTGGCCGAGTACGCACGGGAGCGCGACATCCGCGTCGTCGCCGAGGGTGTCGAGACCGAGGATCAGCGTCGTCGGGTCGACCTGCTGCGGTGTCAGAGGGCGCAGGGCTTCCTGTGGGCGCAGCCCATGGACGCGACAGCCATCAGCGCCCTGCTCACCGAGCAGACGCGGCGATAGTCAGAGCTCGCCGGGCCCGACGAGAGCCTCGGCGGCGCCGGTCGACTCCGCGGAGTCTGCGCCGACCTCGATCTGAGTCCACACGACGGGCATGCCCGGCGAGAACAGGATGTCGATGCCGGGACCGCCGCGGAGGGGCGGGATGTTCACGTACCCGCCGCCGTCCTTCACCGCTCCGAGGATGGCCGACTTGAGGTCGGTCACCGGGTCCGGCAGGAAGTAGTCGCGTCCGTCGACGCTCAGGCGGTGGATCATGGCCACGACGGCGCTCCTCGTCCGCGGCCGGGGGCCGCTGTCTGTCGCGTCTAGGGTAACCCTCCCGGTGCCCGTAGGATGGCGCTCACTATGGGTCACCTGCACTACGGCTCGCCGCCGGCGGAATTCGAGCTCGACGATCGCGCTCTCGCGCACATCGAGCTGGTGGTCCTCGCCAAGCTCCGGCGCAACGAGGCCTTCGCGTTCGCCATCGACGAGGCCGACGGCGGACGCAGCACGATCTGGGTCAACGCCGCGAGCCCGCTGCGGTTCCGGTACGAGAGTCAGGACCGTCCGGCGATCAGCCGCGCCTGGCTGGATGCGCTCATCGAATCGGCCAACACGGCCGCCGGTCTGCGGCTCGTCGACGAGCCATAACACACGCCCCGCGCTCTCCACCAGTCCCTCGGGAAGATGCCAGGCACTGGATACGTTTCACCCATGAGCGCAACCCCCCTCCACCGAGTTCACCCCTCGCGTGTGCCGCTGATCGTGGCCATCATCTCCGGTGCGGCCGCAAGCGTCATGGCTGTCCTCGCCGTGTCGCTCCAGACGATGGGCCTCTGACCCATGTCGACCAGCGACGCCCGCCGCAAGCACACCGAGCCCATGCCGGCTCTGTCCCGCAGCCTCGGCAACCTGCTCATCGGCACCGCCCAGCTGCGCCAGGTGCACCAGGACATCGAGGCCGAGATGCGTCGCGGTCCTGTGCGCCAGTCGGGGGAGTGGATGCAGCTCGCTCAGCACATGCTCGATCTCCACGACCGCATCGTCGACTCGATCGCTCACATGCACCTCACCGGCTCGTCGTCGGAGCACCCGATGATCCGCACCGCCGACGGCATCGTCATCCCCGTCGACGCCGGCTACGTCACGGTTCTCGCCCGTCGCATGGAGCGCCACACGCGCATCGGCCGCGTGCTCGCGCTCGGCAGCTCGGCCGAGCTGCAGACCCAGGTCTCGGCATAAAGCAACCCCTCAATCCGCTCGGTCGAGCGAGCTAGCCTGACGCTATGAACGAGCGGATGGTGCGCAAGACCGAGAAGGACGCGACCGGCACGGTCGTGGCCCTGAGTGGGGACTTCGGGATCGTCGAGGCGACCACCGCCATCACCCACATCGAGGGCGGCATGGCCTACCTCGTGCCGCTCGACCACGGAGGATCGGCTCGCATCGGCGTCGTGCACGGCTCGGACGGCAAGTACCTCCGGGCCAGCTGGGATGACTCGGATCGCAACAACCTGCTCGATCTGCCCGACCTCGGCGGCTGAGCAGCTGAGCATCGTCGGTGCGGAAGGTGGGACTCGAACCCACACGCCTCTCGGCACAGGAACCTAAATCCTGCGTGTCTACCATTTCACCACTCCCGCGAGTGCGCCCCCGCGGGGCGGGGCCAGTCTAAAGCGGCTCGCGGCCTGGCCTGTGGAGAGAAAGATCGGCCGTGGGCCTCTCCCGCACATGATGGGCGCGTGAGCTCACCCGTCTCCGCAATCGCCGACTCGGTGCGGGCGCGGGTCAGGCTCGACGGGGCCGACCTCGCGGGGGATCCTGCTCTCACCGAGCGGTACGTGCGGGCGGAGGTGCAGCGCTACAGCGAGCGGGCGCTCGGCGGATCGCAGCCGCTCCTTGTCGACGAGGGTGACATCGCGCGGCAGGTCGTCGCAGCATTGATCGGGCTCGGGCCACTGCAGCCGTACCTCGACGACCCGACCGTCGAGGAGCTCTGGATCAACGGCCCCGCGCAGATCTTCGTCGCCCGCGACGGCGTCAACGAGCGCGTCCCCCTGGAGCTGGCCGAGCAGCAGGTGCGCGACCTGGTCGAGCGCATGCTGCAGCAGACCGGCCGCCGCGTCGACCTGTCGTCGCCGTTCGTGGATGCGTCCCTGCCCGACGGATCGCGCCTCCACGTCGTGATCCCCGACATCACCCGCGCGCACTGGGCCGTCAACATCCGCAAGTTCCGCGCGGGAATGCGCACGCTGTCCGACCTGGTGCGCCTCGGGTCCATCACGCCTCACGCCGCCGCCTTCCTCGATCTGTGCGTCGTCACCGGGCAGAACATCCTGGTGTCGGGTGCGACCCAGTCGGGCAAGACCACGCTGCTCGGCGCCCTGCTCGGCTCGGCCCCGGCGACAGATCGGGTGGTCTCTGTCGAGGAGACGTTCGAGCTCGCGATCGGGGGCGCCGACTGGGTCGCTATGCAGTGCAGGCAGCCCAGTCTCGAGGGCACCGGCGAGGTGTCGCTGCGACGCCTCATCAAAGAGGCTCTGCGGATGCGACCCGACCGCCTCGTCGTCGGGGAGGTGCGCGAGGCCGAGTCGCTCGATCTGCTCATCGCCCTCAACAGCGGGCTGCCGGGCATGTGCTCACTGCACGCGAACAACGCCCGCGACGCTCTCGTGAAGCTCTCGACCCTGCCGCTGCTGGCCGGCCGCAACATCGACGCGTCGTTCGTCGTGCCGACCGTGGCGTCGACGATCGACGTCGTCGTGCACGCCGAGCTCGAAAGCAGCGGGCAGCGGCGCATCGTCGAGATCCTGGCACCGACCGGCACGACGAGCGGATCGGCCATCGATTCCGTCAGCCTCTTCGAGCTGCGTGGCGGTCGGCTCAAGGCGACCGGCGAGATCCCGTCGCGCAGGGAGAAGTTCCACAGAGCGGGAGCGGACGTCGAGCGGATGCTGCGGGCCGTCGATCCGGGGCTCGTCGCGTGACCTGGGCGGTCGGCCTCGCGCTCGGATCGGGCCTGGTCCTCATCGCATCGCCGTGGCTCTGGCCGCGGGCTGCGAGGCCCGACGCCGGGGCTGCGGGTCGGCCGGTGCTGATGTCCGCGCTCCGGACCCGGCTCGCGCAGGCCGGCCTCGCGCGCGTCCAGCCGTCGGTGTTCGTCGTCGTGAGCCTCGTCTTCGGCGCTGGGCTGGGTGCGGGCGTGCTGGGTGCCGCGACTGTCCCGGTGCTCGCTGTCGCTGCGGGAGCTGCGGGGGCGGTCGCGCCGCTGGTGCTGCTGTCCGGTAGGGCCCGTCGACGTCGTCGGATGCTCCGCGAGGCCTGGCCCGACCTCGTCGACCACCTCGTCTCGGGCGTCCGGTCGGGGCAGGGGCTGACCGCCGCGGTGGCGCGCCTCGCCGAGGTCGGTCCGGTCGACTTCCGCCCCGCATTCCGCGAGTTCGCCCGCGTCGCGTCGGCGACCGGCACGGTCGGTCCGGCGCTCGACGCTCTCAAGGACCACCTGTCCGATCCGGTGGCGGATCGCATCGTCGAGACGTTGCGCATGTCGCGCGACGTGGGCGGTACCGAGCTCCCCGCGGTGCTGCGGAACCTCTCCGCCTACCTGCGGCAGGAGGGCACCCTGCGCGCGGAGGTCGAGGCGCGCCAGTCCTGGGTGATGAACGCCGCCCGCCTCGGGGTGGCCGCGCCGTGGATCGTGCTGGTGCTGCTCGCCTCGCGTCCCGTGGCGGCCGCCGCGTACAACTCGCCGCCGGGCCTGGCACTGATCGGCATCGGTGCCGTCGTCTCGGTCGGCGCCTACCGGGTGATCGTCGCGCTCGGCCGCCTGCCCGACGAGCGGCGGTGGTTCGCGTGACGTCTGCCCAGCTGCTGGCCGTGCCGATCGGGCTGGCCCTCGGCCTCGGGCTGTGGACCCTTCTCGCGCTGATGCCACGGGTGGGCGCATCCCCGCTGGCCAGCCGCATCGCTCCCTACATCACCGACGTCTCGAGCGCGGCACGCGCCGTCGCCGACCGACGCCCTGCCGAGCCGGGGGTGCTGCTGACGGGACTCGCCTCACCGACCCTGCTTCGCATCCGCGCGCTCGTCGCCAGCGTGCTGGGCGGCGACGAGGGGGTGGCGCGGCGGCTGCGTCAGGCTGGGTCCACGGCGACCGTCGAGTCGTTCCGCGCGCGGCAGCTGCTCGCGGCCGCTGCGGGAACGGCGGCGGGGATCGCCGGGGCAGCCGCCCTCGGTCGCGCCGCCGCACTGCCCCCGGCTGTCGTCGTCGGGGTCGTTCTGGTGTGTGCGACCGCCGGGCTCCTCGCTCCGGAGCAGGCGCTCGCCCGTGCGGCGCGATCGCGGCAGGCGCGCATCGCGGCGGAGCTGCCGACGGTGCTCGAGTTCCTGGCTCTGTCGATGTCGGCGGGGGAGGGGGTGCGCGACGCCCTCCGTCGCGTCGCCGCAACCGGCAATGGCGAGCTGGCGCGCGAGCTCGGCCGCGTGGTCGGCGAGGTGCACACGGGCGTACCTCTGGCAGACGCCCTCTCGCGGTGCGCCGCCCTACTCGGACTTCCCGCCCTGACCCGCACCGTCGATCAGCTCCTGGCCGCCCTCGACCGCGGGACGCCGCTGGTCGAGGTGTTCCGCGCGCAGGCGCAGGACGCCCGAGACGACACGAAGCGCCAGCTGCTCGAGGCCGCCGGCCGCAAGGAGGTCGCCATGATGGTGCCGCTGGTGTTCCTCATCCTCCCGGTGACGATCGCCTTCGCGATCTTTCCTGGCATCCTGGTGCTGCAGCTCGGCTTCTGAGACCGGCCGACGGAGTAGGAGCGCCGATGCTGCTCGGCTAATGGCCCCCGCCCGCGTGCCCAGCCCGGCCAGGACCTCTGCCGAGGCCATGCCCACGTCGCTGATCGGGCGGACGCAGACCCCAGTTCGGCGGGACCTGTACCAGAACGACCGAGACTGCCATCATTAGCTCGCTCGTTCTTCCTGCCCGAGCTGGCCCCGTGCCGGGGACGACCTTGCGACGATACGGAGGCACCCCGTGGCTGGCGATCGGACGAGTGGGTGTGCGTCAGCATGACCACGAAGCTGCGGGGCGTGATTCTGCTGGTCATCGCCCTCCTCTTCGTCGGGGTGACCCCCACGGCTGCGCTCGCTGCCCCCGCCGACACGGTGTCCGGCGCCGTGTCGCTGGGAGCATCGAACATGTCACCGGTCCGCGCCGAGGCGGGCGATGTGCTCGTCATCGCGGTCCGCTTTCCTGGCGGCGTCGAGATCGGCCGAAGCCTCGTGGGTTCGAACGGCGAGTTCAGCATCGCAGCGTCCGGAAGCGTTTCGCTGCATTTCTTCTACCTGGGCGACGGCGACTACCTGTCGGAGACCTGGGGTTCTCCATCGACCGGGGTGCCCTACTTCCATTTCATCGCAGCCGGGTATGACATCGGCGGTCACGTCGACATGGACATCGCAGGTCGCGCCGCAGCGGCGGGCCAGGTCAGCGTCCGCGCGATCTGGTACGGGTCGAGTCGACAGACGACCACCGACGCTGACGGGAACTACGACTTCGGTGCAGTCGAGCCGGGTCCATATCAGCTGGTGTTCGAGGTGCCCGGCGATGCGAGCTATCCGCAATGGCAATATGACGGAACGTCGGCAGGTGGTCGAGTGAAGGACCCCTGGACTTTCTCGTTGGACCGGGATCGCACCGACCTCGACGTCGTGATCGGCATCGGGCCCTCGATAGCAGGATCAATTCGCGACAGCCGGGGCAACCCCGTACCCGGCATCGACGTGACGGCGAGCGGCAGTCAGCCCGACGGTCAGGCATTCGTGCGCTTCTCGACGAAGACCGATCAGAACGGCCACTACGTCGTCCGATCTCTCGACCCCTCATTCCGCTACGTCGTCAACTGGGGCGAGGCCGCCCCGTGGGCATACGGCCGCTGGCCCGGCGGCAACCTGTTCCTCTGCTGCGAATTCATCGCACCGTCGGGAACGCTCACGGGGTACGACGGCGTCGCCTTACGCGGCGGACGTATCGAGGGCGGCACGGGGACAAACGGACCAGGCGACGGTTATCACCTCCTCGTGCGCTATCGCCCGAGCGCGGCCGTCTCCTGGACTGCGCCCGCATCCTCCGATTACGTCGGGCCCGGCTCCGCATTCACGATCGACGACCTTCCGCCCGGTGAGTACATGATCGGGCTGGCGACCGGCGTGAATCAGGGGCAAGCTGCCTGGCTCCCCGCCTTCAGCCTGGCTGAGGGGGCAGTCGTCACCCGGAACTTCTTTTCGGCGCAATGGAAAGCCTGGGGCGCCACCGAGGTGTACCGATTCTGGAGTTCGACCAAGCGATCGCACTTCTTCACGTCGAGCGCTGACGAGCGCGACTATGTCATTGCAAACTACCCGGACGAGGTCTGGAACTACGAGGGGGTGGCGTTCAACGCTGTATCGGCGGGAGCGCGGGGAGGTATCGCGGTCTATCGGTTCTGGAGCGACACGTACGGCGGTCACTTCTATACAACGAATGAATCCGAACGTGATTCGGTGATCGCCAGGTACGACGACAGGGTCTGGCGGTACGAAGGAATCGCGTTCTACGCATATCCGTCCGGTTCCGACCTCGGCGAGAGGACCGTGAGCCGATTCTGGAGTCCGACATTCGGGCATCACTTCTATTCGGCGGACGCGGCTGAGACCGCCCAGGTGAAGCGTATCTATCCGCCCTCGGTGTGGACGCATGAGGGTGCGGTTTTCGAGGTGCCTCTCTCGCTGGCAGGGGAGTGAGCGTTGGGCCGGGGGTACCGCGCGAATCGCGGTGAGTCAACCGGGTGTGAGTTCGCGCACATCCGCCGTAGACAGGGTGCATGCTCCTGATCTTCGGCACCCGTGCCTACCAGACCCTGCTCACGCTGGTCATGATGGTCTGCCCGCACTGCCACGTCGATGCCCAGCAGCACGTCACCCAGCTCGCGAACAAGTTCACCCTGTTCTTCCTGCCGCTCTTCACGGTGTCGACGAAGTACTTCGTCGAGTGCTCGAACTGCGGCGCCGCCACGGCGCTCACCAAACAGCAGGTCGACAACTCCGCCAACTGGGCGACGACGCACGGCGGATACGTCCAGCCCTAGCTGAAGACCGACACCGCGGTCACGCAGACGCGCCGGCCCCTCTCAGCGCCGTCGCCGCGAACCGGGCCGCGAGTTCGCCGAATGCCGCCGCCAGCTCCGGCGGATCGACGACCTCCACGTCGACCTCGAATCGCCCGATCGTCGCCGCCATCGACCCCCACGACCACGAACCGAGCTCGAGGCTGCAGCGGTCGGGTCCGAGCTCGCGGACCACTCCGTCGCCGGCGAACGGGAGCACATCCTCCGCGGGCGCGTGCAGGATCACCGTGCCGCGGCAGGCCCATGCGTTCACGTCCGAGCCCTTGAACCGCGCCGACACGAACTCCTCGACGTCTCCGCCCGGCACCTCGCGCGGGGTGAAGCGCGGTCCGGTCGGGATGGGGGGCGTGATGCGCTCGGCGCTGAAGAGCCGCCAGTCCTCGCGATCGAGGTCCCACGCGAGCAGGAACCAGCGCCCCTGCACCGTCGCTATGTGGTGCGGCTCCACCCGGCGCGGCGGAGTCAGCACGCCGCCGTCGTCGACGGGTATGCGCCGTGCGTAGTCCATCCGCAGCACCTCCCGTGCGCGGATGGCCGTCGACAGGGCGATGAGGACGTCGGGGGAGACGGATGCGGGGGCGGCCTCGCCGGGACGGCTCGGGATCGCGGTGATCTGCAGCGCATCGAGTCGGTGCCGCAGGCGGGAGGGCATGACCTGCCGCATCGTGGTCAGCGCCCGCACCGCGGCCTCGGCGATATCGGCTCCACCGGCGGCGGCGGTCTGCAGCGCGACCGTCAACGCGATGACCTGGTCGTCGTCGAAGAGCAGTGGCGGCAGCTCGGCCCCGGCGTCGAGGCGGTAGCCGCCGTCCGGCCCCATCGTGGCGTGGATGCTGTAGCCCATCTCGCGCAGGCGATCGACGTCGCGCCGCACGGTCCGGTGGCTGATCTCGAGTCGCTCCGCGAGCACGGCTCCCGGCCAATCGCGCCGGGCCTGGAGCAGCGAGAGCAGCCGGAGCAGGCGCGAGGTCGTCGAGACGGCTGCGGTCATGCCCACACGGTAATGCCGGTCGAGGACAGCCGCTGTCCGGGAGGTGTCTGCACAGGGCTCCGCCCCGACGCACGGTGATGGCGTCGGGGCGGGCTGGGTCGCGATTCCTAGGCGCGGCGCGCGAACCCGGCGACGATCGCGGCGACGGCGATGAACGCGGCGGCTCCGAGGAAGAGCCACGAGAAGCCGCCCGTCAGCGCCTCCGGAGCCGACGTCCCCGCCGCCTCGAGAGCGCCGGTGCGTGCAGCTGCGATCGACGCCAGCACCGCCAGTCCGAGCGCGCCGCCGATCTGCTGGCTTGTGTTGATCAGGCCGCCGGCCAGCCCGGCCTCCCCGCCATCGACTCCGTCCACGGCCAGCTGCGTCCCCGTGACGAAGGCACCGCCCAGGCCGATGCCGATGAGTACGGTCGGCGCGAGCAGGTGCAGAGCGAAGACCGCGTCGGCAGGCGCCGCGGCCAGCCAGCCGAGTCCGCCGACAACCACCAGGAGGGATGCCGTCAGCGTGATGCGTGTGCCGAACCGCGCGACCAGGGTCGGCGCGAGCCCGGCGGTCACGACGAGCGCCCCGGCGAGAGGCAGCTGTGTCAGGCCGGCGGTCAGCGCGTCGTATCCGAGCACGGACTGCATGTACACCGAGAGAGCGAAGAACAAGGCGACCATCGCCGCTCCGGTGAGGAGCATCACGATGTTGCCGACCGCGAGCGTGCCGCTGCGGAACACGGCGAGTGGCACGAGGGGCTGGTCGGTGCGTCGCTCGATGGCGACGAAGGCGATGGCGAGCGCGACAGCCGCGCCGAGCAGCCCGATCGGCAGGGGGTGGGCGAAGCCGACCTGGGCCACGCTGCTGAAGGCGCCGACCGCGGCGACGAGGGCTCCGGTGATGGTGGCGGCGCCGGGGAGGTCGAGGCGACCAGCGGCGACAGCAGGGTCACGGCTGAGGAGACGGGGGATCGCGAGGAGCACGATCGCGGCGATCGGCACGTTGACGAAGAACACCGCCTGCCACCCGAGAGCGGCCGTGAGCAGTCCGCCGAGCAGTACGCCCGCCGCGGACCCGATACCGGCGACGCCGCCCCAGACGCCGAGCGCCTTGGCGCGATCTGCGGCGAGGGGGAAGAGCTGGGTGAGCAGAGCCAGAGCTGCCGGGGCCAGCAACGCGGCCGACGTGCCCTGCAGGGCTCGAGCCAGGAGGAGCATGCCGCCCGACGACGACAGGCCGGCGAGGACGGAGGCAGCCGCGAATCCGAATGTTCCGATCAGGAAGAGCCTGCGATGCCCGAACCGGTCGGCCAGGCGGCCGCCCAGCAGGAGCAGCCCGCCGAAGGGCAGGACGTAGGCGGTGATGACCCAGGCGAGGGCGATGGTGTCGAGGCCGAGCTGGGTGCCGAGCACAGGCAGCGCGATGTTGACGATCGACGCGTCGAGCACCACGAGGAACTGCGCGAGCGCGAGCACCCCGAGCGCGAGCCAGCGTCGCGTGCTCCGTTGCTCGGTGGTGGTGCGGGTGGGGGATGCGGCGATGGTCGTCATCGAATTCCTTTCGGTTAAGAGTGAACAGTCACTCACTACTCAGGGCATGGCAACGGCGATTCCGCTGCCAGGTGGTCAGGGGTGGGTGATCCCAGCGGCCAGGAGCTTCGCCCACGGTTCGGGCACGTCCTCGATGCCCACCGTGACGATGAGGTGGCACAGCTGGCCGTAGGCGATGAAGCGCTGGACGGCCTCGTCGTCGGCGCGGGACCGCGACTTCGCGTAGGAGGTCACCGAGGCGAGACCGGCCCGGAGGGCCGCGCGGACCTCGGGGATCTCGGCGACCGACTGCGCGTGCACCTGGAGCAGCAGCAGGCTGCGATCACCGATCAGGTGGGCATAGGCGTCGCCCATGGCGTCGAGCACGGCACCCGGCGTCTGATTCTCGGCCTCGTCGGCGCCGGACTCGAGGGCGGCGAGGATCTGCCCAAAGCAGTCATCGAGGGCGGCGACGAAGAGCTGCTCCTTCGACGGGAAGAGCTTGAACACGTACGCGGGGGAGATGCGGGCGTCGCGGGCGACGTCGGCGATGGTCGTGCCGTGGAAGCCACCCCGCGCGAACTCGCGAACGGCGCTCGCCGCGACGAGCGGCTTGCGGACTTCTGCGGTGGAGAGTGGCATGAGAGTGACTGTACACTCACTCTACCTTCGCCGCAACGTCACGGCTCGTCGGGTTAGCCTGGCGACGTGACTCCCGAGCGCGCGGCAGAGCTGCTGGCGGTGTCGGCGGATGCGATGCCCGCCGAGATCCAGCGGGCCTTCACGCGCGCGGCGCGATCCGCGCATCCGGACCTGTTCGTCGATGACGACGACGCGACGCGGGCGGCGCGAGCGGCCGAGTTCGCGAGCCTCGCCGAGGCCCGCGATCTCCTCGTCGCGCGAGCTCGGGCGCGGGCCGCTGCGGCCTCGACCGGATACCGCCCTCCCGATGCGCGGCCCACCATCCCGCCGCCGCCCGGACCGTATCTGATGGGGGCGTGGATCGGGCTGCTGGTGCTGGCGGCGTTCCTCTCGATCTATGCGGCGCCGCATCCGTTCACCGTGGCCGAGCCGCTGGCGCGCTGGCTGATCTTCGGGACGGCGCTCGTCGCCTTCGGCCGCACCGGGTTGCGGCCGCTGCTCGTCGTGGCGATCGTGGCGCTCCTCGCGACGGTCGTCAACACGATCGTCCTCACCACTCTCGGGGGGCTGCTCGCCCTGCTCGCGGTGCTGGTGCCCGTGCTCGGGCTGGTGCAGGCGGGTCTCGCCATGGAGCGGCGTCGCCTGCGCGCGATGACTGTGGAGAACTAGCGCGGGTCCGACCGCCGTCGTCGCATGATGCCTGCATGCGCACGCTCGCCCTCCGCTTCCGCTCACTGGCTCGCGAGGAGCGCGGCGACGTCCCCGGCTGGGTGCTCATCACGCTCATGACCGCCGGTCTGGTGATCGTCATCTGGGGTCTCGCCGGTCCGGCGCTCAGCGACATCTTCGCCAACGCCATCGCCAAGGTGTCCGGACTGTAGCGGGGTCGGCGGATGCAGCGCGTGCGTGACGATGACGGGTCCGCGGTCGCGGAGTTCACCATGGTCGGCGCCCTTCTCACGATCCTGACGCTCGCGGTCATCCAGCTCGGGCTCGCTCTTCTGGTGCGCACCACCGTGCTGGATGCGGCGGCCGAGGGCGCGCGATATGGTGCGCTGGCAGACAACGCCGCCATCGACGGCGTGGCGCGGACGACCGAGCTGATCCGCACCGCCATCGGCGCCGACTACGCCCGCGATGTCACAGCGTCGACCTCCAGCTCGGCGGGGCACCCGATGCTGACCGTCACCGTGCGCACCACGCTGCCCGCCATCGGACTGCTCGGCATCGGAGACGGGCTGGAGGTGTCGGGACATGCGGCCATCGAGAAGCTCGACTAGTGCCGCCGCCGGGCGGAGACTCGCACGGCGGCTTGCGGGCGACCACGGCTCGGCATCGCTCGAGTTCCTCACCACCGGACTCCTTCTGCTCGTCCCGACGGTCTACCTCGTCGTCGCACTCTCCGCACTCCAGGGGGCGTCCCTCGCCGTCGACGGCGCCGCGCGGCAGGCGACTCGGGTGTTCGTGCAGGCCGAGTCGCTGAGCGCCGCCGAAGCGGCCGCGGCGCGGGCGGTCGAGATCACGCTCGCCGACTACGGTCTCGACGGAGCCGCCACCTCGGTCGACATCTCGTGCCGTCCGGTGTCGGGTGCGTGTCTGACGCGGCAGGGCTTCGTGACGGTCTCGGTCGAGGTGAAGGTGCCGCTTCCGCTCATGCCGCCCGTGCTCGCGCTCGATCTGCCGGCGGGAGTGTCGATGGGCGCGTCGGCGACCGAGCAGGTGTCGCGCTTCTGGGGCTCGAGATGAGAGAGCGCGCGGCCGGAGGGCCGACGGGCGGGCGCATCGGCGACGACGACGGCTCGACGCTGCCGCTGGTCGCCTTTTCCGGGGCTTTCGCACTCATCCTCGTGCTCATCGTCGCCGCCGCGACCTCGTTGTACATCGAGCGCAAGCGGCTGCTGACGCTCGCCGATGGCGCGGCCCTGGTCGGGGCGGAAGCCTTCGAGCTCGACGACGTGACGGTCGGACCGCGTGGTCCACGGCTACAGCTGCGCAGCGACTCGGTGCGGGCCGCCGTGCAGAGCTACCTGGCGGGAGCACCCACCGGCGGGTTCGACGGGCTCGTCCTCGTCGGCGCCGCCAGCGTCGACGGCCGCAGCGCGACGGTCACGATCTCGTCGGCGTGGCATCCGCCCGTCGTCACAGCATTCGTCCCGGACGGTCTGCGCATCGAGGCGACGGCGGTCTCGCGCACGGTGTTCGACGCGCCGCCCTAGGGCCGGGCCGGGTCGGCTCGCGTCTCCCGAGTCTGCGACGGCACGTGCCGCGGAACGTAGATCCGCAGCACCACCGCACCCCCGAGCCCGAGCACGCCCAGCGCGCCGACCGCGAACGGCAGCGAGACGAGCGCCGTCAGGCCCGCCACGAGGAGCGGCGCCAGCGCTCCGCCGGTGTCGTTCGTGAAGCGCCACGCGCCGAGGAAGACGGCCGGATCGCGCGGATCCGCCAGGTCCGCACCGAGCGTCATCAGGATCCCGGCCCCGATCCCGTTGGCCAACGAGAGGAACATGGCGATGCCGACGAACCAGGCCGCCCGCGCATCCGTCTCGTGGGTGAAGGCCAGCGCCAGATGGCCGAGGCCCAGCCCGATCATCGACGGCACGGCCGTCCAGAGGCGGCCGAAGCGATCCATGATCCAGCCGCCCGCGAAGAACAGCGAGAAGTCGACGGCCCCGGCGATGCCGATGATGATCGACAGGGTGGTCTCGTCGAGGCCGATGCTGACACCCCAGAGCGGCAGCACCACCTGCCGGGCCGCGCGCAGCGCCGAAACCATCATCGATCCGAGTCCGAGCGTGAGCAGGATGCCGCGCTTCGCGGCCAGGGTCGCGAGCAGCCCCGCTCGCGGGGGAGCGGCGGGGGAGTCGGCGCTCGCCGCCCTCGCCGCGCCCCGCCCCGATCGCCCGAACGCGGTCTCGGGGTCGCGCAAGGCGAGCAGCACCGCCGCCGCCGCGACGGATGCCACGACGTGCACCCAGAACGCACTGACGGCCGACCCGGTGACGGCGATCACCGCGGCGCCGACGAACGGACCGATCAGCAGCCCGAGGCGATGCGTGCCGCCGAGCGTCGACAGCGCGCGGGCGCGGTGGGAGATCGGCACGAAGCTGGTCATGAAAGCGTGCCGCGCCAGACCGAAGATGGCCCCCGAGACCCCGACCAGCAGCATCGCCGCGGCCAGCACGAGCGGGTGGGGCGCGACCACGGCGAGCATCAGGCCCACGATCGAGAGGGCCGACGCTCCGATCATCGCCACGCGCTCGCCGACGCGCGCGATGAGCGCCCCGCTCGGGATGTCGCCGATCAGCGTGCCGACCATGAGCATCGCCGCCACGAGCCCGGCGAGAGCCAGGTCCGCGCCGAGCGCCGACGCGACCACGGGGATGATCGGGATGATCGCGCCCTCGCCGGTCGAGAACAGCACCGTGGGCAGCAGCGCTGAGACTCCCACCGAATGCCAGCGGAACGTCGCCGTGCGCGGATCGGGGGTCGTCATCTTCGTCCACGTTACCCGCCGGTAGGCTGGGGTCCGACATGATCGAGCTCGATATCAGCGACCGGGTCGCCGCCCTCCGTTCCACCTTCGCCGACATCCGCAGCGTCATCGGCCCCGAGCGTCTCGAGGCCGAGATCGCCGACCTGAGCGAGAAGGCGGGCGTTCCCGACCTCTGGGACGACCCGGATGCGGCGCAGAAGATCACCAGCGCCCTCAGCCACCGGCAGAGCGAGCTCGCCCGCGTGGTCAGCGTGGAGCGTCGGCTGGATGACCTCGAGGTGCTCATCGAGATGGCCAACGAGGGCGACGGCGACGCCGACAGCGCCGCCGAGGCCGCGACCGAGCTCGCCGCTCTCACCAAGACGCTCGGCGACCTCGAAGTGCAGACGCTGCTCGACGGCGAGTACGACGATCGCGGCGCCGTGGTCACCATCCGATCCGGAGCGGGCGGCGACGACGCCACCGACTTTGCCGAGATGCTCATGCGCATGTACCTCCGCTGGGCCGAGCGCCACAAGTACCCCGTGACCGTCATGGACACCTCCTACGCCGAGGGCGCGGGCATCAAGTCCGCGACCTTCGAGGTCGACGCGCCCTACGCCTTCGGCACGCTGAGCGTCGAGGCCGGCACGCACCGTCTCGCCCGCATCAGCCCGTTCGGCTCGGCCGACAAGCGGCAGACCAGCTTCGCGGCCGTCGAGGTCATCCCGGTGCTGGAGGAGGCGGTGGAGGTCGAGATCCCGGAAGGCGACATCCGCGTCGACGTCTTCCGCTCATCCGGCCCCGGCGGGCAGAGCGTCAACACGACCGACTCGGCCGTGCGCCTCACCCACCTCCCCACCGGGCTCGTCGTCTCGATGCAGAACGAGAAGTCGCAGATCCAGAACCGCGCCGCCGCGATGCGTGTGCTGCAGAGCCGGCTGCTGATCCTCCAGAAGGAGCAGGAGGCGGCGACCAAGAAGGAGCTCGCGGGCGTGATCACCGCCAGCTGGGGCGACCAGATGCGCTCCTACTTCCTGTACGGCCAGCAGCTCGTCAAGGACCTGCGCACCGGCCACGAGGTCGGCAACCCGGCGACCGTCTTCGACGGCGACATCGACGGCTTCATCGCCGCCGGCATCAAGTGGCGCAAGCGCGACATCGAGGACTAGGACCGCGGATCGCCCCGGCGTCCTCGCGCGGACCGCTACTCGGGATACCGGAAGCGCTGCGACCGCTGTCGTGACGAGCTGCCCTCGAACCAGGTGATGGTGAGGGTCGGTCGCGCGGGCGCGGCATCGTCGGGGGTGAGGATCCAGCCCTTCTTGGTGCCGTCCCACACGGCCGTCGCCTTCTGCAGGGGGACGACGAGCCCGATGGCATCGCCGGGATCGACCGACCACTCGTTCTTCTCGTAGCGGGGGTGCCCGCCCGCTCCCGTCACCGAGACCGAGTCCACGCCGAGCTTCACCCGGTACGCGGTCGACGACCCGTGGTTGATCAGCCGCACCTCCATGGGCTTCCGCGACTGCGCCTGCGTCAGCCGGGAGCTGGGCCAGACCGGCTCCCAACGCGCCTGCGGACGGTAGATGCGCGTCTGCTGCACGGCCCACACGGCGGCGATGGTCGACACGACCGACACGAGCAGAGCGGCGAGCGACAGCACGAGCGACGCGACCGGGTCCATGGCTCGACCCTACAGATCGACCGACGCGGCGGCGTCTGCCGGGGTGGCGCTCCGCGGCGCCGTCGCGTCGAGCAGAGCGCGGGCGAGGAGCTCGCGGTCGCCCCCGAAGAGGTCGTCGTCGATGGCGGCGATCGCGGCCCTGAGCTCGGACAGGAGCGTCCCGCCGGCGGCGGTCAGGCTGAGCTGCGGCGCGTGCGCGCCCGCGTTTCCGACCGACCGCACCAGGCCCGCCTCGACGAGCGAGCGCAGGGCGACCTGCACCGCCTGGGCGCTCACGTCGGCGCGTCGCGCGAGGGCGCCGACGGTGAGTCCCGGCGTCTCGCCGACGTGCTGGAGGATCCCGTAGCGCCGCAGCGTCAGGCCCTGCGGCTCGAGCACGCGGGCGACCCGCAGCTCCGCGCCGCGCGCGAGGGTCAGCAGCGCGATCGTGGGGGAGGGGGCGGCTCCGCTCATGGGTCCACGCTACCGGCGTCGAGGGTGGTCGCTTCCGGGCCGGCCTTGCTGGGAGTCTGGCCTCCGGGAGTGTCGCTGTCGGCATCCGAAACCCTCGTCCTTAGCCTGGACACGCCATGATTCGATTCGACCAGGTCACCAAGACGTATACCGGGACCACGCGGCCGGCACTCAACGGGGTCAGCCTCGAGGTGCTCAAGGGGGAGTTCGTCTTCCTGGTCGGTGCGTCCGGGTCGGGCAAGTCCAGCTTCCTCCGGCTCGTGCTGAAGGAGGAGAAGCCCTCGAAGGGCAAGATCCACGTGCTGGGCCAGGAGCTCACGACGCTCGCCAGCCGCAAGGTCCCCTACTTCCGCCGCAGCCTCGGCGTCGTGTTCCAGGACTTCCGGCTGCTGCCGGGCAAGACCGTCTTCGACAACGTGGCGTTCAGCCTGCAGGTGATCGGCAAGAGCAAAGGGTTCATCCAGGAGGCGGTGCCCGACGTGCTCAAGATGGTCGGCCTGGCCGGAAAGCAGGGCCGTTTCCCGCACGAACTGTCGGGCGGTGAGCAGCAGCGCGTCGCGATCGCGCGCGCCGTCGTCAACCGCCCCGCCATCCTGCTGGCCGACGAGCCCACGGGAAACCTCGACCCCGGCACGAGCGCCGGCATCATGTCGCTGCTGTCGACGATCAACGCCAACGGCACGACCGTCATCATGGCCACCCACGACGTGAGCATCGTCGACCAGATGCAGCGCCGCGTCATCGAGCTGGTCAACGGTCAGATCGTGCGCGACGAGCGCGGCGGCGGATACCAGACCCAGGCGATCCCGGTGCAGGGCTTCGAGATGGCCGAGGTGGCCGTCGGAGCAGACCGCGCCTCGGCTCCCGCCACCGTGCCGGTCACCCCCGCGCCCGCCCCCGCGCCGGTCACCACGCCCGTCCCGGTCACGACCCACAAGGTGCCGGTCGCCGCGCCGGACACCTCCGACTCGGATCCTGCGCCCACCTGGCGCGACGTGATCGTGAACCGCCCCGCCGAGCAGAGCGCCTACGCGCCCCGCACCGACCCCTCGGTGCCGCCGCCCCTCAACGAGCCGGGACGCGGCTGATGCGGCTCGGACTCATCCTCAGCGAGGTCGGCCAGGGTTTCCGTCGGAACCTCTCGATGGTCGTCTCCGTCGTGCTGGTCACGTTCATCTCGCTGACCTTCTTCGGCGCGGCCATCCTGCTGCAGTTCCAGATCGGCCAGATGAAGGGCTACTGGTACGACAGGGCGCAGGTCGCGATCTACTTCTGCATCGACCTCTCGGCTGAGCCGAACTGCAGCGAGACGGAGGCGACGACCGATCAGATCGCGGCCGTCCAGTCCGAGCTCGAGGGAGACACGCTCGGGCAGTACATCAAGCGGATCGACTTCGAGGATCACGACCAGGCCTACGCGAACTTCCTGCAGCAGTTCGAGGGGTCGAGCGTCACCGAGCTGGTGACCCCCGACATCCTCTCCGAGGCGTTCCGCGTCAACCTCAACGACCCCGATCAGGCCGACGTCGTCATCGACCAGATCGAGGGCATGCCGGGCGTCGAGGAGGTGAGCGACCAGCGCGCCCTGCTCGAGCCGATCTTCGCGACCATGAACGCCGCGAGCTTCACGGCCATCGGCATAGCCGCGCTCATGCTGACCGCGGCAGTGCTGCTGATCGCGACCACGATCCGCTTGAGCGCCTTCTCTCGACGACGAGAGCTGGGCATCATGAGGCTGGTGGGCGCCAGCAACAGGTTCATCCAGACTCCGTTCATCCTCGAAGGCGTGCTCGCCGCGCTCATCGGCGCCCTGCTCGCAGGCGGCGCGATCATCGCGCTGGTGCAGTTCTTCGTTCACGGATACCTGGGGGATACCCTCGGGTTCGAGCGGCAGGGCGTGGCGCTCGTGTCACTGAACGACGCGTTCGTCGTCGCGCCGATCCTGCTCGGGGCGGGCGCGCTGCTCGCCGCGCTCTCGGCGACGGTCGCGATCCGGCGGTACCTGAAGGTCTGACCCTTCGGGACGCGTCCGCGTCGCGGGCGCTCCTCAGGGAGCGGTGTCTGCTCGGAGCCGATAGGCTGAACGGCTGCACGCCGACTGGAGGAGGGGGATCGTGCCGAAGGAACAGGGCCAGAAGGTCGTCGCCACGAACCGCCGCGCGCGCCACGACTACCTCGTCGAGGACACCTACGAGGCGGGCATCGTGCTGATGGGCACGGAGGTCAAGTCGCTCCGCGAGGGGCGTGCGAGCCTCGTCGACGGGTACGCGTTCATCGACGGCGGCGAGCTGTGGCTCGACGCCGTGCACATCCCCGAGTACACCGAGGGCACCTGGAACAACCACGCCCCCCGTCGCAAGCGCAAGCTCCTCATGCACAAGGCGCAGATCGTCAAGATCTCGCACAAGACCAAGGAGGGCGGCTACACCCTGGTGCCGCTCTCGATCTACTTCCTCGACGGCCGGGCCAAGGTCGAGATCGCCGTCGCAAAGGGCAAGCGCGAATACGACAAGCGCCAGGCGCTGCGCGAGCGTCAGGACCGGCGCGAGGCCGATCGGGCCATGTCGGCCCGTCGCAACATGGGCGACTAGCGCCGCTACTGCGGGATGGGCCGGTAGAGATCCTCGGTGAGGTCGGCTGATACGCCGCCGGTCTCGGGGCGGTCCGGATCGTCGAGCACCGCGCACCGGGTCTCCGTCTCGCCCGCCTCGTACTGCTCGAGCGTCGGGGGAGCGATGGCCGCGGCGATGAACTCCTGCTTCTCGAGATCGTCGGGCAGATACAGCCGGTACTCCAGCAGGCGGGCGCAGGTGCTGTCGGCATAGATGGCCAGCGACTCGTCGGCGTTGTACAGCACGTCCGGGAAGGCCAGGTCGACGACCGCGATGACCTGCTGCTGGTGGGGGCGTCCGCATTCGACGACCGTGTACTCGTCGAGCGAGCCCGGTTCGAGCAGGCACGACCCCGGTGCCAGGTCTCCGGCCGCGATGACGCCCTGCGGCACCGCCGGCGTGCTGACGGCCACACGGACGAGCACCGAGATCCCGAGGGCGATGACGGCGGCGGCCGCGGCGATGATGCCGATGCGCATCCAGCGCGGAAGGGCTGCGAAGCCGGCGGCCGGCGGCCGGCCCGGAAGCGGCTGCATGCCCGTCGGCGGGGCAGGATGCGATGCCGGCATCCGCGGCGGCAGCGGCCCCGACGGAGGCGTCGACTGAGGGTCGCTCACAGCGATACCGTATCCGATATGGAGCGCCCTCCGACGAGCCGACTGCTCGATGTGCTGACGGCCCTCCTGCTCGGCGTCGTCTCGCTGACGACCGCTCTCGGCGCCTGGCAGGCGGCCGCCTGGGACTACCGGGCCGACCAGTACGAGGAGGCGTCATCGGATGCGCGCGACGCCGGCATCATCCGCGGCGTCGCCTGGCAGGCGGATCGCACCCGTGACACCGAGGCCGTGCTGCGGGCACGCGAGTTCGCGCTGCAGCAGGACGCCGCAATCGCCGCCGGCGACGTCGTAGCCGCCACGTACAGCGAGGTGATGGTCGGCAACCAGCTCGGCCGCATCGTCACCGATGGAATCCCTGATGCGTTCGCCCGGTGGCGTGCCGCGGGATTCCCGACCGACCAGAGCCCCACCAGCGACCCGGTGTACCTCGCGAACCTGCGCGGGGATTCCGACGCGTATGCGCTGACGGCCCAGCTCGCATCCGGGTTCAGGGAATCCTTCGAGGCACGGTCGCGGATCATGAGCCAGGCAGCTCTGATCGACGCGCTCGCGCTGTTCCTGTTCGGCGTCGCCTCGATCAACCGCCTGCGAGCCGCCCGGTACGCGACGCTCGCCCTCGGTGCCGTCGCCTATCTCGCCTCCCTCGTGCTGATGGCGACGGCCTACTGATGAGCACCGCGACGTCCTCGACGGCCAGCGCTCTCACCCGATCCGTCCTCGAGATCGTGACGGCCGTGCTGCTCGGGCTGGTGTCGGTCGCGACCGCCGTCGGGGCGTACCAGGCCGGGCTGTGGTCTCAGGAGTCGACGGATCTGGCCCTCATCTCGCAGCAGGCGCGCGATCGGAATCTCGCTCTGTACCTCGAGCGAGACCAGGCCTTCGACGACGACGGGTCGCGGCTGTTCGACGCACTCGCCCTGACCGTCGAGGCCGAGTTCTACCCGGAGCGCGCGGGCGACGTGCGCGCCGAGCAGGATCTCATCATCTCGGCCGGGTCACCCGCCCTGCAGGCCGCCTGGGGCCCCTGGGTCGACAGCGGCTTCACGGGCACCAACCCGTTCCTCTCGACCGGGTACATCGCGTTCTCGCAGGCCGAGCCCCAGGCGTACAACATCGTCTCGACGGTCGCGGACCGGTCGGCGGATGCGGTGCTCCAGCGGGCGAACACCATGACCGTCGTCTCCGTGGTGTTCGCCGCGGCCCTGCTCATGCTCGGCGTCGCGAGTGCCACCTCGCGTCTCGACGTCGCCGCGATCATGACCGGGGGCGGAGCCGCCGGGTTCCTCGCCGGGGTCGCGATCGTGATCTTCGGGGTGTTCTGAGATCAGGCGCGGAACCGGGCATCGACGGTCACCGACACCTCGATCTGATCGGGAGTGAGCGAGAGGGCGCCTCCGCCGGAGTCGCGCGCCATCATCGGCGACGCCGCCCGGGCGAGCATCACCGGCTCACCGCCGCCGCTCGCGCCGCCGGTGTCCCCGAGCATGCCGGGGTCGGCGATGGCCACCGCGACCGGGTCGCCCGCGCCGATCGCCCGCGCGTACACACGCGCCTTCGCTGCCGCGTCCTCGACAGCGCGTCGCCGCACCTCGTCGAGGACCTCGGCGCGGCGGGAGTCGGTCAGATCCCAGGCGATCCAGCCGACGCTGACGCCGTCGACCGAGGCGACGCGCTCGACCCACGATGCGAGCGCGGCGAAGTCGCGGAATCGCGCGCTGATCGAGACGGCGGCATGGAAGACCAGAGCCAGCTGCGCGCCCTCGTTGTTCCAGGGGCGGTCCGACCAGACCCGCACCTGATCGGACGACCATCGGGTCACAGGGCCTCCGGCCGCGTCCTGCAGGCTCGCCAGCTCTGCGGTGATGGCCGCGGCGGTCGTCGTCGCGGCGTCGAGCACGTGGGACCGGTCCGCGCCGTCGAACGACACGCTGGCCGAGACGGTGCCCCGCTCCGCCTCGTGGTGGGCCGTGTGATGGCCCTGCACGGTGATGACGGTGGAGAGGTCGGCGGAGGTCGATTCGCTCATGGGCACATCCTCGCATCCGTTCCCGCCGCATCCGACGTATGATGGAGGGCTGTCGGAGGTCGCTGAGACACTGACGGTGATTGACAACTCAACAGCGTGTGACATATTGCCCAGCTTGGGGATGATCGGTTTCGACATCGTCTGCGAGACTGCGAGAAGCGGGCCGAGGATGCAGGGTTATCTCGTTAACGATCTCTGCAAACCAATAGGTGCCGATTCCAAGCGCACCGACTTCGCTCTCGCCGCCTAAGGCGTAGACCGAGTCCGTCAGACCGGGCTAGACCTCGACCCGGACCCTGGCGCCATCTAGAGGACTAGCTGCGTGACTGTGCCTCAGGGTCACGTGGGACGTGCACTGTGGCTGGGCTCGTCGACCTGGATGCTCGTGGCAAAGGTCGGAGCCGAGTAGAACGCTCTCACGAGCTGCGCCCGGAGAATGCGCACGACCACAGCGATGGACGGGGGTTCAATTCCCCCCATCTCCACCACGAGGCCGTATGTCACGCGCTGAGCATCGAACGCAGAAGGGCCGCCCCCTCGGGAGCGGCCCTTCTGTTCGTCGACGGATGCGGGCTAGCGCGCGGCGCCCTGGACGGTGCCGGTGGTCTGGCCGGCCGGGTCGGTGACGAGGCACAGGATCTCGCGGTCGTTGAGGCTGTCCCAGGTCTCCTGCGTCGGGTAGAACGACGTGTAGGCGAGCGTCGAGTTGTCGTAGGCGATGCCGACGTAGCTCTCGAACTCGGGCAGGCAGTCCGCGTCGGCCTGCTCCTGCGTCGCGGTCTCGCCGGGGTAGGTGTCGCCGTCCATGATGACCGATGCGTAGGCCTCGTAGTCGTGGGCCGTGTCGCACGGGACGATGTCGACCTCGGACACGGTGTCGGCCGAGGCGTCGCCGTAGATGAAGCAGTCGCCGACCTTGAGGCTGAAGACGTCGGCGCCCTCGTTCTCCTCGACGACCGTGCCGTCGTCGTCGCGCTCCGTCTGGTTGGTGACGTTGTTGAGCAGGCTGCACCCAGCGAGCATGAAGCCGGCTGCGGCGATGGAGGTGACGGCCAGGGCGCGGGCCCAGCGCGTATCGGAGATGGTCATCGGGGTTCCTGTTCTGCTAGTGGCGACGGCATAGTGAAGAAGACTCGCTACTGTATCGCACCGCTGAGGCGCGCAATGACCCTGTCGTGCAGGAGACCGTTCGTGGTAAGCAGCGTGCCCTGGTCGATGCCGTCGCCGCCGTCGATCGTGGTGACCGTGCCGCCGGCCTCGCGGATGATGGGAACGAGAGCGGCGATGTCCCAGGGCTTGAGGTCGAACTCGGCCGAGATGTCGATGGCGCCCTCCGCGACGAACATGTACGACCAGAGGTCGCCGAACGCGCGGGTCCGCCCGACCGAGCGGCTCAGGCCGAGCAGCTGGTCGGTGTAGCCGGCCTCGTCCCAGCCCTTCAGGCTGTTGTAGCTGAGGGTCGCGTCGGCCAGGTCGTCGATCCGGCTCACCTGGATGCGGCGGGCGGCATGATCGCCCTGCTGCAGCCACGCGCCGTGTCCGGTGGCCGCCCACCAGCGGCGGTCCAGGGCCGGAGCGCTCACCACCCCGACCTGCGGCACGCCGTCGACGACGAGAGCGATCAGCGTGCCCCAGATGGGCACCCCCCGGACGAAGTTGGCGGTGCCGTCGATGGGGTCGATGACCCAGGTGCGTGAGCTCGCGTGGTCGCCCGGATCGGCATCGACACCCGTGCTGCCGAACTCCTCGCCGAGGATCGCATCGTCGGGCCGGGCCGCGGCTAGCCGATCGCGGATCATGCGCTCGACGCGCGTGTCGCCGTCGGTCACCTGCGTGCGGTCGGGCTTCAGCTGGACGTCGAGGTCCTGGGCACGGTACCTGTCGATCGAGATCAGGTCGGCCTCGGCGGCGAGGGTCAGGGCGACCGCGAGGTCGTCGGCCAGAGTCGGAGAGGTCATGACGCCAGCGTAGCGAGCAGGCGGCGGGCCGAGTCGACCCGCTCGGCGCTGACGCGGCCGTCGGCGATGCCCTCGTCGAGGGCGCAATCGGGGGCGTCGGCGAGATGGGTGCAGCCGCGCGGGCAGTCGGCGGAGACGGCGGCGAGGTCGGTGAACGACTTCAGGATGTTGTCGGGGTCGACATGGCCGAGACCGAAGGATCGCACGCCGGGGGTGTCGATGATCCAGCCGCCGGTCGGTACCCGCAGCGACACCGTCGACGACGACGTGTGGCGACCGCGGCCGGTGACGGCGTTCACGATTCCCACCGCGCGATCCGTCCCGGGCACGAGGGCGTTCACGAGGGTCGACTTGCCGACTCCCGAGTGGCCGACGGCGACGGTCGAGTGCCCGTCGAGCACGGGCGTCAGCTCGGCGAGCGGCGGAAGCGTGACCCCGGCGGCGTCCTGCGAGCTGAGGAACACCGGGATGTCGAGGCCGACGAAGTTGGCGAGGAACGGTCTCGGATCGGCCAGGTCGGTCTTCGTGATGACCATGATCGGGGCGATGCCGGCGTCGTAGGCGGCGACCAGGTAGCGGTCGACGAGGCGCGGACGCGGCTCCGGGTTGGCGGCCGCGACGACGATGAGCAGCTGATCGGCGTTGGCGACGATGATGCGCTCGATCGCATCCGTGTCGTCTCCGCTGCGGCGCAGCAGGCTGCTGCGGTCGCGGATGCGGACGATGCGTGCCAGCGAGCCCTCGTCGCCGCTCGTGTCGCCGACCAGATCCACGTAGTCGCCGGTGACGATCTGCCCCTGGTCGCGCAGCTCACGGGCGCGTGTCGTCGTGAGGACCCGCTCGTCTCCACCGTCCTCGTCGGCGAGCACCGTGTAGCGTCCGCGATCCACCGACAGCACGCGGCCGAGGATCGCGTCGGCGTGGTCGGGGCGGGTCTTCGTCCGGGGCTTGTTGCCCTTCGGGTTGGGGCGCACCCTCGCGTCGGACTCGTCCCAGCCCCCGAACTCGGCGTCGTCGGCGTCGTCGTCGTCCGGGGGCAGCCAGCTCACAGCTCGATCCAGCCGGTCGCGGGGGAGTCGAGGGCGCCGAGAGCGTCGGCGGACTCGGGCGCCGCCGGGTGGCCGCCGGCGCGCCCGAGCATTCCGAGCCACAGCTCGGGGAACTCCGGCAGGGTCTTCGCGGTGGTACCGATGTCGTCGACCTCCACGCCCTCGACGACGAGACCGATCAGCGCGCCGGTGGTCGCCATCCGATGGTCCTCGTAGCTGTGCCAGGCTCCGCCCTGGAGCGGCTGGGGGGCGCGGTCGAAGGCGAGTCCGTCGTCGAGCTCGGAGACGACGGCGCCGAGCGCCGTGAGCTCGGCGACCAGGGCCGCGAGCCGGTCGGTCTCGTGACCGCGCAGGTGGCCGATCCCGGTGATGCGGCTGGGACCGTCGCCGAACGCTGCGAGAGCCGCGAAGGTGGGCGCGAGCTCGCCGCCGATCGACAGATCGAGGTCGACGGCGGGGAGCGAGCCGCCCCCGCGGATGCCGGACCCGCCGTCGACGGTCACCGCGCCATCCGCTCGGGTCACGGTCGCGCCGTAGAGGGGGAGCAGCCGAGTGAGCTCGTCGCCGACCTGGGTGGTGGCGTCGGGCCAGCCGGTGATGGTGACCGAGCCGCCGACCAGGAGGGCCGCGGCGAGGAACGGAGCCGCGTTCGACAGGTCCGGCTCGATGGCCAGACCGCGGCCGAGGATCGGCGTGTGCGGCACGATCCAGACTCCGGGCTCGGGGCTCTCGACCGCGACGCCCCGCGCGGCGAGGGCGGCGATCGTCATCTCGATGTGCGGCAGGCTCGGCAGGTGCTCGCCGCTGTGGCGCAGCGTCAGGCCCTCGTCGAATCGCGGCGCCGCGAGCAGCAGACCCGACACGAACTGGCTCGAGGCGGAGGCGTCGATCGTCAGCTCACCGCCTGCCACCGACCCAGTGCCGTGGATCGTGAACGGCATCGTGCCGCGTCCGTCATCGGACACGTCGACGCCGAGATCGCGCAGCGACTGGATGGTGGTGCGCATCGGCCGGCGGCGGGCGTTCGCGTCTCCGTCGATCGCGACCGGCCCGAGGGCGAGCGCGGCGACCGGCGGGATGAAGCGCATGACGGTGCCGGCGAGCCCGGCCTCGATCGACGTGCTGCCGGTGATCTCGCCCGGCGTGACGATCCAGTCGGGCCCGAAGTCGCCGTCGCCCGGCACCTCGGCGATGGTCGCGCCGAGCTCCCGGAGTGCCTCAGCCATCAGCGCCGTGTCGCGCGAGTGCAGCGGTCGATGCAGCACCGAGGGACGCTCGGCCAGGGCCGACAGCACGAGCTCGCGATTGGTCAGGCTCTTCGATCCGGGGAGGCTGAGGCGGGCCTCCAGCGGACCGTCGGCGACCGGCGCGGGCCAGGGCCCGGGCTCCTCGGGGGCGGCCTGGCGGGCGGAGTCGCCGAGAAGATCACCGTCTCGGTCGGAATAGCGCATGAATCCCATCGGTTGCTAAGGGTATGGCACCTGCGCTCCTGGAACGCCCCCGGCGCATCCGGAAACTAGACTCGTCGGCAATGAACGACGAGCAGGCTACGAGCGAGCCGACCCCCGAGCAGCCGGTCATCGTCATCGACGATCCGGTGCGCAGCACCCTTCCCCCCGAGCAGCTCCGGCCGCTCTTCGAGCAGCAGGCGATCCCCTTCATGGACCAGCTGTACGCGGCGGCCATGCGCATGACGCGCAACCCCGCGGATGCCGGCGATCTCGTGCAGGAGACCTACGCCAAGGCGTACTCGGCGTTCGCCCAGTACCAGCAGGGCACCAACCTGAAGGCCTGGCTGTACCGCATCCTCACCAACACCTTCATCAACACCTACCGCAAGAACCAGCGCAGCCCCTACCAGGGCACGATCGACGAGCTGGAGGACTGGCAGCTCGGCGGAGCCGAGTCGCTGACGCAGGGCCGCAGCACCCGCTCGGCCGAGGCCGAGGCCATCGACCACCTGCCCGACAGTGACGTCAAAGAGGCGCTGCAGTCGATCCCCGAGGACTTCCGGCTGGCGGTGTACCTCGCCGATGTCGAGGGCTTCGCCTACCAGGAGATCGCGGACATCATGAAGACCCCCGTCGGCACCGTCATGAGCAGGCTGCATCGTGGCCGCCGGCTCCTGCGCGAGCTGCTCGCCGACTACGCGCGCGAACGCGGCTTCTCCGTGAACGCCCCCACCACCAGGAGCACGACATGACCGACTGCGGCTGCGACAAGGCGAAGACGGAGCTCGAGGAGTACCTGCACCGCGAGCTGACCGATCAGGACTTCCGCGACGTCACCGAGCACCTCGAGAACTGCGACGACTGCTCGCAGGAGCATCTCGTCGGTCTGACGCTCACCGAGAAGCTGCAGCGCGCGTGCCAGGAGAAGGCCCCCGACGCTCTGCGCGCCGAGATCCTCGCGAAGCTCGACGGCGCGAACGCCTAGTCGACGCCTGCCTGGGCGCTAGCTCAGTGCGCGGTTGATCAGCTCGGTCTGCTCTGCGGCGCTGCGCTTCGTCGACCCGGCGGCCGGCGACGCGGATGCGGCGCGCGACACGACCCCGATCGTGCGCCCCAGCTGCTTGGGAAGCTCGACGTTGATGAACGGCCAGGCACCCTGGTTCTCCGGCTCCTCCTGCACCCAGACGATCTCGGCGTTCGGGTAGCGGGAGAACACCGCCGTCAGCTCGGCAGCCGGGAGCGGGTGGTACTGCTCCAGCGTGACGAGCGCGATGGTCGCCGCGTCGTCGCGCTTCTCGAGCTCGGCGAGCAGGTCGTAGTGCAGCTTGCCCGCGTGGACGAGAACACGGCGCACGGCACCGGCGTCGCCGCCCGCCTTCGCGAAGCGCGGATCGTCGAGAACGGGCTCGAACCGACCGTTCGTGAAGTCGGCGACCTCGCTGGTCGCGCCCCGCAGGCGCAGCATCGACTTCGGCGTGAAGACGATGAGCGGGCGACGCGGACGCGCATACGCCTGGCGGCGCAGTAGGTGGGCGTACGACGCGGGCGTCGACGGGCGGGCGATGGTCATGTTGTTCTCGGCGGCCAGCTGGAGGTAGCGCTCGATGCGGGCCGACGAGTGGTCGGGCCCCTGACCCTCGTAGCCGTGCGGAAGCAGCAGGACGACGCTGGAACGCTGCCCCCACTTCTGCTCGGCGCTCGAGATGAACTCGTCGATGACCGTCTGCGCGCCGTTCGCGAAGTCGCCGAACTGCGCCTCCCAGAGCACGAGCGAGTCCGGGCGCTCGACCGAGTATCCGTACTCGAACGCGAGCGCGGCGTACTCGCTGAGGAGCGAGTCGTAGATCCAGAACCGCGCCTGCGACTCGCTCAGGTTGGCAAGCGGCAGCCACTCCTGGCCGTTCTGCCGGTCGTGGAACACGGCGTGCCGCGAGACGAACGTGCCGCGACGCGAGTCCTGACCCACGAGACGCACCGGAGTGCCCTCGACGAGCAGCGATCCGAAGGCCAGCAGTTCGCCGAAGCCCCAGTCGATCTGGCCGCTGCGGCTCATCTCGAAGCGCTTCTTCAGCAGCTGCTGGAGCTTCGGGTGCACGGTGAAGCCGCCGGGCGGGTTGTCGTGCGCGTCGCCGATGGCGGCGACGACGGCCGGGTCGATGGCCGTGTTGGTCGGCTCGCCCGAGGTGTCGTCGCGCTGCGCCTCCGGGCGCTCGAGGCCCTTCACGGCGTTGTCGTCGGCGGGGATCACCGGCATGGAGCCGGTCTGCGCCGCGTGCGTCTCGGCGAAGGCCCGCTCGAGGCGATCCTGGAAGTCGCGGTGCGCGGCGTCGTACTCCTCTTCGGTGATGTCGCCGCGGCCGACGAGCGCCTCGGTGTAGAGGGTGCGGACGCTGCGCTTGGCCTCGATGAGGTTGTACATCATCGGCTGGGTCATCGAGGGGTCGTCGCCCTCGTTGTGCCCGCGGCGGCGGTAGCAGACGAGGTCGATGACGACGTCCTTCTTGAACTCCTGGCGGTAGGCGAACGCGAGCTGTGCCACGCGGACCACGGCCTCGGGGTCGTCGCCGTTCACGTGGAAGATCGGAGCCTGGATCGTCTTGGCGACGTCGGTGGAGTACACCGACGTGTGCGCCTCGGTCGGCGGGGTGGTGAAGCCGACCTGGTTGTTGATGACGACGTGCACGGTGCCGCCGGTGCGGTAGGCGCGCAGCTGCGACATCTGCAGGGTCTCGACCACGACGCCCTGGCCCGACATCGACGCGTCGCCGTGCACGAGGATCGGCATGACGGCGTAGGAGCCGCCGCTGCGGTCCTGCTTGGCGCGCACGATGCCCTCGAGCACGCCGTTGACGGCCTCGAGGTGCGACGGGTTGGCGGCGAGGTAGACGGCCAGCTCCTTGCCGGAGGCGGCGGTGAAGGTGCCCTCGGTGCCGAGGTGGTACTTCACGTCGCCCGAGCCCTGGACGGTCTTCGGGTCCTGGGTCCCCTCGAACTCGCGGAAGATCTGCCCGTACGTCTTGCCGGCGATGTTGGTCAGCACGTTGAGGCGACCGCGGTGCGCCATGCCGATCGCGACCTCGTCGAGGTCGGCCTCGGCCGCACCCTGCAGGATCTCGTCGAGCAGCGCGATCGTGGACTCGCCGCCCTCGAGGCTGAAGCGCTTCTGCCCGACGTACTTCGTCTGCAGGAAGGTCTCGAAGGCCTCGGCCTCGTTGAGCTTGCCCATGATGCGCAGCTGCTCGTCGTGGGTGGGCTTCTGGTACGGGCGCTCGAGGCGCTCCTGGAACCAGGCGCGCTGGTCGGGGTCCTGGATGTGCATGTACTCGACGCCGACGGTGCGGCAGTACGAGTCGCGGAGGACGCCGAGGATGTCCCGCAGCAGCGCCGCGTTCTTGCCGCCGAACCCGCCGGTCACGAACTCGCGGTCGAGGTCCCAGAAGGTCAGCCCGTGACTCGAGATCTCGAGGTCGGGGTGCGAGCGCTGCCGGTATTCCAGCGGGTCGATGTCGGCCATCAGGTGGCCGCGCACGCGGAACGAGTTGATGAGCTCCTGCACGCGGGCGGTCTTGTCGACGCGCTCCGAGATGTTGACGTTGATGTCCTGGGCCCAGTGGATCGGGTCGTACGGGATCCGCAGCGCCGAGAAGATGTCCTCGTAGAAGCCGCGCTCGCCGATCAGCAGCTCGTGGATGCGCTTCAGGAACTCGCCCGAGCCCGCGCCCTGGATGACCCGGTGGTCGTAGGTGCTCGTGAGCGTGATGGTCTTGCCGATGCCGAGCCCGGCCAGCGTCTTCGTGCTGGAGCCCTGGAAGGCCGCCGGGTACTCGAGGGCTCCGGCGCCGACGATGCAGCCCGAGCCCTTCATCAGGCGCGGCACGGAGTGCTCGGTGCCGATGCCGCCGGGGTTGGTCAGCGAGATGGTGGTGCCCTGGAAGTCGGCCGCGGTGAGCTTGTTGGCGCGTGCTCGCGAGACGACGTCCTCGTAGGCCCCGAGGAACTCGGCGAAGGTCATGGTGTCGGCGCGCTTGATCGCGGGCACCATGAGCGAGCGGGTGCCGTCGGGCTTCGGAAGGTCGATCGCGATCCCGAGGTTGACGTGCGCCGGGACGACGACGCTCGGCTTGCCCTCGGGCTCGTCGTAGTAGACGTTCTGGCTCGGGAACTCCTTGAGCACCTGCACCATCGCCCAGGCGATGAGGTGGGTGAACGAGACCTTGCCGCCGCGGGCGCGCTTCAGGTGGTTGTTGATGACGATGCGGTTGTCGATCATCAGCTTCGCCGGCACGGTGCGGACGCTGGTCGCGGTCGGCACGGAGAGGCTGGCGTCCATGTTGGTCGCAAGGGTCTTGCTCATGCCGCGGAGCGGCGTGACGACATCGGCCTCCGGCGCCGGGGCGTCGCCCTGCGGCTTGGGGGTGCTGGCCGTATTCGGCGCCTCGGCGGGGATGGGCTGCGGCTTGGCGGGTGCCGACGTCGTGCGCGCGACGGGAGTGCTGCCGGTCTGCGGCTGCGGTTCAGGGGCCGGGGTGGCCGGCGGGACGTCGGTGGCGGGGATCTCGTCGGGGATCTGCGCTTCGCCTCCCGTCGCGTCCGGCGTCTCGACGGGGGCGGCCGGCGTGGCGGCTGCGGCGGGGGTCTCGGGCGCCGGGGTCTCGACGGGCTCGGCCACCGGAGGCTGCTCGGCCGCCGCGGGCTGCTCGACTGCGGGAGGCTGCTGGGCCACGGGAGGCTGCTGCTGGACCGGGATGCTCGACGTCGGCGTCGGGTCGGTCACCGGGTGGTAGCTCTCGAGGATCGGCCACCAGCTGCGGTCGACGGAGTCCTTGTCGGCCAGGTAGCGCTCGTACATCTCGTCGACGAGCCATTCATTGGCTCCGAATTCGCCCGAGTTTCCGTCGTCCGGAACAGTTCCGGTCACGGGGCTAGACACGCAGGATCGCCCACTCTCACATCGTTGGTTGTGCAGCCCCCAGCTTAAGCGCTCCTGATGCCCGGTGCCGCCGCCGGAGGACGCATCCGTCTGAGAAATTCATGGGTTCTTAGGCCTAGCGTGGTCTCATGCGCTTCTCCACGGGCATTCCCGCACACGACCTGACCTACTCGGATGTCTTCCTGGTTCCCAGCCGGTCGGACGTCGGCAGCCGGCTGGCCGTCGATCTCGCCCCCGGCGACGGCACGGGCGCCACCCTCCCGCTCGTCGCGGCCAACATGAACTCGGTCACGGGCACCCGCCTCGCCGCCACGCTGGCCCGCCGCGGTGGCCTGGGCGTGCTGCCCCAGGACCTCCCGATGCCCGACCTCGTCGCGGCCATCGAGCAGGTGAAGAGCGCATTGCTGCTCTGGGACGACCCGCTCGACGCCCGCGACCCGCGCCTCGCCGGCATCGACATCGACTCCGTCCCGACGATCGAGGCATCGGACGCGCGGGCCGCCTTCGACACGCTGGTCTCCCTCGACAAGACGGTCGCCCATGTACGCGAGGGCGACCGCATCGTCGGCTCGACGAGTCGCACCAGCGCGCTGCGCGGCACTCTGTACACCCCGGCTCTCGATGCGCGCGGGCGGCTGCGGGTCGCCGCCGCGGTCGGCATCAACGGCGACGTCGCAGGCAAGGCGTCTGCGCTCGCGGCCGCGGGGGTCGACGTGCTCGTGCTCGATACGGCGCACGGCCACCAGGAGGGGATGCTGCGGGCGCTCGCCGCCGTGCGCGCGCTCGAACTGGGCATCCCGATCGTGGCGGGCAACATCGTGACGGCCGAGGGCGTCGAGGATCTGGTTGCCGCCGGGGCCGACATCCTGAAGGTCGGCGTCGGGCCGGGCGCCATGTGCACGACCCGCATGATGACGGCTGTCGGGCGCCCGCAGTTCTCGGCGGTGCTCGAGACGGCGCAGGCCGCGCAGGCACTGGGCGCGCACGTCTGGGCCGACGGGGGAGTGCGGTACCCCCGCGATGTCGCGCTCGCGCTCGCGGCGGGGGCCGCATCCGTCATGATCGGCTCCTGGTTCGCCGGCACGGTGGAGGCTCCGGGCGATCTCGAGGTCGACGAGGCGGGCCGGGTGTTCAAGCAGAGCTGGGGCATGGCGTCGACGAAGGCCGTGCACGCGCGCTTCGGCGGCCTCGACCCGTACGAGCTGGCCCGCAAGGAGCTCTTCGCTGAGGGCATCTCGAGCTCGAAGATCTACCTCGACCCCCTCCGCCCCTCGGTCGAGGATCTGATCGACATGATCACGGCGGGCGTCCGCAGCTCGTTCACCTACGCGGGAGCGGCCGACCTCGACGCCTTCCACGCTCGAGCGGTGGTCGGCATCCAGAGCGCGGCCGGCTACGAGGAGGGCAAGGCGCTGCCGGTCAGCTGGTAGCGGTGGTGCCCGGGCGGGGCTCGGTGGGAGCATGGGGGGATGAGCGCTCCTACCGCCCTGCACATCACCGGGGATGACGAAGCAGACGCGCTGCTGAGTCGCGATCCGCTCGCATTGCTGCTCGGGATGCTGCTGGATCAGCAGGTTCCGATGGAGACGGCGTTCGCCGGGCCGGCCAAGCTGCTCGACCGGGTCGGATCGCTCGACGCGGCCGCGATCGCCGGGTACGACCCGGACGCGTTCGTCGAGGTCTGCAAGCAGTCGCCGGCGGTGCACAGGTTCCCCGGATCGATGGCGGGGCGCATCCAGAGCCTCTGCGCGGCTGTGGTCGACGACTGGGGCGGGGACGCCTCCGCGATCTGGACGCGCGACGAGCCCGACGGCGCCGAGATCCGGCGACGGCTCGAGGCCCTGCCGGGCTTCGGCGAGCAGAAGGCCAAGATCTTCGTGGCGCTGCTGGGCAAGCGCTGGGGTGTCGACGCGGCAGGGTGGCGGGATGCCGCCGGCAGCTACGGCGACGACGGCGCCTATCGCTCTGTGGCCGACATCGTCGATGCCGAGTCGCTGGGGAAGGTCCGGGAGTCCAAGCGGGCAGCGAAGGCCGCGGCGAAGTCCGCCTAGACTTGACGGCCTATGGATGACCCTCCGTCTGCGCCAGCCATCCCGTTCGAGACCCTCTCATGAGCAGTGACATCGTCCTGCTCCTCGTGGGCATCCTCCTCACCGTCGGCACCGGTCTGTTCGTCGCCAGCGAGTTCGCCCTCGTCAACCTCGATCGCGCCGACCTCGAGGCGCGCGAGCAGCGCGGAGAGCGCATGCTCGGCTCCACCATCAGCGCGCTCAAGGTCACCTCGACCCACCTCTCGAGCGCACAGCTCGGAATCACCCTCACGACGCTGCTGACCGGCTACACCCTCGAACCCGCGTTCAGCAGCTTCCTCACGCCTCCCCTCGTGTCGCTCGGAGTGCCCGACGGCGCCCTGCCCGTCGTGGCCACCATCGCCGCCGTCGTGGTCGCCACCCTCCTGTCGATGATCATCGGCGAGCTCGTGCCCAAGAACTTCGCGCTCGCCCTGCCGCGGCAGACCGCCAAGATCGTGATCCCGTTCCAGCTGGTCTTCACGGCCGTGTTCAAGCCGTTCGTGAAGCTGCTCAACGGCACCGCCAACGCGATCCTCCGCGCCATCGGCATCGAGCCGCGCGAGGAGCTCAGCTCCGCCCGCACCGCCGACGAGTTGAAGAGCCTCGTGCGCCGTTCCGCCAGCGAGGGATCGCTCGACCGCGACACGGCGACGCTGCTGGCGCGCACCCTCGCCTTCTCGGATCACATCGCCGCCGACGTGATGACGCCCCGCCCGCGCGTGATGAGCATCGACAAGTCCGAGAGCGCCGACGCGGTCATCGACCTCGCCCGTCGCACCGGGCACTCGCGATTCCCGGTGATCGACGACGACATCGACGACGTCGTGGGCGTCGTGCACGTCAAGCAGGCTGTCGGCGTCCCGCGCGAGAGACGGTCCGGGGTGCCGGTGTCGGCTCTGAAGTCCGACGCGCTGCGGGTGCCCGAGACGATGAGGCTCGACACCCTCCTCGGCGAGCTGCGCCTGAAGGGCTACCAGATGGCGGTCGTCGTCGACGAGTACGGCGGAACCGCCGGCGTCGCCACCCTCGAGGACCTCGTGGAGGAGCTCGTCGGCGAGGTGTCCGACGAGCACGACCGCTCCCGCGCCGACGTGGTGCGCAGCCGCAACTGGCTGACGTTCCCCGGTGCGCTCAGGCCGGACGAGCTGCTCGAGCGCGCCGACGTCACGGTGCCGGAGGAGGGTCCGTACGAGACGGTGGCCGGATGGCTGATGAGCGAGCTCGGACGCGTCGCCGAGGCCGGTGACACCGTCGAGATCGAGGCCGGGATCTTCCGGGTCGAGAGGATGGACGGGCGGCGCATCGACCGCGTCCGCTTCACCCCGACCGTCGTCGAGACCGACGGGGGCGACTCATGATCGATTGGGCCGGCATCGCCTGGCTCTTCGTGCTGCTCGCCATCAACGCGTTTTTCGTCGGCGCCGAGTTCTCGGTCATCTCGGCACGGCGCTCGCAGATCGAGCCGAGGGCCGAGGCCGGGTCGCGCGCCGCCAAGACAGCGCTCTGGGCGATGGAGCACGCCACGCTCATGCTGGCCACCTGCCAGCTGGGCATCACCGTCTGCTCCCTGCTCATCCTCAACGTGTCGGAGCCGGCGATCCACCACCTGCTCGAGATCCCGCTCGAGCTGACCGGACTGCCCGAGGAGGTCGTCAGCACCGCCGCGTTCATCATCACGCTGATCATCGTGTCGTTCCTGCACGTGGTGCTCGGCGAGATGGTGCCGAAGAACCTGTCGTTCTCGGTGCCCGACCGCGCCGTGCTGATCCTCGCGACCCCGCTGGTGTTCTTCGCCACCGTGTTCCGCCCGATCATCGTGGCGCTCAACGCCACAGCCAACGGCGTCCTCCGCCTGTTCCGGGTGGAGCCCAAGAACGAGGCGACCAGCGCGTTCACGGTCGAGGAGGTGGCGACGATCGTCGCGACCTCCAAGCGCGAGGGCGTGCTGACCGACTCCACCGGCACCCTCAACAAGGCGTTCGAGTTCACGGAGAAGAAGGTGCGGGATGTCGCGGTCAGCATGACTGCGCTCGTCACCCTTCCCGAGGACGCGGCCCCGAGCGACGTCGAGAAGGCGGTGTCGCAGCACGGCTTCAGCCGCTACGTGCTCGTCGACGAGGCCGGCGAGCCGACCGGCTACCTGCACCTCAAGGACGTCATCGACCTCGACGAGGACGAGTTCACCGAACCGGTTCCGCCGAAGCGCATCCGCCAGCTGATCTCGATGTTCCGCGACACGGAGGTCGAGGATGCGCTGGCCACCATGCGCCGCTCCGGCAGCCATGTGGCGCGCGTCTTCGACGAGACCGGGGCGACCCGCGGGGTGCTGTTCCTCGAGGACATCATCGAGGAGCTCGTGGGCGAGGTCCAGGACGCGACGCGTCGCTAGGAGACGCCAGCCGCTAGCGTTGCCGCATGGTCACAGGCGCCCTCGTCATCGGTGAAGCACTCGTCGACGTGGTCGACCAGGTCGCGCATCCGGGCGGCAGCCCGCTCAACGTGGCCGTCGGGCTGGCGCGGCTTGGTGTTCCGGCCACCCTCCACGCGCAGATCGCTCCCGACGCCTACGGCACCGAGATCGCGAGCCACCTCGCCGAGAGCGGCGTCGAGATCACGCCGGGCACGGTGACGGCCGAGCGCACCTCCGTCGCCGAGGCGACCATCGCGGCCGACGGCTCGGCCACCTACCGCTTCGACATCACCTGGGATCCCGCGCCCGCCTCCGTCGACGGGTTCGCGCTCGTGCACACCGGGTCCATCGGCGCGTCGCTCGAGCCGGGGGCGGCGCTCGTCGAGCGGCTGCTCGTCGAGGCGAGACCCACGGCGACCATCGCCTTCGACCCCAACGTGCGCGCGGCGCTGATGGGCGACGTCGACGCAGCCCGTGTGCGGATCGAGCGCCTGGTAGGGCTCGCCGACGTCGTGAAGGCCAGCGACGAGGACCTGGACTGGCTCTACCCCGGTCGCGCGCCCGAGGCGGTCATCGCCGACTGGCTCGCGACCGGCCCCGCCCTGGTGATCGTGACCCGCGGGGGAGCCGGGGCGGATGCCGTGGCGGAATCCGGCGCCCTGCACGTCGACGCACCCGTCACAGAGGTCGTCGACACGATCGGCGCGGGGGATTCGTTCATGGCGGGCCTCCTCGCGGCGCTCGCCGATCGCGACCTGCTGGGTGCGGAGAGGCGGGATGCGCTGCGCGCCATCGACACCGCCGCGGTCGCCGACGTCGTCGGCTTCGCTGCCCGGTGCGCCGCCATCACGGTCTCGCGCGCCGGCGCGAACCCGCCGACGCGCGCCGACCTCTAGCGCCGGGGCCGCGCCCTGAGGTACTGCGACGGCCAGTAGTCGATCTCGACGCCGAGCTCGCCCGCCGCGCGCAGCGTGAAGTGCGGATCTCGCATCGCCTCGCGCCCGAGCATCACAGCGTCGGCCTGGCCGGACTCGATGATGTGCTGCGCCTGAGCCGCGTCGGTGATGAGGCCGACCGCGTTCACCGGCACCCCCGCCGATCCGCGCACCGACTCGGCGAACGGCACCTGGTAGCCGGGCCCGAGCGGGATGCGGACTCCCGACACCAGCCCGCCGGTCGAGATGTCGAACAGGTCCGCCCCCGCCTCGCGCGCCCATCCGGCGACGGCGGCGGTCTGCTCTGCATCCCAGCCGCCCTCCGCGTAGTCGGTGGCCGAGAAGCGCACGAGGATCGGCACGCCGTCGCCGATCTCGGCCCGCACCGCCCGCACGATCTCGAGCAGCAGGCGAGCGCGGTTCTCGAGAGAGCCGCCGTACGCGTCCTCGCGCCTGTTCGACAGCGGCGAGAGGAACTGGTGCAGCAGGTACCCGTGCGCCGCATGCAGCTCGACCAGGTCGAAGCCCGCGTCGAGCGCGCGCCGAGCCCCCGCGCGGAAGGCGTCCACGATGTCCGGAAGCTCGTCGAGGCCGAGAGCCCGCGGCGCCGCGTAGCCCTCGAACGCGATGTCGGATGCCGACACGGTCTGCCAGCCGCCGTCGTCGCTCGGGATCGTGCCCTTCTCGACCGGCCGGCCGGCGTACTCGCCCCACTCGGGGAACACCGACGCCTTGCGGCCGGCGTGGGCGAGCTGGAGGCCCATCGCGGCACCCTGGGTGTGCCCGAAGTCGGTGACGCGGCGCCAGGCCTCGACCTGCCGGTCGTTCCAGATGCCGGTGTCGTGCGGCGAGATGCGCCCCTCAGGCGTCACGGCGGTCGCCTCGGCGACGACGAGTCCTGCGCCGCCGCGGGCGAACGCGCCCAGGTGCACCAGGTGCCAGTCGGTGGGCGCGCCGTCGCGGGCGGTGACCGTGTACTGGCAGAGGGCAGGGATCCAGCTGCGGTTGCGGATCGTGAGATCGCGCAGCTCGATCGGGTCGAAGAGGCCGGGCATCAGGCGGCCAGCCCCTCGAGGAACCCGCGGAGTCCGTCGGCGCCCGTGAAGACGTGGCCCGTGCCGCCGAGCTCTTCCAGCGCAGCCACGTTCTCTGCCTTGTTGTCGACGAAGACGAACTCGTCGAACCCGATGCCGAGCTCGGCAGCGACATGCTCGTAGATGTCGGCGTGCGGCTTGATCATGCCCAGCTCGGCGCTGACGAACACGCGCTCGAAGCCCTCGCTGAACGGTGCGTTGCGGAACGCGTCGGCGAAGTCGAAGCCCGCGTTCGACAGGAGGGCGAGGCGGGTGCCGCCCGCGCGCAGCTCTCCGATGAGAGTGACCGTGCCCGGATCGGTGCTGAACCAGCTGCGGAAGTCGCGCACCCACAGCTCGTGGCGCTCCGCATCCGACCAGGTGGTGCCGAGCTCGTCGGCGAGGCGGGTCCAGTACTCGCGGACGGTCATGGTGCCCTGGTCGAGAGGCTCGCGGTGCCGCCAGTAGGTCGGCCAGAACGCGTCGCCGCCGACGCCCGCGACCTCCAGCAGGGCGGCGGTGTCGCTCGCGGAGGGGGAGAGCGAGATCACCTCCCCGTAGTCGAAGACGATTACGCGGCCGGGGATGCTGATGCTCACCCTCCAACCCTAGGGTGGCTGCATGGCGGATACCGGCGCGGGCGACTCGAGGACGGCGCTCTTCGGCGCAGAGGATGCGGCGGCCTGGATCGCGGTCCCCGGCCCCGATGACGACAAGTACTCGCGCGGAGTGGTCGGATTCGTCACCGGCTCGGCACGCTACCCGGGAGCGGCCGTGCTCGGCGTGGAAGCCGCGCTGCATATAGGGGTCGGGATGGTGCGCTACCGCGGACCCGGTCGTCCGACGCGACTGGTGCTGCAGCGTCGGCCCGAGGCGGTCACCGCGGACGGTCGCGTCCAGGCGTGGGTGCTCGGCTCGGGCCAGGACGCCGCCGAGCGCGACGAGGCGACACGGCTGCTGCTCGACCAGGCTCTCGAGCAGCCGGTGCCGATCGTGCTCGACGGAGGAGCCCTCGACCTCTGGCGGCGGGCATCTGGGCCGGTCGTCGTGACCCCGCACGCCGGCGAGCTCGCGCGAGTGCTCGGAGAGGACAGGCAGGCCGTCCTCGACGATCTGGCGGGCGCCGCCCGACGCGCGGCCGACACCCTCGGTGCGACGGTGCTGCTCAAGGGGCACACGACGCACGTCGCCGTGCCCGGCGGCCCGCTGCTACGGGTGCGGTCGGCGCCGAGCTGGCTGGCGACCGCGGGGGCGGGGGATGCCCTTGCCGGCATCCTCGGAGCGCTCGTCGCGACGCATCACGTCCGCCTTGCCGAGGACCCCGGCGCACTGGCACCGCTCGCCGCCACGGCCGCCGTCGTGCACGGTCTCGCTGCCGAGCGCGCGTCGGGCGGCGGGCCGTTCACGATCCTCGGGCTGTGCGCGGAGCTGCCCGCTGTCGTGGCGTCGCTCGTGACGGACGCTGCTTAGCCGAGGCGGCCCAGGAACTCCCGCGTGCGCTCCTGCTGCGGCGACCCGAACAGCTGCTCGGGCGGGCCCTGCTCGACGATCCGTCCGCCGTCGAGGAACAGCACCCGGTCGGCGACGTCGCGGGCGAACGCCATCTCGTGCGTCGCCATCAGGATCGTGGTGCCGTCGCGCCCGAGCTCGCGCACCAGCTCGAGCACCTCGCCCACGAGCTCGGGGTCGAGCGCACTGGTGATCTCGTCGAGCAGCAGCACCTCCGGGTCGGTCGCCAGCGCGCGCGCGATGGCGGCGCGCTGCTGCTGTCCGCCGGAGAGGCGGTCCGGATGCGAGCGCGCGTGCTCCGTGAGCCCGATGCGCTCCAGCAGGGCCAGGCCTCGCTCCTCGGCGGCCGCACGCGGCATCCGCAGCACCTTCCGCGACGCCAGCGTCACGTTGTCGAGGACGCTGAGATGCGGGAACAGGTTGAAGCTCTGGAACACGACCCCGAAGCGCGCCCGAACCCGATCGACCTGCACGCGCGGGTCGCTGATGTCGGCGTCGCCCAGCCAGATCTGCCCGTCGTCGATGCGCTCGAGCAGGTTGAGGCACCGCAGCAGGGTCGACTTTCCCGACCCGCTCGGACCGATCAGCGTGACAACCTCGTGAGCGGCGAGATCGAGCGACACCCCGTCGAGCACGACACGGTCGCCGTACCGCTTGACGATGTCGTCGGCTCTCAGCACAGAGGGCATCAGACCACCTCCCCGATCTGCTCCCGGCGTCGCAGCCGCGCGGAGTACCAGTCGGTGAGCCGGATCATCGGCAGCGCGAGCAGCACGAAGAGCAGACCCGCCACGACGTAGTACGTGTAGTTGAAGCTCTGCGCGACCTCGATCTGCGCCGAGCGCACCGCGTCGACCGCGCCGAGCACCGAGATGAGACCGACGTCCTTCTGCATGGCGACGAAGTCGTTCATCAGGGCCGGGGTCACCTTCCGCAGCGCCTGCGGCAGCACGACGAGCCGCAGGGTCTGGCCGTGCCCGAGCCCGAGCGATCGCGCCGCCAGCCGCTGCGAGGGGTGCACGGCCTCGATGCCCGCCCGCCAGACCTCGGAGACGTAGGCGGAGTAGACCAGGACGAGCGCGATGGTTCCGAGCACCTCGGCCGGGATCCGGGTGTCGCTGAAGCGCAGCGCCGGGATGCCGAATCCGATCAGGTACAGCACGATGATGAGAGGCATGCCGCGGAACAGGTCGGTGTAGCCGGCCGCCAGGGCGCGCAGCGGGAAGAACACCGGTCCGCGCAGGGTGCGGATGCCCGCGATCAGCAGCGACAGCACGAGCACGCCCGCGGCGGCGACCAGCAGCACGCGGATGTTCAGCAGCAGGCCGTTGAACACGATCGGCAGACCCTCGAGCGCGCGCTCCGGGTCGAAGAAGGTGCTCTGCACGACGGGCCAGCCGGGCGTCGAGGTGATCGCGAGCCACAGGATCGCGGCGAACGCGATCGTGCTGCCGGCGCCGATGAGCACCGACCGGGTGCTCTGCCGACGCCGGAAGGCCCGACGCTCGAGCTCGAGGGAGCTGGGCGCGCGGGCCTCCGGGGTGGTCACGCTGGAACGCTACTTGAGAACAGGAGCTGATCCCGCATCCGCCAGCCACTCGTCGGCGATCGACTGCAGCGTGCCGTCGTCGCGCAGGGCGTCGACCGCGGCGGTGACGTCGGCGGTCAGCGGGCTGTCCTTGGCGAGCACGAGGCCGAACTGGTCGCCCGTCTCACCGTCGACGGCGGGGAGCTGGCCGACGATCTTGCCGCCGGTGAGCTCGACGCCCGTGAGGTAGAACGCGGTCGGCAGGTCGACGACGATCGCGTCGACCTGGCCCGACTCGAGGGCCTGCTTGGCGTCGTCGTTGGTGTTGAACACCTGGGCTCCGGCGGTCGGCTGGATCTGCTGCTCGACGGCGGTGAAGCTCGTCGTGCCGACCTGGGCTCCGATGAGCAGGTCCTTCAGGTCGGCGATCGACGTGGCGTCAGCCGCGGCCGACGTCTCGGTCGTGATGACGACCTGCGTGGTCTCGTAGTACGGCGAGCTGAAGTCGACGGCGTCGGCGCGCTCGGGCGTGATCGAGAACTGCTGCAGGTTGAAGTCGAAGTCCTTCGGGCCGGGTGCGATCGCCTCGTCGAAGGTGCTGCGCACCCAGACGACGTCCTCCGGCGCGAAGCCGAGCTGCTCGGCGACCGCGTACGCGACGGCGGCCTCGAAGCCCTCGCCCGACTCCGGGTCGTCGTCGATGACCCACGGGTAGTAGGCGGGCTCGCCGGTGCCGATGGTGATCTTGCCGTCGGTGACGTAGCCGCCGGCCGAGGCGCCCGCATCTGTGTCGGTGCCGGCGTCGGTCGAGGCCTGGCAGCCGGCGAGGGCGATGCCGAGGGCGAGGACGCCGACCAGACCTGCGGACAGGCGAGCGGCGGCGAGGCGGGTGGGGGTGCGTGACATGGGGTCTCCCTGGGGTCGGGGATGTGCTGTGTGCGTCCATTCTGCCGCCTCGCGCGGGAAGGGCGCGGAACGGTGTCGTCGCGTGACGCGGCTACCCTGGGGACGTGACGGATGCTCTGCGGGATTCGGGCGCCGTCGTGTCGACAGCGCCACCTGTGCGCGCGCACCTGCTGACGCATCCGATCGTGCTGTGGGCCGCCTTCGTGGTCACGCACTTCGTCCTGGGCCTGCTGGCCCTCTACGGTCCGGGCGGGCCGCTCGGCGACGTCGTCAACGTGTACCGCTTCTGGATCGAGTACGGCAACAGCGCCGACATCTGGGTGGGCATCGACACGGTCTGGGTCTACCCGATCGTCGCCCTCGTGCCCATGCTGGCGGCCAACCTGTTCGGACCCGACCTGTATGCCAGCACCTGGCTCAGCCTCGTGATGCTGGTGGATGCGGCCGCCTTCGCTGTGCTGACGGGCGCGTCGCGCGATCGACGGCTCGCACTCGCGGGCTGGTGGTGGCTGGGATTCCTTCTGCTCCTCGGGCCGGTCGCCGTCGGCCGCATCGACGCGATCACGGTGCCGTTCGCCCTCGTCGGCCTGCTCCTGATCGGCGCGTACCCGCGGGTCGCGACCGTGCTGCTCACGGTCGCGGCCTGGATCAAGGTGTGGCCGGCCGCGATCGTCGGCGCCGCGGTGGTCGCCATGCGGGAACGCGGCTGGATCGCGGTCACGGCGATCGTCACGTCGGTGGTCATCACGGTGGTGGCGCTGCTGCTCGGCAGCGGCTCGAACGTGGTGAGCTTCATCACTCAGCAGACGGCTCGCGGTCTGCAGGTCGAGGCCCCGATCGCGACGTTCTGGATGTGGGACGCCTTCACCCACCGCCTCACCGGGGGAGGCACGTACGTGGCCTTCGATCCCGCCATCATCACCTACCAGCTCTACGGCCCCGGAACCGCGGACGCGGCGGCGGCCATGACGCCCCTCCTCGTGGCGGTCACCGCAGCTCTCCTGGTGGTCGGGCTCCTCGCGACACGACGCGGCGTGCCCGCCGTCGACCTGCTCCCCTTGCTCGCCTTGACGATCACGGTGGCGCTGATCCTCTTCAACAAGGTCGGCTCGCCGCAGTTCGTGACCTGGCTCGCCGTGCCGATCGCGGTCGGGCTGGCGCGGGCGGCGACGGGGGCCGGGCGCTCCTTCCGGGTGCCGGCGATCCTGGCGCTCGTCATCGCGGCTCTGACGCAGATCGTCTACCCGTACCTGTACGACGAGCTCATCGGTCTGCAGTTGCCGATGCTGCTCGTTTTGACGGCGCGCAACGCGCTCTACCTCGCCCTGTTCGCGTGGGGTGCCGTGGCGCTGGTGCGCCTCATCCGCACCCCCTCACGTCTCCCGATCGATCGGCCCATCTCGTGACCTCCACCCTCAGCTACTCGCCCGGCCGCGTGCGACTCGCGCTTCTCGCGCTCGCCCTCGGCGGCTTCGGCATCGGCGCGACCGAGTTCGTCGCGATGGGGCTGCTGCCCGACATCGCGCGCGATCTGCTGCCCGACCTCTACGCCGACGACCCCGAGGGAGCACTCGGGCAGACCGGACTGGTCATCTCGGCGTATGCGGCAGGGGTGGTCGTGGGTGCGCCCACCATCGCGGCACTCGCCGCGCGCTTCCCGCGACGTCGGCTGCTGCTCGCGCTCGCCGCCGCGTTCACCCTCGGTACCGTCTTCTCGGCGGTCGCGCCCACCTTCGAGCTCGTCGTAGCCGCTCGCTTCCTGGCGGGTCTGCCTCACGGCGCCTACTTCGGCATCGCGGCGCTCGTCGCGTCGAGCCTCATGGGTCCGGGCAAGCGCGGTCAGGGCGTCGCCCTCGTGCTGTCGGGCCTCACCATCGCCAACGTGATCGGCGTGCCGCTGATCACACTGCTCGGCCAGGTGGCCGGATGGCGAGTCGCCTACCTCGCCGTCGCCGCCATCTTCGCGGCTACCTTCCTAGCGATCCTCGTGCTGGTGCCGGCGCAGCCGGGAGACCCCGCGGCGACGTTCCGGCGCGAGCTCAGGGTCTTCAAGCGCATCGGGGTGTGGTTCGCGCTGCTGACCGGCGCGATCGGCTTCGGCGGGTTCTTCGCCGTGTACAGCTACGTGGCGCCCCTGGCGACCGAGGTGACGGGGCTCGACGCGGGCGCCGTGCCGTTCGCTCTGGTCGTCATCGGCGTCGGCATGACGATCGGCAACTTCCTCGGAGGACGGCTCGCCGACCGCGGAGCGGCGCGGGCGATCTTCATCTGCTTCGGGGGCTTCGCGGTCTCGCTGACCGTCCTGGCTCTGACTGCGACCACCCTGGGCGGGCTGCTAGCCGGGCTCTTCCTCGTGGGGCTGTCGGCCGCGGCGCTGTCGCCGGTCATCCAGACCCGCCTGATGGATGTCGCCGGCGACAGTCAGACGCTGGCCGCGGCCATCAACCACTCGTCGCTCAACATCGGCAACAGCCTCGGTGCGTTCCTCGGAGGAGCCGTCATCGCGGCCGGATTCGGCTACATCGCGCCGACCTGGGTCGGCCTCGCGATGTGCGTGCCCGGCGTGCTCTTCGCGCTCGCGGGCGCGATGGTGAGCCGCCGGTTCCTCACGCAGACCGGCTCGCTGCGGACGCGCGACAGCACCCCCGACCCGGTCACCCCGCTCGGCGGCTAGCGCCGCAGCGGCGGCGGCGCGACCACAGGATCAGAAGGTGCCGGTGGCGGAGTCCTGGATCAGGATGCCGTCCTGGATGGCGCGCTTCCGCAGCGCCACCTTGGTGCCGACATCGATGCCGGCGACGCGGTACTTCTCCCGGATGCGCTTCAGGTAGCTCTTGGCGGTCTCCTCTGAGATGCCGAGCTCGTAGGCGACGCTCTTCACCGGCTCGCCGCCGCCGTAGAGCGCCATCACGCGACGCTCCTGGGCGCTGAGCTTCGGGGCACCGCCGATGTCGCCGGCGTTGAGCGCGAGGTCGAGCTCGGCCGAGATGAAGCTCTCGCCCTGCGAGGCCGCGCGGATCGCCTCGACGATCATCTCGACGGGCTCGCTCTTGACGAGATACCCGAGCGCGCCGGCACCGAGCGCCTCGCGCACGATGTTCGGCTCGGAGTAGGTGCTCATGAGCACGACCTTGACGCCGGTGGTCTTCAGCGTCGAGATCTTGAGCGAGATCGGGATGTTGTCCTTCAGGTCGACGTCGAGCAGCACCACGTCGACGGGGAACTCGGGGCTCGTCAGGAGCTCCGGCCAGGTGCTGACGGCGGCGACCATGTCGATGTCGTCGGCCGCGCTGCGGATCCATTCGGTGAGCGCCCCGAGGAGCATCTTGTGGTCATCGACGAGAGCGAGCCGGATAGCCATCGGTCGGTCCCCTTCCAGTTCGGTGTGCGGTCATTGATCGGCCGGGTTGTCGACGAGGCATTGCACGTCGACGCGCAGGCTGGAGTCCTGGGTGGAGTCAGAGTAGCGCCCGACTCGCCCCACGGCGTCCCAGATGGTGGGATCGACACGCCCCCGGGACACGCCGGTGGTGGTGATCGTGATGGGGATGACGATCTTGTGGTCGGGGGTGGGCACGCTTCCGGGAACCACCGGGCCGATCTGCAGGCTGACGGATGTCGCGGCCGAGGCCTTGCGCGTGTCGTTCACGAGCTGCCACACCGTCGAGAGCAGGCCGTCGCGCTGCGTCGGATCGAGCAGCCCGGCGAGGCTCGCCTTGTCGACCAGCGTCACCGACTTGCCGAGCATCTCGGACTCGCTGATGGCGTGGTACAGCCAGGTCTCGCGTCGGCCCTCGATGAGGTGCAGGCGCAGCTCGGTGGCGAGCGACGCCGCCACCGACGCCATCTTGGGCGCGAGCGGCAGGGGAGTCTTGCCGGAGGCGATCGAGTCGAAGAGCTCCTCGGCGGTCAGGTCGAGGCGCGCCAGCTCCTCCGACGCGAGCATGCCGACCGCGAAGCGCGGCGCCGAGACCGTGCTCTGCACGAGGGCGCGGTCGAGCTCGACCTGCACCATGCGGCGGAACGCCTCGACGATGACGACTCCGATCACGGCGGGCAGCACCGCGAATGCGATCGCGGTGATCTGAGGAGCGAGCCAGTCGCCGTCGATCGTGACGCCCGGCGGCGTGTTGAAGAAGATGACCACGGCCAGGGCGACCGCGAGGCCGCCGGCGGCGACCAGGATCTCGACGGGGCCGCGCACGGTCACGACCACCAGCAGGGCCATCCCGGCGGCGATCGCGGCGGTCGCGTTGCGTCCGAAGTCGTGCAGCTCCCAGGTGGCGATGATGTCGAGGGCGATGACGACGCCGAGGCCCGTCAGGAGCAGGGCGAACATCCAGTCGGGGAGGCGGTCGTTGATCACCCGCACCGCGATGATCGCCAGCACCAGCACGACGGCGAGCACCACCCAGGCGGCGACGGCGGCGACGGGCACCGGGTAGACATCCTGCATGAGGAGCACGAAGAAGAGGATCGAGCCGTAGACGACGCGCAGCGTCACCAGGATCGCGGCACCGAGGCTGAGGAACGCCGTGCCGAGGCTGGCGCGATGCGCGCTGTTGGCGGCGCGTCCGAGGCGACGGGTGGTGCGGTTGGCTGTGCGTCGGGCGTTGCCGCCGACGACGACGCCGAGGGTGTTCTCCTCGGGAGCGCTGAACGTCACCGGGGCACCTCCAGGACGACGGTGGTGCCCGAGCCCGGAGCGGAGAACAGGCGGGCGTTGCCGCCGACGTCGCGGAGGCGGGCGACCACCGACTCGGCGAAGCCGAGCTTCGCGTCGTCGATGTCGTTGATGTCGAAGCCGACCCCGGAGTCGGTGACGAGCGCCCGGACGATGGTCTCGTCATCCGTGATGGTGACGTGGGCCTCGGTGACGCCGGAGTGCCTGCGCACGTTCTCGAGGCACTCGGCGAGCGCGAGCAGGAAGGCGTCGAGCACGTCCGTCGGCAGGAGCACCTGACCGGTCCCGTGCCAGCTGACCTGCAGGCCCATCCGGCCGAAGCGCTGCTTCACCGACTCGAGCGTCGTACCGAGCACGGGCTCCTGGTTCTGCACGGGGATGGGGGAGGTGGACGTCGCGACGAAGGGGGTGCCCGACGGCGGCGTCGGCGTCGGGTTCGACCCGAGCCGCAGCTGTCGCAGCAGCCGGGCGTCGTCGCCGGCCTGCTCCCGCAGTGCCTCCGGCTTGACCCCGACCCCGGAGTGGGCGAGCAGCGTGAGGGTCGCGAGCACCGTGTCGTGCAGGAGTCGAGCGGACTGCCGGCGCTGGGCCTCCAGCTCGCTGGCCTGGCGCTCGGCGCGGTGGGCGCGTCCGATGCTGGCGATGCGCTTGGTGACCTGCGGCACCCCGGCGTTGATCCAGATCGCGAGCGCCGTGGGGACGATCCAGCCGAGCACGACGATGCCCGCCGCGCGCAGGGGGTTGAGGTCGACGGCGAAGTAGATGCTGCCGCCGCCGAGCACGAGGAATGCGACGACGAGGACGATGATGCGGGGCACCGACGAAACAAGCACGAGCGCGACGGCGGGCACCGAGACGGCGGCGAGCACGGTGACGGCCGAGAAGCCGGCCTGCAGCGAGGGGCCGGTTCCGACGAAGGTCAGCACGCCGACGATGGCGGCGCCGGCCACGAGCACCATGGCGACCCAGGCCAGGGAGCGGCTCGCGCCGATCCGCGCGAATCCGAGGATCACGAATCCGAACAGCGGCAGCGAGATCAGCAGGGCGCGCCCGTCGACCGCGCCGGGGAGCGCCGCGCACACCAGAGCGACCACGGCGAAGCTCACGCCGTACACGCGGGCGGAGCGCTGAAGGAGCCTGTCGCGCTCGCGGGTGATCATGTCCATCTCGGTGTCATGTTTCCACACGCTGGCACTCATATTGGGGGTGCCACGCCATACCGTCACCGCGGTGTTTCGGTGCGGACCCCGATCAGGCCTGGATGAGCCTCTGCAGCTGAGCGGAGACGAGCGCCTCCTCGATGAGGAAGGCGTCGTGACCGAAGGGCGACGAGATGACCGCCGGCACGTCGCCGTCGATGTTGCCCGTCAGGTGGCGGGCGATCACCTGCTGCCCCGCGACAGGGAAGAGCCGGTCGGAGTCGATGCCCAGGACGAGCGCGGTAGCCGTGGCTCGGGCCAGGGCGGCGGCCGTGCCACCGCGATCGCGCCCGATGTCGTGCGAGTTCATCGCGTCCACCAGCACGAGGTAGCTGTTCGCGTCGAAGCGGCGCGTGAACTTGTTGCCGTGGAACCCCAGGTAGCTCTCGACCGCGAACACCCCGCCGCCGCCCATCGGGCTGAGTCCGGACTGCCAGCTGCGTTCGAACCGATCGTTGAGCTCGCTGGGGGAGCGGTAGTTGAGGAGCGCCATCCGCCGGGCGAGCGCGAGACCTCGATGCGGACCCGCGCCGTCGGCGGCGTCGTAGTAGTCGCCGCCGGCGAACGCCGGATCCATGCGGATCGCCTCGCTCTGCACCGAGTTCAGGGCGATCTGATCGGCGGTCGAGCTCGGGGGCGCGGCCAGGATCGCGACCTTCGCGACGCGCTCCGGTGATCCGACCGCCCACTCGAGGGCCTGCATGCCGCCCATCGACCCGCCGACCACCAGCGCCCAGCGGTCGATTCCGAGCGTGTCGGCGAGCGCCTGCTGGGCGCGCACCTGATCGCGGATGCTGACGAACGGGAAGCGCGACCCCCACTCCTGCCCGTCGGGGTGAAGGGATGCCGGCCCGGTGGAGCCCTGGCAGCCGCCGATCATGTTGGGCGCGACGATGAAGAAGTCGCGCGGGTCGAGAGCCTTGCCGTCGCCGACCAGACCCGGCCACCATCCGCCCGTCGAGTGGCCACGACCGGGCGCTCCGACGATGTGGCTGTCGCCGGTGAGCGCGTGCAGCACCAGCACGGCGTTGCTGCGGTCGGCGTTCAGCTCGCCCCAGGACTCGTAGGCGATCGTGACGCCGGGCAGAATTCCGCGTTCGAGCTCGATCTCGCCGATCGACACGAAGCTGCGGTCGCCGGGGTCGTCGCCGACCCGCCAGGCTCCGGAGGCGGGGGGCAGCGCCGAGACGGACCGCCGCTGGGACTCGGTGACGAACGCCGAGGGAACGGCGTCCTCGGGTGTCTGCCAGTCCATGGGGCCATTCTCCCGTGTCGGCGCGCCTGTTACGCGCGCCGACGCGGGAGGACGGACCTAAGCCGAGGCCGCGGCTGTCGAGACCGCGCGCGCGGCCGTGAAGCCGGCCTCGAGATCGGCCGTGATGTCGTCGATGTGCTCGAGCCCGACCGAGAGCCGCACCAGACCGGGGGTGACGCCGGTCGTGAGCTGCTGCTCGGGGCTGAGCTGCGAGTGGGTCGTCGAGGCCGGGTGGATGATGAGGCTGCGCACATCGCCGATGTTGGCCAGGTGGCTGAACAGCGTGACGTTCTCGACCAGGGCGCGGCCGGCATCCACCCCGCCCTTCAGCTCGAACGACACGACGGCGCCGACGCCGCGCGGGGCGTACTTGTTGGCAGCCTCGTACCAGGGGCTGGACGGCAGGCCGGAGTAGTTGACCGAGGCGACGTCGGGGTGGTTCTCGAGCCACTCGGCGACGAGCTGCGTGTTCTGCACGTGGCGCTCGATGCGCAGGGACAGCGTCTCGATGCCCTGGATGAGCGAGAACGCACTGTCGGGCGACAGGGCGGCGCCTGTGTCGCGCAGCAGGGTCACGCGGGCCTTGATCACGAATGCGATGGCGTCGCCGACGGCCGCCGTGTAGCTCGCCCCGTTGTAGGACGGGTCGGGCTCGGTGAGACCGGGGAACTTGTCGACGTTCTCGCTCCACGCGAACTTCCCGCCGTCGACGATGACGCCGGCGATGACCGTGCCGTGGCCGCCGAGGAACTTGGTGGCCGAGTGCACGACGATGTCGGCGCCGAACTCGAAGGGGCGGATCAGGTACGGGGTGGCGATCGTGTTGTCGACGATCAGCGGCACCTTGTTGTCGTGCGCGATGCCGGAGACCAGCTCGAGGTCGAGCACGTTGATGCGCGGGTTGCCGATGGTCTCGGCGAAGAAGGCCTTCGTGTTGGGGCGCACTGCGGCCGCCCACTCGGCGGCGTCGTCCTGGTTCTCGACGAACGTGACCTCGATGCCGAGCTTCGCGAGCGTGTACTTGAAGAGGTTGTAGGTGCCGCCGTAGATCGAGCTCGACGAGACGATGTGATCGCCCGAGCCCGCGATGTTGAGGATGGCGTAGGTGATCGCCGAGGAGCCGGAAGCGACGGCGAGCGCCGCCGTCCCGCCCTCGAGGGCGGCGATACGCTGCTCGACGACGTCGGTCGTCGGGTTCATGAGGCGCGTGTAGATGTTGCCGAACTCGGCGAGCGCGAACAGGTTCTTGGCGTGATCGGTGCTGTTGAACACGTACGACGTCGTCTTGTAGATCGGGGTGGCCCGTGCGTTGGTCACCGGATCGGGCTGTGCTCCAGCGTGGATCTGGTTGGTCTCGAACTTCCAGTCGGACATCGTCGTTCCTCACATCTCGGGGCGGTTGCCTGTGGCGACAGTAGGCCTGGCCGCGGCCAGGGGCAACGGTGCTCGCAATGAGCCGTAACAGACCATTTGACACACGTGACTACTCGTGTGAGAGTAGTCGCGTGTCGTCCATCCGCCTGTACATCCTGGGCGCCCTCGATCTCGAGGGCGACATGCACGGGCACCAGCTGCGGCAGCTCGCCGAGATGGAGCACATCGACAACTGGGCCGACGTCACAGTCGGCGGGCTCTACGGTGCGCTCAAGCGCCTGAACACCGAGGGGCTGATCGCCGAGGTGCGGGTCGAGCGGGAGGGGTCGTACCCCGAGCGGCAGGTGTGGACCATCACCGACGCCGGCCGCGCGGCCCTGGCCGAGCTGCGCGTCGCCGGACTCACCGAGGTCGTCATGAAGCCCGATCCGTTCGATCTGGCGATGTCGCGACTCGACCTCGAGCGCACCGACGCCCTGCCCGCCATCATCGGCGAGCGCATCGGGAGGCTGCGGGCGATGCTCGCCGAGGCCGACCTGCACGACAAGTCCTTCGCCCAGTACCTGAGCCTCGGCGAGAAGCACATCATGCGGCACAAGGCCGACCGGCTGCGCGCCGACATCGCCTGGCACGAGGATCTGCTCGCCATGCTCCCCGACATCATCACCGACGAACTCTCCCGAAAGGCCCCCTGACCCATGTCCTCGTCCACCTCCACCTTCGCCGCCCCGGCGCCCGACGCCACCTCGGTGCCTCGGCGCACGTGGCTCGCGCTCGCCGTGCTCATCCTCGGCATCGCCATGGCGCTCATCGACACCACGATCGTCAACGTCGCGCTGCCGACCATCCGCGACAGCCTCGACGCCTCCGAGGCGACGCTGTCGTGGATCATCTCGGGGTATGCGCTCGCCTACGGGCTCGCGCTCATCCCGGCCGGCCGCATCGGCGACCGGATCGGGCACCGCTGGGTGTTCATCGTCGGCCTCACCGGATTCACCATCGCGAGCCTCGCCTGCGGAATCGCTCAGGACAGCGCGTCGCTGATCGTGGCACGCGTGTTCCAGGGGCTCTTCGGCGGCATCTTCTTCCCGCCTGTGACCGCGCTGATCCAGCTGATGTTCCCGCCTCGGATGCGCGGGAAGGCGTTCGCCATCATGGGCGCCACGATCGGCTTCTCGACCGCGCTCGGCCCGCTGGTCGGCGGCCTCCTCATCGAGGCGCTCGGCGAGACCGACGGCTGGCGCTCGATCTTCTTCGTCAACCTCCCCTTCGGGCTGATCGCCGTCGTGGCCGCGCTCATCCTCCTGCCGCGCAGTGCCGAGAAGCAGGAGACCAGCGGCATCGACCTCATCGGGTTCGTGCTGCTCACGGCCTCGCTGGTCGCGATCCTCGTTCCGCTGATCCAGGGACAGGATGAGGGCTGGCCGCTCTGGACCTACCTGTCGCTCGCCGGCGGGATCGTGCTGCTCGTCGTCTTCGCGCTCTGGGAGCGGTTCACCGCATCCCGAGGTCGCACGCCGCTCGTGCCCCCGCACCTCTTCGCGCACGCCTCGTTCACCGGCGGCGTCATCCTCGCGTTCGTGTACTTCGCCGCGTTCACGAGCATCTTCTTCACGGTCTCGATCTTCTGGCAGAGCGGGCTCGGGCACACCGCGCTCGAGTCGGGCCTCGTGTCGATCCCGTTCGCGATCGGGTCGATCGTGGGCGCATCGCAGAGCAACCGCCTCGCGGAGCGCCTCGGGCGGTCGGTGCTGGTGCTCGGCACGGGGCTCGTCGCCATCGGCCTCATCGCCACGTGGCTCGTGCTGCTGCTCATCCCGGCCAGCGACCTGACCAACTGGGAGCTTCTCGGCCCGCTCCTGGTCGCCGGCCTCGGCAGCGGCCTCTTCATCGCCCCGAACGCCCAGTTCATCGTGGCGACGGTCGACCGTGCGGAGGCGGGCGCCGCATCCGGCGTCATCGGCACGGTCCAGCGCATCGGCTCGGCGGCCGGTATCGCGATCATCGGGTCGATCTTCTTCGGCAACCTGGTGATCCCGACCGACGCGCCGCCGGCGGCGACGGTCATCGCCGACGCGTTCGGCCAGAGCGCCACCCTGGCGCTGATGGCGAGTGCCATCTTCGCGGTCGTGGCCTTCGCCCTCGTGTTCACGCTGCCGAAGCGCATCTCCCGTGGCTACGAGGTGCCGCGCGGCGAGTAGCCGCGGCGCCGCTACTCGGTGCGCCGGGATCCCGTGGGGTCGGTGCGCAGCGAGCCGGTGGTCGGATGCCGGTCGGTGCGTGCGCGGGGATCCTGCGCGCCGCCGGCCGGCTTCTTCGTCTCGTCGAGAGGACGGAACAGCCAGTCCGGCTTCGGCTCGATGAGCGGGCGGAAGACGCGGCGCACGAGCGGGGAGCTGAGGGCGATCGCGATCGCGATCGAGGCGAACACCATCGTCAGCAGCCAGACCCCCGAGGAGTGGTCGTCGCGCAGGATGCCCGACTCGCGGATCGGGTAGAGCACGAAGCTGTGCAGCAGATAGACGTACATCGTGGCCTGGCCGAACGCGGTGAAGATCATCTCGCGCCGCGGGATCAGACTGTAGAACGCCGCGCTCAGCACGACGGCGAGAGCCAGGAAGCCGAGCCGGAGGAACCCCGACCACCAGTCGATCTCGTGGTACGAGCCGTCGTAGAAGAACCAGTCCTTGAGCTGGAAGTCACGGAACGCCTGCACGTTGACGAGCACGACCGTGAGCCAGACCGCGAACACGGCCGCGGCCGCGATGCGCACCATCACCACGGTCGACGTCGCCGCGGAGCGCCAGCGGTCGACGATCTTCCAGTGCCGCAGGTACCAGCCGAGGAGGAAGAACGGCAGGATGCCGATGGCCCGCGACAGGGAGAACGTCGAGTCGACGTTGGCGACGTAGCCCACGCCGACGGACATCAGCACGGCCCACAGCATCGGCCAGCGCAGCATTGCCAGATACGGCAGCACGACGCGGAACAGCGCGAGCGCGAGCAGGAACCAGAGGGTCCAGTGCGGCTCCGTCAGGTTGAGGCCGGGGTCGCCCTCGACGATCCACTGCACACCCGACCAGAGGAACTGCATGATCAGGTACGGGATCAGGATGTCGGTGACGATCTTGCGCATCTGCCGCTGACCGGGCGGGCTGGCCTTGGTGAAGTAGCCGCTGATGATCGCGAACGCGGGCATGTGGAACGCGTAGATCACGAGGTACAGCGCGAGCGCGTTGTTGGAGTCGGTCGTCTGCCGCTGGATCGCGTGGCCCATCACCACGAGCACGATCGTGCCGAAGCGCGCGTTGTCCCAGAACGGGATGCGCACGCGGGGCTTCTGCGTGGGCACGCTGGCCGGGGGAGCGTCGGCGGTCATCGCAGTCAGCCTACGTTGGGATACTGGACCCATGGCGAGACGTGTGGTCGTGACAGGGGCGAGTTCGGGCATCGGCGAGGCGACGGCGCGCCTGTTCGCGAGTCGCGGGTGGGACGTCGTCGGGGTCGCCCGGCGCGCGGATCGGCTGGCGGCGCTGGAAGCAGCCCACGGCATCCGCACCGTCGTCGCCGACCTCACGGACCAGGCCGACGTCGACCGCGCCCGTGACGAGATCGCCGCCGGGGGACCGGTGCACGCCCTGGTCAACAACGCGGGCGGGGCGTTCGGGTCGGCGAGCGTGGAGGCCGGCGACCCGGAGGACTGGCGCCGCATGTTCGACGTGAACGTGCTCGGCACCAAGCGCATGATCACCGCGATGCTGCCCCTGCTGCGCGACGGTGCGCGCGCGGACGGGCACGCCGACATCCTCAGCATCACCTCGGTCGCGGGCCACGAGGTCTACGAGAACGGCGGCGGCTACAACGCCGCCAAGTTCGCCGAGCACGCGCTCATGGCGGTGCTGCGGCTGGAGCTCGCGGGCGAGCCGCTGCGCGTCATCGAGGTCGCACCGGGCATGGTCAAGACCGCCGAGTTCGCCTCCGTGCGCTTCGCGGGCGACCTCGAGAAGGCCGCCGCCGTCTACGCAGGCGTCGGCGATCCGCTCACGGCCGACGACGTCGCCGAGGCGATCGTCCATGCCATCGAGCTGCCGGGGCACGTCAACCTCGACCTCGTGACCGTGCGTCCTGTCGCCCAGGCGGCGGCGCACAAGGTCATCAGGCAGGCGCTGGTCGCGAAGAGCCTCTAGTCACCCGACGCCCGAGACGGGCGTCGGTGCTGGCGTCGCGGCGAAGGTCAGAAATGACCTTCGCTTTCAGCTCCAGCGCGCCGGCTCGACATCGGCGAACGCGAGCTTCGGCACGAAGAAGAGCGCCACGGCCGCGGCCAGCGCTCCGAGGCCGCACACCAGCCAGACCGTGACGTAGCCCGAGAAGCTCGCCGCGGTCCCGACCGCCGCGACGGCGCCGGTGGCCAGCACGATCCCGAAGACGGCGGAGGCGAACGAGCCGCCGATCGTCTTCGTCGTGTTGGTGAGGCCGGCGGCGATGCCGGTCTGCCCGCGCGGAGCGGCGGCGGCGGCGGCTGCGGGGAGGGCGGCGACCAGGGCGCCCGATCCGATGCCCGCGATCACCATGTTCATGATCACCTGCCAGGTGGTGTCGTGGAGGGGCAGGAAGAGCAGGTAGCCGGCGGCGACGAAGAACGCGGCGACGATGAGGGCGATGCGGGGCGACGTGCGGCGGGACAGGATCGGGAACAGCACGGCTCCGACGATCATCGCGACGAGATACGCGCCGATCAGGTACGAGATGACGTCGGATTCGAGCCCCAGTCCGTAGCCGACCTCGCTTGGATCGGTGCCCGCGAAGGTGCTGAGCGGAGCCTGCGCGCCGAGGACGCTGATGCCGAACAGGGCCGCGGTGAGCAGCACCGGCCACATCGTCGGCTGAGCGACGACGCGGAGGTCGATCGCCGGATCCTTCTGCCGCAGCTCGAACCTGCCGAAGGGGATGAACGCCAGCACGCCGATCGCGATGAGCGCCCACACCCACCAGGTCTCGGGTCCGTTGATGCGGAGGAAGGTGAGGCCGGAGGTGATGAGCAGCAGCGCGACCGTCAGCAGGGCGAACCCGCCGACGTCGAGGGTGCGGCCGGGTACCGGCTCCGACTCGGGCACGCCGAACAGGATCGCGAAGAACACCAGGGTGACGCAGATCGCGGGTGCGAAGAGCGTCAGCGTCACGTCCTCCGAGACGGCGCGGAACACCCGGCTTCCGCCGAGCGCGCCGATGATCGCGCCCGCCTCGAGTGCGACCACGAGCAGTCCTGCCGCGCGGCGGGTCTGCGAGGCGCCCGTCGAGGTGCGGCGGCCGCGGTCGAAGATCAGTGCGACCTCGAGCGGCAGCCAGACGACGTAGAACCCCTGCAGCGCCCAGGCGATCAGGAAGCTCGTGAAGTCGCCCGCGAATGCGAGCCACCAGGTGGCGCCGGCCGTCAAGGCGGTGGAGAGCAGCAGGATGCGCTTGTGGCCGATCATGTCGCCGAGCTTCGCGAGCACCGGCACCACGAGCGCCGACAGCAGCAGCTGCGCGGCCTCGAACCAGTTGAAGTCGGCGTCGCGGATGCCGAGGTGCTCGACCAGGTCGGGGATCAGCGGCACATAGAACCCCTGCAGGATGCCGCTGGTCAGCTCGACCAGGAACAGGAAGCCCACCAGCGAGAAGGTGATGGCGCCGACCGACCGCGGATCCGTTGTCATGAACGGATGCTAGTGGCGCGCTAGCGTGGACGCGTGAGCGACGAGCGCGAGATCCTGACCTATGAGCTGTTCGGCACGGCGGCCCGCGAGCTGGCCGAGCGCATCGCCGCAGACGGCTTCCGGCCCGACGCGATCATCGGCATCGCGCGCGGCGGGCTCACCCTGGCCGGGGCGCTCGGCTACGCCCTCGACGTCAAGATGCTCGGCAGCCTGAACGTCGAGTTCTACACCGGCGTGGGCGAGACCCTCGAGGCGCCGATCGTGCTGCCCCCGACCCTCGATCAGGACTCGCTCGCGGGCAAGACCATCCTGCTCGTCGACGATGTCGCCGACTCGGGCCGCACGCTGAAGCTCGTCGTGCAGCTGCTGCAGGCGGGCGGCGGCGAGGTGCGCACGGTGTGCCTCTACTCGAAGCCGGGCACCGTCGAAGAGCCGTACTACGTGTGGAAGCAGACCGCGCAGTGGATCATGTTCCCCTGGAGCTCGGAGGGTCCCGTCGCGTATCCGGGCGAGGTGGCGCGCCCGGCCGAGGGTTAGGCCGAGCGCGGTGAGCATCCACCTGGTGGGGGGCGGCTGGAGCGCCGACGGCGACCCGGATGTCACGACCGGCTTCCTGGAGGAGGCTGCCCAGCGCGCGGCGGGCAGCGGCCGCATGGTCCCGCGCATCGGCATGCTGTTCGTCGTCGACGAGGGCGTGCCCTCGGAGCAGTACCGTGTCGGATACCCGCAGTCCTTCACGCGGGTGGCCGCCTGCGACCCCGTCGTCACGGTCGCCGAGGGCGGAGCCGGGTTCGACAGCTCGGTGCTCAACGACATCGACGCCCTGGTGATCGGGGGAGGGCTGACCCCCGCCTATCTGGCGGCCGTCGATCCGCTCATGGAGGAGATCCGGCTGCTGGTCGCCGACGGCCTGCCGTACCTCGGCTTCTCGGCGGGCGCGATGATCGCCGCCGATCGCGCGATCATCGGCGGCTGGCTGCTCGACGGCACGCCGGTCTGCCCGGAGGAGACGTCGGAGGATCTCGTCGAGCTGACGATCGAGGAGGGTCTCGGGCTGGTCGATCTCGCGATCGACGTGCACGCGGCGCAGTGGGGCACGCTCGGGCGGCTGGTCGCGGCGACCGAGGCCGGACTGCTGCCGGGCGGCGTGGCCATCGACGAGCGCACTGCCCTCGTCGTCTCCGACGACAGCCTGCGGGTGGTCGGCGCCGGGCATGTCTGGCAGGTGCTCGCCGACGAGTCGGGAGCGGTCGTCGTGGGAACCCTGGCGTCATGACCGCACCGCGCCCACTGAGCGAGCTGGTGGATGCCGGCTGGGCTCGCGCTCTCGAGCCCGCGGCCGAGCAGGTGGCCGTGATGGGCGACTTCCTGCGGGCGGAGGTGGCCGCCGGGCGGCCGTACCTGCCGGCCGGGGAGAACGTCCTGCGCGCGTTCCGGGCGCCGTTCGACGACGTGCGGGTGCTCATCGTCGGACAGGACCCGTATCCGACGCCGGGCCACCCTGTGGGACTCTCGTTCTCGGTCGACCGTGCCGTGCGGCCCGTCCCGCGCAGCCTGCAGAACATCTACCGCGAGCTGCGCGACGATCTCGGCGTCCCGCCGCCGGCCCACGGCGACCTCACCGACTGGACCGCTCAGGGTGTCATGCTGCTCAACCGGGTGCTGACCGTGCGATCCGGCGCCTCCGGATCCCATCGCGGGAAGGGCTGGGAGGCGATCACCGAGCTGGCGATCCGCGCGCTCGTCGCGCGGGATGCGCCGCTCGTCGCGATCCTCTGGGGCCGCGACGCGGGAACGCTGCGGCCGCTGCTGGGGGAGACGCCGATTGTCGCGTCGGCGCATCCGAGTCCGCTCTCCGCGTCGTCGGGCTTCTTCGGATCCCGACCCTTCAGCCGCGCCAACGCGCTGCTCGAGGCGCAGGGCGGCACGCCCGTGAACTGGGCGCTCACCCCCTGACCGCAGTCCGGTCTCGCGCGTAGGATCGTCCCGATGCTCGAAGAGGAATACAACCCGCGCCGCAAGCTGCCCGCGCATCTGCGCCCCGCCCCGCAGCCCGAGCCCGAGTTCTCGTACGAGCTGCGCGATGCGACCGAGCTGGACGTGCCGCACATGCGCGAGATCTACAACCACTACGTGCTCAACTCGACGGTCACCTTCGACGAGGACGCCCTGACCCTCGCCGAGATGCGCGCCAAGTTCCGACTCGTCGCCAAGCTCGGATACCCGTGGCTGGTGGCGGTCAGCCCGCGCGGCGAGATCCTCGGCTACGCCTACGTGACCCCGTGGCGCTCGAAGGCCGCCTACCGCTACACCGTCGAGAACTCGATCTACCTGGGGCCGGGCGCCACGGGCAAGGGCCTCGGCAGCGCCCTGCTCGGCGAGCTCATCGTGCGCTCGAAGGCCGCGGGCATCCGCGAGATCATCGCCGTGATCGCTGACCGGGGCGCGGAGGCGTCGGTCGCGATCCACGAGCGCTACGGCTTCACGCATCAGGGTCACATGGGCAAGGTGGGGTTCAAGTTCGGGCGCTGGCTCGGCACCGTGCTCATGCAGAAGAGCCTCAAGTAGCCGTGGACGCCCCGACGATCGCGCGCAGCTCGCGCTCGGTGGCCGCGACCGTCGACGGCTGACCGGTCCACAGCATCCGCAGCATCAACCCGTCGACGGCGTACGACGCCGATCGCCGGGCGTCGTCGTCCGCCACGAAGCGGGCCAGCAGACCCGCGAGGGCCGCGTACCAGCGCTCGGCGTCGGCGCGCAGAGCATCGCGGCGCATGGCGGCGAACAGCAGCTCGTACTGCGCGATCGCCGACGCGCGGTCGGTGTGGGCCAGCCTGTGCAGCAGACGGGCGAGCACGCGCACATCCGCACCCTGCAGGCGCTCGAGCCACGCGACCTGGCTGTCGGTCGCGCTGCGGAGCGCCGTGATGAGCAGATCGTCGATGCTGTCGAAGTAGTAGGTTGCCGACGCAAGCGGCAGGCCGGCTTCCGCGGCCACGGCCCGGTGGGTGACTCCGCCGACGCCGGAACGCTCGAGCACCGGCAGCACCGCGGCGATCAGGAGGGCACGACGCTGCTCGCCCTTCGCGGTGATCGTCATGCGTGGCGTGCCCCGAGCTCGATCATCGCGACCCCGCCGACGACGAGTGCCATGCCGGCGATCTGCACCGGGGTGAGCGACTCGCCGAAGACGACCCAGCTGATGATCGCGACGAGCACCACCCCAATGCCGGCCCAGATCGCGTACGCGATTCCGAGGGGGACCCCGCGACCGAGCGACAGGGACAGCATCGTGAACGCGGCGATGTAGCCGACGGCGACGACCGGGTACGCCCACCAGACGGCGCGCTCGCCGCTCGTGAGCTTGAGGAAGCTGGTGGCGATGACCTCGCCGACGATCGCGAGGCCGAGGAAGAGATAGCCCATGAGGTGCTCCGTTTCAGATTGGTACAAATGTACCAGTTGTGCGGGCAGGCGGCGACCTACGCTCGAGCCATGACCGTGAAGCAGCTGCGTCTCGTGCTCGAGACCGCCGACCTCGATGCCGCCCTGACGTTCTACCGCGACGTGCTGGGCCTGACCGAGCGCGAGGCGTACGACGGCCCCGACGGAGCACGGGTCGTCATCCTCGAGGTGCCGACCGCCACGATCGAGCTCGCCAACCCTGCGCAGGTGCGCTACATCGACGAGGTCGAGGTCGGGCATCCCGCGGCGCACGCGTTCGCGGCGACCGTGCGGGTCGCGTTCGAGGTGGATGACGCAGCCGCGACCGCCGACACCCTCGCCGCGGGCGGGGCCGAGCTGGTGGCCCCGCCGACCGTCACGCCGTGGAACTCGCTCAACGCGCGGCTCGAGGCGCCGGGCGGGATGCAGATCACCGCGTTCCAGGAGCTCGGCGAGGGCTGAGGCCGGTCGAGCTGAGCAGTCCCGGCCTCAGTCGAGCCGCAGCGCGATCTCATCGATGACGAAGCCGCGGCGCGGTGACAGGGTCTGCTGCACGCTCGCTCTCACGAATCCGGCCTTCTCGAGCACGCGGCGCGACCCGACGTTGTCGCCGGCGACGCGACCCCAGAGCGGCCGCTCCGCGACCTCGTCGAGGAGGAGGGCCAGCGCGGCAGAGGCGACGCCGCGGCCCCAGTACACGCGGTCGATCCAGTAGCCCACCTCGCGCTCCGGCTCGCCCGCCTCCTCGATCACGAACGACAGCACGTACCCGGCGAAAGCGCCGTCGACCTCGACGACGCGGAACACGATGTCCGGACGCGTCGTGTACCTCTCCCAGGCCTCGTCGAACGCGGCCCGGTCGCCGGGTGCCCGCGGCAGGAAGGCGAGCATGTCGGCGCCGACCTCGTCGGACTCGAGCACGAAGACGAGCTCGGCGTCCCCGGCGGCGACGGGACGGATGGTCACGCTCACGGCGTCGCGTAGACCTGCGAGCGCACCTCGTCGGCGATCGTGACCGCCTCCTCGAAGGCGCTCTGACCTCCGACGCCCTCGATCACCGAGATCCAGCTGTCGTTGCGGATGACGTTCAGCACCGCGGGCGCGCTCGACTGATCGCCGAGCTGCCCGTAGCTGATGGCGTCGCCGAGCGGGGCCTCGTTCAGCCCCTGGGCGACCAGGTTCTCGATGACGATCGAGCGGGTCGCGGCGGTCAGCGGTGCCACCGAGATCTCGATGTTGCTGCCGGGGGAGGACTCGTCGCCCCAGATGCACGAGATGCCGCCCGCCGTCTCCTGCGGGGTGGGGTCGGCGTAGTACTGGGGGTAGAGGCCGCCGGGTCCGCCGATCAGCGTGCTCCCCGCCGAGGCGAACACGGCGGCCCGCGACGCCGGAACGATCGTCGAGCAGTCGGCGGGCTTCGTGAACACGGGCGGCGCGGCGGCCGCGGTCTCGGCGGGCGCGGGCTGCTCGGTCGCGGACGGCGTGGGGGTGGGCGTCGGGGCGGACACCTGCGGGGTGCAGGCGCTCAGGAGCAGCAGCACCGCGACGAGAGGGGCGAGCCCCAGGACGACCATGCGACGCGGCTTCACGAGCACCCCTTCCCGTCGTCGAGAACTTATCACCGGCCATCGGGCCGAACCGCTCCGAGGAGCGATCCGGCCCGATGCGTGACGCGATGGTTATGTGGGCGGCAGCCGGTCAGCGCGGAGTGGCCCGCCGCAGAACCAGGTAGCCGACCACGCCCGAGAGCACCGTCGGCACCAGCAGCCACGCCGCGACGCCCAGGGCCTGGCTGTCGACGAAGAACTGCCCGACCGCGGGCCATGAGGCGGTGAAGGTGATGAGCGCCGCGGCGGCGATCCCGAGTGCACCGAGCGCGACGAGCGCGACCGTGATGCCGAGGCCGCGCCACCGCACGAAGACTGCGCCGAAGAACGAGCCGACGAAGAAGAAGAACAGCATCCCGAAGAAGTAGATGCCGAGCTTCACGTACCACGTCGCGTCGGCTCCGCCGAAGTAGATCGCCGTGAACATGCTGCCCCCGAGGCCCCATCCTCCGGTGACCTCCTCGATCACCGAGAGGATCGTCAGCCCGATCGAGAACATGGCCGACAGGAGCACGAAGGTGAGTGCTGACCCGAGGTAGAAGTCGCGGCGGGTGGCGCCGTAGCCGAGGGCGAGCGGGAAGGTGAGGTTCATCGACTGGACGGCGACCACCGTCATGTAGACGAAGAGCCAGCTCGATGCGCCGCTGTACTGGATGCCCTCGTTCGCATCCGCCATGTCCTCCGGCGCGAGACTCGCGTTCAGGATCGCCCAGATCGCGATGTTGGCCAGCAGGATGATGCCGAGGATCATCCACGGCAACACGATCGTCGTCCACGGATTGGCGGTGAGCAGGCGCACGATCCGCGTGATGCGCGCCAGTACTCCCGCGGATGGGGCGGATGCGACGGGCCGGGTGTCGACGAGTGCGGTGGTCATGCGCGGTCCTCCGAGTTCGTGTCGAGCGTCGTGCTGCGCACGATCAGCTCCTGCAGTGAGACGGGGGCCAGCTCGAGGCCCGCGGCCTCGGCCTCCCGTCGTCCGGCGTCGTCGAGGCCGGCGATCGTGACGGTCGCCAGGCCCCCGAGGGCCGACCGGTGCAGCACCTCGCGGCCCCGACTGAACTCCTCCACGGCGGTACGGGTGCCGGCCACCGTGGCGGCGGTGCCGCGCAGGTCGTCGGCGTCGCTGTCGATGATGATGCGGCCGTCGTCGATCACGAGCACGTGCTCGAGGAGGCTGCTCACCTCGTCGATCAGGTGCGTCGACAGCACGACGGTGCGAGGGTGCTCGGCGAAGTCGGCGAGCAGGCGGTCGTAGAAGAGCTGCCGAGCGACCGCGTCGAGACCGAGGTAGGGCTCGTCGAAGAAGGTCAGCGGCGCTCGGCTGGCGAGGCCGACGATCACGCCGACCGCCGACAGCTGACCGCGGGACAGCTTCTTGATGCGGCGGTCGGTGGGCAGGCGGAAGTCGGCGATCAGCGATCCGGCGAAGTCGGCGTCCCAGTTCGCGAAGAACCAGGGAGCGCTACGGAAGACGTGCTTGACGCGGAAGTCGTCCGGGTACTTCTGGCTCTCCTTGATGAATGCGGTGCGCTCGAGCACCCCGGCGTTCTCGACCGGCGACTCGCCGAAGACGAGGGCCTCCCCGGAAGAGGCGAACTCCTGGCCGGTGAGCAGCGACATCAGCGTGGTCTTCCCAGCGCCGTTGCGGCCGAGGAGTCCGTGGATGCGGTTCTCCTCGAGCTGGAACGTCGCGTCGTCGACGGCGCGCACCTTGCCGTAGTGACGGGTGAGCCCGCGGGCTTCGAGTGCGGTCGTGGTCGCGGTGGCGATCATGACGCCTCCTTTCCGATCATGAGGCGGAGCTGCTCGGCCGTGATGCCGAGCTTCTGGGCTTCGGCCATCAGCGGCCGGACGTACTGCTCGCGGAACTCCTCGCGGCGCTGGGCCACGAGTCGGTCGCGGGAGCCGGTGGTGACGAACATCCCGATCCCTCTCTTCTTGTAGAGGATCCCCGCGTCGACGAGCAGGTTCACGCCCTTCCCGGCGGTGGCCGGGTTGATGCGGTGGAACGCTGCGAACTCGTTGGTCGAGGGGACCTGCGATTCCTCGGGGAGCGCGCCGGAGATGATGTCGTTCTCGATCTGCTCGGCGATCTGCTGGAAGATCGGGCGGCTGTCGTCCACGGGTACCCTCCTCTCTGGTTGGTAGGTTAATTACTGATGTAACTAACCAACCAGGTCGAGCGGGCCCTGTCAACCTCTCGAGCGAACTCGGCTACCTGGCCCCGCGGCCGATCCGCATCATCTGCTCGACGACGGGCAGCAGAACGCGCCGGGGCGACAGCCGGGGCGCCTGCGACATCGCTCGGTTGCCGACGCCGGAGACGACGTGCGGGGGAGTGGAGCGACGGTCGAGAGCGCGCATCCCCGCGGCTACCACCGCCTCGGGGGTCTGGAAGCGCCCGACCGTCGCGTCGCCGTTGCCCGCCACGTCGAAGAACTCCGTGCGCGTCGCGCCTGGCGCCAGGGCGAGCACCTTCACGCCCTGCGGTCGCGCCTCCTGCCAGACAGCCTCGCTGAAGCTCAGCACGAACGCCTTCGACGCCCCGTAGACGGCCATGAGCGGCACAGGCTGGAACGACGCCGTGCTCGCGATGTTCACGATCGCGCCGTGACGGGCCGTGAGCAGCTCGGGCAGGAAGGCCCTCGTCACATCGACCAGAGCCGCGACGTCGACGGCGATCATCCGCGCGAGCACCTCGGGGTCGGCCTCGGCCAGCCGTCCGTGCGCGCCGAAGCCCGCGTTGTTGACGACCGTGTCGACGCGGCCCTCGATCGCCGCTCGCAGGGCGCAACCCGCCTCGGGCAGCGACAGGTCGGCCGTGATGACCTCGGCGCGGATGCCGTGGGCAGCCGCCAGCTCGTCCGCCAGGTCGGTGAGCCGGTCCGTGCGCCGGGCGACGAGCACCAGATCGGATCCACGCGCCGCCAGTGCGCGCGCGAAGGATGCGCCGATGCCCGAGCTGGCGCCGGTGACGAGAGAGCGGTGCGGCAGGTAGGTCATTGCCGAATGCTAGGCGGCGCGGATCACCCCAGGCCGAGCACCTCGACGATCTCGCCCACCCGGTCGTCGTCGTTTCCGCACACCGTGAACGCGTCGGGGCGGTTGTAGCAGACCCGCGGCAGGCCCTCCTGCCCGTCGGGGACCCGGTAGAGGAGTCCGGCGTCCGTGACCTGCTCGCTGTACCCCTCGGCCAGGAACTGCGCCTGGACCGGCGCGAACTGCGCCTCGGTCAGGGGTGCGTAGGCGAAGATCTCGAAGGCGCCCGCGCCGGCTCCCGTCTGGCAGACGACGCCGCCGGCGTCGAAGAAGACGGCGAGCGCGTTGCCCTCGGCGGTGAGCTTCGCGTCGAACTCGGCAGGCGGGGTGATCAGCGTGCCCTCCGAGGCGAACCCTCCGATCGTCGCCGGCGTGACGATGCCCTCGCAGCTGAGCACGGCGGGCGAGGGCTCTGGCGTCGGCGTCGGCGTGGCTGACGGGGTCGCGGATGTGATGGGCGTCGACGTCGGCGTGGCGGCGTCCGGGTCGGTCGGCCCGCACCCGGCGAGCAGCAGGCCCGCCGTCAGCGTCAGGAGAATCGCTGCCGCTGCGCGCGGTGTCGTGGTCATCGCCAGACAGTAGCGGGGGGATGGGGCCGGGGATAGGGGGGATTCCGCCTATTCGCCCGACGCGCGCTTAGGTAAGGCATGCCTATACTGGAGGCGATGTTCCTCTCCGATCTCCTCCCCGCCTCGATCGCCTGGCAGCCCGCCGACGGCGACCTCGTGCTGCTCGCCGCGACCGAAGGCGACCTGCCGGTCATCGAGACGGTGCTGGCCACCCTTCCGGCCAAGGCTCGCGGGCAGGTCTTCATCGAGGTGCCCGACGCGGATGCCGTGCGCATCATCGCGGCGCCGGGACGTGTGTGCGTCACCTGGCTGCTGCGCGACCGTGGGCAGAGCCTCCGTGCGGCGGTCGACGCCTGGAGCGCCGAGATGCTGCCGGTCGAGGCTGAGCGCGAGCACCGCGTCTACGCGTGGATCTCGGGCACGGGCAGCGCCCGCGCCATCACCAGCAGCTGAGCCGTCGAGACCGTCCGCTCCGCGGGCTCTCCTCAGCCGCCGCGGCGCTTCCGCACGTAGCCGCCGAGCTCGAGGCCCGCGGCGACCTCGAAGCGGTTGGTCGCCGCCGGCCCTCCGGCCGCGATGTAGAGGACGATGAACGGCAGTCCGTAGTGGCGCCACTGCTCCTTGTGCTCCGCCTCGTGCGCGATCACGTCGTCGCTGTCGTTGTCGCGGGTCAGGTAGATCGCCCCGATCGTGGTGCCACCGCGGCCGAACGCCCACGTGGGCATCCGCACGAAGTAGCGCATCCCGTTCTTCCGTCGCGGCCGCCCGCCGGTCGCATGACCCCACACCCACGCGCAGGCGGTTGCGAATCCGTATCCCGGCAGCGCCACCGCTCGCGTCAGCAGGAGCCGACGCAGTCCCGGCACCCGAGACGCCCCGCGCGCGACGGCCGCCGCGCCGCGCTCTGCCCGCGTCGGAGCCTCCGGACGGATGTCGGGGAGAGCCTTCATCATGGCCAGCACCCTAGCGGCCGTAGGTCTCCAGGAACCGCAGCCAGACCTCGCTGAGCGTCGGGTACGACGGCACAGCGTGCCAGAGGCGATCGACGGGCACCTGCCCGACGATCGCGATGGTCGCCGAGTGCAGCATCTCGGCCACATCCGGACCGACGAAGGTCACGCCGAGCAGCACCTTCCGGTCCTCGTCGACGATCGCCCGCGCCTGCCCCATGTAGTCGTCGGAGTGCACGCTGGCTCCGGCGACCCAGCTCAGGTCGTAGTCGACGACACGGATGCGGTAGCCGGCCTTCTCCGCCGCGGCCGCCGTGAGACCGACCGACGCCACCTCGGGATCCGTGAAGGTGACCTGCGGAACGGCCTCGGCATCCGCGGTGGCCACGTGCCGGCCCCACGGTGCCGTGTCGGGCGTCTCGCCATGGAATCGCGCCGCGATGACCTCGCCTGCGGCCCGCGCCTGGTACTTGCCCTGGTGCGTGAGCAGCACCCGGTGGTTGACGTCGCCGACGGCGTAGAGCCAGTCCGAGCCCTCCACGAGCATGGTGTCGTCGACGCCGAGCCACTCGCCGGCGGTGAGTCCGACGGTCTCGAGCCCGAGGTCGTCGGTGCGCGGAGTGCGGCCGACCGCGACGAGGACCTGCTCGGTGACGACCTCCGAGCCGTCGGCCAGGGTGAGCACGGCTCCGTCGTCGGAGCGACGCGCGGATGCCGTCTCGCCGACGCGGATCGTGACGCCCGCCTTCTCGAGGCTCGCCTGCACGAGCTCGCCCGCGAACGGCTCCTGTCCGCCCAGCAGCCCGCCGCGCACGATCATCGTCACCGCGGTGCCGAAGCTCGCGTAGGCGGTGGCCATCTCGCAGGCCACGACGCCCCCGCCGATGACCGCGAGGGATGCCGGTGCCGCGGTCGCACTGGTCGCCTCGCGGCTCGTCCAGGGCTCGATCTCGGCGAGACCGGGGATGTCGGGAAGCAGCGCCGAGCTGCCGGTGCAGACCGCGACGGCGGCGCGCGCGGCCAGCTCGGTCACCGTCCCGTCGTCCGAGGTCACCGTGACGGTGCGGACGCCGGTGATCCGGGCGTGTCCGCGCACCAGGTCGATGCCTGCGCCCTCGAGCCAGTCGACCTGCGAGCTGTCGTCCTGGTCGTGGATGATGCGGCTGCGGCGCGCGAACACCTCGGCCGGATCGACGTCTCCCGTGACGGCCTGTGCGGCGCCCTGCACGGCGCGGGCCGCTCGCAGCACGCTCCCGGCGCGGAGCAGCGCCTTCGACGGCATGCACGCCCAGAACGAGCACTCGCCGCCGACCAGCTCGGCCTCGACGACCACCACGCTCAGGCCGGCCTTGTGGGCGTAGTCGGCGACGTTCTCGCCGACCGCCCCGGCTCCGATGACGATCAGGTCGTAGTCGCGCGCGCTCATGGTCAGAGGCTACGCGCTCAGCGGCCCACGAACTCGGCTGTCGTGCGATCGGCGAAGGCGCGCAATCCGATCGCGGCATCCTCGGATGCGGCAAGCCGCACCAGCGCCGGCTGCAGCCCGCGCTCTGCCGCGGCGTCGCCCTCGCGCACGGCCTCCCGCGCGTTGGCGAGTGTGGCCTGCACCGCCAGCGGAGCCTGCGCTGCGATCCGGTGCGCGAGCGCGAGAGCCCGGTCGAGCTCGGTGCCGTGCGGCACCACCTCCTGGACGAGCCCCATGCGGAGCGCCTCGGCGGCGTCGAAGGTGTCGCCGGTCAGCACCCAGCGCATCGCGTTGCCCCAGCCGACCGCCCGAGGGAACCGCAGGGTCGCCCCGCCGAAGGGCAGGATGCCGCGCCGCACCTCGACCTGGCCGAAGACCGTCGAGTCGGCGGCGACGACGATGTCGCTCGCGAGTGCGAGCTCGATGCCCAGAGTCAGGCAGGTGCCCTGCACGGCGATGACCACGGGCTTGGTCACCGAGACACCTTCGGTCTGCCAGGGGTTGATCCCGCCCTCCGGCACCATCTGCAGGCCGTCCGCGCCGATGTGGCCCGACACGTCGGCGAGGTCCAGTCCCGCGGTGAAGTGCTCGCCGTGGGCGAAGACCAGCCCCGCTCTCAGCTCGGGATCGCGGTCGAGCTCGCCGTAGGCGAGCGCGAGCTGCTGCAGCATCCGCCAGTCGGCCGCGTTGCGCTTCTCGGGCCTGTTGAGCCCGATCTTGAGCACATGCCCGTCGCGCTCGACGGTGACGCGGGGGGCGGAGTCGACGCTGTCTGCCATGGCCACAGCGTACGTCGCGCGGGGTCGTGCGCGAATCCGCTAAATTCTCAGCAACACCTATTGGAGGCCCCGTGCGCTACCGCATCCTTCCCGCCGCGACCCTCGGCGTGGCCGCAGCGCTGATGCTGAGCGCGTGCACCTTCTCGCTGAGCCCGCAGGTGCGCACCGTCGACGCGGCCGACGTCGCCGATACCGCCGCCGGCGCCCTCGAGGAGGAGACGGGCAGCCGTCCCGACATCGACTGCAGCTCCGCCGGATCGTCGATCGCGCTCGAGACGGGCGCGGCCGTCACCTGCCTCCTCACCGACCCGGCCAGCGGCCTCGAGTACGACGTGGTGATCACGTTCACCGAGGTCACCCGCGACGGGTACAGCATCGACGCCCAGGTCGCCGACCTGCCCAACAACCCGCCGCAGCCGACGACCGCGCCGGCCGACCCGGCGCCGACGGTCACCGGTGACCAGATCGCCGCCCTCGCCACGCAGGCGCTCGCGCCCGGCCTCGGCTATCCGCCGGAGGTGACCT
>CAXTSE010000016.1:0-72011 GCA_964246985.1 uncultured Microbacteriaceae bacterium
CCCCGTCGTCGAGGCCCGCGAGCTCGGCCTCTTCGGTGATGCGCACAGCGAGCTCGTTCGTATCGGCGAGCAGGTTCTTCTCGAAGCGCGTCGTGAGGGTCGACAGCCGCGCGTTGAGGTCGCGCAGGGCCTGCTTCTCGTCGTCGTCGAGGCCGGCACCCGCCAGGGTCATCGAGGTGTGCCAGCGCTCGACGAGGTAGCGCTGCTCGGATGTCAGCTCGGTATCGGTGTCGAGGTGCTCGGCGATGGTGCGGATGCGCCCGTACAGCTGGCTGTCGAGCACGATCGCGTCGTGGTGGGCCGCGAGCTTCGGGGCGAGCTCCTCCTCGAGCGCGTTGGTCAGATCGTTCGAGTCGGCCGAGCTCTTGTTGAAGAACACGTTCGCGACCCTCTCGAGCAGCTGGCCGCTCCGCTCGAGAGGCTCGAGCGTGTTGTGGAACATCGGGACGTCGCGCTTCCGGACGATCGCCTGCACCTCGGCGAGCTGCTCGGCCATGCCCCTCTCGAACGCCTCGGCGTAGTGCTCGTCGCGGATTTCGGCGAACGGCGGCAGGCCGTAGGGGAGCGTACTGGGCGCGAAGAACGGGTTCGTCATGCGATCAGCCTACGGGGACATACTGCAGTGCAAAGAGATGCTTGCAAATAAACTGTTGCAAAGATACCTTTGCATCATGACCGACCCGCGCAAGAGCAACTACCACCTCGGCCGCGCCGACCAGCTCGACATGGCCGCGGTGAAGGCGCTCGCTCACCCCCTCCGTGTGCGCATCCTCGACGAGCTGTCGATGTTCGGCCCCCTCACGGCAAGCGGCGTCGGCGAGCGACTCCAGGAGTCGAGCGGCTCGACCAGCTACCACCTCCGCCAGCTCGAGAAGCACGGCCTCGTCCGCGAGGTCGACGGACTCGGCAGCGCTCGCGAGCGCTGGTGGGAGCGCACCCCAGGATCCATCTCGATCCCGGACCCGAGCGACTTCCCGCCTGGGAGCGCGGAGCGGCTCGCCAGCAAGCTCGTCGAAGCCGAATGGAACCGCGCTCGCGAGACGAACATCCACGAGTACCTGCGCGAGGGGGAGAACGTCTTCGGCCGCGAATGGACCGACGTCGCGACCGCGGACACGATCAACCTGCGGCTGACTCCCGAGCAGCTGCGCCAGCTCGTCGCCGACATCGACGTCGTGCTGTGGACGTACATCGACGCCTACAAGCGCACCCCCACTACAGGCTCCCGACCGGTCCAGATCCACGTGAACGCGTTCCCCCTGGTGCGCGGCGACGTCACCCCTGAGGGGTGGACTCCCGGCCCCGACGAGGTGGATGCCGGGGGCGGCTCCACGGGCACCGCCGATGTCGGTGGCACAGGCAAGAATCCCTGATGAGGACCATGATGATGAGAAGCGGGGACGGCACCATGAGCGCCATCGGCATGAGCACGACGCACACCTACTACCGCAGCATCCACGGCGTTCCGGGACTCGCTGTCCGGCTGGGTCGGATGCTCGAGCTGTGGGGCACGCGGGCATCCCGCTCGCTCGACCGGCACGAGCTGCTTCGGCGCCACGACGCCGAGATGGGTGCACGACGAGCTCTCGCCGAGCGCGACGCGATCATCGCCCGGCACTGCTCCAGCGGCATCCGATGATCGGGCGACGTCAGTCGGCCTGCGTGACCGTCACGGTGTCGGTCGCCGGCTCGTAGCGCAGGGTCGTCCCGTCGTCGAGCTCGACGACGGGTCGACCCTCGAGCCAGGTGAGGGTCCAGCGCCAGGTGCTCGCATCGACGCCGGGAAGCCCGGCCAGCTCCGCCTCCACCTCGCCGATCGCCGCGACCACGGCCGGGGGCAGACGGTCGGGCGGGGTGGCTCCGACCGTCCAGCGGGTGCCTAGCTGCATGCGTGTCTCCAGTTCGTCGGGGTGCGGTTCACGATGAGGGTGCGCCCACGTCGACGGCCGCGAGCATCTCGCGTGCGGCTCCGTCGTAGGCATCGCGCGCGGCGTCCGAGGGCAGCCCGCATTCGTCGACGGGGGCGTAGTAGGTCGCGATCTCGTCACCGCGGTGGACCCAGATCACCAGCGGATCCTGCTGGCGCGGGCTGACGGCGAGCCAGCAGTGCGAGTCGCCGGTCGATGCCACGGCGTCCGCACGCCGGTAGGCGGCGAGGAGCTCGGCGGGATCGACGACCCGGTACGCCGTCTCCCACGGCCCGTAGGTGGTCGCCCCATCGGTCTGCCGGTGATCGTCGGCCCGGCAGATGTAGACCTGCTCGAAGGGGCCGGGCACCCCGTCGAGGTGGGTGGCGGCGATGTCGGGGCAGTACGCCTCGACGGTCGGCTCCGTGATCGCCTCGACCGGGCTCGTGAAGAGGGGGGCGACCCGTGTGGCGTCGGCGTCGGCGGGGGGAGCGGCGCACGCGGTCAGAGCACCGAGCGAGAGCGCGAGCGCGCCCGCGCCCGCAGCAAGCGTCCGTCCGATGCCGCGCATCCCGCCTCCCGTCGCCCCTACTGCTCCGGCGCCTCGGCGAGCACGATGTCGGTCACCGCGACCTCGTCGGCCGTGATCAGCGTCAGCTCGGCGATCCGCCCGACCGCCTTGAGGTCGTTCGCAGCCTCGGCGACGATCGACGGGCCGGCTAGGGTCGCCGAGAGCACGTCGGTCTTCTGGGAGGCCTTGGCGTCGGTCTTCGCCCGGCGGATGCCGATGAGAGCCGCGCTCGCAGCCGGCAGCACCCCGCGGGTCGGTCCCGCGAACTCGAGGTCGGAGGCCTCGGGCCAGGCGGCGAGATGCACCGAGCCGTCGTGGGTCCACCGCCAGACCTCCTCCGTCGCGAACGGGATCACCGGCGCGAGCAGCCGCAGCAGCACGTCGATCGCGGTGCGGAGAGCGGTGACCGAGCTCGCCTCACCGGTGTAGGCGCGTTCCTTGACGAGCTCGAGGTAGTCGTCGCAGAAGGTCCAGAAGAACTGCTCGGCCACCTCGAGCGCGCGTGCGTGGTCGTACTGCTCGTAGGAGGCGGTCGCGAGCGTCACCACCTGGCGGAGCTCGGCGAGCATGTCGAGGTCGAGGGGGTTCGTGACAGTGGTCTCGACGGGGTCGACCGACGGGGCCGGGAACGAGTAGACGAACTTGGCCGCGTTCAGCACCTTGATCGCCAGGCGCCGCCCGATCTTGATCTGCTTCGGGTTCTGCGGGTCGAAGGCCGCGTCGGTGCCGAGGCGCGACGATGCCGCCCAGTAGCGCACCGCATCCGACCCGTGCTCGGTGAGCATGGCTGCGGGCGTGACGACGTTGCCCTTCGACTTCGACATCTTCTTGCGGTCGGGGTCGACGATGAACCCCGAGATGCCGGCGTCGGTCCACGGGATCGCGCCGTGCTCGAGTTGGGCTCGCAGCACCGTCGTGAAGAGCCAGGTGCGGATGATGTCCTGGCCCTGCGAGCGAAGCGAGTAGGGGAACACCAGGTCGAACAGCTCGTCGTCGACGGCCCAGCCGCCCGCGATCTGGGGCGTGAGCGACGAGGTCGCCCAGGTGTCCATGATGTCGAGCTCGCCGACGAAGCCGTTTGGCTGGCCGCGCTGCGCCTCGTCGTAGCCGGGGGCGGCATCCGAGGAGGGATCGACGGGCAGGATCGCCTCACCGGGCACGATCGGCTCGGAGCGCATCGGCTCGCCATCGGAGTCGAGCGGATACCAGACGGGGATCGGGACGCCGAAGAAGCGCTGCCGCGAGACCAGCCAGTCGCCGGTGAGGCCGCCGACCCAGTTCTCGTAGCGCACGCGCATGAACTCGGGGTGGAAGTCGATCTGCGACCCGGCCTCGAGCAGCTTGTCGCGCAGCATGATGTCGCGCGAGCCGTTGGCGATGTACCACTGGCGGGTCGTGATGATCTCGAGCGGCTTGTCGCCCTTCTCGAAGAACTTCACCGGATGCGTGATCGGCTTGGGCTCGCCGATCAGGTCTCCCGACTCCCGCAGCAGCTCCACCACCTTCGCCTTGGCGCTGAACACCGTCTTGCCGACGAGCTCCGCGTAGGCCGCTGTGCCCTGCTCGTCGAACAGGTCGGCGGCGGGCGCCTCGGCGAGGATGCGGCCGTCGGCCCCGATCACGGCACGCGTCGGCAGGTCCAGCTCGCGCCACCAGACCACGTCGGTCACATCGCCGAACGTGCAGATCATGGCGATGCCCGATCCCTTGTCCTTCTGCGCCAGGTGATGGGCGAGCACCGGCACCTCGACGCCGAAGAGCGGGGTGCGCACGGTGGTGCCGAAGAGCGCCTGATAGCGCTCGTCATCCGGATGCGCGACGAGCGCCACACAGGCGGGCAGCAGCTCCGGCCGCGTGGTCTCGATCTCGATGGCGCCCTCGCCATCCGTGCGCGCGAACGCGACCCGGTGGTACGCGGCGGGCTGATCCTTGTCCTCGAGCTCGGCCTGGGCCACCGCGGTGCGGAACGTCACGTCCCAGAGTGTGGGCGCATCCGCCTGGTACGCCTCGCCGCGAGCGAGGTTGCGCAGGAACGCGCGCTGGGCGGCGAGCTGCGCCTCGGCGCCGATCGTGCGGTAGGTCAGCGACCAGTCGACGCTCAGGCCGAGGTCTCGCCAGAGGGCCTCGAACTGCTTCTCGTCCTCGGCCGTCAGGCGCTCGCACAGCTCGATGAAGTTGCGGCGCGAGATCGGCACCTGGTCGGCGGCCTTGCTCGAGGCATTGTCTCCGCCCTCGAGGGGAGGCGTGTACCCCTCGACGTAGGGCAGGGTCGGGTCGCAGCGCACGCCGTAGTAGTTCTGCACGCGGCGCTCGGTGGGGAGGCCGTTGTCGTCCCAGCCCATCGGATAGAAGATCTGCTTGCCGCGCATGCGCTGGAATCGGGCCGCGAGATCCATGTGGGTGTAGCTGAAGACATGCCCGATGTGGAGGCTGCCCGACGCGGTGGGCGGGGGAGTGTCGACGCTGAACACGGAGTCCTTGCCGGCGGCCACGGCGGCCGCGCGGTCGAAGCGGTGGGTGCCCTCGCGCTCCCACACCTCGCCCCAGGTCGCTTCGAGCCCTTCGAGGGCCGGCTTGTCGGGGATGGATCGTGCGGCGCTGGTGGCGTCGGTCATGGCGGATGCTCCGTCCGGTATGTGCGGCACCGTGTCGGTGGAGAGGTGCCTGAGTGTGCGTCCGTGTGGACGCCGTCGAGTCTACGCGGCCCCCTCAGTGGGGCATGTGATTCCGGGGTACAGGCCGCAGTCTGGGTGGATGCGCACCCGTTCCGTCGAGTCGGCCCTCGCGCGCCGCTGGTCGGTGCGGTCGAGGATCCTCGCCACCATCCTCGTCGTGGCCGCCCTCGGCCTGATCGCCGCGGGCGCCGTCACCTACCTCGTCGGCCGGCAGTCGGTGCTCGCGGGCATCGACGCGCAGCTCACGCAGCAGGTCGCCGACGCGCGCGCGGTCGCGCTCGGCGGGGACACGCCCCCGACCACCACGCGCGAGGCGCTCGCCGCCATCGTCGCCCAGGTGGTGCCCGATCGCTACCAGAGCTCGCTCGGCATCCTCGCCGGCGAGGCCGTCTTCGCACCCGGCGTGACGACGTCGTTCGACATGCCCTTCGAGCCCGGCTTCACCCAGCGCGTCCTCGGCGAGGTCAGCGACGGCACCGTGCGGCTGGGCAGCGCTTCGGTGAACGGCATCGATCTGCGCTACATCGCCGTGCCCATCGCGGTGGACGACGACCGCGGGGTGTTCCTCATCGGCGCCGACATCCAGGCCGCGCTGAGCGACTTCACCGCCGCGTTCAGCGCCTACGCCGTCGTCGCCGTCATCGTGCTGGCCCTCATCGGGTTCGCCGGATGGATCGTCGCAGGACGGCTGCTCGCGCCGATCCGCCAGCTGCGTCTCGCCGCCGCGGAGATCACGGAGTCGTCCCGCAGCACGCGCATCCCGGTCGTGGGCAACGACGACGTCTCCGAGCTGACCGGCACCGTCAACGACATGCTCGACCGCCTCGACGGAGCACTCGTCAGCCAGCGTCGTCTGCTCGACGACGTGCGCCACGAGCTGAAGACCCCGATCACGATCGTGCGGGGGCACCTCGAGCTCATGGATCCGGTCGACGTCGACGACGTGCGCTCGACCCAGCTGATCGCCATCGACGAGCTCGACCGCATGTCAGGGCTCATCGACGAGATCGAGGTGCTGGCCGAGAGTCGGATGCTGCAGGTGCATCCGACGAGCATCCTCGCGGGGGAGCTCACCTCCGAGGTGTTCGCGAAGGCGCGCGGATACCGCGATCACCAATGGCGGCTGGCCGCGACCTCCGCGGGGGTCGTCTCGGTCGACCGGCAGAAGATGGCGCAGGCCTGGCTGCAGCTCGTCGACAATGCCGTCAAGTACTCGCCGGGCGGATCCACCATCAGCATCGGCTCTGCCGACGTCGAGGGCGCGGTGCAGTTCTGGGTGCAGGACCAGGGGCCGGGGATCCCGCCCGGATCCGAGCACCTGATCTTCGAGAGATCGCGTCGCGCCGACACATCGGGCGTGCACGGATCGGGCCTCGGGCTGTCGATCGTGCGCTCGATCGTCGCCGCGCACGGCGGACGCGTGGCGCACACGTCCTCACCCGCCGGCACCACCATCGGGTTCATCCTCCCGGCGCAGACCACGGCCGCGCGCGAGATGGTGGACGCATGAGCATCCTCGTCGCCGAGGACGAGACGCGCATCGCGAGCTTCCTCGACAAGGGGCTGCGGGCCGCCGGCTTCGTCACGCACATCGTCGGCGACGGTCGGCAGGCGGTCGACGCCGCCCTCACCGGCCGGCACGATCTGCTGCTGCTCGACGTCGGCCTGCCCGGTCTCGACGGGTTCGAGGTGCTGCAGCGTGTGCGATCCGTCGACACCGCCCTCCCGATCATCATGCTCACGGCTCGCACGTCGGCGTCCGACACGGTGGCAGGGCTCACCGGCGGCGCGGACGACTACGTGCCGAAGCCCTTCCGCTTCGACGAGCTGCTCGCGCGCATCCGACTGCGGATGGCGAAGGCGGATGCGGCGGGCACGTCGCGCACGCTCTCGCACGACGGCATCACGCTCGACCTGCGCAGCCGCCAGGTCGCCGCGGGCGGACAGCCCGTCGACCTGTCGGCGCGGGAGTTCGCGCTCGCCGAGGAGCTGCTGCGGAACGCGGGCCACGTGCTCAGCCGTGAGCACCTGCTGAGCGCGGTCTGGGGCGTCGATTTCGATCCCGGATCCAACGTGGTCGATGTGTACGTGCGCTACCTGCGCGGCAAGCTCGGCGCCGACCGCATCGAGACGCTGCGCGGCCAGGGGTACCGGCTCGTCTGACGCGCCGCCCGCCGGCACCGCGGCGTCGCGGGGCGGAGACGCTCGCGGACATGAGGAAGGGCGCGGCCCCCCGGCCGCGCCCTTCCTGTGATCTGATCACCGGCCCTCAGCGGCCGGCTGACGAATCGCGGTGGGGACCCCTCCCCGCCGCCTCGCGATCAGTCGTCGTGCTTCTGGTCCTTCAGGGAGTCCTTGAGGTCCTTCAGCGTGTCTTTGATGAGGTCTTTGAGCTTGTCGCCGCCGTGCCCGGAGTTGCCCGACCCGGAGCTGCTGTTCCCGGGTCCGGAGTTGCCGGGCTTGGCCGGCGCGGGGGCAGGAGCAGGTGCTGCCGGCGCGGGCGGGACGACGACGGGTGCGGCCGGTGCCGGCGCGGCGGGCGCCGCAGGCGCGGCGGGCTTCTCCGGCTTGCTGGGCTTCTCGGGCTTGGCGGGCTTCTCCGGCTTGGCGGGCGTCTCAGGCTTGTCCGACTCGGGCTTCCCCGTCGGCTCGGGCTTGGAGGAGGTCTGGGGAGCGGACGCGGCAGGCGCGGACGTGTCCTCGGACACGCGCGGCGCGCTGCCGTCGATGACCGCGGCGGCGGGCGGAGCGACCGGGGTCGGGGTTCCGACGACGGCCTTCGTCACGGCGCCCTCGGAGGCGACCTGGTCGGGCGCGGCGATGGCCGCGACGCTCAGCGCCTGGCCCGCCGACTCGACGGGCGAGGCCGCCACCGCGACTGCGGAACCGCCGACGGCGAGCACGCAGGTGACCACCGAGGCGGTGATCAGGAGGCTGACGGAGGAGCGCATATCCACATCATGGTGGGCGCCCGGATCGCGGTGGGCGGGGATGAGAGCACTCTCATCTTCGGGGTGTCCCCAAAACGGGGGACCGCGCAGGGGAGGCTCAGCCCGCCCTCACCGTGACCGACTGGCTGGCCTTGTCGCCGGTCTCCGAGTCGACGACCGTGATCGTGTAGACGTGCGACGGTGAGGAGCACGTGTAGGTGAACGGCGTCTCTGGGAAGTCGCCCGACGTCCCGGTGGCAGGCAGCCCGTCGTAGAGGAAGCCCGCCGACGCGTCGTCGGTGTCCACGCCGAAGAACACCTGGTTGCCGCCGCTGGTGCTCCAGCCGATGTCGAGGTCCACCGTCGACGTGGGCGTCGGGCAGTCCACGGTGGTCGCGCCGGCCGTGAAGTACGACACGGCGGGTCCGGATGCGGCGGGCGGCGCCGGCGCGGTCGTCGCGCTGGGCGTCGCCGACGGGGTGGGCGACTCCGACGGGGTCTCGGCCGCGGACGGGGTCGCGCTCGGCGTGGGGCTGCCCGCGACGTCGGGGTCGTCATCGCCGCCGGTGAGCACGACGACGAGCACGATCAGGGCGATCACGAGCAGCACGCCGGCGATGATGAGCGCGATCAGGAGGCCGCGCGACTTCTTCTCCTCCTCAGGAGCACCGGGGATCCCCGCCCCGCCCGTGGGCGGTATCGGGGTGCCGAAGTCGACGGGGCCGGGCGTCCCGTAGGTGCCGAAGCCGCCCGCGGCATCCGCCTGGGGGAGCCGCTGCGTCGGGAGGTCGTCACCCGCAGCGGGCAGACGGCGGGTCGGCTCGCCCTCGCCGGGCGACGGGAAGCGCTGGGTGGGGGTGTCGTCGCTCATGCCGCAAGCCTAGGACGGCCCCGCCACCGCCGGGTGGCGAGGCGGGGCCGTCGGAGGAGAGGGTCAGGCTGCGTCGATCGGCACGACGCGACGGATCGCGAAGAACGCCGACACGGCCGTGACGGCCGACATCACAGCCAGGACGACGCCCGGATGCCACCACGCGTACCCGGTCGCCTCGCCGAACGAGAGGGTGATCGCGGGCACGAAGCCCGAGATGATCGCCGCGATGCTGTAGGCGAAGGAGATCGCCGCGTAGCGCAGACGCCCGCCGAAGAGCTCCGCGAGCAGGCCGCCGAGGGCGGCCCAGCTCATCGTCGGCAGGATGCCGCCGATGATCATCATCCCGACCAGCACCGGGAAGCTCGCGGTCTGCAGCAGGAAGTAGATCGGGAAGGCGACGACGAGGGTGCCGATCGCTCCGATCAGCACGACCTTCGCCGACCCGATCCGGTTGGCCAGCACGCCGAACAGCGGGATCGTCACGAGCTGCAGTAACCCGCCGATCGTCGTCGCCAGCAGCAGGTCGTTGTACGAGAACCCGAGCTGCGACGCGCCGTAGTTGAGCGTGTAGGTGTTCATCAGCGAGTACGACCCGATACCGAGCAGCGCGGCTCCCGTCGCCAGCAGCATGGCCAGCGGGCGGGTGCGGAACGCGGCGAGCAGCGGTACGCGCTCGCGCCTGCCCTCGGCGACGAGTCCCCGGAACACCGGCGTCTCGTCGATCTTGAGGCGCAGCCAGAGCGACACCGCCAGCATCGGGAAGGCGATGAGGAACGGGATCCGCCAGCCCCACGAGAGGAGGTCGTCCGCCGACAGCAGCAGCGGGAGCGCGAGGTACAGGCCGGCCGTGAGGATCGATCCGATCGGCGATCCGAGCTGGGGGATGGCCGCGTAGAACGCGTGCTTCTTCACCCCGGCGTGCTCTGTCGCGAGCAGGATCGCGCCGCCCCACTCGCCGCCGAGCGAGATGCCCTGCACGAGGCGCAGGGTCACCAGCAGGATCGCGCCCAGGTAGCCGGCCGTCGCGAAGTCGGGCAGCAGGCCGATGAGCCCGGTGGCGACACCCATGATCGTGATCGTCACGATGAGGGTGTTCCGGCGTCCGATGCGGTCGCCGAGGTGTCCGAAGACGATGGCGCCGAGCGGCCGGGCGACGAAGCCGAGGGCGCTGGTCAGGAAGGCCGCGAGGGTTCCGCCGAACGCACCGAGCGGCTCGAAGAACAGCGGGCCGATGAAGAACGCCGACAGGTAGCTGAAGACGTAGAAGTCGTAGGACTCGAGTGAGGTTCCGACGAGCGATGCCCAGAGAACGCGCCGCGCAGAGCGGGGAGTGGTCTGGACCGTGGGAGACGTGGTTGGCACTTTGCCACTATCCGTGATGGTCACAAGGAGCAGAGCCTAGTCGCGACCGTATTCATTCCCGGACCGCGCGCCACTCCGGCAGCGCGGTACGACATCGGTGACGGAGGTCAGTGACGGATCGCGTCGACCAGCTCGCGCAGATGCGGTGTCGGCTCGATGTCGAGCGCGGCGCGCAGCTCGTCGCTGTACCGCGCGAACACCTCGAGGGCCTCGGACTGGTTCCCTTCGGCGAGGTGCACTCTCATGAGGGTGTGACGCGGGGACTCGCGGAGCGGGTCGATCCGCACCGCAGCCGCGGCCGCGCGCTTCGCCTCGCCCAGCCGCCCGGCGTCGAGGAGTCGCTCCGAGGCGCGCTCGAGCGCAGAGAGGCGCAGACTGCGCCACGCCGTGTTCTCGTCGAGGATCCAGTCCTCGAACCAGTCGGGCAGCACCTCGGTGGTCAACGTCGTGATCGTCGTGGAGGACAGATCCTCGGACGACAGGGTCGCGTCATCGAGAAGGCGATGCGCCAGTTTGCGGGCCTCGATCAGGTCGACGGTCACCGTCTGCGTGAAGGCGAGTGTCGCCGACACGGCGACGATGCAGGCACGCGTCTCGGGATCGAGTCGAGCGAGGGCGGAGCGGAGACTGACCGCCGACTTCTGGGTCGACACATCGGGCCACATGGCGTTGGCGAGGGCGATGCGCGACACGGTACGGTCGTGCAGGGCGAGGAAGATCAGCAGACGCTGGGATCCGACGGGCAGACCCGTCACGACGCGTCCGTCGACCGAGATCGAGAACCCCCCGAGCACCGACAGCTCGATGTGGGCGGGCGGTTTCGCGATGATCTGAGCGACTCCCGGAGGCGGGGCGGTCTCGGCATCCGTGGTGAGCCAGCGGTCCTGCCAGAGCCCGAGGGCGGTGACGGTCTCGTGCAGGTCTCGGCCGTGATCGGTGAGCAGGTAGTGCGGAGCGTCGTCGATGGTCCGGCGTTCCATGAGGCCGGCATCGACCAGATCGTCGAGACTCGACATCAGCAGGTGGGGCGGGATGTCGAGTGCGGACCCGAAGTCAGCGGCACGCGTGATGCCCTGTTCCAGTGCGGCCGAGACGACGCCCAGTGCCCAGATCCCGAGTTGCATTCCCGACCCCCTGAGCCGAGATTACGACGCAGGGGACGGATCCGTCCGCCCCCCGTCGTGGGGGTTGCATCTGGACGGATCCTCCGCGTCGAGGGTGTATCGGCGGCGCCCAGGGGATCGACGCCGCCGACAGCTGTGGGGGCGATCATCGGATCGTCTGGCGCCGACGGCCGACGATGAGCACGAGTCCGCCGAGCAGGATCAGTGCCGCGGCGCCGGAGGCGACGGGCAGCAGGTCGGCGTCGGACCCGGTGGCGGCGAGCGCTCCAGGTGCCGCCGCGCGGGCACCGGGCGCCCCCGCAGCGGATCCCGCGGTCACTCCGGTCGCGCCGGTTCCGCCGGTGACAGAGGTGCTGCCGCCGGGAGCGGCCGCACCGGCGACGGTCGGGGTGCCGGTTCCACCGGTGCCCCCGGTGCCGGTTGTCGGGGGAGTGGTCGTCCCGCCCGTTCCGGTCGTCGGGGGTGTCGTGGTGCCGCCGGTCCCGCCGGTGCCGCCCGTGCCGCCGGTCGTGCACGACGCGGGCCGCGCGATGTCGTTGGTGTCGAGGGTGACCGCGCCGGAGTCGGTCATCGCACCGGCCAGCAGCCGGCCGATCACCGAGGCGTTCGTCAGGGCCGAGATCGAGGTGTCGGCGAGCACGGTCCCGACGAAGTCGGCGTCGGTGCCGATCGTCGCGGAGCTGCCGACCTGCCAGTACACGTTGCAGGCCTGCACCTCGCCGAGCAGGGCGACCTGGCTGCCCGCGTTCATCGTGAGCGTGCTGCCCACCTGGAAGACGAAGACGTCGTCGACGGCGCCCGTCAGCTGCAGCAGGCCGCCGACCGAGAGGTCCATCGAGGTCGCGGTGTTGTAGACGCCGGCGGTCAGGGTCAGCCCGTTGAGGTTGGAGGTCACCGGGATGGTCGGTCCCTGCCCCTGCAGGTCGAGGTAGGCGGCCCGGAGGTCGTTGCGCGCGTTCAGGGCGGCGCCGTCGGCCGCATGGATCGCTCCGCTCACGGAGCCGTTGCTCGGGGCGGGTCCGCCGAATCCGGTGATCGACGAGAGGTTGCCGGGATGGAGACCCATGTCGCCGGTCAGGACCGTGGCGCCGGTGCTGCTGATGCCCGCCGCGGCGAACACCGCGTAGCTGTCGACGTTCCCGAGTGTCGGTGCGGTCGCCGCCTGTGCGGCACCGGCGCCGAGCGGCCCGACCACGATCAGCGCGCTGAGCGCGAGCGCCCCCGCGGCGAGCCCGCCGCCCCGAGCGGTACGTGTGCGGATGAGTCCCTGTGAAGCGTTCATGATTCCCCCGAATCGGTTGTGATGAGCAGTGTGCGACCGACCCCGTGACGGAAGCGTGACGAACGCGTGACGGCCGCGCGCATCCGATAGAATCGGGAGCACGACAGCGATCCGGCCATCACCGGGGAGTCGCCGGAAGAACGGGCCCCGGCCTCACTAGAACCGGACTGAATGAAGTGGCGGGGCGACCCGCAATCGAGGTGGTACCGCGGCTCACGTCGTCCTCGGATGAGAACATCCCAGAGGAGACAGATGTACCCGTCCATCCCCGCCAGTCCCGACCTCCCGCAGATCGAGCGCGGCATCCTCGCCTTCTGGAAGGGCGACGACACCTTCCGTGCCTCCGTCGAGAACCGCGCCGGATGCGACGAGTGGGTCTTCTACGACGGCCCGCCCTTCGCCAACGGCCTTCCCCATTACGGGCACCTGCTCACCGGGTACGCGAAGGACCTGTTCCCGCGATACCAGACGATGCGCGGCAAGCAGGTCGTGCGGCGCTTCGGCTGGGATACCCACGGCCTCCCCGCCGAGCTCGAGGCGATGCGGCAGCTCGGCATCACCCAGAAGCACGAGATCGAGCAGATGGGCATCGCCGCGTTCAACGCCAAGGCGCGCGAGTCGGTGCTGCGCTACACCGAGGACTGGGAGGAGTACGTCACCCGTCAGGCGCGCTGGGTCGACTTCGAGCACGACTACAAGACGCTCGACGTCTCGTTCATGGAGAGCGTGCTCTGGGCGTTCAAGACCCTCTACGACAAGGGACTCGCCTACGAGGGCTTCCGCGTGCTGCCCTACTGCTGGAACGACGAGACCCCGCTGTCGAACCACGAGCTGCGCATGGACGACGACGTCTACAAGATGCGCCAGGACCAGTCCGTCACGGTCACGTTCCCGCTCGTGGGCGAGAAGGCCGAGGTGCTCGGGCTCACCGGTGTGCAGGCCCTCGCCTGGACGACCACGCCGTGGACGCTGCCGACGAACGCCGCGCTGGCGGTCGGCCCCGCGATCCGCTACGCCGTCGTGCGCTCGGCCGACGGGGCGGACGAGTACCTGCTGGCCGAGGACACCGTCGGCTCGTACGTGAAGGAGCTCGGCTACGAGACGCGGGCGGATGTCGAGGTCGTCTCGTCCGTGCAGGGTGCCGATCTGGCGGGGGTGCGCTACGACCCGCTCTGGGACCACTACCGCGAGCAGTACGGAGAGCACGCGTTCCAGGTGCTCGTGGCCGACTACGTCGCCACCGGCGAGGGCACCGGCATCGTGCACCAGGCGCCCGCCTACGGCGAGGACGACCAGATCGTGTGCGCTGCCGCCGGCATCCCGGTGATCCTCTCGCTCGACGACGGGGGGCGCTTCCTGAACGCCGTGCCCGAGGTGGCGGGGCAGCATTGGTTCGACGCCAACAAGCCGCTCACGGCGATGCTGCGCGATGCAGGGCGACTGCTGCAGCAGCGCTCGTACGAGCACAGCTACCCGCACTGCTGGCGGTGCCGCAACCCGCTCATCTACAAGGCGGTCTCGAGCTGGTTCGTGAAGGTGCCCGAGTTCCGCGACCGCATGAGCGAGCTCAACGAGCAGATCACCTGGGTGCCCGAGAACGTCAAGGACGGCCAGTTCGGCAAGTGGGTCGGCAACGCCCGCGACTGGTCGATCAGCCGCAACCGGTTCTGGGGCAGCCCGATCCCGGTGTGGAAGAGCGACGACCCGAACCACCCGCGCGTCGACGTCTACGGCTCGCTGGCCGAGATCGAGGCCGACTTCGGCACGCTGCCGGTCGACACCGCCGGCGTCACCGACCTGCACCGTCCGTTCGTCGACGAGCTGACCCGCCCGAACCCCGACGACCCGACGGGCCGCTCGACTATGCGGCGCATCGAGGACGTCTTCGACGTCTGGTTCGACTCCGGCTCGATGCCGTTCGCGCAGGTGCACTACCCGTTCGAGAACGAGGACTGGTTCGCGACCCACAATCCGGCCGACTTCATCGTCGAGTACATCGGGCAGACGCGCGGCTGGTTCTACGTGATGCACGTGCTGGCGACGGCGCTGTTCGACCGGCCCGCGTTCAAGAACGTGATCAGCCACGGGATCGTGCTCGGCAGCGACGGGCAGAAGATGTCGAAGTCTCTGCGCAACTACCCCGACGTGTCGGAGGTCTTCGACCGCGACGGTGCGGATGCGATGCGCTGGTTCCTGATGTCGTCCTCCGTCATCCGCGGCGGCAACCTCGTCGTCACCGAGGAGGGCATCCGCAGCGGGGTGCGCGAGCTGCTGCTGCCGCTCTGGAGCACGTACTACTTCTTCACGCTGTACGCCAACGCCGCCGGCGAGAGCGGGTACACGGCCCAGCGCAGCACCTCGTCCCCGAACGTCCTCGACCGCTATCTGCTCGCCAAGACCGGCGAGATGCTCGACTCCGTCACCTCCCATCTCGACGAGCTCGACAGCCCGTTCGCGGCGGCGGCGCTCCGCGACTTCGGCGACGCGCTCACCAACTGGTACGTGCGGCGCAGCCGCGACCGGTTCTGGGTCGGCGACACGTCGACCGACGACGGGCGGGCCGCCTTCGACACCCTGTACACGGTGCTCGAGACGCTGTGCCGTGCCGCGGCCCCGCTGCTGCCGCTCGTGACCGAGGAGATCTGGCGCGGCCTCACCGGCGGCCGCAGCGTCCACCTCGAGGACTGGCCCGACCGCTCCGAGTTCCCGCACGATCCCGAGCTGGTGCAGACCATGGACCGCATCCGCGAGATCGCGTCGGCAGGCAGCGCGCTGCGCAAGGCGCGCGGCCTCCGCGTGCGCCTGCCGCTCGCGCGCCTGACGGTGGCGATCCCCGAGGCGTCGACGATCCACGCGTTCGTCGACATCCTGGCCGACGAGCTCAACGTGAAGGTCGTCGAGCATGAGTCCTTCACGCCCGAGAGTCTGGCCACCCACGGCCTCGAGCAGAAGCTGACGGTCAACGCCCGTGCGCTCGGCCCGCGCCTCGGCAAGCAGGTGCAGGAGGTCATCCGCGAGGCGAAGGCCGGCAACTGGACGGTCTCGACAGGCTCGACCGACGGTGTCGTCGTCGGCGGCATCGAGCTGCTCGAGGGCGAGTACACCCTCGACCTCGAGGCGGCCGACGCCGACAGCGCGATCGCGTTCCTGCCCGGCGGCGGGTTCGTGGTGCTCGACACCGCGCTCACCCCCGAGCTCGAGGCGGAGGGTCTCGCGCGCGACGTCGTGCGTGCCGTGCAGCAGGCGCGCAAGGACGCCGGACTCGCGGTCAGCGACCGCATCGAGCTCGACCTGGGCGGAGACGCCGCCGCGGTGGCCGCGATCACGGCGCACCGCGACCTGATCGCGGGCGAGACCCTTGCGACGAGGCTCGAGAGCCACGAGGCTGAAGGGGACGTGCCGGTCGGCACGGGTTCCGCGATCACGATCGGACTGGTGCGCGCGTGAGCGACGAGCGTGGCGGCGCATTCGGCGGCGCCGACGACGAGCTGCCCGACGACCCGTTCGGCGAAGTGTCGGGCGGCGATCTGCCTGACGACCCGTTCGCCGAGCTGACCGGCGGGGACTTCCGATCCGCCACCATCGGCGGGGTGGCGGCCGACGACGACGAGGCGGATCTCGCCTCCGCGGCCGAATCCGACCTCGAGTTCCAGCCCGCCGCCGACGCCGTCTACACCGCCCTCCTCGGGCGCATCGGCGAGGGCACCCCCCGCCCGAGACTCGAGCCGACCCGTCGCGCCGCGGAGCTGCTCGGCGACCCGCAGCGCTCGGCGCCCGTGATCCACATCACGGGCACCAACGGCAAGACCTCGACCAGCCGCATGATCGAGTCGCTGCTGCGCGCATCGGGTCTCCGTCCGGGCCTGCTGACCAGCCCGCATCTCGTGCGGCTCAACGAGCGCATCCTGATCGACGGCCGCCCGATCGGCAACGAGGCGCTCTCGCGCAACTGGGACGACATCGCGCCCTACCTCCTGATGGTCGACGCCGAGCTGGCCGCAGCCGGCGAACCCGAGCTCACGTTCTTCGAGGCGCTCACGGTGCTGGCGTTCGCCTGCTTCGCCGACGCCCCCGTCGACGTGATCGTGCTCGAGGTCGGCATGGGGGGCGAATGGGACTCGACCAACGTCGCCGACGGTCAGGTCGCCGTGTTCACGCCGATCGCCCTCGACCACACGCAGCGCCTCGGCAGCACCGTGACCGAGATCGCGCGCACCAAGGCGGGCATCATCAAGCCGGCGGCCTCGGTCGTGACGGCGATGCAGTCGGTGGAGGCGATGGACGAGCTGCGCTCGGCCGCCCGGCAGTTCGAGGCCCCCGTCGCGATCGAGATGGTGGACTTCGCGGTCGAGGGGACGACCGTCGCGGTCGGCGGACAGCTCGTCGACATCCGCGGTCGCGCGGGCACGTATCGCGACGTCTACCTGCCGCTCTACGGCGAGCACCAGGCCCAGAACGCCGCGGTCGCGGTCGCCGCCGTAGAGTCGTTCCTCGGCGACGGCGAGCGTGCTCTGGCGGCCGACGTCGTGGCGCAGGGACTCGGGTCGGCGACATCGCCCGGACGCATGCAGCTCATCGGCGTCGAGCCGACCGTGCTCGTCGATGCCGCCCACAACCCGCACGGGGCGGCGGCGCTCGCCAGCGCGATCCGCGAGTACTTCGACTTCGACGAGATCACGGCCGTGGTCAGCGTGCTCGCCGACAAGGATGCCCGCGGCATCATCGAGGAGCTGGCCCCCGTCGTCGACAGATTCTTCGTGACCGCGTCGAGCTCCGACCGCGCGACGCCCGTCGACGAGCTCGTCGAGCTGGTGTCCGAGGTCGGCGGGCCGGATGCGGCGCGCGCCTTCGTGGATGAGCACCAGGCTCTCGCCGATGCGCGGGTGTGGGCGTCCGAGAGCCCACGTCGTGCGGTGCTGGTCGCCGGATCCATCACCCTGGTCGGGGACGCCATGCGCATCGCACGCGACGAGGCCTGGAAATGAGCGGCGACATGAGCGGGTCGGGCAGCCCGGAGGGCGTCTCGCAGCCGTCGTCCCGCCGCTCCCGCCCCCGCCGTGAGCGCTCCGTCACCGAGTCGCTGCTCTCGATCGTGCTGGTTCTCGAGGCATTCCTGCTGTTCTTCGCGACCCTCACCGCGTTCGGCCTCCGGGTGCTCGAGCCCGAGCTGCCGGCGTGGGCGGCGCTGCCGATCGGCGGGGCGTTCATCGCGGTGGTGATCATCGCATCCGGCCTGATGCGCTTCTCGTGGGGCGTGTGGGTCGGCTGGGTGCTGCAGGTCGCGATCATCGCCACCGGCGTCGTCATGCCGATGATGTTCCTCGTCGGGGCCGGCTTCGCCGCCCTCTGGATCTTCTGCTTCGTCAAGGCGCGGCAGATCGAAGCGTTGAAGAGACGCAACTCTGCTGGACAGAGACCCGCAGGACCGACCCCAGAAGGAGCACCCTCGTGACCACCGTCGAAGAGACCCTCGTCCTCGTGAAGCCGGACGGCGTGGCCCGCAACCTGACCGGCGAGATCCTGCGCCGCATCGAGGCGAAGGGCTACCAGCTCGTCGACATCCGGATGCTGCAGGCCGACCGGTCTCTGCTCGCCGAGCACTATGCCGAGCACGAGGGCAAGCCGTTCTACGAGCCGCTCGTCGAGTTCATGAAGTCGGGTCCCGTGGTCGCGCTTCGCGTGACCGGCAATCGGGTGATCGAGGGCTTCCGGGCGCTGGCCGGCACCACCGATCCGACGACGGCGGCGCCCGGCACGATCCGCGGCGACCTCGGCCGCGACTGGGGCCTCAAGGTGCAGCAGAACCTGGTGCACGGGTCGGACTCGCCCGAGTCGGCCGCGCGCGAGCTCGCTCTCTGGTTCGCCTAGCCTCGACCCGCGCTGAAACGCCGAAATCGGCAGTCCCCGTGATGGAGACTGCCGATTTCGGCGTTTCGCAAGCCTGACTACGGGGTCGCGGCAGTCGGCGTCGGGGTCGGCGTTGCCGATCCGTCGGAGTCGGTGCCGGAGTCGCTCGCGCCGGCCGCGGCGGCCTGCTGCACGAACGAGCTGAACTCCTGCGCGTCGTCGAGCGCGCCCGTGTAGAAGGCGCCGTTCACGATGATGCGCGGGGTGCCGAAGCGACCCTGCTCGTCCTTCAGGTCCTCGTTGGAGCTCGCCCGCGCCGTCGCAGCGGTGACCCAGCCCTTGTAGGTCTCTCCGTTCACGCAGGAGTCGACCTTGTCGTCGGCCACCCCCGCCCCGCGGATGACGTCGATGATCTGGGCGTTGGTGAGGTTCGAGGTGCCCTCCTCGACGCCGTCCGCCGCGTAGAAGGCGGCGTTCACGTCGAGGAACCTGGTCGGGTCGTAGACGGCCACGCACGCGGCCGCGTTTGCAGCACGGGAGGAGTAGCGCGTGCCCGCCGACTGGTTGTCGAGGATGGCGATCGGATGGACCTCGACCGATGCGATGCCGCTCTCGACCCACTGGGTGATCTGCTCGCCGTTCGTCGTCTCGAACTGGTTGCAGAAGGGGCAGAGGTAGTCGATGTAGAGCTCGATGTTGACGTCGCGGTCGAGCGAGGCGGTGTCGGTCGGCGTCGGCGTGCCGCCCTCGGGGATGCCGTCGGTCGACGCGACCTCGATGCCGTCGGCGCTTCCCGTGAGCACGATGCCGTCGCTCGCCATGTTGGCGGGTCCGGGACCGGCGGGGCGGGTCGAGGTGTAGATGACGACGGCGACGATGGCCAGGATCGCGACGATGGCGAACGTCGAGCCCCCGCGGATCAGGATGCGATTGCGCGTCTCGCGCTTCTTCTGCTTCTCGCGCTCGATGCGCGCCGCCTCACGGGCGGCCTCGCGTCGCTGGTTCTTGGTGAGCTTCTCGTCTGGCACGGACGGAAGTCTAGGGGGCGATGTATGCGAGCACGTTGAGGTTCACCTGGGCGATCACCGCGACGATCCCGTAGCTCGCGACGACGATCGGGACCACCCACGAGAGCGCCCCGGCGCCCGGTCCGCGCAGCCCGTCGCCGAATCGGCCGTCGCGCGCGTTGACGAGGGTGACCACCCAGAACATGGGGATCACGACGGTCCAGACGAGCATGCACCAGGGGCACAGCGTCCCCAGGACGAAGATGCTCTGCGAGATCAGCCAGATGACGAACGCCAGCGCGCCGACGACGCCGACGTTGAACGCGATCCAGAACCACCGGGCGAAGCGCGCGCCGGCGAGCAGCCCCACGCCGACCGCGATCGGCGCGATGAACGCCGCCACCCCGATCAGCGGGTTCGGGAACCCGAACAGGGCGCCCTGGGGCGACGACAGGTTCTCGCCGCACTGCACCAGGATGCTGAAGTTGCAGTCGAGGTCGGCCTCGGGGTTCTCGAGCACGGCGAACTTGTCGAGGGTGAGTGAGAACGCCGCCCACCATCCGATCGCGCCCGTGATGATGAGGAAGATCGCATAGACCCAGGGGCGCTGGGCGGGCGCCTGGGGGTCGCGCACGGCGGTCGCGGATCGGTCGGTCACCTGCCGATTATCGCAATCGCGTCGGCGAGAACGCCCCCGCGCGCCCCGACGTGCGATAATCGTCGCAGTCGATCGGGCCGCGCCCGCATCGGCGCCACATTGAAGGCTTACCGGGCATACCGGGCCACGAGTGCGATTCGCACCGTGACGGATGGCAAGTTCCGAAGCGCAGTGACAGAGCGCGAGCGACAACGCGGTACCCGACGACACAGGATGTCGCCCGGGCCGGGGTCGCAGCATCGAAAGGATTCGCGGAGGCAGCGCAAGCGCCGCCGCACGAGAGTACCCGGTGGGCGGCGCGGTCGCCCTGCCGGACGAGGAGTGCACCAGCGATGGTGAATGACACGACGCCCGAAGACCTCCAGCCGGATGCCGACGAGGCTCCCACGCGCCCGCGACGTCGGCGCGCATCGGCCCCCAAGAGCGCGGCCGAGCACGCCTCGGTGAACGAGCAGGCAGACGACGCGGCGGCCGAGCCGGCCGAGGCCTCCGCCGACACGTCTCCCGGTGCGCCCGACTCGCACGACAAGCCCAAGAAGGCCAAGGGCGACAAGAAGCGCAAGGACGGCAAGAAGAAGCACGCCGAGCCCGCGGACGAGCCGGACGACGAGGCCGCCCCCGCCGCCCCGGCGGCCACTGGCCCCACCACGATGCTCCTCTTCCAGGCGCCCCCTCTGCCCACTCCCGTCATCGGCGGAGACGGCCAGGTCGCACCCACGTCGTCGGGCTCCACCCGACGCGGCAGCGGCACCCCGCGCGGCGGCGGCGCGCCCTCCGGCACCGCCGACCTCGACGCGAACGGCCCCGACGACGGCGGCGCCGGCGATGCCGACGAGGGCACCGGCTCGAGCCGCCGGCGCACCCGTCGCCGCAGCGGCGACGCCCCCCGCGAGGGCGAGGACGCGCCGGGCACGACGGTGCGCGTCCGCCAGCCCCGGCAGGCGCCCGCCCCGATCACCGAGCCGCAGCGGGTCAAGGGCTCGACGCGGCTGGAGGCCAAGAAGCAGCGACGCCGCGACGGCCGCGATGCCGGTCGTCGCCGTCCGGTCATCACCGAGGCCGAGTTCCTCGCCCGCCGCGAGAGCGTCGACCGCAACATGGTGGTCCGCTCGAAGTACGGACGCATCCAGATCGGCGTGCTCGAGGACGGCGTGCTCGTGGAGCACTACGTTGCCCGCGCCGCCGACGCGAGCCTCATCGGCAACGTGTACCTCGGTCGCGTGCAGAACGTGCTGCCGAGCATGGAGGCCGCCTTCGTCGACATCGGCCGCGGTCGCAACGCCGTGCTCTACTCGGGCGAGGTCGACTGGGAGGCCGCGCAGGCGCAGGCCGACACCGACGGCCGCGGCCAGCAGGCCCGCCGCATCGAGCTCGCCCTGAAGCCGGGCGACAAGGTGCTCGTGCAGGTCACCAAGGACCCGGTCGGGCACAAGGGCGCCCGCCTGACCAGCCAGATCAGCCTGCCGGGCCGCTATCTCGTCTACGTGCCGAACGGCTCGATGAACGGCATCAGCCGCAAGCTGCCCGACACCGAGCGCGCCCGCCTCAAGAAGATCCTCAAGGAGGTGCTTCCCGACGACGCCGGCGTGATCGTGCGCACCGCCGCCGAGGGCGCCACCGAGGAGCAGCTCACCCTCGACGTCAGCCGTCTCACCAACCAGTGGGCCTCGATCAGCGCCGCGCTGCAGAACGTGCAGGCTCCCGCTCTGCTGCACAGCGAGCCCGACCTGCTCATCAAGATCGTGCGCGATGTCTTCAACGAGGACTTCCAGAAGCTCGTGGTCGAGGGTGAGGATGCGCTCGAGACGATCTCGTCGTACGTCACCGCCGTCGCACCCGACCTGGCCGACCGGCTCGAGCGCTACGAGAGCGACGTCGACTCGTTCGACGAGTACCGCGTCTCGGAGCAGATCGAGAAGGCGCTCGACCGCAAGGTCTGGCTGCCGTCGGGCGGATCGCTCGTCATCGACCGCACCGAGGCCATGACGGTGGTCGACGTCAACACGGGCAAGTTCGTCGGATCCGGCGGCAACCTCGAGGAGACGGTCACCAAGAACAACCTCGAGGCCGCAGAGGAGATCGTGCGCCAGCTGCGGCTGCGCGACATCGGCGGCATCATCGTCGTCGACTTCATCGACATGGTGCTCGAGACCAACCGCGACCTCGTCCTCCGGCGCCTCGTCGAGTGCCTCAGCCGCGACCGCACCAAGCACCAGGTGGCCGAGGTCACCTCGCTCGGACTCGTGCAGATGACCCGCAAGAAGCTGGGACTCGGCCTCGTCGAGTCGTTCAGCGAGAACTGCGAGGTCTGCGCGGGGCGCGGCATCATCATCCACCACGAGCCGGTGTTCAAGCACCGTCCTCAGCAGTCCGAGCAGCCGAGCCAGAACCAGAGCGGCGGATCGTCGCGCAGCCGTCGCGGACGCGGCGGCAACGGCGGCGGGTCGGCCCCCATCTCCGGACCGAAGAACGGCCACGGACCGTCCGGCACCCACGCGATCACCGACGACGTGCGGAACGCCCTCGCCCAGATCGCCAAGAGCACGGTTCCGCATCACGACGACGCCGGTGCGCAGGCGCCCGAGGCGCCGGTCTCGGTCTCGGCGGACTCGATCGTCTCGACCGACGTGATCGTTGCGGCCCCCGAGGTCGTCGATGCTCCCAGCAAGGTGGAGGAGGCAGCGGAAGCAGCTGCCGAGGCCGCCGTCGAGATCCTCGACATCCCGCTCGGGTCGACGGGGTCGTCGCGGTCCGCACGCCGCATCAGCACCCAGGACGCGGAGCAGATCCTCGGATCCGTTCTCGAGGCCCTGCCGGAGCCCACCAAGCCCGGCCAGAGCCGCGGCCGACGCTCGCGTCGTGCCTCGTCGTCGGGCGTCGTCGTCACCCCCGCAGAGGGCGTCGAGTGATCACGGTGGTCGAGTAGCGCCGACGCCGCGTGTCGAGACCCCGCGCGAGCGGGTGGACGTCAGCGCTTGTCGCGCTGCTTGACCCGCAGCCCGGCCACCTGCAGCCGTCGCAGCAGCTCGCGTCCGGTGACGGGCGTCGCTCCGAGGGCGACGAGCTCGTCCCATCGGCGCTCGGGCACGTCGTAGTGGTCGTTGTCGAAGCCGCGCTCGGGGATGCCAGCCGACGCGGCGAAGGCATGCAGCTCATCCAGGCTCTCGTCGCTCACGAGGTGGGCCCAGACCGTGCCGTGCGCGGGCCAGATGGGCTCGTCGATCAGCACCGTCATGGGAGCCGACTCTAGCCCCGCACTAGGCTCGGGGGAGTGGCTACCGACCCGGTCGTTTCGCGCCGACCTCCGCTCCGTCCCGTCGCGCTGGCGGCGCTCGCGATCTTCGCCTTCGGCGTCGTACGCGGCATCATCTCGACGCTGTTCAGCGGCGCCACGAGCGCGATCTACGGCAACTCGGGGTTCCAGACCGAGTTCCTCGTTCCGGGTCTGATCGGCGAAGTCAGCACCTGGGCCGTGTCGAGCGCCGGGGTCGGGCTCTCGCTCTGGCTGATCGCGCCGGTGCGCAGGGACCACCTGCTGCTCGATGTCGCCCTGCGGGCGGCCCTCGCCGCTCTCGCTGCCGGCGTGCTGCTCTGGCTGGTGAGCCTGCCGACCATCCTCGGACGCGTGCGCGGCACACTGCTCACGACAGGGCTCGAGGACCTCGTCGGCGGACCTCCGTCGGCGGCGGGGGAGCTGGCGGCGGCTGCCCTGGGTATCGTCCCGCAGGCGCTCGCGATCTACCCGCTCGCCCTGATCGCCGCGTACGCGCTTCGCCAGTGGATGCGTCGCGGACGCCAGTCGACGGAGGTCGCCGATGCCGCGTCGTGATCTCGGCGACGTCGCCGTGACGGCACTGACGCGTCCGGGGGTGGGCTCGGCGCTGCTCGCGGGGCTCGGGGTGTACCTCGTGTTCGTGCTGCCGTCGCTCGCCAGCACCCTGGTCTACGTGCTGCTGGATCGCGGATACGGCCAGGACCCCGCCGCCTACCTGTCGTACATCCTGCCCGCGACCCTCCCCTCGATCCTCCTGCCGCCGATTCCGCTGTCGGTCGGCGTCGTCCTCGCCTTCTGGCAGATCGCGCCGATCGCACCCGAGCTCCGGATGGCGCACGTCGTGACCCGCTCGCTGCTCGCCGCCGTCGTGGGCTCGATCCTCAGCGGCATCCTCGCGTTCTTCCTCACGCTGACACCGCGGCTCACCGGACCGGAGGCATCCCAGTACACGCCACTCCGCGCGGTCGCAGAGTCGGCTCGTCTCGCGGCGCCGGGAGCGTTCGACCTGCTCTTCGATGCCCTGATCGCCGTGCCGCTGGCCGCTCTGCTCCTCTGGGGATGGCTGCAGTCGCATCCCCCGAAGGCCACGGCGCGCGGGGCTCTCGACGAGGTTTGACCCACCGCCCGTTTTGCCGCTATTCTTGACCCTTGGTGCGCGCGTGGCTCTGCCCGCATGTCTAGCGCCAACATCTTTCAGACAAAAGGATTCTCGTGGTTTACGCAATTGTGCGCGCCGGTGGCCGGCAGGAAAAGGTCGAGGTCGGCACCATCGTCGTCCTCGACCGCATCAAGGCCGACAAGAACGGCAACATCGAGCTCGCTCCCGTGCTTCACGTGGACGGTGACACCATCACGCACGACGCTCAGGCGCTCGCCAAGATCACCGTCACCGCCGAGGTCATCACCGACCTGCGCGGCCCGAAGATCGTCATCCAGAAGTTCAAGAACAAGACCGGGTACAAGAAGCGTCAGGGCCACCGCTCGGAGCTCACCCGCGTCAAGATCACCGGCATCAAGTAGCGAGGCGACAGCAATGGCACACAAAAAGGGCGCATCGTCCACCCGTAACGGCCGCGACTCCAACGCCCAGTACCTCGGCGTGAAGCGCTTCGGCGGCCAGGTCGTCAAGGCCGGCGAGATCATCGTCCGCCAGCGCGGCACCCACTTCCACCCCGGCGTCAACGTCGGCCGTGGTAAGGACGACACCCTCTTCGCCCTCGCCGCCGGTGCGGTCGAGTTCGGTGCCAAGGGCCGTCGCCGCGTCGTCAACATCGTCGCCTAGATCTCGACAGGCTCGATCAACGTCTTAGCGTTTTTCGGAAGGGGCGGGCCGTCGGCTCGCCCCTTCCCCATTTGCAGGGAGAGTGCGACTCATGGCGACATTCGTCGACCAGGTGACGCTTCACCTGCGCGCGGGGCACGGCGGCAACGGCTGCGTGTCGGTCAAGCGCGAGAAGTTCAAGCCGCTGGCCGGTCCTGACGGCGGCAACGGCGGCTCCGGCGGAGACATCGTGCTCGTCGCCGATCCGCAGGTGACCACCCTGCTCGACTACAAGCGCGGGCCGCATCGTTCGAGCAACAACGGCGGCCCCGGCATGGGCGACCACCGGTCCGGCTACCAAGGCGAGGAGCTCACGCTCCCTGTGCCGGTCGGCACCGTCGTCTCGAGCCCCGACGGCGACGAGCTGGTCGACCTCGACGAGCCCGGCATGCGCTTCGTCGTCGCGCCCGGCGGCCAGGGCGGCCTCGGAAACGCCGCGCTCGCCAACACGAAGCGGAAGGCGCCCGGCTTCGCCCTGCTCGGCACCTACGGCTGGGAGGGCGACGTCGTCCTCGAGCTGAAGACCGTGGCGGATGTCGCTCTCGTCGGCTACCCGAGTGCCGGCAAGTCGAGCCTGGTGGCGGCCCTCAGCGCCGCGAAGCCGAAGATCGCCGACTACCCGTTCACGACCCTGCACCCCAACCTCGGCGTCGTCGAGTCGGGGGAGTCGCGCTACACGATCGCCGACGTGCCCGGCCTCATCGAGGGCGCCAGCGAGGGCAAGGGGCTCGGCCTCGAGTTCCTGCGTCACGTCGAGCGCTGCAGCGCCCTGCTCCACGTGCTCGACTGCGCCACCCTCGATCCCGGCCGCGACCCGGTCAGCGACCTCGACGTCATCCTCGGCGAGCTCGCCGCGTATCCGGTGCCCGACGGGCAGCTGCCGCTCATCGAGCGCCCGCAGCTGGTCGCGCTCAACAAGGTCGACGTGCCCGACGCGCAGGAGCTGGCGCAGTTCGTCCGCGAGACGCTCGAGGAGCGCGGGTACCGGGTCTTCGAGGTCTCGGCGGTGAGCCGTTCCGGGCTGCGCGAGCTGTCCTTCGCGCTGGCCGAGCTGGTCGAGGCGGATCGCGCCGCCCGTCTGCTCGCGGCCGAGCACAAGCCCCGCATCGTGCTGCGCCCGCGCGCCGTGAACGAGACCGACTTCCACGTGCGCGTCGAGGGCGGCACCGAGCCGCTCTACCGGGTCATCGGGGCGAAGCCGGAGCGCTGGGTGCAGCAGACCGACTTCACCAACGACGAGGCGATCGGCTACCTGGCAGACCGGCTGGCGAAGCTGGGCGTCGAGGACGAGCTGTTCAAGGCCGGGGCGACCCCCGGATCCGCCGTGGTCATCGGCGAGGGAAGCGGCCAGGTCTTCGACTGGGAGCCCACCCTCACGTCGGCGGCCGAGCTCATGACGAGCCCGCGCGGCACCGACTCGCGCCTCGACGAGCTCAACCGCCCGACCCGCAACCAGCGGCGCGAGGAGTACTTCGCCCGCATGGACGCCAAGACCGCCGCCCGCGCCGAGCTCGAGGCAGAGCGCGCAGCCGGCATCTGGGTCGACGATCGCGGCATCCGGGTGGTGCCGGGCGCGGACGAGTCCGGCGACGGGGACGCCCGCGAGAAGGGCGACGCGTGACCGGAGTGCGCGAGTCGGTGCTCGGAGCCCGTCGCATCGTGGTGAAGGTCGGCTCGTCGTCGATCAGCGGCGCGAACGCGGGTCAGATCGCGCCTCTGGTGGATGCGCTGGCCGCGACCCACGCGCGCGGCGCCGAGGTCATCCTGGTGTCCTCCGGCGCCATCGCGACCGGCATCCCCTATCTCGAGCTGGACTCCCGCCCCACCGACCTCGCGACGCAGCAGGCGGCGGCGGCTGTCGGCCAGAACGTGCTCATCTACCGCTACCAGGACAGTCTCGACCGCTACAGGATCGTCGCAGGGCAGGTGCTGCTGACGGCCGGCGACCTCGAGAACCCGACCCACCGCAGCAACGCCCAGCGCGCCATGGAGCGGCTGCTCGGCCTCCGCATCCTTCCCATCGTCAACGAGAACGACACGGTCGCGACCCACGAGATCCGCTTCGGCGACAACGACCGGCTCGCGGCGCTGGTCAGCGAGCTGGTGCAGGCCGACCTGCTCGTCCTGCTGAGCGACGTCGATGCGCTCTACACGCGCCCCCCGCAGGAGCCCGGCGCGCGTCCGATCGACCACGTTCCCTTCGACGACGACCTGTCGGGCGTCGAGCTGGGCGACATCGGCTCGGCCGGGGTCGGCACAGGGGGAGCGGGCACCAAGATCGCCGCGGCCAAGCAGGCCGCCGCATCCGGGACCCCGGTGCTGCTCGCCTCGACCGGCAACGTCGCCGCCGCTCTCGCCGGCGAGATCACCGGCACCTGGTTCGACGCGAGGCCGACGCCCGTCAGCGAGTGATCGTGCGGTCCCGCGGGATCACCGGCACCGCCACCAGCGGCACGATCGCGAGGATCGCGAACGCGACCGAGTACCCCACGAGCCCGATCAGCCCGCCCATGAGCGGAGCGACCGCCGCGGCGGCCGCGAACTGGCCGGTGTTCTGGGTGCCGAGCGCACGCCCCGACCAGTGCGGCCCGGCGATCTCCGCGACCGCGGTGAAGGCAAGGCCGTTGTCGGCGACGCTCACGCAGCTCGCCGCGATGTAGAGCACGGCGACGAGCGGGGCGACGTGGAGCGCGCCCGCGCCCGCCGTCAGCAGCAGCAGCGGCACGCCGGCGAGCGCCACCCAGCGCAGCGGCCGCAGGCGGCTGCCGACCCGGTCGCTGAGCGCCCCGACGCCGATCCGTCCGAACGCGCCGAGGAACTGCGCCGACGCGACGAGCACCCCCGCCGCCACAGGGTCCCAGCGCTGGTCGGCGATCAGCCACACCAGGCCGAACGTCGACAGCACGTACTGCGGCACGACCAGCAGCGCCGACACACCGTGGATGCGCGCGAGCGTGCGATCGCCCCGGTACGGATTCGCGGGTCGGCCCTCGGCGTCGACCGAGCGCGGCTCGCGGTGCGGGTCGACGATGAGTGCGAAGCAGATGAGCCCCATCAGCAGCACGAAGGCTCCGCCGAGCCAGAGCGCGGGATCGAGCGACCCTCCTGCGACGAGCACCGGCACCGTCAACGCCCCGATGCCGACGCCGAGCGGCTGCGACATCTGGCGGATCCCCATCGCGAGCCCCCGCCGCGACGCCGGGAACCAGCCGATCACCACGCGACCGCTCGCCGAGCTCGCCGACGCGGCGCACATCCCGACGACGACGAAGGCGATACCGAGCGACACGTAGTCGCGGGCGAGCAGCGCGCCGACCATCGCGACGGCCGTCGCCAGCAGTCCGAGGGTGAGGATTCGGCGCTCGCCCCAGCGATCGGTCGCCGCGCCCCACAGCACGAGGGTCAGCAGGACGCCCACGTTGGGGGCGGCGGCGATCAGCCCGGCCTCCGCGAGCGAGAGACCCCGCTCGGTGTGCAGGAGGGGGATGAGGAACGCGGGCGTCGCGGTGACGAGCGAGGTCGCCGCCTGCGCGGCGACCGCGACGCCGAGCATGAGCCAGGGTCGGGGGGTGCGCAGGGACATCCCTCCTATTGTCGCCCGCGCGCGTCGTAAACTCTGGCCATGCCCGAGATCGCCACCGCCCGCACCCTCGACGACAAGCTGCGCGCCTCACGAGACGCGGCGCGCGTGCTGGCGACCACGGCATCCGGGGTCAAGGATGCCGGGCTCGAGGCCATCGCGGCCGCCGTCGAGGGGGCGGCCGGCCGCATCCTGCCTGCCAACGAGCTCGACCTCGCCAACGGCCGCGAGAACGGCCTGAGCTCGGGCATGCAGGACCGCCTCCGGCTCGACGCGGCGCGGCTCGCCGGCCTCGCGCAGGCGGTGCGCGACATCATCGCCCTGCCCGATCCCGTCGGAGGGGTCGTCCGCGGCTCCACCCTCCCCAACGGCCTGCAGTTGAGCCAGGTGCGGGTGCCCTTCGGCGTCGTCGGCGCGATCTACGAGGCGCGCCCCAACGTCACGATCGACATCGCGGCCCTCGCGCTCAAGAGTGGCAACGCCGTCGTCCTGCGCGGGGGGAGCGCGGCCGAGAACACCAACCGGGTGCTGGTCGAGCTGCTGCAGGAGGCGCTCGAGAGCGTCGGCCTGCCGGGCGATGCGGTGCAGACGATCGACGAGTTCGGGCGGGCCGGAGCCACCCAGCTCATGCAGGCGCGCGGGCTCGTCGACGTGCTCATCCCGCGCGGGAGCGCCGACCTCATCGACACCGTCGTGCGCGAGTCGAAGGTGCCCGTGATCGAGACCGGAGCGGGCGTCGTGCACGTGTTCCTCGACGAGAGCGCCGACGTGCAGTCCGCGGTCGACATCGTCGTCAACTCGAAGGTGCAGCGGCCGAGCGTGTGCAACGCGCTCGAGACCCTCCTCGTGGATGCGCGCGCGGCCGAGCGGCTGCTTCCGCCGGTGATCGCGGCACTCCGCGCCGAGGGCGTGACGGTGCACGGCGACGCGCGCACCCGATCGGTCGACCCGGATGCGCTGCCCGCCACCGACGCCGACTACGCGACCGAGCACATGAGTCTCGACCTGTCGATCGCGGTCGTCGACGACCTCGACGGGGCCCTCGATCACATCCGCCGCTTCTCGACGCACCACACCGAGTCGATCGTGACCAACGACATGAAGCGCGCCGAGCGCTTCCTCGCCGAGGTCGACTCGGCGGTCGTGATGGTCAACGCGTCGACGCGCTTCACCGACGGCGGCGAGTTCGGCTTCGGTGCCGAGGTGGGCATCTCGACGCAGAAGCTGCACGCCCGCGGCCCCATGGGCCTGCCCGAGCTGACGAGCACCAAGTGGATCGTGCGCGGCTCAGGGCAGGTGCGGGGCTAGGCTGGATCCATGTTCTCGCTTGCTGCCTTCGTCGCCGAACACGAAGAAGAACTCGCGCCGCTGATCGCGCCCCCGCTGGTCTTCGCCGGCATCGCGGTCGCCGTGTTCGTGCTGCTGGGCTTCATCACGTGGAGCTACCGCGACGTCTCGAACCGTCAGCCGGTCAAGCACCCCGGCGCGACCAACGCGCAGGGCGACCACACCGGCGGCCACTCGGGCACCCACCACTAGGGCTCCCGCGCTCACCGCATGACCCTCACCGAGCCCGACGCTCCGCGCCGCCCGCGCATCGGGGTGATGGGCGGCACGTTCGACCCGATCCACAACGGGCACCTGGCTGCGGCCAGCGAGGTGCAGCGCAGCTTCGACCTCGACGAGGTCGTCTTCGTGCCGACGGGCGAGCCGTACATGAAGTCGGCGGTCTCCCAGCCGGAGCACCGGTACCTCATGACGGCCATCGCGACGGCCTCCAATCCGGGGTTCACGGTGAGCCGGGTGGACATCGAGCGCGCCGGCCCGACGTACACCATCGACACCCTGCGCGACCTCCGGAAACAGAGGCCGGACGCCGACCTCTTCTTCATCACGGGGGCTGATGCGGTGGCCCAGATCGTCGAGTGGAAGGACGTCGAGGAGCTCTGGAGCCTCGCGCATTTCGTCGCCGTATCGCGCCCCGGGCACCCCCTGAGCATTCGCGGATTACCAGAGCAGGGCGTAAGCTCCCTTGAAGTTCCTGCCCTGGCGATCAGTTCGACCGATTGCCGGGCGCGAGTCGGCCGGGGTTACCCGGTGTGGTACTTGGTTCCCGACGGTGTAGTGCAGTACATCTCCAAGCACCATCTCTACCGGAGTAGGACATGACGACATTCCAGGACCAGCCGCTCTCGCGGCGCGCGGTCCGGCAGAACGAGCGCGATCAGGCCGAGCCTGATGCCACGTCGGTCGACGCCGCCTCCGCCCCCGAAGCCCCTGCCGAGCCCCTCACCTACGCGACGCAGAGCCGCCCCCCGGTGCCCGAATACGACGGCCCCAGCTTCCGCGTGCGCGCGGTTCCCGCGGCGGAGCAGGCCGACGCGTCGGAGACACCGGCCGTTCCGCAGTCCGAGGGCGGCTACCGTCCGCGCGACTTCAGTCCCGAGGGTCGCCGCGCGACCGGCGCGCCGTCGTGGGCGCCGCAGTACGGCGGCGTCGGAGACGACGGAGCGCTCGAGTACCAGACGCAGGGCCGCGTTCCGGCTCAGCCGATCGCCGCAGAGCCCGAGGAACCGGTGTCCCCGGTCGCCGCCGCGAGTGCGGCGCCTGCTGGCTCGCTCGCCGCGAGCCTCGGTGCTCCTGTCGGCGCGCCGCCCGCGACAGCCGAGCCGGCATCCGAGGTGCCCGCTGACGTCCTCTCCCCGATCTCCGACGATGTGCTCGGGCCGATCGAGCACACGCTGACCCGTCGTGAGCTGCGCGCCCTGCGCGATGCCCACCGTCTGCGCACCGCATCCACCCCTGTCGTCGACCCGGCGGGCGAGCTCGCCCCGCAGGCGGCGCCGTCGTCGCGCCTCGACTCCGCTGTCGCCGAATTTGACGCCCTCGCCCAGGCCCGCGAGGCCGCCGGGGTGGACGAGCCGCGGGCCGCTCCGCGCGGCCGCCGCGCCTACGCTCCCGCGACCAACGAGGTCGCGCCGGCGCCGCTCGCGTCGGTCGACGAGGTGCCCGCCGCCGAGGCTGCGCCTGCCGTCGAGACCGCGCCAGCCGAGACCGCACCAGCCGACACCGCACCTGACGAGACCGTCGAACCCGCTCCCGCCCCGGCCGAGGCGGTGCACCCCGACGTCGTCGAGGCCGAGGCCGAGGCCGTCCAGTCCGACGCGGATGCGCTTGCCCCCTTCGATGAGGATGCCGCGTTCGCCGACCCCGCGCTCTACGTGCAGCCCTCGACGGCCGAGCCCGTCGTCGATCCCGCCGTCGAGCAGGTCTCCGAGCTGCCCGCCGCCGAGCAGTCCTGGGCGGCCGAACCGGTCCCGCTCGTCGAGCCGCCCGCCTACGGCTATACCGCTCCGCAGCCCGTCGCGCCCGCCTACGTCGCGCCCGAGCACCCTGAGTCCTTCGGCCAGCCTGCGCAGTTCGAGCAGCCTGACCCGTCCGACCCGCCTGTCACGTCCGACCAGCCTGTCTCGTCCGACCAGCAGGACGAGCAGGTCGAGATACCCGACCCGGAGCACGACGGCTACGTCCTGCACGAGCCCGAAGCCCCCGTCGCCGACTCGCCGCTCTCGGCCTTCGAGGCGCTCTTTGCGCCTCCCGCCGCGCCCGAGCCCGCGCCCGAGCCCGAGCGATTCGTTGCCCAGCCGGCTGCCGAGGCCCCGGCGTTCGAGCACTCCGTCTACGCCCAGCCCGAGCCGCCGGCCTACGTCCAGCCCGAGCCGCCCGTCGCCGAGCAGCCCGTCTACGAGCAGCCGGTCCACGAGCAGCCCGTCTACGAGCAGCCGCCGATCGCCGAGACCGTGTACGCGGTGCCGGACGCGCCGGCGACCGACGCGCCGTCCGTCGAGTCGTCCGTCGCCGAGCCGATCGCCGAGCTCCCCGTCCCGTCCGAGCCGGAGGCCGAGGTCGCGCCCGCCCCGGCGGCGGAGATCGTGGTCCCCGCCGCCGCGGTCCCCGCCGAGTCCACGACCACCGTCGTCGATGTCGAGGTCGATCCCGCCGCGCCGTCGGTCGGCCACTGGTCGACGCAGGCCGAGCTCGAGGACGAGACCCAGCAGGGCAACGCGATGTTGGCGGGCGGGGTCGGCATCGGCAGCGCGCCGCTCACGACCAGTGCTCTCGTGCTGCCGAGCATCCCCGACCAGTTCGGGCCGAACACGGGCGAGGTGCTCGTCACCGGCTCGATCTCGCTGCCGGAGAGCTTCTCGGTCACCGGGGCGCACCCGGCGCAGCTCGATCAGTCCGACCTCGACCACATGCTCGACCCGGGCGACCACCAGGTCGCGTCCACCGACTCGCAGCCGGTCCGCGCGATCCGCGCCGTCAGCACGCACACGTCGTCGCGCAACGTCATCAGCACGACCAAGCCGAAGGGCAACCGCGCCCTGACCGTCCTCATCGTCGCCGCGAGCGCCATGGCGGCCGTCGTGATCACCCTCCTCGTCGTCGGCCTCGCCTCGGGTCAGCTCTGACCCGCCACCGTGACGCTCGCCCTCTTCTCCGCACCCACTCGAAGGACTCCGTGACCGCCTCCGATCACTCGCGCGCACTCCTGCGCACCGCCGCTCTCGCCGCCGACTCCAAGCAGGCCGACGATCTCGTCGCCCTCGATGTCTCGGGGCCCCTGCCCCTGACCGACGTGTTCCTGCTGGCCACAGGCCGCAACGAGCGCAACGTGCAGTCGATCGCCGGCGAGGTCGAGGATCAGCTCAACGCCTCCGGCGTGAAGACCCTGCGCCGCGAGGGTCGAGCCGAGGGCCGCTGGATCCTGCTCGACTTCGGCGACCTCGTGGTGCACGTCTTCCACGAGGAGGACCGCATGTACTACTCGCTCGAGCGCCTGTGGAAGGACTGCCCGGTCATCGCCCTCGACCTGCCATCAGCCACGGCCGCAGAGCGCGCGTGACGAGCGGCAGCGCCAGGTAGGTCATGATCGGCGTCACGACGACGACGGCCGTGAGCACCCGCAGCGCCAGAGGCCAGTCCGGGATCAGGACGCTCAGCAGCGCATTCGCGCCGAGGCTGAGCGGATAGAACACCAGGAAGATCGACACCATCTGCTTCCAGCGGGGCGGCGCCGCCTCGGGGGAGCGCAGCACCTCGACCGACGTCGGCTCGTCGAACCAGCCCTCGATGCCCGTCCGCTGCTCGATGCGGGAGTTCGAGACGAGACCCTGGGCGGATGCCACCCACCACGACCGCTCGGGCGAGGACTCCCACGCGGCCAGCGTCGCCGCATCCGCGAACCGGAAGAGCATGTGCCATTCCGGGCTGGTCGGATCGGGCCGCACCCACCCCGAGCCGAGGTAGCCGGGGGATGCGCTCATGAGCTCCTGGCCGGCGCGCGCCCAGGCGGCCACCTCGCGGGCGCGCTCGGGGTCGACGATCCGGGTGATGGCCATGGTGATGGGCTCGGCTGCCATGCGTCCATCATCGCGTGCGGTGGCCGTGCGGTTTGTCGAGACCCCGCGGCGGATGTAGTAACCTGATCCAGTTGCCTTTCGGGGCCACGGGTCCATGGCGCAGCCCGGTAGCGCACCTGCATGGCATGCAGGGGGTCAGGGGTTCGAATCCCCTTGGATCCACCATCGAGAAGCATCAGGACGGCCGCCTCCGGGCGGCCGTTCTGCGTTGCTGTCAAGGCCTCACCTCTCGGCCCCGGATCCCATATCGTGATCCTCGGAGGCACCCACTGACTACAGCGCGCCCTGACCCGGCAGTCCCCGCCCTTCTCGGCCGGTACCGCCCGTCGAGCATCGTCGGACACGGTGGCATGGCGACCGTGTACCGCGCTGTCGACGAGTCCCTCGGGCGTGAGGTCGCGATCAAGGTGTTCCGCGCCGGGAAGGCGGCCGATCTCACACGGCACTCGGAGGAGGCTCGGGTCCTGGCCGGCCTCAACCACCACGGCATCGTGACCCTGCTCGACGCGGGGATCGACGACAGCGATCCGACCGAGCGGCATCCGTTCCTCGTCATGGAGATGGTCGAGGGCGGCAATCTCGAGGATGCGCTCGCGCAGCGCCGTCTGAACGCGCGCGAGATCGGGGAGATCGCCTACGACCTCGCCGAGGCGCTCGAGTACGTGCACGCCAACGGGGTCGTGCACCGCGACATCAAGCCGTCGAACGTCATGCTCGTCGAGTACGGCACGTCCGTCTTCCGCACTCGCGCGCGGCTCACGGACTTCGGCATCGCCCTCGACGGCTCGAGCGCGCGGCTGACGACCGATCAGGCCACGACCGGCACCGCCGCGTACCTCAGCCCCGAGCAGGCGCGCCGCCAGCCGGTCACGACCGCCACCGACGTCTACTCCCTCGGGCTGGTTCTGCTGCAGTGCTTCACGGGGGAGCTCGCGTTCCCCGGCGAGGCGGTCGAGTCGGCGCTGGCGCGGCTCATCGAGGAGCCGCCGGTGCCCGACGACCTGCCCGACGGCTGGACGCCCGTGCTCCGCTCGATGCTGGAGCGGGATCCGGCCGCGCGCCCGCCGATCGACGAGCTCACGGTGGTGTTCCGCCAGGCCGTGATCTCCGCGAGCGCGCGTCACAAGGTGGAGGCCGAGGGCCCCGCACTCGACGCCGCCCTCGACGCCGCCTTCGAGCGCATCACCGCGCTGGCCGCCCGCACCCTGCCCGTCCCGATCGCGATCGTCACCCTCGTGGACGACGACCGCGTGTGGTCGACGACCCGACGCGACGTCCAGCTGGGGGTCGATCCGCGATCTCTCCTGGATGCGACCGCTGCCGGTGCCGCCGGGGTGCGGTTCACCGCCGAGGTGCCCCTCGTCGCGGAGGACGGCCGGCGCCTCGGAGATCTGACGGTGTTCGATCTCCGTCCGCGGGTGCTGACCGCCGACGAGGGCGAGATCCTCGAGGATCTGGCGGCGATCGTCGTGGACGAGCTGGAGCTGCGTCGACGGATGTCCGACGCCGAATGATCGGCGGGTCGTCTCAGGCGAGCAGGGCCGAGAGCGCGGCGCCGCACCGGCGGTGAGCGATCTCGTAGCGGGCGGCGAGGCTCGCCCGCTCGTGCGCATAGTGGCGGGTCATCGACTGGGCGCCCGAGACGCGACCGAGGAGCAGCGAGATCTCGCGGGAGACCCGATGATCGGCCGCCGTGCCGCCGGCCGCCCCGCGCCGCTGCGCCTCGAGCTGAGCGATGCGCTGCGCCCAGCACGTGACCTGCCCGTCGAGCTCGAGTCGACGCTCGTCGAGGGCGACCAGGGCCTCGGCGATGCCCTCGAGTTCACCGCAGTAGCTCGCCATCGTGCGCACGGCGTCGGGATGGCGCTCGACCGGGAGCTCGGAGGCGACGGATCGGAGCGGGCCGTGGAGGACGTCGGGCATCCCCGCGAGGTCGGGATCGGCGTCGACGAGCTCGCCGGTGACCCCGCGCACCCGTCGGACGAGCGCGAGCACGGCTGTCGCGTCGAATGCGGTCTCGAATTCCATGCGCCCCCCTCCGGCTACAGTCTAGAAACGGCCGTCCTCGGGCGCGATCACCCATTCGAGGGAATGCCGGCCACGTCGACACCGTTGCAGAAGATGATACGTCTGCATGGAAATGACGTCTGCATGGAGAGAAGGAGACCCCGTGTCCCAGGAGATCGAGTTCGGAATCGACACGTTCGGCGATGTCACCGTCGACGCGGCCGGGAATCGGCTGCCGTACGACCAGGTCATCCGCAACGTCGTCGACCAGGCGGTGCTGGCCGACACCGTCGGCATCGACTTCTTCGGACTGGGCGAGCACCACCGTGACGACTTCGCGGTCTCGGCTCCCGAGGTCGTGCTGGCCGCAATTGCCAGCCGCACCGAGCGCATCCGCCTCGGCACCGCTGTGACCGTGCTCAGCTCGGACGACCCGGTCCGGGTGTTCGAGAAGTTCGCCACCCTCGACGCGGTGTCGAACGGGCGGGCCGAGATCATCATCGGCCGTGGATCGTTCACCGAGTCGTTCCCGCTCTTCGGCTTCGACCTCCGCGACTACGAGAAGCTCTTCGAGGAGAAGATCGACCTGCTGTCGCATCTCCTCTCCGAGGACCCCGTCACGTGGCAGGGGTCCATCCGACCGCCGCTCGTCGATCAGCAGGTGTACCCGAAGACGGTCGCCGGTATCCGCACCTGGGTCGGCGTCGGCGGCAGCCCCGAGTCGGTCGTGCGCGCTGCGCACTACGGCCTGCCCCTCGTGCTCGCGATCATCGGCGGACAGCCGGAGCGGTTCAAGCCCTACGTCGACCTGTACCACCGCGCTCTCGACCAGATGGAGCAGCCGACCCAGCCCGTGGCCGTGCACTCGCCCGGCTTCATCGCGGACACCGACGAGGAGGCGGCCGATCTGTACTGGCCGCACCACCAGGTCATGATGGACCGCATCGGTGCCGAGCGCGGGTGGCCGCCCACGGATCGCGAGCGCTACCAGCACGAGATCACCGACGGCGCGCTGCACCTCGGCTCGCCCGAGACCGTCGCTCAGAAGATCGCGAAGACCGTGCGCGACCTCGGCATCCAGCGCTTCGACCTGAAGTACTCGGCGGGCACGCTGCCGCACGAGCACCTCATGCACGCCCTCGAGCTCTACGGCACCACGGTCATCCCGCGCGTGCGGGAGCTGCTGGCCGACTGACGGCCGGCCCGCCTGTCAGGCTGAGGTCGTGACCCCGGCCCCGTACACCACGACTCGGGAGGTGCACCTCGGGCTGACGGTCGTCGTGAAGCACTTCCCGCAGGGCGCGCAACCCGAGCACCACGATGACGACCCCGCGTTCGTGCTCGTGCACGGGGTCGGCGTCTCGTCGCGCTACTTCGAGCCGCTGGCGGCTCAGCTCGCGCGGCGAGGGCCGGTGCACGTCCTCGACCTGCCCGGCTTCGGCGCCGCCCCGCGTCCGCGCGGTCGCATGGGGATCGCGGATCATGCGGCCGTCCTCGCGTCGTTCCTCGAGCGCTCCGGACTCATCGATCCGGTCGTCGTCGGGCACTCCTGGGGAGCGCAGGTCGTCTCGCTCACCCTGCTCGACCACCCCGGCCTGACCGACCGCGCGGTGCTCATGTCGCCCACCCTGCATCCGGGCATCCGGACCTTCTGGCGCGCCTTCGGCAATCTCCTGCGCGACGCCCTGCGCGAGCCTCCGGTCGTGTTCGGCATCGCCTTCGTCGACTACATCATCCGATCCGGCCCGCCCTACCTGCTGCGCCATGTCCCGTCCATGCTCGCCGACCGGATCGAGGACCGCATCGGCCTCCTGCGTGCGCGCATCCTCGTGATCACCGGGGACCGCGATCCGCTGGTCGACTCGGCGTGGGCTCGCGAGCTGGCAGCGCGGGGAACGCGCTCCGAGTTCCGCGAGGTGCGCGGTCCGCATGTGATCATGCACACGGAGCCGGAGATGATCGCGCGCTGCATCCTGGAGTTCGCGGACGCGGACGACAGGAAGGAGGACGCATGAGGCGCAGCGAGATCGCGCGCCGGGCAGCCCTCGACTACCGGAACGCGCTGCGGCTGCGCGGACTGCTGATCACGCAGCCGAGGGTGCCCGCGCGCTACGCCTCGGGCACCCGACGGCCGGTCGTCGTCCTGCCCGGCGTCTACGAGACCTGGCACGCGATGATCCCGATCGCGGATGCGCTCAGCGATCGCGGGCATCCGGTGCACGTGGTCCCCGGCCTGGGCGCCAACGCCGGACCGATCCCCGACGCGGCCCGACTGGTCGCGCGCTTCCTTGAGCAGCGCGAGCTCGACGACGTCGCCCTCGTGGCCCACAGCAAGGGCGGGCTCATCGGCAAGCTGGCGATGGGCGGCCGAGGTGCCGCGCGCGTCGACCGGCTGGTCGCCCTCGCGACGCCGTTCGCGGGGTCGAGCATGTCGCGGTACATGCCGAGCCGCGCCCTGCGCGCGTTCCTGCCCAGCGACCCCGTCATCCGGGCGCTCGTCGAGGAGGTCGCGGTGAACGAGCGCATCACGTCCATCTACCCGCGCGTCGACCCGCACATCCCCGGCGGGTCCCGCCTCGACGGCGCGCACAACGTCGAGCTCGACCTGGTCGGGCACTTCGGGCTGCTGCGTCACCCCGACGGCATCCGCGCCGCCGTCGAGGCCGTCGAGCGCGAGTCCGCCGCCGGGTCTAGCGTGGGATCTCGATGACCAGACAGCAGAAGCTCGTGCTCACGATCGCGGTGCTCGCCTCGTTCGTGTCCTTCCTCGACAGCACCGTCGTCAACGTCGCCCTGCCCGCCATCATGCGCGAGCTCGGAGGCGGCATCGCGACCCAGCAGTGGGTCGTCGACGCCTACCTGATCACGCTCGGCTCGCTGATCCTCGTGGCCGGCTCGATCAGCGACGTCTACGGTCGCATCCGCGTGATCCGCATCGGACTCATCGGATTCGGCATCGCCTCGGTCGCGATCGCCGCCTCGGTGAGCCCCGAGATGCTGATCGTCGCGCGTGCCGTGCAGGGCATCGCGGGCGCGCTGCTCGTGCCGAGCTCGCTCGCGCTCATCACCTCGACCTTCCGCGGTGCCGCGCAGGGGAAGGCGATCGGCATCTGGACGGGCATGACGAGCGCCGCGATGATCGCCGGACCGCTCGTGGGCGGCCTCTTCGTCGACCTGGCGTCGTGGCGGTTCGCGTTCCTCATCAACGTGCTGCCGATCGCGGTCGTGCTGGGGCTGCTCGTCATGCTCGGCCAGAAGGACGAGCACAGGGCCGGCACGTCGATCGACTACCTCGGGGCGGTGCTCTGCACGCTCGGCCTCGGCGGACCGGTCTTCGCGCTCATCGAGGGCCCGAACCTCGGCTGGGGGAGCCCGGCGATCCTGCTGCCGCTCATCCTCGGACTGCTCGCGTTCGCCGGATTCATCGTGCGGCAGCGCTTCGCCTCCGACCCGATCATGCCGCTCGGCCTGTTCCGCTCGCGCAACTTCTCGGCGGGCAACATCGCCACGGCGCTCGTCTACGGAGCCCTCTCGCTGAACGGCTTCGTGCTCGGGGTGTACCTGCAGCAGGGCGCCGGACTGCCGGCCACGCTCGCGGGCCTCGCCTCGCTGCCGATCACGATCATCATGGTGCTCTTCAGCTCGCGCGTCGGCACGCTCGCCGGCCGCTACGGTCCGCGGCTCTTCATGACCGTCGGCCCGCTGGTCATCGCGGTCGGGGTGCTGCTCCTGCTGTTCGTCGGCGAGGACTTCGACTACTGGACCCAGGTGCTGCCCGGCATCCTCGTCTTCGGCGTCGGCATCACGCTGACCGTGTCGCCGCTCACCTCGGCGATCCTCGGGGCGATCGAGACCGAGAGGTCCGGAATCGCGTCCGCCGTCAACAACGCCGTCTCGCGCGTGGCCGGGCTGATCGTCATCGCGATGATCGCGTTCATCGTCGGGGGCGAGATCGACCTCGACGGATTCCACCGGGCGACGATCGTCACCGCGGTGCTGATGGCGCTCGGCGGCGTCGTGTCGTTCATCGGCATCCGCAACCCGACGCCCGCGGATCGCGACGCGGCAGAGGCGCGCTAGGGCCGATCCGCCTCGAGCGCCTGCCGCTCGCGGAACGCGATCATGTTCATGCGGTTGCCGCACCGCACGGTGCAGAAGCGCTTCGAGCCGTTGCGCGACAGATCGAGCACCAGCCCCGTGCAGTCGTCGGCCTCGCAGCGGCGCAGTCGCGACATCTCGTCCATGCGGATGACGTCCATGAAGGCGAGCGCCGCCTCGACTCGCATGCGCTCGCCGAGTGGGGCGTCGTCGGCGGTGGCGTGCAGGTGCCAGTCGTAGCCGTCGTGCCGCTCGAGGTGGGGGATCGCGCGCGCCTCCCGCAGGATTCCGTTGACCTCGTCGACGGCGGGATCGCGCTCGAGGGCCCAGATGCGCCGCACCAGGTCGCGGGTGACGCGCACTCCGTCGAGCTCGGCCTGGTCGCGATCGAGTCGGCCGGAGAACGGATAGCGGCCGATGAGCGCGCTCAGCTGCTCCACGGTGGCCAGCTCGTCGGTACCCGAGCGGGAGGCGCCCGCGTCGGTGTTCGCGAGCGCGGCGGCGAACTCGAGCGACTCGGCCGCGTCAGGGGCAAAATGCAATTTGACTCCTCACGAACGCCGGTCCTACTGTCAGTGGTGACACCTACTTTAGGTCATGACGACGACGAGAGGGCGGAAGCCATGAAACAGGGATCCACCGCGAGCGGACTCGCGATCGCCGTGCTCGGCTCACTCGCGTTCGGCACCTCCGGCGCACTCATCAAGCCGCTCCTCGAGGCCGGCTGGTCACCCGCCGCCGCGGTCACCGCGAGGGCGCTGACCGCAGCCGTCGTGCTCGCGCCCGTCGCGATCATCGCTCTCCGCGGCCGCTGGGCGGCGCTCTGGCGCGGCCGATGGCGCGTGCTCGGCATGGGCCTCGTCGGCGTCTCGGCGACGCAGCTGGCCTACTTCGCCGCCCTGCAGACGGTCCCGGTGTCGACGGCGCTGCTCATCGAGTTCCTCGCCCCTCTCCTGCTGGTGGGATTCGCCTGGGCGCGCACTCGGCGGATGCCGCATCCGGTCGTCCTCGTCGGATCCCTCCTCGCGGTGGCCGGCCTGGTGCTCGTCATCGGCCCCGGAGCGCTCCGCGCCGTCGATCCCGTCGGACTCGCGTTCGCGTTCACCGCGGCCATCGGCTGCGCCGTCTACTTCGTGATCGCCGCCCGCCCGAGCGACGACCTGCCGCCCGTCGCGCTGTCGGCGGCGGGACTGCTGGTCGGCGGGCTGGCGCTGGCGGCGATCGGGGGCACCGGACTGCTGCCCATGAGCGCGTCCTTCGGCGCCCTGCCGCTGTTCGGCGGAACCGCCCCGTGGTGGGTTCCGCTGCTCCTCGTCGCGGTGGTCAGCACCGCCTTCGCCTACGCCGCGGGCATCACCGCCGCGGGTCGGCTCGGGTCGCGGCTGGCGTCGTTCGTGGGCCTGCTCGAGGTGGTCTTCGCCTCGCTGTTCGCCTGGCTCCTGCTCGGCGAGCAGCTCACGCCCGTCCAGCTGCTGGGCGGCGCGCTCATCCTCGGGGGCATCGCGGCGGTGCGGGCCGATCGCTCGGGTCGCGGGAGCGACGTCGCGAGTCAGCCCGTCATCCGGCTTCCGGAGAGCACGAGCAGCACCACATCGATCACCGAGGCGGCGATGACCAGCCGGAACAGTCCCCGGACCGCCCCCCTGCGCACCCCGATCACCGTGCCGACGGTGGCGATGGCCGCCGACGCGACGAGTCCCGCGATTCCGAGCGGGGGGCCGAGCCCGATCGCGAGCGCGATCGCGGCCCCCAGCAGCGCCGCCCAGGTCACCACGATCGACGGGGTGCTGCCGAGGCGGTGAGGGAGGCCGCGCACGCCTGTCGCGGCGTCGTCGGCGAGGTCCGGCAGCACGTTCGCGAAATGGGCGCCGAGTCCGAGCAGGGCCCCCGCGGCGATCACCGGCAGGGCGGCGCCGACCGGCTCGGGCCGGGCCAGGGTCACGATGGCGGGCAGGGTGCCGAAGCTGACGAGGTAGGGGAGCGCCGACAGCGGCGTGCGCTTGAGCCCGACGTTGTACGACCAGGCCGAGACCAGGAACACCAGGTGCGCGAGCGCCGCCGGCAAGCCGAGCGGCAGGGACAGGACGACGGATGCGGCGGCCGCTCCCACGGCCACCTCCAGTGCCAGCCGGGCCGAGAGGTCTCCCCGCGCCACCGGCTTGTCGCGGCGGCCCACCGCGCGGTCCCGCGCGGCGTCGATGGCGTCGTTCGAGAGCCCGACCGAGCACTGCCCGAGCAGCATCACGGCCCCGAGCAGGGCGACGCGTCCGGCATCGAGCCCGCTCGCCACGCCGAGCAGCACCGTGATGAGGGTGACGGCGGCCCCCGGTCCGGGATGCGTCGACAGCGCGAGCGCGCGCAGTCGGGAGGCCATGGGTTCACAGTACGGGCGTCGCGTCGACCGTAGGATCGGGGCGTGTCGATCAGCACCACCGCTCCGCGCGTCTTCCGTGCGACCGCAGGCAGCACCGCCGTCGGAGCCGCGCTCATCGCCCTCGGCACCGCCGCCGCGGCGTTCGGTGCCGGCTGCGCCGTCATCCTGCTGGCGCACGGCGGCCTCCGCCGCAGCGTGCAGGACGTCGTGGTGACCATCGTCATCGTCGCCGTCGTGATCGCCGGGCTCGCCCTCATCGCGGCCCGGATCACGACCCGCGTCGTCGTCGAGGCCGGGGAGGTGCGCGTCGAGCGGCTCGGCCGCGTGATCCGCCGGTGGGATCGCCCGACGTCGCAGTTCGGCTCGCGCGCCGTCCGTACCGGTGACGGGGCGACCGCCGCCACCGCCCGCCACCTCGTCGTCACCTCGGCCGGCTCCGTCGACGACTACCCGCTCTGGCGCTTCAGCGAGGAGCAGTTCACCGAGCTCGTGGCCCTGCTCGCCCCGGTGCGCCTGCCCGGCCCAGCCGCGGCCCCGACCGCGGCTGCGGAGGTCGCCGCTCCGGCGGTCGTGCCGACGTCCGGCACCTTCGCGCTCGACAGGAGGCCGCTCACCCGCGTCGTGAGGCGCAGCCTGCTGGCCGGGCTCGGCTCGCTGCTCGTGCTCTTCGTCATCACGATCGTCGTGCTCGACCTGATCGCGGCCGACGACGAGACCTTCCCCGGCCTGCTCGCGCTCGCCGTGGCCGTCGTCGCCTTCCTCCTGCTGGCGTCGGCCGTCGTGGTGCGGCAGCGGGCGACGCTGACGCCGCTCCCGAGCGTCGTCCAGGTCTCGCCGTCGAGCATCCGCATCAGCGAGCGCACGGGCGAGCGCGATGTGCCGCTCGGCTCGCTCACGCGGATCGACGTCACGCCCTCGAGCTACACGGTGGGGCCGCGGATGCTCGTGCTCGTCCCCGCGGACGGCTCGCGGGCGGTCCGGGTGCCGCTCGGCGGCGCGGGCGTGACGCCGCAGCAGCGTCACGCGATCTTCCCGGAGTACGCGGCATTCGTCGACACCGTGCTCGCCGCGAGTGCCTGGCGAGGTCCCGGGTTCGTGAGGTTCCTGCTCGGCTGAGCGACGGATCCACGCGCGCCGGATACCCTGAAGGCGACATGCATCTCATCGAAGACGCCGACCTGCTGCGCGGCATCCTGCCCGGCCGGTGGACGATCACCGCGACCAACTTCCCCATGTGGCTGACCGGCGAGCGCCGCCAGCCGACCTTCGAGTACGGGGTGCTCCGCGACGATCCGCTGGTGCTCTCCGACGTCGTCAGCTACACCGACGCCGCGGGCAAGGTCAAGACGATCCGCGGCAAGGACCGCTGGCGGGGCCACCACTTCACCTGGCGAGGCGCGGGTCCGCTCTCGCTGGTCACCAGCAACTGGGCCGTGATCCGCGCCGACGAGGATCTCGTGACGCTGCGCTTCGAGAAGTCGCTCGCGTCGCCGGCGGGCGTCGACATCATCGCCCGCGAGGGGATGGACTCGAGCGGCGTGCGCGCCTTCGTCGCCGCCGATCCCGCCGCGTTCGGCCTCACGATCGAGGAGTTCGCGAGCCTCACCTGGCTCGACCAGGTGCCGCCCGCCTCCTAATCGAGGAGCTCGGCCGGAAGGCCGACGAAGTCCCCGTACGCGGAGAGGGCACGCCGCACCGCGCGCAGCGTCCCGGCGCTCAGGGAGTCGAACGGCTGCAGCGTCACGGCGACCCGGCGCGCCGACCTCTCGCGCTTCCACGTGCCGACGATCTCCCCGTCGACGACGATGAACGACAGGAACATGCCGTTGCCGCCCGGCACGACAGCGTCGGCGTGCTCCGGGGCGAGGATCGCGCTGCGATCGGTGTAGCCGAGCAGGTACTCGTCGAAGCCCGGCAGCAGGTGGACGGCCGACGAGGCCGGCTCGAGGCCGGGGCGGTGCAGGTACTCGACGTCGTCGACGACGAGCGCGTCGAGCTGATCGCGCACGGCGGCGAGCCCGGCCCGCGTGTCGGTGAGGGTCAGCCCCGACCACCAGGCCAGATCCCGCACCGTGGCCGGACCGTGGCCGGAGAAGTAGCGCAGCGCGAGCTCGGCCAGCGCCGCGTCGCGGGCGAGCACCCGCGGGGTGCGCGCCCACTCGTCGAGCAGCGCGTAGGTCCGCTGCCCGCTCAGCACCACGACGCCGGTGTGCGCGAGGTTGCCGAGCAGGTGTGCTCCGCGCTGGCCGGCCGTCGACACCCCGGCGTCGTCGAGGGCCGCGAGGAGCGCGGCACGCTCGACGTGCGCTCCGCCCGAGAGCCGGCCGCGGGCGACCTCCTCTGCTCGCGCGAAGTCCGAGTCGGTGAGCTCGAGCTGCCGATGGCGACCGGCTGCGGTGCGCACCTGGCGCTCGCCGGTGAGCGCCAGCATCCAGCCCAGGTCGTCGGGGCTGGTGACGTGCAGGGTGCCGCGCATCGGCCAGGACCGCACGAAGCCCCCGCTCTCGTGCGCGGCCTCGACGCTCGCGAACGTGCTCCCCGAGGTGCGTACGCCGATCGCCCACATCGTGCCGGGGTAGTCCTGTGCCTGCATCGCGAGCAGGGACCGCACGGTGGATGCCGGGTCGGGCGAGGCGGGATCCGCGACCCCGAGAGCGGTCAGACGCAGCGCGGCCAGCAGCCTCCGCTGCTCGGCCGTCGGCATCAGGCGCCGGACTCCGGCAGCAGGCCGATCTCGCTCAGCTGCGCGCTGAGTCCCGCCCCGTCGACCGCCGAGACCCAGGTGATGTCGCCGCGCAGCTCGTTGGCGTCGCTGCGGCCGCCGGCCAGCACCGCCTGCCCGGGTGTCAGCTTGCGGATCGCGACCGCCGCGACGTTCTGCGGGTGCTCGGCCGCGAACTCGCCGTAGAGCATCGGGTCGTGCTGCCCGTCGTCGCCGATCAGCAGCCAGCGCACGTGCGGGAACTCGGCGGCGAGCCGCTTGAGGTTCTCGCGCTTGTGCTGGGGTCCGCTGCGGAACCAGCGCTCGACGGTGGGCCCCCAGTCGGTGAGCAGCAGCGGTCCGCGCGGGTAGAGGTTGCGGCTCAGGAAGCGGCTGAGGGTGGGGACGACGTTCCAGGCGCCCGTCGAGAGGTAGATGACGGGGGTGCCCGGATGCGCGCGGGCCAGCCGCTCGTAGAGCACCGACATGCCCGCGACGGGGGTGCGCGCGTGCTCGTCGAGCACGAAGGTGTTCCAGGCCGCGAGCAGCGGGCGGGGGAGCGCAGTCACCATGACGGTGTCGTCGACGTCGGAGACGATCCCGAAGTCGAGGTCGCCGTCGACGATGAAGACGGACGTCTCGACGGTGTGGCCGTCGGGGATGCTGAGGGTGATCATCTGCCAACCGGGCGCGATCACCGCGTCGAGGTCGATCTCGATGTCGAGCACGCCGCCGCGGTCGGTCGTGATGGTGCGCACGCTCTCGCCGACGCGCACCTCGACCTGCACGTCGCGCACCGGGATCGACGTGAAGCTGCGCCACCCGCGGATGCCGGCCAGCGGCACCTTCCGGTCGCGCTCGGGACGCAGAACCACGCGCCCGAGGACGCGCACCCAGCGGGGTCCGCCGTAGCCGGTGAACGGCAGGATCGTGGGCACGAGACCGCGGCCGCGACCGAACCCCTCGCGAAGGCCGTGCAGACGGTCCTCGAGGCGCGCCGCGAGGTGGGGGGAGGGGGAGGAGGCGGACATTTGGTTTCCAGTGTGACACGTGCGGAGTTTTGATCGTTTCCATAGCTTCGAGCGCTACAGTGGTGCGATCAGGCAGAGGAGATCAAAATGCCAGAGGCCCACCTCTCACCCGCTCGCAACGACAATATCGCGGTCATCCGCAATGAGCCGGTGCAGGCACGCTCGACAGCGCGACTCGCGGCGCTGCTCGATGCCGCTGCAGAGGTCATCTCCGAGATCGGCTACGAGCGCCTGACGACGGCCATGGTGGCCGACCGCGCGGGCGCCTCCATCGGCACCGTCTACCGATACTTCCCCGACCGCATCGCCGTGCTGCAGAGCCTCGCCGCCCGCAACGCCGAGCGCTACACCGGACGCGTGCTCGACGAGCTGACCGATCCCCGCCACGCCGACTGGTCCGCTGCGCTGAGCGCCGCGATGGCCATCTTCGTCGAGGCCTACCGCACCGAGCCCGGCTTCGCCTCGCTCCGCCTCGGCGACGTGCTCGACCTCCGCCCCGCGGTCGGCTCGCCTGCGAACTCGATCCTCGCCGACCAGATGTTCCAGGCCCTCGTGGCCCGCTTCGACCTCGACGCGAGCGACGACGCGCGTCTCGCGTTCGAGGCGACCCTCGAGATGTCGGATGCGATAGCCGCCCGCGCCTTCTCGCGCGACCCGCAGGGGCACGAGGCGTTCCTGAAGCACGGGTCCACGATGACGATGGCGCTGCTGGGCGACCATTTCGGGGTTCCTGCGCGCTGATCCGCGTCGCGCCGCGACCACACGCCTGACGCGCTCTCCCTGGGTGTCGGCTGATCACGGTGCGTAACAAACCGACGCTGTCGGTGGGCGCGAATAGCCTGGTGGATGGACCGTCGCGCTCCCTGCGACGTGCTGAGAGCACCGCGGCGTCACGCCGTCGGAGCCGCTGACCGCGAGGAGCCGCGCCATGATCGAATTCCGTTCCGTGTCGAAGCGGTTCCCGGATGGAACGCTGGCGGTCGACGACTTCGACCTCGTCATCCCTGCGCGGCAGGTGACGGTGCTCGTGGGGTCGTCGGGCTCGGGCAAGACGACGGTGCTCCGCATGATCAACCGCATGGTCGATCCGTCGTCGGGCTCCATCGTCATCGACGACGAGGACGTCGCGACCGTCGAGCCCGTCCAGCTGCGTCGCCGCATCGGCTACGTCATGCAGAACTCGGGCCTGCTGCCGCACCGCAAGGTCGTCGACAACATCGCCACCGTCCCCCGGCTCACCGGCGTGCCGAAGGCGGCAGCGCACGAGCGCGCCCTCGAGCTCATGGATGTGGTGGGACTCGACCGCGCCTTCGCCCAGCGCTACCCCAACCAGCTGTCCGGCGGCCAGCAGCAGCGCGTCGGAGTCGCCCGCGGGCTGGCCGCCGACCCCAACATCCTCCTCATGGACGAGCCGTTCGGCGCCGTCGACCCCATCGTGCGATCCGAGCTGCAGAACGAGGTGCTGCGGCTGCAGCGCGAGCTCGGCAAGACGATCGTCTTCGTCACCCACGACATCGACGAGGCCTTCCTGCTCGGCGACCAGGTCGTGATCCTGGCCACCGGGGGTCACATAGTGCAGGCCGGCACGCCCGAGCAGATCCTCGCCAACCCGGCCAGCGACTTCGTCGCGTCGTTCGTCGGCGCCGACCGCGGCAAGCGCGCGCTCAGTGAGAAGGTCGTCGACGGGCGCACCGTGCTCATCGACGGCGACGGCAACCCGGCCGGGGTGCTCACGCCGTGAACTGGCTCGTCAACAATTACGAGACGATCCCGCCTCTGCTCCTCAACCATCTCCGGCTGAGCGCGCTGCCGATCGTCATCGGATTCGTGCTGTCGATCCCGCTCGGCTGGCTGGCGTGGCGGTTCAAGGTCACCCGCGGCATCCTGCTGACGCTCGCGAGCCTGATCTACACGATCCCGTCGCTGGCGCTCATCACGGCGCTGCCGCCGCTGTTCGGATTCCCGTTCCTCAGCGAGATCCCGGTCACCATCGCCCTCACGCTCTACGCGGTGGCGATCATGGCACGCTCCTCGGCCGACGCGTTCGGCTCGGTGGACGCGGGGGTGCGCCAGTCGGCGACCGCGGTCGGCTACTCCGGGTGGCAGCGCTTTTGGACCGTGGAGTTCCCGCTCGCGGGGCCCGTGCTGCTCGCGGGTCTGCGCGTCGTCGCGGTCAGCACGATCGCCCTCGTCACGGTCGGCGCCATCGTCGGGGTCAAGAGCCTCGGCATCCTCTTCACCGACGGATCGCAGCGTCAGATCCCCCTCGAGGTGCTGACCGGACTGGTGCTCACCATGGTGCTCGCGCTGGTGATCGACCGGCTGCTCGTGCTGCTCGGGCGGTGGCTGATGCCGTGGTCCCGCGGTGACAAGCGTCAGCGCATCGTCGTCGGCCCCGCGGCTGGAGTGCGCGCTGATGGCGGCCTGGGCGGCGTCGGACTCGCCGACGGAGGAGCCTCGTGAACCTCTTCGGAGACACCCTCGCCTGGATCGGCGAGCACTGGGCGAACGGCGAGATCGCGCTGCGCATCGGCGAGCACATGTTCTACACCGTGATCTCGATGATCATCGCCTCCGCCATCGCCATCCCCATCGGCTACTACATCGGCCACACCGGCAGGGGCCGCGATGTCGCGGTCGCCATATCCGGCGCGGCGCGAGCCCTGCCGTCGTTCGGTCTCATCCTGCTGCTGATCTCGCTGGTCGGCGTCCTTCAGCGTCCGATCGCGGCGTTCGCCGCGTTCGTGATCCTCGCGATCCCGTCGATCCTCGCGGGGGCGTACGCCGGAATCCAGGCTGTCGACCGCACCACGATCGACGCGGCGCGCGCCGTCGGGATGACCGAGTGGCAGATCCTGTGGAAGGTCGAGGCACCGCTCGGCCTGCATCTGCTGGTGAGCGGACTCCGAGCCGGCACCCTGCAGGTCGTCGCGACGGTGACGCTGGCGGCCTACATCAACCTCGGCGGTCTCGGCTACGACATCCTGCAGGGCATCCCCCTGCGCCGTGATGAGCAGGTGCTCGGAGCCGCGATCGTCGTGATCGCGCTCGCCCTGCTGCTCGACGCGCTCTTCGGCGCCGCGACCGCGGTCGTCGACCGTGTGATCCCCGACGGGACCCGCCCGCAGCGGCGTGCCCGCAAGCTCCGCAGCACCCCAGTCCGGGGCGCCGCGGCGGTGGAAGTTCCCACCAGTTCATGAAAAGGACGAACAACATGTTCACAGCAAGGAACAAGGGCCGGCTTGCCGTCGCGGCAGTCGCGGTCGGGGTGTCATTGACCCTGGCAGGGTGCGGGTCGAGCGGTGGCACCGGCTCCGACGGAGGATCGGATGAGGGCGCGTCCGACACGATCGTCGTCGGATCGCAGGCCTACTACTCCAACGAGATCATCGCCGAGATCTACGCGCAGGCACTCGAGGGTGCAGGCTTGACGGTCGAGCGCAACTTCCAGATCGGGCAGCGCGACGCCTACCTCCCGGCACTCGAGTCCGGCGAGGTGCAGGTGTTCCCCGAGTACACCGGCAACCTCCTCCAGTACTACGTGCCCGACACCACGGTCACGACCTCCGATGACGTCTACGCGGCCCTCGCCGACGCGCTGCCCGAGGGCCTCACGGTGCTCGATCAGTCCGCGGCCACCGACCAGGACTCGTACAACGTGACCGAGGAGTTCGCCGAAGCGAACGACCTCGAGTCGATCGCCGACCTGGCGAACGTCACCGACCCGCTGATCCTCGGCGGCAACGCCGAGCTCGAGGAGCGCCCCTACGGCCCGGCCGGCCTGCAGAGCGTCTACGGGGTGACCGTCTCGTTCCAGGCGACCGGTGACACGACCGTCGACTCCCTCACGCAGGGCGTGGTCAACATCGCCAACGTCTACAGCGCCGACCCCCGCATCGAGTCGGCCGGTCTCGTGACGCTGTCCGACCCAGAGGGCCTGTTCCTGGCCTCCAACGTCGTGCCGCTCGTGAGCAGCGACCTGTCCGACGAGGCCGTCGACGTGCTGAACGAGGTGAGCGCCAAGCTCACCGCCGAGGGCCTGGTCGCCCTCAACGTCGAGAGCGTCGACGACGAGCGGTCGTCGGCCGACATCGCGTCGGGCTGGCTCGAGGACAACGGCTTCTAGGAGCCGGATCGCACACGGAGCGGGTCGAGCAGCGCGCAGCGCTACTCGACCCGCTCCTCCTCGTTCAGGTGCCGCTTCTGCGATCGTTCGATGAGCTTCTTCGCGCCCAGCACCAGCAGCCCGAACCCGACGACGGCGCCGACGAAGAAGTAGCCGGCGCCGTGCAGCTGGTCCGAGAGCTCCCGGTAGCCGCCGGCTGCGAAGGTTCCGAAGCTGACGTAGGCGCTCGCCCAGAGGATGCAGGCCGGCGTCGTCCAGGCGATGAAGCGGCGGTAGCTCATCGGGCTCATGCCGACGGTGAGCGGCACGAGCGAGTGCAGCACCGGCAGGAACCGCGAGATGAAGACGGCGGGGCCGCCGCGTCGCTCGACGTACCGTTCCGCCCGGTGCCAGTTCGCGATCCCGATGCGACGACCGAGCCAGGAGTCGCGGATGCGGTGCCCGAAGTAGCGGCCGAGGGCGAATCCGATGCTCTCGCCCGCGAGCGCACCCACGACGACCGCGAGGAGCAGGGCGACGAACTGCACCGGGCCGTCCACCGCCGTGCTCGACACGACGACGACCGTGTCGCCCGGGACGATCAGCCCGACGAGGATGCTCGTCTCGAGCAGGATCGCGAGCCCGGCGAGCAGCGTGCGCACGACCGGGTCGACCGACTGCACGAGGTCGAGGATCCAGGTGAGGCCGTCGTCGATCATGCCGCTCGGACCTCCGGCAGCGGCCTCCGCAGCGCGTCGAGGCGTGCGCGCCAGGTGGTGAGCCGGCCGGGCAGCTCGGCCGTGCTCGGGCCGTCGACCCAGCCGATGACGATCCGGATGCCGTGCAGCGCGTTCAGCGCCCAGACCTCGAGCCCCTCGAGGTCGACGGGCGGCACCGACTCGTGGTGCACCTCGACCCCGAGCGCCGCCGCCAGCGCGAGGACCGAGCGCAGGGTGACCCCGTCGATCCGCTCGATGTCGGCGGATGGCACGCACAGCACGTCGCCGCGCCACCATGCCAGGCACGTCGTCGACCCCTCGGCGATCATGCCGTCGGCGGTGAGCAGCACGGCTTCGTCGGCGCCGCGTCCCTGAGCCTCGGTGCGGAGGCGCAGCATCGACTCGAGGTCGGGTCCCTTCACGCGCGGGGCGGTCCGCGGATCGCGACCGGCGTGGGTCGCGAGCGTGATCGTGCGCCGCAGCTCGGGCGCCTCGCGAAGGCGGAACAGCAGCTGCGGGCGCTCGAGCTGCATGCGAAGCTCCACCCGCGGGAACCAGGAACCCTCGCGCGGGATCGCGCCGACCGCCGCGTCCCAGAAGGCGTCCGGATCGAGCTCGCGGTGCCGAGCGCGGGGGATCGACGTCAGGAAGCGGCTGCGGTGGAGGTCGAGCCCGCGCACGCCGCCGTCGACCACGAGCCACGAGTCCGCGGCCTCGATCGTCGCGGGCAGCACGTCGCAGTCGTCGCGGGGTTCCAGCCGGCCGGGGGCGGGCTCGTCCCGCCAGAGGAACGTCGTCGCGGCGCTCATAGGATCAGGGTATGCCGGGACGTCTCTTGCGCCATCCGCTCGGCGGCGGATTCACGGGAGCCGGGGTGTTCCGGGCGCTGCACGAGGGCACGGCGCCCGATGCGGATTCCGGAGTGTTCTGGCTCGACAGCGGGGCGGCCGGCACCAGCTACGTCGGGGCGGGGCCGCGGGTGCCGCTCGCGCATCCGGTGCTGCCGGCTCTGCGGGCCGAGCTGGCGGAGATGGGCGAGATGACCGAGCCGGTCGCCTCTGCCGATGCGGCGCCGGCGGCTGTCGACGGCGCGCCCGAGTTCCGCCTCGGCCTGGTCGGCTGGCTGGGCTACGAGCTGCGCGCGGAGACGATGGGCGTGCCCGTCACGCGCGCCTCGAGGTATCCGGATGCCGCGTTCCTGCGGATCGAGCGTGCGGTGGCCGTGCACTCCGACGGCTCGGCCGAGCTGCTGGCCCTCGGCGACGACTGGGCCGGCCCCCTCGGGGACTGGCGCGACGCGACCGTCTCGGCCCTCTCGTCCGCCGCTCGTGAGCGGGCAGAGGTGGTCGTGCCATCCGGGGGTGGATCGACCGTCAGTGCCGCCTCGGCGCCTGCTGCGAGCACGGTGCGGTGGCGCGACGCCCCGGGGGACTATCTCGCGAGCATCGCGGCGTGCCAGGACGCGATCCGCGAGGGCGAGGCCTACCAGCTCTGCCTCACGACCGAGGCCGAGGTGACCCGCGACGACGGCAGCCCGTTCGACCCGCTCGCGGTGTACGAGCGCCTCCGCGAGGCGTCGCCCAGCCATCACGGAGCCCTGGTGCGCATCGGCGACGTCGCCCTGCTGAGCGCGTCGCCCGAGCGGTTCCTCGAGGTCGAGCCGGATGGCATGGTGCGCACGCATCCGATCAAGGGCACCCGGCCGCGCAGCCTCGATCCCGCGCTCGATGCCCGACTCAGCGACGACCTCCTCGGCAGCGACAAGGAACGCGCCGAGAACGTGATGATCGTCGACCTCATGCGCAACGACCTCGCGCGCGTGTGCGAGGTCGGCAGCGTGACGGTGCCCACCCTGCTCGGGCTCGAGAGCTACGCGCAGGTGCACCAGCTCGTCAGCACCGTGCAGGGCCGGCTGCGGTCGGGACTCACCGGCGTCGACGCGATCGCGGCCTGCCTGCCCGCCGGGTCGATGACCGGCGCGCCCAAGCAGCGCGCGACCGAGATCCTGGATGCGCTCGAGGCGCGGGCGCGTGGGCTCTACGCGGGCGCGTTCGGATATCTGGGCACCGACGGGCGCGTCGACCTGGCGATGACGATCCGCAGCATCGTGATCGACGGCGCGGGAGCCACGGTGGGTGCCGGGGGAGGCATCACCGCGCTCTCCGAGCCCGCCGAGGAGGTGGCTGAGATGCAGCTCAAGGCGGCCGCCCTGCTGGCGGCGCTGGGCGTCGACTCGGCGTCGCCCGAGCGGGGTGAGTACGCTGTCTGACGGACTGCACGTGCGCTGGCTGAGCCGCGGCGGCATCCGGAACCCCTGAACGATTGAGATCCTCTGTGACTGACGACCGCTCCACGGACATCGACCCGGACTACGACCCGACCGCCTACGACCCGGCCCGCATCCAGGAGCACTGGCTCGGCGTCTGGGACGAGACGAAGCCGTTCCGCTCGGGCGACCCGTCCGACAAGCGGCCGCGCAAGTACATCCTCGACATGTTCCCGTACCCGTCGGGCGACCTGCACATGGGGCACGCCGAGGCGTACACGTTCGGCGATGTGATCGCGCGCTACTGGCGCCAGCTCGGCTTCAACGTGCTGCACCCGATCGGCTGGGACAGCTTCGGCCTGCCGGCCGAGAACGCGGCGATCAAGCGCGGCACCGATCCGCGCGAGTGGACCTACGCCAACATCGAGCAGCAGCGCGCCTCCATGCGCCGCCTCGGGGCGAGCTTCGACTGGGACCGCGTGCTGCGCACCAGCGACCCCGAGTACTACAAGTGGAACCAGTGGCTCTTCGAGAAGCTCTACGAGAAGGGCCTCGCGTACCGGAAGGCCAGCTGGGTCAACTGGTGCCCGTTCGACCAGACCGTGCTCGCCAACGAGCAGGTCATCGACGGCCGGTGCGAGCGCTGCGACAACATCGTCGAGAAGAAGAAGCTGACGCAGTGGTACTTCAAGATCACCGACTACGCCGACCGCCTGCTCGATGACCTGAACCAGCTCGAGGGCGCCTGGCCGAGCAAGGTCATCGCGATGCAGCGCAACTGGATCGGCCGCTCGACCGGCGCCGACGTCGACTTCCGGATCGAGGGTCACGAGGGCACCGTCACCGTCTTCACCACTCGCCCCGACACGCTCTTCGGCGCCACCTTCATGGTCGTCGCGCCGGACTCGGATCTGGCCGCCGACCTCGTCGCGGGCTCGACTCCCGAGGTGCAGGCCGACTTCGCCGCCTACCTCGAGCAGGTGCAGAAGACCACCGAGATCGAGCGCCAGGACGCCGGTCGCGAGAAGACCGGCGTGCCGCTCGGCCGGGTCGCGATCAACCCCGTCAACGGCGAGCGGATGCCCGTGTGGGCCGCCGACTACGTGCTGGCCGACTACGGCCATGGCGCTGTCATGGCGGTGCCGGCCCACGACCAGCGCGACCTGGACTTCGCGATCCGGTTCGACCTGCCCGTCAAGGTGGTCGTCGACACCAACGCCCCCGTCACCGGGTCGATCCCCGTGATCACCCCCGAGATGATCGCCGCCGGCGACATCCCGGTGCTCGACCCGGTGGAGAGCGGCACGGCGCTCGTCGGTCAGGGCCGCATAATCAACTCGGGGCCGCTCGACGGGCTCAACCGCACCAACGCGATCACCCGTGTCATCGAGCTCCTCCAGGCGGCGGGAACCGGCCGCGCCGCGAAGACCTACCGGCTGCGCGACTGGCTGATCTCCCGCCAGCGCTACTGGGGCACGCCGATCCCGGTGATCCACGGCGCCGACGGCTCGGAGCACCTGGTGCCAGAGGCCGACCTGCCGGTGCTGCTGCCGTCGAGCGAGGGGCTCGACCTCCAGCCGAAGGGCCAGTCTCCGCTCGGCGCCGCCGACGCGTGGGTCAACGTGACCCTGCCCGACGGCACGGCCGCCCGGCGCGACACCGACACGATGGACACCTTCGTCGACAGCTCGTGGTACTTCCTGCGCTTCCTCGATCCGAACGACGCCGAGCGCGCCTTCGACCCGAAGGAGGTCGACAAATGGGCTCCCGTCGACCAGTACGTCGGCGGCGTCACCCACGCGATCCTGCACCTGCTCTACGCCCGCTTCATCACCAAGGTGCTGTTCGACCTCGGCTACGTGAGCTTCACCGAGCCCTTCAGCGCGCTGCTCAATCAGGGCATGGTGCAGATGAACGGCTCGGCCATGTCGAAGAGCCGCGGCAACCTGGTGCAGCTCTCCGAGCAGCTGGATGCGCACGGCAGCGACGCGGTGCGCCTCACGATGGTGTTCGCCGGCCCGCCCGAGGACGACATCGACTGGGCCGACGTCTCGCCGTCGGGGTCGGCCAAGTTCCTCGCCCGCGCCTGGCGCATCTCGGGGGAGGTCACCACCCCGCCCGAGGTCGAGTGGAAGGGCGGCGACGCGGCCCTGCGGCGCGCGACGCACCGCATGCTCTCGGATGCTCCGGGGCTGCTCGAGTCGTTCAAGTTCAACGTGGTGGTGGCGCGGCTCATGGAGCTCGTCAACCAGATCCGCAAGACGATCGACTCGGGTCCCGGCGCGGGAGACCCGGCCGTGCGCGAGTCGATCGAGGTCGTCACGGTCATCCTCAGCCTGTTCGCGCCGTTCACGGCCGAGGACATGTGGCAGCGGCTCGGATACACCGGCACGGTCGCGTACGCCGGGTTGCGCAAGGCCGACCCGACGCTGCTCGTCGAGGAGTCCGTGACGGCGGTCGTGCAGGTCGACGGCAAGGTGCGCGATCGGCTCGAGGTGCCGCCCTCGATCGACAGCGCCGACCTCGAGAAGCTGGCGCGCGCATCCGAGGCCGTCGTGCGCTCGGTGGGCGACCGCGAGATCGTCAACGTCATCGTGCGCGCGCCGCGCCTCGTCAACATCGCCACGAAAGGCTAGGACATGGCTGCCCTGATCTGCCCCCGCGACGGAGGACGGCTCCTGCCGATCACCGGCGCCCCCAGCAACCCCCGCCCCGGCAAGCCGTCCGGCGCGCCGATCACCACCGGCTACCGCTGCACGAAGGGCCACACACTGAGCATCGCGGAGGCCACGCCTTCGGCGGAGGCCGCCGAAGGGTAGCTCCTCCCCAGCGGGCGCTGGGCGCGTGTCATCCCCGAACGGATGTCGGATGCGGGGGCCGCTCCTGGTGCATCCCTAGCGTTCCGGCATGGACGCGTCCCCGGTTCCCGCCCCGCGTCGCGCCCGCGTGCGAGTGGGAGCCGGGGCCGCGTTCATCCTCGTGCTGCTCGGGCTCGGCGTCGCCGTGCTCGTCACGGCGGTGACGCCGCATGGTGCGACGACGGTGGTCGCTCCGGGGCCGGGCGAGGGCGGCGCTACCGGCGGCCCCGGCGACCCCGGCGACGGCGCAGTTCCAGATGCCGGGTCGACGGGCGGGGCTGACTCGGGCTTCGAGCACGGTGCGGCCTCGATCTACGTGCACATCCTCGGGCAGGTGGTGCGGCCGGGGCTGTACGAGCTGCGGGACGGCTCCCGCGCCGTCGACATCGTCGCGGCGGCGGGCGGCTTCACCGAGCAGGCGGATCCGGCCGGGCTCAACCTGGCGCGCTTTCTGAGCGACGGCGAGCAGATCGTCGTCCCGGCCGTCGGCGAGCCTGCCGCGCCCGGCGGCGGTCAGGGCGCGGGCACCGGAGTCTCAGCCGACGGCAGGGTGAATCTGAACACGGCGGACGCGGCTGCTCTCGACACCCTTCCGCGCATCGGTCCGGCGATGGCGGAGCGCATCATCGCCTGGCGGGAGGCCAACGGGCGGTTCACGGCTGTCGAGGACCTGCTGGATGTGGCGGGCATCGGCGACGCGACCCTCGCCGGCCTCCGCGATCTGGTGAGGGTGTGACGGGCGGCGCACGCCGCGGAGCGCGTCTCGGCGCCGACCTGCGGCTGGTGCCCGCAGCGCTCGGCGCGTGGCTGGCGGCGGGCATCGCGATCGGCGTGCGGGACGCCGGCGGGGCCGTGCCGATCGTCGCCGCCGTGCTCGGTGCGATCTCGATCGCCCTCGTCGTCGGGGTCGTCCTCCGGCTCGGCGAGCCCGTCGCCGGGGCCAGTGGCGTCCGCCGCCGCGGGAGGGCGGCCGCATCCTCGATCGCCGTCGTGCTCGCCGCCGGAGCCGCCGTGTGCGCCGCGGTCGCGGCGGGGCAGGCCGCGCGCGAGCCGCCGGAGATCGCCGCGATCCCGTCCGGTCGCACGGTTCAGCTCGACGTCGCCATCACCGGACGTCCCGTCGAGGGGCGCGTGCCTGGAACACTGCTGAGCGCCGAGCTGGGGGAGCGAGTGCTCGCGGTCTCCAGCCCGATCCTGGTCTTCGGCGAGCCCGACGATCCGGGGATCGCCGACGCTCGGATCGGAGAGGTGCTCCGTGTCTCCGCGTCGCTGACCCGCGCGGATGCGGGGGACGACGTCGCGTTCCTCGCCTTCGCACGTGACGAGGCCGAGCTCATCGGATCGCCGCCTCCGTTGATCGAGGCTGCCGACGGGATTCGCGCCGGGTTCGTCCGGATCGCCGCCGACCTGCCGGGGGAGGGCGGTGGGCTGCTGCCGGGTCTTGCGATCGGGGACACCTCCGCGGTCAGTCCGTCGCTCGACGCGGACATGAAGGCCTCGTCGCTCACGCACCTCACCGCTGTCTCCGGCGCGAACTGCGCGGTCGTCGTCGGGCTCGTCTTCCTCGCGGCCGCGGGCCTCGGTGCGTCGCGCACCGTGCGCGTGGTCGCGGCCGCGGTGGCACTGGTCGGCTTCGTCGTGCTCGTGACTCCGGAGGCGAGCGTGGTGCGGGCCGCGGTGATGGCCGCTGTCGCGCTGCTGGCCGTCGCCCTCGGGCGGCCGTCGCGGGGCATTCCTCTGCTGTCGGTCGCCGTGATCGGGCTCCTCGTCGTCGATCCGTGGCTCGCCCGCAGCTACGGGTTCGCGCTCTCGGTGCTCGCCACGGGCGGGCTGCTCCTGCTCGCCGCGCCGCTCGCCGCGATCCTCAGCCGGGTCCTGCCGCGCGCCCCGGCCATCGTGCTCGCGGTGCCCATCTCGGCTCAGCTCGCGTGCCAGCCCGTCCTGCTCCTGCTCGACCCGTCGCTCCCGCTCTTCGGCGTGGTCGCCAACCTCCTCGCCGAACCGGCGGCCCCGATCGCGACGATGCTCGGCCTGATCGCGTGCCTCCTGGCGCCCGCCCTCCCGGCCGTCGCGACGGCCGTGGCGTGGCTGGCCTGGGTGCCCGCGAGCTGGATCGCGGCGGTCGCGACCTTCACGGCCGCGCTGCCCGGCGCGCGCAGTCCCTGGCCGACGGGTCCCCTCGGCGTCGTGCTGCTCGTGCTCCTCACGATCGCCGGGCTCGTCGCCGCGCTCGGGTGGGGTCCGCCTCGGATCCGGCGGCTCGCGCGCGCAGTCGTCGCAGTCGCACTGGTGGCGTACCTGTCCACCCTGGCGGGGACGCGCATCGTGACCGAGCTCGGCCGTCCGTCCGACTGGCAGTTCGCGCTGTGCGACGTCGGACAGGGCGACGCGACCGTCATCCGCAGCGCGGGCGTCGTCGCGCTCGTGGACACGGGACCCGACCCGGCGCTGCTCCGCGCCTGCCTCGGCGAGCTCGGCATCGATCGGATCGACCTGCTCATCCTCACGCACTACGACCTCGACCATGTCGGCGGTGTCGACGCCGTCGTCGGGATCGTCGATCGCGCTCTGATCGGACCGCCCGCGATCGCCCCCGACGGCGAGCCCGACAGCGGAGACGTCGCCGTCGACGCCGCACTCGTGGCAGGCGGGGCACGGGTCGAGCAGGTCTCGCGCGGCCAGCGCGGGGTGCTGGGAGAGCTCCGATGGGAGGTGCTCTGGCCGCCGGCCCGCGGCGTGGAGCCCGGCAACCCGGCCAGCCTGGTGCTGGCGGTCGAGGGGGGAGGCGGCTGTCGGACCACCTGCCTCAGCGGCATCCTGCTCGGCGACCTCGGCGAGGAGTCGCAGATCCGCCTGGCGGGAGCGGCTCGCCTCGCGGGTGTCGACGTCGTCAAGGTCTCGCACCACGGGTCGGCCGACCAGTCCGCCGAGCTGTACGAGCGGCTGCGTGCGACGGTGGGTCTCATCGGGGTCGGTGCCGACAACGACTACGGGCATCCGACCGACGAGCTGCTCGGCGTCCTCGCCGCGGTGGGCACCCGCCCGTACCGCACCGACACCGACGGGCTCGTGCTGGTGTCGCCGGGCGACGACGCGGGCAGCCTCGAGGTCTGGACCGCGAGCGGACCTTGACATTCAGCCGGAGGTGTAACAGGCTCAAATTATCTTGATATCAAGAGAAATGAGCGCGTGATGACGACCTGGGATCCCGACCGCTACCTCACGTTCGCCGACCAGCGCGGACGCCCGTTCGTCGAGCTGGTGGGCCGCATCGCCGCTATCTCGCCGCGCACCGTCGTCGACCTCGGATGCGGTCCCGGCAACCTCACGCGGTTGCTCGCCGACCGGTGGCCGGATGCGGAGGTGACGGGTCTCGACACCAGCGCCGAGATGATCGCGCGCGCCCGCCGCGACGTGCCAGAGCTCCGCTTCGACGTCTCCGATCTCCGGGACTGGCGCCCCGCCACGCCCGTCGACGTCGTCGTCTCGAACGCCACCCTGCAGTGGGTGCCCGGTCATCTCGAGCTGCTGCCCGCGCTCCTCGCGACGAACGCGCCCGGTGGCTGGTTGGCCTTCCAGGTTCCGGGCAACTTCGGCGAGCCGAGTCATGCGCTGCTGCACGAGCTCGCGGCAGAGGCGCCCTACGCCGAGCACACCGCGGGAGTCGAGCAGCCGTCGTCGCACGCGCCCGCCGAGTACTACGACGCACTGTCCGGGGCGGGCACGGCCGCGGTCCCGGTCGAGGTCGACGTCTGGGAGACCACGTACACGCACGTACTGAGCGGCCCGGATCCGGTGTTCACCTGGGTATCCGGTACGGGAGCGCGACCGACGCTCCAGGCGCTGCCCGACGAGCTGCGCCAGGACTTCGAGGTCGAGTACCGTCGGCGGCTCGCCGAGGCTTACCCGGTCCGCCGCGACGCGAAGGTGCTGCTGCCGTTCCGCCGCATCTTCGCCGTCGCGCATCGCCTCGGTGACGGAGCAGGTGACCAGGGGTGAAGCTGCACCACGTCCAGGTGGCCTGCCCCGTGGGAGGCGAGGAGATCGCGCGGAGGTTCTGGGTCGAGGGCATCGGCCTCACCGAGGTCGCCAAGCCCTCGGATCTCGCAGGACGAGGCGGTGCGTGGTTCCGGGCATGCACCGCGGCAGTCGGGGCGGGCGGCATCGGCACGATCGCCCTCGAGATCCACGTCGGGGTCGAGGACCCGTTCGCTCCCGCCCGCAAGGCGCACCCCGCCATCCTCTTCGACGGGGTGGCGGACCTCGACCGCGCCGACCGTCGTCTCGTCCGGTTGGGGTTCGATGTCGACCGCTCCCAAAGGCTCACGTTCCCCGGGTATCAGCGCCTGCACGTCGTCGACGGTCACGGCAACCGGGTCGAGCTCCTCGCGCAGTGACGCGTCGCACCCGCCGGATAGTCTGAGCGCATGGCAGCCCCACGACGACCCGCTGCACGCGGCGGCTCGTCCAAGGGCGGCAGCGGCAAGACGCCGAAGGCGTCGATCCCGCAGCTCCCGTGGGACCAGGTGCGGCCCGCGCCCGTCGTGCTCGTCTCGGGCACCGAGGCAGTGCTCGCCGATCGCGCGATGCGCCTTCTGCGCGACATCCTGAAGGCCGAGGACCCGAGCCTCGAGGTCTCCGAGATCGACGCGGCCGCCTACTCGCCGGGGCAGCTGCTCACCCTCGCGAGTCCCTCGCTCTTCGCCGAGCCCCGCTACCTGCGCGTCGACAGCGTCGAGAAGTGCACCGACGCGTTCCTCGACGAGACGCTGGCCTATCTCGAGAACCCCGCCGAGGACACGTTCCTCGTGCTGCGGCACAACGGAGGGGTCCGCGGCAAGAAGCTGCTCGACGCGATCCGCTCAGGCACGGGCGGCGGCATCGAGATCGTCTGCGCCGAGATCAAGCGCGAGAGCGACCGCATCGACTTCGTGCAGGCCGAGTTCGCCTCGGCACGTCGCCGCGTCAGCCACGGCGCGGTCCGCGCCCTCGTCTCGGCCTTCGCCGACGACCTGGCCGAGCTGGCCGCCGCCTGCCGCCAGCTGCTGTCCGACACCGACGACGAGATCACCGAGGCCGTGGTCGCCAAGTACTACGGCGGCCGCATCGAGACCACGGCGTTCGCGGTCGCCGATGCCGCCATCGCCGGACGTCACGGCGAGGCCCTGGGGCTTCTGCGGCATGCGCTCGCCTCGGGTGCCGACCCCGTGCCGATGGTCGCCGCGTTCGCGAGCAAGGTGCGCACGATGGCGAAGCTCTCCGGTTCCCGTGGCAGCTCGGGCGAGCTCGCCCAGCGGTTCGGGTTGGCTCCTTGGCAGGTGGACCGCGCCCGCCGCGACCTGCAGGGCTGGACCGACGCGGGGCTCGGCCGCGTGATCCAGGCCCTGGCCGAGTCGGATGCGCAGGTCAAGGGCGGCGGCCGCGATCCGGTCTACACGCTCGAGCGCCTGGTCGAGACCGTGGCGGCCCGCGGCGGGCGGGACTGATCACGCCATGAGCATCAAGCTCGAGAACGTCGGCATCGCGGTACGCGACCTCGAGGCGACGATCGCCTTCTTCGTCGACCTCGGGCTCACTGTCATCCAGCGCGACACCGTGAGCGGGGAGTGGGCCGACACCGCCGTCGGCCTCGATGGCAACCACACCCGGATCGCCATCCTGCAGACCCCGGATGGACACGGACGGCTCGAGCTGTTCGAGTATCTGCACCCCGAGGCCATCGAGAGCGAGCCCGCTCAGCCGAATCAGATCGGGGTGCACCGCGTCGCGTTCTCGGTGGACGACCTCGACGAGTCCCTCGCGATCGCGGCACGGCACGGGTATCACCCGCTGCGTGGCGTCGCGAATTATCAGAACGTCTACCGGCTGACCTACCTGCGCGGCCCGAGCGGCATCATCCTGATGCTCGCCGAGGCTCTGTCACCTCGTCACTAGACGACGCAGTCGCCCCCGCGCACGGAAGAAGCCCCGCACTCCGTGAGGAGCGCGGGGCTTCGTCGACGTTGCGGGGCCTACAGGCTCGCGGCGGCCTTCGCGATGGCCGACTTGCGGTTCGCGGCCTGGTTGGCGTGGATGACGCCCTTGCTCGTGGCCTTGTCGAGCTTCTTCGTCGCGACGGCGACGGCGGCGACGGCCTTGTCCTTGTCGCCGGCCGTGATGGCCTCGCGAGCGGTGCGGATGGCCGTCTTGAGCTCGCTCTTGACCGCCTTGTTGCGCTCCTGCGCCTTCTTGTTGGTGCCGATGCGCTTGATCTGCGACTTGATGTTCGCCATGGAGAATCGTTCTTTCGTTCGTGTGGAAAAAGTGTGGATGCTTGCCAACGCGGTAGAGGAACGCCCCGGCGAATCGTGTGGAGGGAATCACACACAAAACCAAGGGGCTACGTTACCAGGCGCAGACGTCGCGCGGCAATCAGACCTCGAACCGAGCCGCGGGGCCGGGGTCGACCGCGTCCGCGATGCGCGACAGGAAGTCGTCCGACATGGGCGGCAGGGCGTCGAGCGGGTACCAGGCGACCTCGAGGGCTTCTCCGTCGACAGGCTCCGGGGTGCCGTCGAGGTAGCGGCACGCGAACGTGAGGTCGAGGTACTGCGCGCGGTCTCCGTTGTCGTAGACGATGTGGTCGGTCACTCCGACGGAGGCGAGCCGCTCGACGGCGATCCGCACCCCCGCCTCCTCGGCGGCTTCGCGCGCGGCGGCGACGGCCGGATGCTCGCCCGGATCGATGATGCCCGTGATGGGCGCCCACGCCCCGGTGTCCGATCGGCGGATCAGCAGCACGCGCTCGGCTGCATCGTCGAGCACGACCGCGGTCACCCCCGACAGCCAGAGCGGGGCGGTGCCGATGGCGGTGCGCAGCTCGCTGATGAAATCGGGGATCGCCATGGACCGATGCTAGACGCCGGGCACCGAGCGATAGCGTGGGGCAATGCCCGCGCTCGCCTCGCACATCCCCACGGTGCCGGCCTCCGGCATCCGCCGCGTCTTCGAGCTCGCGCTGGAGCTCGATCGGGCGGCGGCCGCCGACCCCGCCAGCGGCGACCGGGTCGTGCTGCTCGCGGTGGGCGAGCCCGACGTGCCGATGGCTCCGCACATCGCCGAGGCTGCCATCGACGCCTGGCAGCGCGACGACACCGGCTACACGGCGAACGGCGGGATCCCCGCCCTCCGCGACGCGATCGTCGCGAAGCTCGCCCGCGACAACGGCATCCACGTCGAGGTCGAGCAGGTCTGGACCACGATCGGCGCCACCCAGGGTCTCCACCTCGCGATGCAGATGACGCTCGCCGCGGGCGACGAGGTGCTCGTGCCCGACCCCGGCTACACGACGTTCAGCATGAACGCGCGCATGCTGGACGCCGTTCCCGTGCCGTACTCGCTGACGCCCGAGCGCGGGTTCCTGCCGTCGATCGAGGAGCTCGAGCGTCTCGTCACCGACCGCACGCGCCTGCTCATCGTCAACTCCCCGTCCAACCCGCTCGGGTCGGTCTTCGGGCGCGAGACCCTGGTCGAGTTGCTCGACTTCGCCCGGCGCCACGACCTCTGGGTGCTGAGCGACGAGGTCTACGAGCGCTTCGTCTGGGGCGCCGAGCATGTCTCGCTGGCGAGCCTCGACACCGAGGACCGCGTGCTCAGCGTCTTCTCGCTGTCGAAGTCGTATGCGATGACGGGAGTGCGCGTCGGGTATCTGGTGACGCCCCCCGGTCTGGCGGCGACGATGCGCACCCTGCAGGAGGCGTCGATCAGCTGTGTCGCGGCGCCCGACCAGCGGGCGGCCATCGCGGCGATCGAGGGCGACCAGACGCACGTCGACGCCGCCCGCGAGCACTACCGTGCCAACCTCGCGGTGGCGACGCGGCTGCTCGACGACCGCGGCATCCGCTACCTCGATCCGCACGGGGCCTTCTACCTGTGGATCGACGTCGGCCACGCGACCGGCGGCGATGTCGCCACCTGGGCGGAGGGGTTCCTCGTGCGCGAGCGGGTCGCGGTCGCGCCGGGCAGCGCATTCGGCCGGTCAGGCGAAGGCTGGATCCGGGTGTGCCTCGCCGCGACAGAGGCGGATCTCGTCGAGGGGCTCGGCCGACTCCCCGCGCCCGCGCCGGTGCCCGCATGAGCCGCCGCATCGTGATCGCCGGCGCGAGCGGCTTCATGGGCACGCGCTTCGCGGAGCTCTATCGCGCCGACGGCGACACGGTGACCACGGTCGGGCGCGCGCACGCCGACGCGGCATGGGGCGACACCGCCGCGATCGAGCGTCTCGTCGACGGGGCGGACGTGCTCGTCAACCTGGCCGGGAAGAGCGTCGACTGCCGCTACACCGAGGCGAACAAGGCCGAGATCTTCCGGTCGCGGCTCGAGACGACGCGGGAGCTGGGGCGTGCGGTCGCCGCGGTCGATTCTCCGCCGCGGCTGTGGCTCAACGCCAGCACGGCGACCATCTACCGGCACGCCGACGACCGTCCGATGGACGAGGCGACGGGCGAGATCGGCAGCGGCTTCTCGGTCGACGTCGCGACCAGCTGGGAGAGAGCGCTCGAGGACTCCGCCCGCGACGGGGTGCGGCAGGTCGCGATGCGGGCCGCGATCACGCTGGGCGACGGATCGGCGCTCACCCCGCTCGTGCGGCTCGCGCGGGTGGGGCTCGGCGGCCCGCAGCTGGGCGGGCGGTCCGGCGGCGGACGGCAGCGCTTCAGCTGGGTGCACATCGATGACGTGTTCGGCGCGATGCGATTCCTCGAGACGAGCGATCTCGCCGGACCGGTGAACGTCACCTCCCCGAACCCGTCGACGAATCGCGAGGTGATGGCGACCATCCGGAAGGTGCTCGGGGTGCCCGTGGGCATCCCGCTTCCGCGCATCGCTCTCGAGCTCGGCGCGCGGCTGATCCGCACCGAGACGGAGCTCATCCTCAAGAGCCGCTGGGTGATCCCGACCCGTCTCCTCGACGCCGGGTTCGTCTTCCGCTACCCCGAGCTGGAGCCGGCCCTGCGGGCGATCCTCTGTCCGTGAGGGGGGCTAGCCCCATGGGCGATGCCGCCTCCGCTTCGTAGCGTGGAGCCATGACATCAACCACCCTCCCGGAAGAGACACCCGTCCTCGACGCGACCCCGGCCCCTGCGCCCGCTCCGGTCGCCGCCCCCGTCGTCGCCAACACGTTCAGCATCACGAGCCTCGTGATGGGAATCCTCGGCATCGCCCTCGGCCAGCCGCTGCTGGCGATCGCGGCCATCGTCGTCGGCGTCATCGCCCGCCCGCGCGAGCCCCAGGCGCTGCAGACGAGCCTGTGGGGGATCGTCCTCGGCATCATCGGCACCTTCGGCGGCGTGGTCCTCGCGTTCCTCGGCCTGGTCGCGTTCGCGCCGCTGTTCATCGGCGGCACCATCGGCGGCTGGTTCTGACCGTCCCCGCCTGACGCCTGCACGTCCGGGCGCGCGGGGCATGGGACAATATCCCGTCATGTCACCGCGCGCCCTGCAGTCTCTCGCCCCCGCGGCCACCGACCCGTCGCGCATCCGCAACTTCTGCATCATCGCCCACATCGATCACGGCAAGTCGACGCTCGCCGACCGCATGCTCCAGATCACCGGGGTCGTCAGCGACCGCGACATGCGCGCCCAGTACCTCGACCGCATGGACATCGAGCGCGAGCGCGGCATCACCATCAAGAGCCAGGCCGTGCGGATGCCGTGGGCGGGGACCGCGGGCGGACCGGACTCGTACGCGCTCAACATGATCGACACCCCCGGTCACGTGGACTTCACCTACGAGGTGTCGCGCTCGCTCGCCGCCTGCGAGGGCGCGATCCTGCTGGTCGATGCGGCACAGGGCATCGAGGCCCAGACGCTGGCCAACCTCTATCTGGCTCTCGAGAACGACCTCGAGATCATCCCGGTGCTCAACAAGATCGACCTGCCCGCAGCCGACCCCGAGAAGTACAGTCGCGAGCTCGCCCAGTTGATCGGCGGCGACCCGGCCGATGTGCTCCGTGTGAGCGGCAAGACCGGCGAGGGCGTCGAGGCGCTGCTCGACCGTGTCGTCGAGCGCATCCCCGCGCCGCAGGGCGACGCGAATGCCCCGGCACGCGCGATGATCTTCGACTCCGTCTACGACAGCTACCGCGGCGTCATCACCTACGTCCGCATGATCGACGGCAAGCTGAACCCCCGCGAGCGCATCCAGATGATGTCGACGCGCGCCACCCACGACATCCTCGAGATCGGTGTCAGCTCACCCGAGCCGACCCCGAGCAAGGGCCTCGCGGTCGGCGAGGTCGGCTACCTGATCACGGGCGTGAAGGACGTGCGCCAGTCGAAGGTGGGCGACACCGTGACGACGGCGGTCAAGCCGGCGACGAAGGCGCTGCCGGGCTACACCGATCCGAAGCCCATGGTCTTCTCGGGTCTGTACCCGATCGACGGCAGCGACTACCCGGTGCTGCGCGAGGCTCTCGACAAGCTCAAGCTGTCGGATGCGGCGCTCAACTACGAGCCCGAGACCTCGGTTGCGCTCGGCTTCGGCTTCCGCTGCGGGTTCCTCGGCCTGCTGCACCTCGAGATCATCACCGAGCGCCTCGAGCGCGAGTTCGGCCTCGACCTGATCGCGACGGCGCCGAGCGTGACGTACGAGGTGACGACCGAGGACAAGAAGCACGTCACGGTGACCAACCCGAGCGAGTTCCCGACCGGCGCGAAGATCGCCCAGGTGACCGAGCCGATGGTGAAGGCGGCGATCCTCGCGCCGAAGGACTACGTCGGCACGATCATGGAGCTCTGCCAGGGGAGGCGCGGCTCTCTGCTCGGCATGGAGTACCTCGGCGAGGACCGCGTCGAGATCCGCTACTCGATGCCTCTCGGCGAGATCGTGTTCGACTTCTTCGACCAGCTGAAGAGCAAGACGGCCGGATACGCGTCCCTCGACTACGAGCCGACCGGCGACCAGGAGGCCGACCTGGTGAAGGTCGACATCCTGCTGCAGGGCGAGGCGGTCGACGCGTTCAGCGCGATCGTGCACCGCGACAAGGCGTACGCCTACGGGGTGCTCATGACCGAGCGGCTCAAGAAGCTGATCCCGCGCCAGCAGTTCGAGGTGCCGATCCAGGCGGCGATCGGCGCCCGCATCATCGCCCGCGAGTCGATCTCGGCGATGCGCAAGGACGTGCTCGCCAAGTGCTACGGCGGTGACATCACCCGCAAGCGCAAGCTCCTCGAGAAGCAGAAGGAGGGCAAGAAGCGCATGAAGATGGTCGGCCGCGTCGAGGTCCCCCAGGAGGCGTTCATCGCAGCGCTCTCGGGCGACACCGAGACGAAGAAGGACGCGAAGTAGCCGTGACCTCGGCCGCTGATCAGCACCTCTGGCGCGTTCCGGTCACCTACGCGGCGATCGGCGGCACGCAGGACTCCGACCTGGCGCAGCATCCCCCTCGCGGGTTCCGCCCGATCGAGCGCCGTGTGCGCATCGGCCACGGCGACGAGCGCTGGCAGTTCGCCTGGCTCGAGACGATGAGCTGGGGACTGCAGCGCCGCTCGGGCATGCGGGTGCGGCGCCTGGAGTCTCCCGTGCAGGTCACCGAGGCGTCGTACGTTCCGGTCGCCTTCGACGAGTCCGGATCGCCGGTCGCTCCCGCCACCGTCGGCGAGGAGGGCGAGGCGGTCTTCGCCCCCGACGGATCCGAGCTCGTCCGCGCCGGGGACACCGCGGTGCTGCGCATTCCGCTCTGGCCCTTCGGGGTGCCTGCTCGGGTCGTCTACGTGATCGACGAGCCGATGCGGAAGGGCTTCGCCTACGGGACCCTGCCCGGCCATCCGGAGCGCGGCGAGGAGGCCTTCATCGTCGAGAAGCGCGACGACGAGTCCGTCTGGCTGCTGATCCGCGCGTTCTCCCGGCCCGCGAATCCGTTCATCTGGCTCGGGTACCCCATCGTGCGTCTCATGCAGGAGATCTACACCCGCCGCTACGAGCGGGCGCTCACCGGTCCGATCGAGGACGAGAGCCTAAGCTGACCCGGTGACCGAACCGACGACGACACCTGCCGCCTGGTACCCCGACCCGCAGGTTCCGGGCCAGAAGCGCTGGTGGGACGGCCGGCAGTGGACCGAGCACACCAACGCCGACACGGTGCAGGTCACGCGTGCCCAGGCCCCCGCTCTCGCGCCGGGCGTGAAGACGGGCACCGCCTGGATCTGGCTGATCGTCCTGCTGCCGATCCTCTCCTTCATCCCGCTCCTGACGATCGACTGGGCGACCTACGTTCGGGTCGCTGCGATCGCCCCCACGTCGACCGCCGGTCAGCTCGGGCTGCTCGCCTCGCCCGGCTACCTGATCACCGTCGCGGTCAGCGTCCTGCTCAGCGCGCTCACGATCGTCTTCGCCGTGCTCGACAGCCGCGAGCTCACGAAGCGCGGCATCGTCAGCCCGTTCCACTGGGCGTTCGCATTCCTCGGCAGCACGGTCTACGTCATCGGCCGCAGCGTCGTCGTCAAGCGCCGCACCGGCGGCGGGCTCGCCCCGCTTTGGGCGCAGATCGGCATGATCCTGCTGTCGTTCGTCGTCGCCATCCTGATCAGCGCCATGATCGTCGAGGCCGTCCTCGACAGCCTCCCCTCGGTCGTCTGAGCCGCCGGACACCGTGCCCTCAGCTCTCCCGATCGCCGACCCGGCTCCTGCCGACGGCGCCCTCCCCGCGAGCGTCGCCGAGGGCGCGAGGGAACGCGACTTCGGGGTCTACGTGCACGTGCCGTTCTGCCGCGTGCGCTGCGGATACTGCGACTTCAACACCTACACGGCCGATGAGGTGCGGGGCGTCAAGCAGAGCGACTACGCCGGTCAGGCCCGCCACGAGATCGACCTCGCCGCCGACGTGATGGCGCGCGCCGCAGTCGACGGCCGCCCCGCATCCACCGTGTTCTTCGGGGGCGGCACCCCGACACTCCTGCCGACGGCCGACCTCGCGATGCTGCTCGCCGGCATCCGCGACACGTGGGGGCTGATGCCGGATGCGGAGGTCACCACCGAGGCGAACCCCGACTCCGTCGACCAGCGCTCGCTCGCCGCCCTCGCCGAGGCCGGCTTCACGCGGGTCAGCTTCGGCATGCAGTCGGCGGTCCCGCACGTGCTCGCGACGCTCGAGCGCACGCACGATCCGGCGCGCGTGCCGCTGGTCGTGCGGTGGGCCCGTGAGGCCGGCCTGCAGGTCAGCCTCGACCTGATCTACGGCACGCCGGGGGAGTCGCTCGCCGACTGGTCTGCGAGCCTCGACCTCGCGCTCGCGCAGGCGCCCGACCACCTGAGCGCCTACGCGCTCATCGTCGAGGACGGCACGAAGCTGGCCCGCCAGATCGCCCGCGGCCAGGTCGCCACCCCCGACGACGACCTGCAGGCCGACATGTACGAGCTGGCCGACGCGCGCCTCGCCGCGGCGGGCTACGACTGGTACGAGGTCAGCAACTGGGCGACGGATGCGGCCCACCGGTCCCGCCACAACCTCGCCTACTGGACGGGTCAGGACTGGTGGGGCATCGGGCCGGGAGCGCACAGCCACGTGGGCGGGGTGCGCTGGTGGAACGTCAAGCATCCGGCCGCGTACGCCGAGCGGCTCGCGGCGGGCGTCTCTCCGGGGGCGGGGCGCGAGACCCTCGACGCCGAGACCCGGCGCGTCGAGCAGGTGCTGCTCGGATCGCGCATCGCCGACGGACTCCCGGTGACGGTACTCGAGGGAGCTGGCCGGGCATCCGTCGCGGGCCTCATCGCCGACGAGCTGATCGACGGACGCGCCGCTCTCGACGGCCGCATCGTGCTCACGCGCCGCGGGCGTCTGCTCGCGGACGCGGTGGTGCGTCGCCTGCTCGATGACTGAACGGGTCGGACCCGGAGGTCCGACCCGTTCACGGTCTCTTGCGCGCTACTTCACGAACGCGATCGAGAACGGGTACTTGTAGCTCTCGCCCTTGTTGGCGGCGAGCGCTGCGATGATGCCGAAGATGATCGCGACGATGCCGACGGCGGCCAGCACGAGGACGCCGATCAGCACGAGCGTCAGGATGTAGCCGACGATGTAGCCGATCAGCAGGGTGAGCTGCCAGTTGAGGGCCGAGATGGTGTGCTCGCGCACGAACGGCCCCCGGTCCTTGAGGACGAAGTAGCCGATCAGGGGCGCGAGGAATCCGAAGAGGATGCCGCCGACGTGCATGAGCGTGGCCCACAGCTTCTCGTCAGCGGGGCTCATGGGCTGCTGCACCGGTGCCGCGTAGGGCGGGGTCGGCGGCGTGGGCGGCGTGGTGGGAGGAGGAGGGGTGTCGGTCATGCCGCCATTAAAGCGGGTGAGCCGGTCCCGTGGGACCGGCTCACCGAAGAATTCGCGTCGAGGTCTACTTCACCAGGCGGATCGCGAACGGGTAGCGATAGCTGCCGCCGCCGTTGACCTTGATGCCGCCCATCACCGCGAAGATGATGTTGACGACGATGACGGCGAAGATCAGGATGCCGGTCAGGATCGCGAGCGGGAAGAAGACGAACGTCAGGATCGCGTTCAGGATCTGCAGGACGATGAACGCCGCGGTCACCGTGATGCCCCAGTTCAGAGCCTCCTTGCCCTCGACGTCGGTCTTGCGACCGCGGTCCTTGAAGACGAGCCAGATGATGAGCGGGGCGATGACGGACAGGATGTTGCCGAAGTGGGCGAACGACGCCCACTGCTTGTCGTCGGCTTCGGAGAGCGGCGCGGCAGGCTGCGGGGCAGCTGCGGGGGGCGTGGGTTCGGTCATGAGGAACAAGGTAGTGGTAGCGCTTCGCGCGGTGCAACGGCGCGGTCACGATGCGTCGCGCTACAATTGGCAGTCCTAGTCGCGGAGTGCCAACAGGGGGTGCGGGATGGTCTCGGAGCGCAGTCTGGCCGTCCTCCGCGTGATCGTGCAGGACTACGTCGCCTCCCGGGAGCCCGTCGGCTCGAAGACCATCGTCGATCGCCACTCCTTCGGGGTCTCGGCGGCCACGATCCGCAACGACATGGCTCAGCTGGAGGAGGAGGAGCTCATCACTGCTCCGCACACCTCGTCCGGCCGGGTGCCCACCGACAAGGGCTACCGCGTGTTCGTCGACCAGCTCACCGACCTGCGTCCGCTGTCGCCCGCCCAGCGCCAGGCGATCGAGACCTTCCTCGGCCAGGCCGCCGACCTCGACGACGTGCTGGCCCGCACCGTGCGGCTGCTGTCGCAGCTCACGAACCAGGTCGCGCTCGCGCAGTACCCCTCGTTCGGCTCGGCTCGCGTGCGGCACGTCGAGCTGGTCGCCCTCGGCCCGACCCGGCTCATGACCGTCCTCATCACCGACACGGGGCGCGTCGACCAGCGGCTCCTCGATGCGTCCCACGGCCTCGACGACGACGGCCTCGCCGCGCTGCGCTCCACGTTCAACGCCGAGCTCGGTGGGCTGGCCCTCGCGGATGCGGCGGAGCGCCTGCGTGCGATCCCCGCCTCGGTCGCCCCCGCGGCATCCGAGATCGCCTCGTCGATCGCCTCC
>CAXTSE010000017.1:0-13708 GCA_964246985.1 uncultured Microbacteriaceae bacterium
CGTGCGGCGATCCATCTCAGAGCGCCTAGCCCTTGGCGATGACGCCGACGAGGCCCGTGACGATCATGTACACGGCCACCACGCCCACCACGACCCAGATCGTGATGCGCGCCGTCGAGACCTTCGGCTTCTTCTTGCCGGGTTCCGGGGGCAGTGCGCTGGTCATGATCCGAACCTACTTCACCAGCGGGAAGAGGATCGTCTCGCGGATGCCGAGGCCGGTGATCGCCATCAGCAGACGGTCGATCCCCATGCCCATACCGCCCGACGGCGGCATCGCGTGCTCGAGAGCCCGCAGGAACTCCTCGTCGAGGCGCATCGCCTCGTGGTCTCCGCGGGCGCCCTGCCGGGCCTGCTCGATGAACCTCTCGCGCTGGATGACCGGGTCGACGAGCTCCGAGTACCCGGTCGCGAGCTCGAAGCCGCGCACGTACAGGTCCCACTTCTCGACGACGCCCGGCACCGACCTGTGGTCCCGCACCAGCGGGCTGGTGTCGACCGGGAAGTCCATGACGAAGGTCGGCTGCTCGAGCTGCCCCTCGGCGAAGTGCTCCCACAGCTCCTCGACGAGCTTGCCGTGGGTGGCGAGCGCCACCTCGACGCCGACGCGGTCGGCGAGCTTCTGCAGCTCGTCGACCGAGGTCTGCGGGGTGATCTCGACTCCGGCGCCCTCGCTCAGAGAGCCGTACATCGACATCCGCTGCCACTCGCCGCCCAGGTCGAACTCGGTGCCGTCGGCCCACGTGACGACGTGCGATCCGGCGACGGCGAGCGCCGCGTCCTGCACGAGCTGCTGCGTCAGGTCGGCCATCTGGTGGTAGTCGCCGTAGGCCTGGTAGGCCTCGAGCATCGCGAATTCGGGGCTGTGCGTCGAGTCGGCGCCCTCGTTGCGGAAGTTGCGGTTGATCTCGTAGACGCGCTCGATGCCGCCCACGACCGCGCGCTTCAGGAACAGCTCGGGCGCGATCCGCAGGAACAGCTCGGTGTCGAACGCGTTCGAGTGCGTCGAGAACGGCCGGGCGGATGCGCCGCCGTGGATCGTCTGCAGCATCGGCGTCTCGACCTCGAGATAGTCGTGCGAGGTGAACGTGGATCGGAGGCTCGCCACCGCGGTCGCGCGGGCTCGCACCGTGTTCCGCGCCGTCTCGCGCGTGATCAGGTCGAGGTAGCGCTGGCGCACCCGCGTCTCGTCGCTCAGCTCGGAGTGCAGGTTGGGCAGCGGCATGATCGCCTTGGCGGCGATCGCCCACTCCCTCACCATGATGCTCAGCTCGCCCCGGCGCGACGAGATGACCTCGCCCTGGACGAAGACGTGGTCGCCGAGGTCGACGAGCTCCTTCCAGCGCTCGAGCGACTCCTCACCCACCTCGGCCAGCGACACCATGGCCTGGATGCGCGAGCCGTCACCGGACTGCAGCGAGGCGAAGCAGAGCTTGCCCGTGTTGCGGGAATGCACCACGCGACCGGCGAGGCCGACCGTGACGCCGGTGCTCGCATCCGGGTCGAGGTCGCCCCACTCGGCGCGCACGGCAGGGATCGTGTGCGTGATCGGAAGAGTCACCGGGTAGGCCTCGCCGCCCTCGGCGATCAGTCGGGCGCGCTTGGCGAGGCGCACGGCCTTCTGCTCGGCGACCTCCTCGTGGGTCGGCTCGGCGGGCGGGGTGGCGTCACTCATGCGAACTCAGTTCAGGTAGATGTCGTCGTTGTCGATGAGGCGGGTATCGCCGACCCGCGCGGCGATGAGCACGCGCGCGGGGCCGCGGAAGTCGTCATCGACCGGCAGGAAGGTGCGCGGGTTGACGACCTTCAGGTAGTCCAGCTTAACGAGGCCCTCGTCCATGAGCACCGACTGCGCGGCGGCGATCACGGTGTCGATGCCCCGGTCGGATGCGGAGGCCGCGGCCTCGAGGGCGCGGCTGAGCGAGCGGGCGGCGGTGCGCTCCTTCTCGCCGAGGAACCGGTTGCGGCTCGAGAGGGCGACCCCGTCGGCGTCGCGTACCGTCTCGACCGACGCGACGCGCGTGTCGATGTCGAGGTCGGCCACCATGCGCTCCACCAGGTAGAGCTGCTGGGCATCCTTCTGCCCGAACACCACATGCGTGGGCCGCACGATGTTGAGCAGCTTGGCGACGACCGTGAGCATCCCGTCGAAGTGGCCGGGACGGCTGCGCCCTTCGAAGAGCGAGCCCACCGTGGAGTCGGTGACCTTCACCTGGGTCTTGCCGGTCGGGTACATTTCGTCGACGCTCGGCGCGAAGACGTAGGCGACGCCGAGCGGCGCGAGAGCCGCCACGTCGGCGTCGAGGTCGCGCGGATAGCGGTCGAGGTCCTCGGTCGGCGAGAACTGCAGCGGGTTCACGAAGATCGAGACGACGACGGTGTCGGCGAGCTCGCGCGCCCGCTCGACCAGCGCGAGGTGCCCGTCGTGCAGAGCGCCCATGGTCGGCACGAGCGCGACGGCGGTCCCGGCCAGCTCGGCCCTGAGCTCGGGGATGGTGCGGAGGACGCGGGGGGTGGAACCAGTCACTGGTCGATCGTAGTCGGCCACGAGGGGTCGCCCTCGGCGGGCACCCCCGAGCCGGATGCGGCGAGCGCGTTCTCGACGGCCGAGCGCAGCAGCGGCGCCAGAAGGGTCGACGGATGCTCCACGCCGATCGCGCGCAGCGCATCGGCCGCCTGGGTCACGATCGCCGTCGAGAAGCCCGTGGCCACGGCGAGCGCCTCCGCGTAGGCGGCCCTGTCGCCCTCCGCCACCACGATCGGCTCCGCGCCCATCTCGACCACCAGAGCCTGCGCGATCGGGAGCACCGGCGACGGCGCCGTCACCGCGAACCACGCCTCACGCAGGCGCACGAGGTCGATGCTCGTGCCGGTGAAGGCCATGGCGGGGTGCAGCGCGAGCGGGATCGCGCCCGCCGCCAGCGCGGGGGCGAGCACCGCGGTGCCGACGCCCGGTGCGGTGTGGGCCACCAGCTGGCCCGGCTGCCAGGCGCCGGTCGCGGCGAGGCCGGCCACCAGATCCGCCAGCTCGTCGTCGGGGACGGCGAGGATGACCAGCTCGCTGCGCTCGATCACATCGGGGATGTCGAGCACCGGCACACCCGGCAGCATCGCGTCGGCACGGTCGCGGCTGGCCTGCGAGACGGCGCTGATGCCGACGACGGCGTGTCCCGCTCCCCCGAGTGCGGCGCCGAGCACCGGGCCGACCCGCCCCGCGCCGACGATGCCGACGCCGAGGCGGCCGTCGCGCTGGGCAGGGCTCATGCGGATGCCTCGCCCGCTCGCCAGCGATGGGTGCGGTCGACCTGGGCGGCCGACACCCCGGCGGCGGCGGCGTCGCCGAAGAACGCGGACGCGTCGCCGACGTCGAGCGCGCCCAGTCGGGCCGAGATGGGGCCGGCGACGGTGTGCACCTGCACGTGCGCGAGCCGGAGGGCACGCTCGAGCGGTCCCTGATGCGCCGCGACGCTCTGCATGCGCGCCGTCGGCACGACTACGAGCTCACGCCAGATCGCTCCTCGGCGCAGCACCACCGCATCCGGCCGCACCGCGAATCCGTTGCGTCGCCACGAGAACCAGCGCAGCACGGCCGCACGACGCGGCGACGTCGTGAAGCCGTCGTCCGCGGCGGCCTTCGCCAGCCCGGCCGCGATGATCGCGCGCAGCTCGGGAGCCTCCAGCGCCGGGAGCACGAGCTCGAGCACCCGGAACACGTCCGCCCGCGAGCCCACCGGCAGGATCGTCGTGTTCTGCTGCCCGGCGGCGCCCTGGGCCGACGACGCGGAGGCGCGATTGACCTTGACCTCCCACCAGTCGGTGGGGCGCCAGAACACGTCCTGGCTGATCGAGATGGAGTGGATGCGACCGGGCGGCAGCGTCTCGTTGCTGGTCGACAGCAGTCCGTAGCCGACGCGGATGCCGTCGGGCGTCGACGCGATCGAATAGCGCAGGGACTTGACGACCCGGTTGACGGCGTAGGAGCCGAAGCCGAGCAGCAGGGGAACGAACGTGAACAGCACCCAGAAGGCCTCGAACACGACGACCGCGACGATCACCGCCGCGATGAAGATCAGCAGCACGAGAGTCGTCGAGTTGAGAGCGGTCGAGCCGACCAGGCGGGCGGGGCTCATCTTGACGACCGACTCGGGCGGCGCGAGATCCGGATCGAGCTCGGGGGCCATCAGCTCGGCGACGCGCCGGTCGATGAGGCTGGCGTGCCCGACGGCCACACCGTCGGCCGAGCCTGCCGAGACCAGACCCCCGTCGGTCGAGCTCGTCGAGACCAGGCCCACGCCGGCCCCCGCGGCCGCCTCCGCCTCGGCCGCCTCACGAGCCCGCGTCCCCGACGCGAGCCGCAGCACCGCCAGCCGGAGGGCGTCCGCGTTGGTGCTCGACAGGTACTCGAGCTTGACGTTGGCGTCCTGCCCGGCGACGTTGACCTCGAGCTTCGCCGCACCGAAGATCCTCGGCACGAACGGCCGCACGATGTTGACGCCCTGGATGCGGTCGAGCCGCCCCTTGCGGTTGGTGCGGAACAGGATGCCGCTGCGCACCTCGACCACCTCGTCGGTGATGCGGAACGTGTGCATCCGCCACGACAGGTAGAAGCCGCCGACGAGCACGATCAGCAGCACCGCGACCGCCGCGATCGCGATCAGCACGTAGTCGTGGTCGAGGATGTAGCCGATCGGGTCGCCGCCGTCGCAGCTGTCTCCCCGGCATCCGGGGCCGGGCAGGAAGAACTCGACCAGCCGCTCGCGCAGGTTGCTGATGAGGATGCCGATGATCGCGATGAGGGCGATGCCGCCGCGCAGCAGCGGAGTCGCCGGGTGCAGGCGATGCCACTCCCCGTCGACCAGGTCACCCGCCGAGGTCGGCACCGCGACCCGGCGCGGGACGGGGACCGGCGCAGCCGCGGACTCGTCGGTCACAGTCCGGCCCGGCGGCTCTCGGCGAGTGCGACGAGGTGGTCACGCAGCTCGTCGGCCTCGGCCTCGGGCAGGCCGGGGATGGTGATGTTGCTGCCCGCGGCGGCGGTGACGAGCTTCAGCTCGGACAGGCCGACGGCCCGCGCGAGCGGACCGCGGTTGATGTCGACGAGCTGCATGCGCCCGTAGGGAACCGCCACGAAGCGCAGGAACATGATGCCGCGGCGGAACAGCAGGTCGTCGTCGCGCAGCTGGTACCCGATCGACCGCACCCGACGCGGGGTGAGGGCGGCCGTGATGAGCGTGATGAGCAGCACCGGCAGCGGGATGAGCAGCAGCAGCAGCTCCTGCCCGATGAACCACGGGATCGCAGCCCCGACCGTCATCACGAGTCCGCCGATGAGGGTGCCCACCAGATCGACGACGAGGTACTTCGGGGAGACGCGCCGCCATTCGCCCGCCACGGGCTCGAGACGCGAGCTCTGCTGCGGGGCTGCGGGGGCGTCGGCGTCGGTCACGACGTCCACGCTACCCGCCGTGCACGTGCTCCGGTCCGAGGGGGAGCTCGGGATCGTCGTCGTCGTCGCGCGGAGGAACCCGGCAGAAGTGCTCGGCAAGGATGCCGCCGACCAGCAGCGCGACGGCGCCCACGAGCATCGCGAACACCCGCAGGTACGAGTCGGCGGTGGGCGAGCCGGAGCGCGTCAGCACCTCGATCACGAGCCCCACCCCGAAACCGGCGAGCAGCGCGCCGCTGAGGCTTGCCGCCTTGCCGAGTACCAGCACGCGGGTCGCGTAGAAGGGGTCGATCGGCCCCTGGAGCTTGCCGCGGGTCGCCCGTCGCACCGGCAGCGCGAGCGCGACCACCACCACGCCGATGAGCAGCAGCGTCACCGCGAGGGTCAGCTCCGGACTCAGCCTCGCCTGGCTGCGCCCCGCGAGGACGATCTGCAGCAGCACGGCGGCGACGGCTCCGACGACCGCGATCAGGAGCAGGGTGCTCGGCTTCGTGCGGGTCACCGGTGGTCCCCCGTCTCGGACGTCTCGGCGGAGCGGGCGTCGAGGTCGGCCAGCAGGGTCGCGACCCGGCCGTGCCCGGTGAGCTGCGCATCCGGATCGACCTCGAGCCACGGCCGCAGCACGAAGTCGCGCTCGTGAGCGCGCGGATGCGGGAGGGTCAGCCGGTCGGTGTGCAGGCGGATGCCCGCGATGTCGACGATGTCGAGGTCGAGTGTGCGGTCGCCCCAGCGCTCCGTGCGCACGCGGCCGTGGTCGCGCTCGATCTCGTTGAGCAGGGTGAGCAGCGGCTCGGCGGCGAGCGTCGTGCGGATCAGCAGCACGGCGTTCAGGTAGGCGGGGGCGTCGGGGTCGACGCCGTCCGGACGCAGCGCGGCGGTCTCGATCGGCGTCGACACCGCGGTCAGCTCGACCCCCTCGGCGTCGGCGATGGCTCGGGTCGCCGCCAGCAGCGTCGCGGCGCGATCGCCGAGATTCGCCCCCATCGCGATCACCGCGGGCTGCTCGATCGTGCGCTTCAGCACCGACATCAGCGGGGATCCGCCGAGCGCTCGCGCACGATCGTCACCGAGACGTCGTCGAACGGCACCGGGATCGGCGCGTTCGGCTTGTGCACCGTGACCTCCACGCGCTCGACCAGCTCGTAGCCGAGGGCGATCTGCGCCACCCGCTCGGCGACGGTCTCGATGAGGTCGACGGGGTCGCCCGCGACGGCCTGCACCACGGCCTCGGCGAGCTCGCCGTAGTGCACCGTGCTCGTCACGTCGTCGGTCGCGGCGGCCGGGGCGAGCGGCAGCCACACCGTCAGGTCGACGAGGAAGAGCTGTCCGTTGACCCGCTCGAAGTCGAGCACGCCGTGGTGCCCGGCGATCCGCAGGCCGGTGAGACGGATGCTGTCGAGACTCATGCGCGCGCCCCCGCCGACGCCTGATTCACGGATGCCGCGCCCGCGGTCCACCGGTGCGCGACGTCGAGCGCGCGCTTCGTGGTCGCCACGTCATGCACGCGCACCGCCCAGGCACCGGACTGCGCCGACATCGCGCTGATGATCGCCGTCGGGAAGTCGCGATCCTCGACCGGTGCGCCGCCCGGCAGCAGCTTGCCGAGGAACCGCTTGCGCGAGGCGCCGATGAGCAGTCCGTGCCCGAGCGACGACAGCTCGTCGAGACGGCCGAGCAGCTGCCAGTTCTGGGACGACTTCTTGGCGAAACCGATGCCCGGATCGAGCACGATCTGCTCGGGCCGCACGCCCGACACCACCAGCTCGGCCACGCGCGTCTTCAGCTCGGCACGCACCTCGGCGACGACGTCGCCGTACCGCGGCTCGACGTCGGCGCCACCGCGCCAGTGCATCGCGATGAAATGCACGCCCGTCTCGGCGACGACCCGTGCCATGCGCTCGTCGGCCAGGCCGCCCGACACGTCGTTGATGATCTGGGCCCCCGCGTCGACGGCGGCGAGCGCGGTCGACGAGTTCATGGTGTCGACGCTGACGGCGATCCCGCGACTGGTCAGCTCGCGGATGACCGGGATGATGCGACGCCGCTCCGCCTTCGCGGGCACGGGCTGGGCGCCGGGACGGGTGGACTCCCCGCCGACGTCGATGATGCTCGCGCCCGCGGCGGACATGGCGACCGCGTGGGCGATCGCCGCATCCGGATGCTCGTATCGCCCGCCGTCGCTGAACGAGTCGGGGGTGACGTTGAGGATGCCCATGATCTCGGTCATGCGGCCACCAGCCCCAGCACTCCGGCCTGCACCACCGGGTCGGCCAGGGTGCCGCGGCTCGCGATCGTGACCGTGGTGCTGTCGGTCTGGCGCACGCCTCGGGCGCTCACGCATCCGTGTCGCGCGTCGAGCACGACCAGCACGCCCCGCGGCTCGAGCGCCTCGTCGATCGCGGAGGCCACCTGCTCGCCGAGCCGCTCCTGCAGCTGCGGGCGGGAGCTCGCGATCTCGAGCACCTGCGGCAGCCGGCCGAGACCGACGATGCGCGCGCCGGGCACATACGCGAGGTGCGCGACTCCGGTGAAGGGCAGCAGGTGGTGCTCGCACATCGACCGGAAGGCCACGTCGCGCAGGAGCACCAGCTCGCCGAGCTCGCCCGCCGCCGCATCCAGCTCGGTCGCGTCGCGCAACGGCTCGGTCGCGTCGGCACCGACACCGGCGAAGAACTCGCCGTACGACTCGGCGACCCGACGCGGGGTGTCGACGATGCCTGCGCGGGCGGGGTCGTCGCCGATGGCTGCGAGCAGCTCGGCGACGGCCGCCTCGATCCGGGGGGTATCGATCACGGGGTGCCTGACGGGATCAGGCGGTCGCGATGCCGGGGTTCTTGCGCGGACGCGGGGCGCGCTTCGGACGGGCCGGCTTCTCGGAGTCCACGCCGCCGTCCACCAGGGCACCGTCGACCGGCGCCTTGCCGGGGATGGTGATCGGAGGCAGGTCGCTCAGCGGACGGTTCTGGCTCGACAGCCAGAGCGGGCGCTCGGGGAGCTTCTTGACGTCCTTGAACAGCGCGGCGAGCTGGAGGTGGTCGAGCGTCTCCTTCTCCATGAGCTCCTGTGCGAGCTTGTCGAGGATGTCGCGGTTCTCGTTGAGCACCGTCCAGGCCTCGTCGTGGGCCTGGTCGATCAGCAGACGCACCTCGTTGTCGACCTTCTCGGCGATGTCCTCGGAGTAGTCCCGCTGGTGGCCCATGTCGCGTCCGAGGAAGACCTCGCCGCTGCCGGCGCCCAGCTTGACGGCGCCGATGTTGGCGCTCATGCCGTACTCGGTGACCATCTTGCGGGCCGTGGAGGTGGCCTTCTCGATGTCATTGGATGCGCCGGTAGTCGGGTCGTGGAACACGATCTCCTCCGCCACGCGCCCGCCCATCGCGTAGGCGAGCTGGTCGAGCAGCTCGTTGCGGGTGACCGAGTACTTGTCTTCCAGCGGCAGCACCATCGTGTAGCCGAGAGCGCGGCCGCGCGGCAGGATCGTGACCTTCGTGACCGGATCGGTGTTGCGCATGCTCGCGGCGGCGAGAGCGTGACCGCCCTCGTGGTACGCCGTGATCAGGCGCTCCTTGTCGTTCATGATGCGCGTGCGACGCTGCGGGCCGGCCATGACGCGGTCGACGGCCTCGTCGAGGGCACGGTTATCGATCAGCTGCGCGTTGCTGCGCGCGGTGAGCAGGGCGGCCTCGTTGAGCACGTTGGCGAGATCGGCACCGGTGAAGCCCGGCGTCTTGCGCGCCAGCACCTCGAGGTCGACGCCCTTGGCCATCGGCTTGCCCTTGGAGTGCACCTCGAGGATCTTCTGGCGTCCCTTCGAGTCGGGGGCGTCGACGCCGATCTGGCGGTCGAAGCGACCCGGACGCAGCAGGGCGGGGTCGAGGATGTCGGGGCGGTTGGTCGCGGCGATGAGGATGACGTTGGTCTTGACGTCGAATCCGTCCATCTCGACGAGCAGCTGGTTGAGGGTCTGCTCGCGCTCGTCGTGTCCGCCGCCCATGCCGGCACCGCGGTGGCGGCCGACGGCGTCGATCTCGTCCACGAAGATGATTGCGGGCGAGTTCTGCTTCGCCTGCTCGAAGAGGTCGCGCACGCGGCTGGCGCCGACGCCGACGAACATCTCGACGAAGTCCGAGCCCGAGATCGAGTAGAAGGGCACCCCCGCCTCGCCGGCGACGGCGCGGGCGAGCAGCGTCTTGCCGGTTCCGGGAGGGCCGTACAGCAGCACGCCCTTCGGGATGCGGGCGCCGACGGCCTGGAAGCGCGCCGGGTCCTTCAGGAAGTCCTTGATCTCGTGCAGCTCCTCGACTGCCTCTTCGGCACCGGCGACGTCGTCGAAGGTGACCTTCGGCGACTCCTTGCTCACGAGCTTCGCCTTCGACTTGCCGAACTGCATGACGCGGTTGCCGCCGCCCTGCATGCTCGAGAGAAGGAACCAGAACAGCACACCGATGATGAGGAACGGCAGGAGGATGCCGAGCAGGCTGGTGAACCAGTTGGTCTGCGGCACCTCATCGTCGAAGGTCGCGTCGCTGGCGGTGATCGCCTCGACGATCTCGGTTCCACGCGGTGCGACGTAGTAGAACTGCACCGCGGTCGAGTCCTGGTACGGCTCGGACAGCTCGAGGTCGACGCGCTGCTCGCCGTCGACGATCTTGGCCGACGTAACGGTGTTGCCGGAGAGGAGATTCAGGCCCTGCTGCGTGGTGACCTCTTTGAACGCCGATCCGCTCAGGAGGGCGACGGCGGCGATGAGCAGACCGACCCCGAGCAGAACCCAGACGATCGGACCGCGGAAGATGCGCTTGAAATCCATGTGTGACAACGGGCGGGGCCCGCATCCTTCCTCGATGGAATAAGACTGTCAGGCTACCGCGCACATTCTCGGTGCCGTCTGGATGTTCGCCCCAGGCGCACCGTGTGCTCTCGACACCCGCGCTGATCGAGCTTGTCGAGATCAAGCCCCCGAGCTGCTGGTCGCCCGCGCTGATCGAGCTTGTCGAGATCAAGCCCCTGAGCTGCTCAGTCCGGGCAGCTCGTCGAACCGTCCCTCGATCAGCGCCAGTCTCTTCTCCCTCCCCCACCCCTGGACCTGCTTCTCGCGGGCGAAAGCCTCGTCGACACGGTCGTACTGCTCGCAGTATCGCAATTCGACGGGTCGGCGGCGTGCGGTGTACTTGGCGCCCTCGCCGATCTGGTGCTGCGCGAGACGGCGCTCGAGGTCGACCGTGCTGCCCACGTAGAAGGAGCCGTCGCTGCACTCGAGGATGTACATGTAGGGCATGCGACAGGGTCACGCGCCGCACGCTCCTGCCGCTCTGGCGGTCCACAGGTCAGTTGCACGCGGGCTCGATCTCGACAAGCTCGATCAGCGCAGTCGCCGTCGGTCGAGCCTGTCGAGACCCCCACGAGCAACTCGGGGGCTCGATCTCGACGAGCTCGATCAGCGCAGCTACGCGTACACGTGCGGGGCGAGCACCGCGACTGCGCGGAGGTTGCGGTAGCGCTCGGCGTAGTCGAGGCCGTAGCCGACGACGAACGCGTTCGGGATGTCGAAGCCGACGTACTTCGCGTCGATCTCGACCTTCGCCGCCTCCGGCTTCCGCAGCAGGGCGCAGATCTCGAGCGATGCCGGGCCGCGGCTCTCGAGGTTGGCCTTCAGCCACGACAGGGTCAGCCCCGAATCGACGATGTCCTCGACGATGAGCACGTTGCGCCCGCTCAGCTCGGTGTCGAGGTCCTTCACGATGCGCACGACTCCGCTCGACTCGGTGCTCGAGCCGTACGAGGAGGTCGCCATCCAGTCCATCTCGATGTCCCGCTTGAGCTCGCGCGCGAGGTCGGCCATCACCATGACCGCGCCGCGGAGGACGCCCACCAGCAAGATGTCGCGACCCTCGTAATCCGCCTCGATCTGCCGGCAGAGCTCGGCGATGCGGTCGTGGATCTGCTGCTCGGTGTAGAGCACCTCGCTCAGGTCGTCGGCGACGTCGGCGGTTTCCATGGGACTCCCGTTCAGTGCTCGATGGGCGGCTTCTGGCCGGTCAACGGGCCGACGTCGGTCGACACGAAGTGCACCCGGCCGCCGCGCCGTTCCACCCTAATGCCGGGCAGATCGAGCGGCCCCTGCCCGTGCCAGTCGGTCACCAGCCGCGCTACCTCGAGGGTCTGCGCGCGGCTCAGCGCGACATGGAACTCGGATGCGACGGCGAGCCTGATCAGGCGTTGACGGAGGGCGGGCGGGTTGGCATTCAACGCGGCGACCCCGAGCGACAGCCCGGCCTCCTCGAGCTCGACGACGTCCTCGGCGACCTCCTCGGCCATGTGGTCGAGGGCGTCCGCATCCTCGCGCAGCTGCTCGGCGGTGCGGGCGAGCGCCTCCGCGACGCCCGGACCGAGCTCGCTCTCGAGCACCGGCATCACGCTCTGCCGCACCCGCACCCGCGTGTAGGCCGGGTCGAGGTTGTGCGGGTCGTCCCACGGCTCGAGCCCCGCATCGGCGCACGCCTGCACCGTCCTCTGGCGCCGGATGCCGAGCAACGGCCGCCGATACAGCCCCGACACAGCCGCCATGCCTCGCAGACTCGCCGCCCCGCTGCCGCGGGCCAGCCCGAGCAGCACGGTCTGGGCCTGGTCGTCGAGGGTGTGGCCGAGCAGCACGGCGACGGCGTCGAGCTCGCGCGCCGCGGTCGCGAGGGCCGCGTACCGCGCGTCACGGGCCGCTGCCTCGGGACCGCCGCCCCCGCCGGTCGAGCCTGTCGAGACCAAGCCTCGAGCAACCTCCACCCGCACCACCCGCACCGGATCGAGCCCCAGCGCACGCGCCTGCTTCGCTGCCCGCTCGGCCACCGCATCCGACCCGGTCTGCAGGCCATGGTCGACGACGACCGCACCGGCGCGCAGGTTGCCGCGCGGCGCCTCGAACGCGGTGGCCGCGGCGAGCGCGAGCGAGTCGGGGCCGCCGGAGAGGGCGACGAGGACGAGCGGTGCCGGTCGCGCGGGAGAGGGCTCGACCGGCTCGACCGTCGGGAGCGCCGCCCGCACCGCGCGCCGGATGTCGGCCATCGCGGGCGTCAGTCGGGGGCGTTCGGGCATCGGCTAACGTTATTGCGTTATCCGACCCGCAACAGAAGCGAGTGAGCACATGGCCGTCTACCCCGCCATCATCGAGATCCCCAAGGGCAGCCGCGTCAAGTACGAGGTCGACCACGAGACGGGTCGCGTGTTCCTCGACCGCGTGCTGTACACGGCATTCGGCTACCCCACGAACTACGGATTCTTCGAGGAGACGCTCGGCGACGACGGCGACCCGGTCGACGTGCTCGTGCTGCTCGACTACGAGCTGTTCCCCGGCATCGGCCTCAACGTGCGGCCCGTCGGCGTCTTCAACATGACCGACGACGGCGGCGGCGACGCCAAGATCATCGCGGTGCCGGCGAAGGACCCGCGCTGGGACTGGATCCAGGACATCGGCGACGTGCCCGAGTTCCAGCGCAAGGAGATCGAGCACTTCTTCGAGCACTACAAGGACCTGGAGCCCAACAAGTGGGTCAGGACCGAGGGCTGGGGCGACGCCGCCGAGGCGGAGGCGATCCTGCAGAAGGGCATCGCGGCCTACGTGCCGCCGACCGCTCACTGATCAAGCCCACCCGCTGATCGAGCCCATCCGCTGATCGAGCCTGTCAAGATCGAGCCCCGGGCAACCCGGCATGGTCTCGACTAGCTCGACCAGCGAACGCGGCGTCAGCCCGTCGGGCGCCCCGCGTACGGCACCAGGTCGCCGTAGCGCACCGACACGATCCGCACGGCGACGCCCGGACGCGGCGCCTCGATCATCTGACCCCCGCCGATGTAGAGCGCGGTGTGGTACTTCTCGGCCGTCGTCGATCCGCCGGTCGAGTAGTACAGCAGGTCGCCCGCCTGCAGGGCGCCGATCGACACCAGCCGGTTCTGCGCCTTCATGGTGTTGTACTGGTTCGTCGTCGAGTGCGTGCCGATGTAGACACCCGCGGATGCGTAGCTGAACTTGGTGAGCCCGGAGCAGTCCCAGTGGTCGGGGCCCTCGCCACCGAAGAGGTACATGTCGCCGAGCTGCGTCTTCGCGAAGGCGATGGCCTGGCCGACCGCGCCGGGTGACGGCGTCGGGGGCGGGGTCGTCGGCGCAGGCGGCGTGGACGGTGTCGTCGGCGGGGGCGACCCCGGCGTCGCGGGGGTGGTCGGGGCCGTCGGAGTCGCGGGCGAGCCGGGGGTGACGGGCGCACTCGGGTT
>CAXTSE010000017.1:13718-60389 GCA_964246985.1 uncultured Microbacteriaceae bacterium
GACGGAGCCGCCGGCGCGGCCGGAGCCGCCGCCGCCTGGCCTTCGTAGAACGCGCGTTCCGTGGCGGCCGTCGAGTTTTTGAGCACCGCGAGCTGCGAGTACATCTGGTCGGCGGCGGAGGCCTGGTCGGCGACCTGCGCCGCGGCCTGATCGGATGCCGCCTGCGCGACGTCGAATGCGGCCTGCGCCGTGGCGGCGGCCTTCTTGCGCACCTTCTCGGCGGCGGAGGCGTCGTCCGCGAGCGAGTCGGCGAGGTTCCGATCGAAGACGGCCCGCTCGAGGATCGCGGCCGACGACTCGCTCAGCTTGTCGGCGGTGCTGAGGCGGGCGAGCAACTGGTCGGCGTCCTCGGCGGATCCGAACATCAGCCCCATGCTCATGTCGCCACCCCCGGTGCGGGCCAGCTGCGCGATGAGCCGGGCCGCGCGCGCGGTGGACTCGTCGGCGCGCTCCTGGGCGCTCGTGACCTGCTCCTTGAGTGCGGTGACCTTGCGGGTGGTGGCGTCCAGCGCATCCTGGGCGATCGCGTACTGCTCGCCCTTGATCTGCGCCTGCTTTCCCAGCTCGGCCGAGGTGGCCTCGAGCGCGACGAGGATGCCCTCGATGCGGTCGACCTCGGCGGCCGCGGCGGCCTGGCTCTTGCGGGCGTTCTGCACCTCGTCCCACGTCGGGAACTCGGGTCGCGGCGCCGCGACGGCCGTTCCGGTCGGGGTGACGAGCGAGGCGATCACGAAGGCACCCGTCGCCGCTGCCGCCCCCGCGGTGCGTTTGCGTGTGGTCATGTGCGTGGTCCGTGAAGCCTTTCCATCAGGAGATCCCGACCCCCCGGTCGCGCATGAACGGAACCGGATCCGTCAGCTGGCCGCCCACGCGGATGATGAAGTGGAGGTGGCATCCGGTCGATGCCCCCGTGGTCCCCACCTGAGCGATCGGCTCGCCGGGATCGACGTGCTGACCGATCGAGACGTGGATGCCACCGGGCATGATGTGTCCGTACCCGCTGGATGTGCCGTCGCCGTGATCGATCTGCACGTAGTTGCCCAGCGTGCCATTCGGACCGGCGTACGTCACCGTCCCCGAATGGGAGGCATAGATGGTCGCGCCGCAGCCCTGACCCGCGATATCGGTGCCCGAGTGCAGGATCCAGTCGTGGTAGATCGGGTGGTAGCGCATCCCGTAGGGGCTCGTGATGTAGCCGCTCGAGGGGCGCGCCCATCCCTGGTCGCTGATGATGCCGCCGGCGTTGGCGCCCCACTTGGCCTTGATGCCCGCGGTGTAGTCGGCCTGCGTGGCGGCGCGCTTCTCGGTGAGCACGGCGAGCTGCGCCTCGAGCTGCGCCTTGTGCTCATGCTCCTCCTGCAGCTTGGTCGCGGCCGCGACCGCGGCGGTCTGCGCGACCTGGAAGGCGGCCTCGGCGACGACGCGCAGCTCCTCCAGCTTGGCCTTGGCGACATCCGCCTGGTCGGTGAGCGACTGCGCGCTCTTCTGCTCACGCAGCGCCTGCGCGTAGATCTCGTCGCTGCGCTCGCCGAGCTTGTCCATGGAGCCGAGACGGTAGAGCAGCGAGTCGGCGTCGCCCGCGTCGACGAGCAGGTTGGCGGTGAGGTCGCCACTGCCGCCGCTGCGCGCGAATTCGGCGAGCAGCTGGGTGGCGGTCTTCTTGGATGCGGCGGCCGTCACCTGCGCCGCGTCCGCCTGTGTCTGCAGCTGCTCGGTCTCGTAGGCCTGCTTGTCGAACGCGTCCTGCGCGGCGGCGTAGATCACGCCCTTCGCCTCGGCGTCGGCCTGAGTGCGCTGCACCTCCTGCTCGAGCGCGGCAAGCATCGCCTGGATCGACGCGACCTGCGCGGCAGCGGCGGCCTCGTTCGCCTGCGCGGCCTGCACGTCGGCCCAGGACGGGTAGTCGACGACAGGTGCGGCGGTCGCGGCGATCGGCGCGGTGCTGATGACGCCCGCCAGGGGCAGGATCGCGAGCGCGAGGACGACCGCGACGATCCGCGATCCGCGCAGGCGGGCGCTGACGGTCCCCCGACCGATGCGACGTGTCATGTACCCCGACCTCTCGTGTCCGCGCGATGAGCGCGCTGAATCACAGAGACAACATCACTCACACTAGCAACAGGCCTCGGCGAAGCCCAGGTTGCGACCCAGACCCTCGGATGCGCGCGCCGCTGGGGCGCAGACAGGCGGGGTACGAGGTCGGCTCGAACGTATGCCCAGCGGGATCGAATGCGCCGCAGATACGCCGCTGACCAGGCATCCTGCGTGATTGGCGTTTTCGGCGAGTCGCCCGTATGCTTGACCCTCGGTTGCCCTAAGCCGCGAGGCTTTCGGCCCCATCGTTTAGTGGCCTAGGACACCGCCCTTTCACGGCGGCAGCACGGGTTCGAATCCCGTTGGGGTCACAAGACAAGGCAGTGCAACCGTCAACTCAATAGCTAGGCCCTGTAGCGCAGTTGGTTAGCGCGCCGCCCTGTCACGGCGGAGGTCGCCGGTTCAAGTCCGGTCAGGGTCGCGGAACACGAGAGCCTCTCCCGCGGGAGGGGCTCTCGTTCCATCAGGCTCTGTAGCTCAGTTGGTAGAGCGCACGACTGAAAATCGTGAGGTCACGGGATCGACGCCCGTCGGAGCCACGCGAAAACCCCTGTGATCACGGGGGTTTTTGTCATTCTCGGCCCTTCGCCATTCCTGTGAGCGGGGCGTTTGCCCACACTTTGCCCACATCCGCAGCGATCGCACCATCATTGAGCGCAGTTGCAACTGCATCCAGGTCGTCGTCAAACAGGTCAGCGTAGACGTCGAGGGTCATCGCGGCGCTGGCGTGGCCGAGCATTCGTTGCACCGCTTTCACATTCGCGCCGGCGCTCACCGCCAAGCTAGCTGCCGTGTGGCGGAGGTCATGCGGTGTGAGCAGCGGAAAGTCCGGGTCGGCCTCGCGCCAGGCTGCGACGGCTGCGGCAAACTGGCGTCTCCGGACGTTTCCGCTGCGAAGTACCCCGCCGGAGCTCGTCGATTGCAGGATGCCGTACTGGCGGGCCTCGAGCTGAATATTGCGGCCCAGGAGTCCACGACATCGCGTCCTGGGCGAGCCTCCGTCGCGGCGGTGTCGCAGGCGATATCCCCTCGGGTCAGTACAAGGCGCCGGGGAGCGTTTACGGAGGTTGCCTCCTATGAGCAAGCGGCATCGCAAATGGACTCCCCCGGTTCATGACCGCCAGCTGAGTTGGCAGATAGTTTGGGTGCACCGAGACAGCCCTGCATGGGATCTGCACCCGCCGGCCCTAACGATCGCGAGACTCAAACGTGCCTATCGACACAAACTCCCTCCTGGGAGGTGGCGGGTCGAGCCTGGTCGACCCTCGGGACATCTTTTCGGCTCTTCCCAGCCGACCATGGCCCTACCTGCGGCTAGAGCAAGGCGAAGTCCTTCAGAAATGGTTTGAAAGGAGAAACCAGCGCGACATCGTAATCAAGCAGAACACGGGTGGCGGGAAGACGGTAGTCGGACTTCTGATCGCGCAGAGTTCACTCAACGAAGGCATCGGGCCGGCGGCTTACTTTGCTTCGGACACCTACCTTGTCGAGCAGGTGATCCAGGAGGCGAACAGACTGGGCCTCAGGACCACACTCGACCCGCGCGACCCGGCCTTCGTCAGCCACGAGGCGATCCTCGTCGCGACCTTGCAGCGGTTGGTCAACGGTCGAAGTGTCTTCGGCGTGGACGGAGTCTCGACCGCCACCCCGTTGGGAACGTTGGTGGTTGACGACGCGCACGCCGCCCTCTCGACAGTGGAGCAACAGTTCCGAATTTCAGTCGGCTCGGAAGATCCGATCTACACACAACTCCTAGCGATATTCCGCGACACGTTGGCTCAGCAGTCCGAGACGATGCTGGCCGAGATCGAGCAGCGCGTGCCGAGCGCACTGCTGAGAGTGCCCTACTGGACATGGGTCGAGCGACAGCCCAGCGTCGCTCAAAAGCTCGTGGAAGCCGCTGCTGCGAGAGCCGGTTCCGGCGATGACCTGGTGTTTCAATGGCCGCTCGTCAAGGATCAGCTGCATCTCTGCACGGCGATCTTCACCGGAACTCGACTCGAGATTCGGCCCCCGGCGCCACCGATCCACAAGATACCCAGCTTCGCCGCGGCCAACCGGCGCGTGTACCTGACAGCGACCCTTGCGGACGATGCGGTGCTGGTCACGGATTTCGACGCTGATCCTTCACTAATCGCGCAGGCAGTGACACCTGGACGGGCATCGGACATTGGCGATCGTTTGATCGTTGCTCCGCTGGAACTGAACCCAGAATACGACGTCAACATCGTACGAGAGATGGCGCGCGACTACGCTCACGGATTCATTGATCAACACGGCGCTGCAACTCAGACGCCCATCAACGTGGTCGTCCTAGTGCCGAGTGACTGGGCGGCGAATGAATGGCGTCCTTTCGCCGATGAGGTTTGGACTGTCAATGAGCTGGCCGCTGGCGTCGCGAGACTGAAGGCGGGCCACGTCGGGCTTGTCGTGCTCGCGAACAAGTACGACGGGATCGACCTTGCGAATGATGCCTGTCGCCTACTGATAGTGGACGGCCTTCCCAGATCGCTTGACCCGGTTGAGAGGCGTGAGGCTGGAGCGCTGGTAAGAAGCCCCAAAGTGGCAGCCCGGCAGGTCCAGCGCGTCGAGCAGGGCATGGGTCGAGGTGTCCGAGACTCCGCAGACTTCTGTGCGGTGGTGCTAGTTGGTACCGACCTCACGCAGGCCGTCCACAACCCGAAGCAGCGGGAGCTTTTCTCACCTGCCACTCGTGTTCAGCTTGATCTCTCGCGCCGGCTCGCAGAGCAACTCCGGGGGCAAGGCATGGATGGCATCCGAGAAGCGATCGATCTGTGTCTGAGCCGCGATCGAGGCTGGGTCGAGGCCAGTCGATCGCAACTAGCCAATACAAACTATGACGCAGCCGCTCGAATTAGGCCCTCGGAGGTCGCGGCTCGTAAGGCCTTTGACCGCGCGATATCGAATGACTATGTAGGTGCCGACAGCGCTTTGCAGGAGATCGTCAACTCGACTACCAACCCTGCCGAGAAGGGATGGCTAATGGAGCAGAAGGCCGCCTACCTCCATTTCACCAATCAGGCGCAGGCACAGCAGCTTCAGCTGAGCGCATCGATCCAGAATCACCATGTTCTGCGTCCACTCGTCGGCGTGTCGGTCGAGCGCGTGCGCGCTGCCGCTGTTCAATCCGAAGCTGTTTCTGCTTACGCATCTGTCAACTTCTCGGATGGCCTGGACGGACTGTTGAAGGTCAAGACCCTGCTGGAGCGCATTCGGTGGGACAACGACAGCGATACTGCCGAAAGCGCCTGGCAGGAACTCGGATTGTTGCTGGGGTTCGGCAGCGAGCGCCCCGAGAAGCGCTACGACAAGGGTCCTGACAATCTGTGGAGCGTTGGGGCTGCGCAGAACATTGTGTTCGAGCTCAAGACTGGATCGGCGGATCATCCGATCGCCAAGCGGTACGTGGACCAATTGGGCGGACATCTGCGTTGGCATGATGATGAGTTCGCTCAGTACGGGCAAACCGCGCTTGGCATTCTCATCGCGCCCACCGCCCAATACGATTCGACCGCAACTCCGCCCTCTGGAGCCAGAGTAATTGACCGCCCCAGCTTGGAACGGCTGAAGGGCGCCGTGAACAGCGTGGCAGCCGCGCTGCGGCCCTCCGCGTCCTGGTCGGATCCTCAGGAGATTTCCCGTCAGCTAGTGAGTTACAACTTGACCGCAGCCAATATCGCGAACGCCTACTCGGTTCCGATCGGCCCGCCGGTACAAATGTAGAAGCGGCGGAATCGGCCGCGAATGTCTCAACGGTTCGATAACGTGAGTCATCTCCCGAAAGGTCGACTCGACGATGCGGCTTCACTCGATTTTCGCCCGCTTCTATCGCTCACTTAACTTCGACTTTATAAGAGCGTCGCACGCCGGGTACGAGCCGGATCCTTGGGACAGTACGCCTGAGGGCGACTACCCGTTCGTGAGGATCAAACTTCAATCAGGTATCACGACGATCGTCGGAGCCAACGAGTCCGGCAAGTCGCAAGTTCTTCGAGCAGTAGAAGCAGCGCTGACAGGCGAAGGCTTCGAGCAAAGCGATTTTTGCCGCTACTCCAAGTTCTTCGGGGTCGATAAGGAATTACTGCTGCCGGAGTTCGGAGCTCTCTACTCAGCCATCTCAGCGGCAGATGTGCAGACGATCGCGACGGCAACGGGCCAAACGTCCCTCTCGGGGGTCGATCGACTCGCCGTATTTCGAATGAACCAGGCTCCGAAGATTCGCGCCTACGTGCGGCAGTCCGGGTCGTGGAGCGAACCCTTCGAAGTGGCGAATCTAGGCGCACTTGATCTGTCAGGCATCCCGGTGCCATTTCGTATCGACGCGGACGTACCCCTCCCGGACACCGTCCCGATCCAGTTCCTGGCCACTGGAGATCCGGTTGGAGGTGTGGGTCGAGAGGTTCTCCGCAGCGTTTGGGAGAATCTCCTGTCTAACCGCTCCTGGTTCGACACGGATACGACCGTTCAGGCCCACGCCACCGCCATCTCCGCGAGCTTTCGAAGCGTTCGCTCAGCCTCAACCGAAGAATTGAAGGGATACCGTCTTGCTGCGGATCTCCTGCTGAAGGTTGCCGGGGTTCAGAGGGATCTCTTCACGCAGTTGCAGTCAGCTGTCGCGACCAAGAACGGATACGCGAACAGCATCGTCGACACGATCAACTCTGAGCTCTCCTCCGCGCTCAACTTCCCGCACTGGTGGTCCCAAGATGCGCACTTCGAGCTGTTCGTTTCACTTTATGAGTTTGACCTGGTGTTCATGATTCGCGATCGCACTGGGCGGTCGTACGGATTCGACGAACGTAGCGACGGAATGAAGTACTTCCTAAGCTATTTCGTGCAGTACCTTTCGCACGAAGCCAGGGCGGACGGCCGGCCCGAGATTCTTCTCATGGACGAACCCGACCGCTTCCTGTCCTCGTCGGGACAACAAGATCTGTTGCGCATCTTCAACGATTTTGCAGACCCGAATGATTCCGCACGGGCGCCGGTTCAAGTCGTCTATGTGACGCATTCGCCGTTCTTGATTGACAAGAACGAAGCGGACCGAATTCGGGTCCTCGAGAAGGGCGAGTACGACGAAGGCACGCGAGTGGTCAGCAGCACGTCGGCAAACCATTACGAGCCGCTCCGGTCGGCCTTTGGAAGCTTCGTGGCCGAGACTGCCTTCATCGGGAATTGCAACCTGATGGTCGAGGGTGCGTCGGATCAAGTCCTTCTCGCAGGGGCGTCGCGGTGGCTGAAATCGCGAGGGGTGGCCGAACGAGACCGAATCGACCTGAATCGAATCACTATCGTTCCGGCAGGCGGCACACCTCACATTCCCTACCTTGTTTATCTCGCCCGAGGACGCGATGTTGAGAAGCCACCCGTTATCGTGTTGCTCGACAACGATCCGGCTGGTGACACAGCGAAATTGGAGCTAGCCGTCGGTGGCGCGTATGGCGGCACGCTGATCGACTCCTCACTAGTGCTTCAACTCGGACAGGACGACCTCCGCGCCCTGAAAACAGAGAACCCGTTCGGGATCGTAGGTATCGAAGACGTCGTGCCGTTCGATATCGCCCTGTTGGCGGCACGCGCCTACTGCGCGGAGTTTGTTCCGGACGTTCAGCCCGAACTCCTGGACCTCAGCGCCGAGAACGTTTTCCCCGACACGGTCCCTCCCGTGAATAAGGGGACCCTGAAGTATCTCGAGATTGCTATCGGCAAGAAGGCGAAGAGGGCTTCCTTCCATCTCGACAAAGTCGCATTTGCGCGCGCCGTTGTAGACGTGATGACGGGTGCCTCTGCTGCGGCCGCACCGGAACTTCCGTCGAAAAAGCTCGAAGACAACTTCCGCCTGCTTCTCGCCGTCCTCGCTTTGCGGCAGCGACAAGCGGAGCGAGCAGAGTCAGCCGAGAAGATCTCGAGTCGGATCAACCGCGCGAAGCGCGACTTCGTGCGCACGCATCCGGGCCAAGCTCGTAAGGAAGCGGTTTCGCAGCTCATTGAGGAGATCGGCAATCAGCTCGACGCCAGCGTAGAAGCGGAGGAGTGCCGTTCGACCATGCGGACGTGGCAGATGAGCTTCAAGCTGGACGAAGACCCCCGCACACTGGTGGACGACTATCGCGCCCTAATTAAGGCGCTCGATTCCTTGGCCTACCAGGCTGTTCGATCCTCGGCGTTGCGATAGCTCTCATAAACGAAGAATGGGTGAGAGTCGACATCTCAACGGTAAGAGCCCGAGATGTCGCTCTCAAAAGTGCCTCTCAGAACGCGTGGAATCGAGAGATGAGTCCCGCGATAGACGTGACATCGCTTGCGGCGTCATCCTTGAGCGACGACCTGAGGTTTATCGGGACTTGGCTCCCCAATAGTGCAAGGCAGGCGCTAAGAGCGGCGCTCAGAGGAACCCGTTGATTCGATCGCGCTCAATGCTGGGACGAAGGACAAGGTCCGGATCCGGCCTATGCACGAGGACTTGCTCCGCAGCGCATAACCGGTGAAGGAAGCGATCGTCTCGTCTCACCCTGTGCTTCCACCGTCAGTGAATACGCACTGGCTCTCCACCAGGTCAACTAACCAAATTGACTCAATAGGCCATATGCTCCAGACAGCCAGAAGGCCCGGTCTCAATACGAGTGAGACCGGGCCTTCGGCGTATCACCCGGTGAAGTCTCTGCACCCGCAGTAGGGGCAGTAGGCACCGAGATACATCAGATGCGAGCAGTTCGGGCAGAGGATTACGGTATCCAGCTCGGGCTCAGGGGTGGACTTGCGGACGGACGACTGCTTGACCATTGCGGCCTCTCTCTTCGAGCTCGATAGCTCGATTGAATGTGTTGCACGTTGGACTCCCTCTCTCAGCCGGGGGTTGAGCAACGGCACCGAATTGTCGGTACCGCCGGGCCGCCACACCCCTGAACTACAGCGGTGTGGTTTCCCAAACAAGACCGTACCCGTGTCCCCCTTTATGGGGACATGACCCGAGGGTTAAGCGACCGGGTTAAACATGAGTACTAAGTAGTGGACGTCCCACAAACAATCAACCTCCGAAGTTGTGGGCACGGAACTCCTAGTCGAGGACGACGTGGCGCGGGCACCTCTGCGCCCTAGGGTCGAGCTCATGGATCTCGAGTCGAGCAGGTTGCGTGCTGCGGCTTTCCGCCGGGGAGCCACGCAAGCCGATGTATCCGCGTGGGCTGAGCACGACGCTGCCCAGGCGAGAGCCGTGGACATGCCGACTGAAGAGGCGGAGGGCGAATTCATTGCCGAGGGCGCCTCGGGCGAGAGTGAAGCGCCTGAAACAGAGGACTCTGTCTCTGCGCCCCGACTGTATGGTGCGCGCATCATCATGCTTTGGTCGGCTGCGTCCCTTCTCGTTCGTGCGGCCGCAGCTGCCCTGATCGGCCTGCCACTGACCCCTACGATGCCGCCCGTGACGGTGGCAACTGTGACTACCCGAGACTCATCCCTCGCGGTCTTTTCCGAACCACCGCCGACCGACCAGCCACAGGCTGAATCGTTCATCCCGTCCCAGGATCCTCGGGTTCCGATGACCTACACGATCCTGCAACAAAGACTGATTGGGACCGACGGCGACCGTTCTGTGTTCGGCGGGTTGGGGGTTACGAACGTTGGTTCGCGCGAAGAGCCGGTCTGGGAGTCGTCGGTCTGTCTGGCGGTGGAGGACCCGTCCGGCGTCAGATACGGCAGCTGCGGCTCACTGGAAACGTTCCAGGACCGCGGGATCGAGATGACCACCGGTTCCGACGGTGACGCAGGCGAGACGAACTATCAGTGGGGCCCGACAGGAGGACTGGTGATCACAGCCAATCACGTGGCGCCTTGACCTGCGCACTGGGCGAGCCTCACGCTACGCCGCGGCAGGGATCTGCTCATGCTCGCTGACGCAGGACGAACTGGAGGGTCCCCGCCTCCGGTCAGTCGCAATTGGGAGGTCACTTCTCTGCCCTCGAGCAGCCGACGGTTCTGCTTCGCGGCGTCCGAGCGTTGTTGCGCCATCTGCGCGATTGACCCCCGATTCGCGAAGACGGGGCGGGGACTGACCCGCGGGTGGCGGTGCTTCTAATGCGCAGTTGCTACGGCCGGGTCCTCGCAAGTTGATGGAAATTGGCGGTCCTGAAGCGGCACCCATCGGAGTGCCCTTTCGGCGGCTGTCTAACTGGGTGTCTCGTCCTCATCCCGGTTGCGCGCCTGCACGGAGAATCCGAATAGCCCGAGGCCAATCACGACCAGCCCGGCAACCATAGAGGGGACGCTCAACCCCACGCCCCGCAGGATCGCGACAAGTCCGAAGACCTGCGTCACCGCCCCCATCAGCACCAGGACGAGCCAGTACCAGCGCTCCGCCCACCGCTCGATGCGATCCCACATGGCGACAGTATGGCGGCTGCGGCGCGTCCGGCCGACCGGGGTGTTCTCCCCGAGCCGTGACCTCGGCACCTCACGTTTGGCCAGCGAGTGCGACGGTCGATTCAGCTCTCGTTCTTCATGAACAGTTCCAAGATGGCATCGCTTTGCAGTCCACCGATGAGCGCCGACGTGTCGACCCCAGATGCTCGATATTGCGTAAGGCTCTGGCTCCAACTCGCGTGTGCGCCCATCAGCTGCGACTGAACAATCAGCACCGCGATGCGAGCAAATATCTCAAGGTCCGGGTCGTCGGCGAACTCCGGCTTGATGGAGACCGCAGCAGCGACGACCTCGAGCTTGGCGAGGATCCGCTCGAATTGCTCGACCTTGAGTTCTGACTCCGGCATGCCAAGAATGTACGCAGACAACTTGGCTAGTGGAATGATCGGTCGCCGATGTTGTCGTCCGCGAAAGCCGGCCGGCTGCGCTAGTGATTCGACGGCGTGAAGTTCGCCCTGGGCCGTGGTCACTCACGATCAAAGTTGACGCAGGAAATCTGAAGATTCCCGCGCTCTGAGAACTCTCAAGCCACGCGACGCCACAGTAGATGGCGAGGCGGTGGGCCGGACCCGTCCGAAAGTTTTGTTGCGTGGACCAGGTCGTTCCTTGGCCCGATTGACCTTGCGGTGGGCGTATTTTGGGTCCTCCTCAGCCGCAAGGCTGTGCGGTCACGAACTGAAGAGGGCGATGATGCTGCTCCTCGCGACGGTGCCGGTCCGTCAAGCTCATCGGACGTTGAGCACGACGCCGTCGTTCTGCAGGTCGTATTTGCTACGGGCTAGGTAGACCATTTCACCGGCGGCATAGGTGCGCACGAGGACGACGGTTTCGCCTTCGGACCAGATGGCGGTTCCGGTGACGCCTGAGTCATGGTTGTACCCGAGTTCCGCGAGCCTGGCCTCGATGCCGGCTCGGTCATGCGTCGTCACGATGACCTCGCGTATCGGTCCTGGGAGGGTGAGTCCGCCGCTGTGGGCGTCGAGCTCGATGTCGCCGAAGTCTGTCAGCTCCATCTCGGAAACGGCGTCGTCCACCTTGTCGTAGGTGCCGGGCCACACCTCCGCAACGACGGCGCAGCCGCTTAGGCCAGCAACGATCAATGCGGCAACGCTGACCCTGAGCACGCGGCGGGCCACCTCGACCCGGTCTGTTCTCACGTCACCGAGGCTCGCTTAGATGTCGTCTGTTCGTCAGCCCCCATTCGGGCGATGCTTTGGCTCGCAGCGCGCAGCCCAAGGCTCGCCGGCACCGTATAGCGTCGCCCGCATGGATCCGTGGGCCGCTGTGCAGTCCTGCATCCCAAGCGTCCCGGACTGCGTCGACGCCTCAACGACTTTGGTCGGCCATCGGCGGCGATGCTTTGGACGATCTCGGCCGCCGTCCTTGTTGCGTCCGCTGTCGCAGTCGGCAGGATCGTTCGCAAACGCCGTGGCACCGACCTGTTCCGGATGGCCGCCGTGGTGATAGGCGCGGGAACGGGCCTTCTAGTTGTGGGCGCACTCGTCCAGTTGACCTGGCGGGGCGGAGTGCTGCTGCAGCAAGGAGGCGCCATCCTGATCGCCTCTGGCGCGCCCGTCATAGTCGTCGGTCTCGCGACCGCGATCCTCGCGAACGTCAGACGGCGATCGAAGGCAGTCCGGGGGAAAGTCTGAGGGCGTGCGCCCGCGACGTTGCAGCGGGCACCTTGCCCTCAGCCGTGCGTCGAAACCTAATCATGAGAGCCAACGGCACTAGCTGACGATACGTCCCCCGCGGCCTCGCGGAGCGTGACCAGATAACCTTCGAACGACTTGCGGGCGTCTGACGACTAGGCGCAAGTCACGGTGGTTCGGCGAACGAGCAGAAATTTCGGCTCGGGTGAATAGACCAGCGCGCGATCGTCTGTCGCACCGATGCAACGAGTTCATTGGGTACCGGGTCTGTAGTACACAAAGTTCCGAGTGTCATCGGCGTCCAGGCCGATGAGAAGCTGGTCTCCACCTAGTGGTCTCGAATACTCCACGTAGAGATTGGTGGCAGGCAAATCCCCTTGGCGCTCGATCGTGACATCGATCGTATAGAACCCAGCCTGCGGAAACTCGCTTACCTCCCACGTCCCCATGACGTCAATGACGTCGTTCCAATCTGGCTCGTCGAGGACACCTACGGTTTGGTACACGACGTTCCGGGGAACCCCGACAAACTCGATGGAGCCGCTCGAGTCAACCTGCAACGTCGAGACCCCGGCTCTGTCGTCGCTCGACCATTCGCCGAAGAGGTCGTCTCCGGGATCGGGACCCTGGCCGACCCGTGTCGCAACGCAACTAGTTAGCAAGATCACCAGAACCGCAACCAGGACGCTTTCCTTAACGAATCGGGATCGCTTCGTACCAGTCAACGGGACCCAGTCGACCGAAGGTAGGGAACGTGGCGACGGCGGTCCGAGCCCCACGCGTAGCCCTCAATCGCGGCGTCCATAAGTTCGCTCAGCCGTGAACGGCCTTCGGCGGTGTTGCTGATCTCTTCCCGTCGCCGGAGATTCCCCATACTGAGAACGAAGTAGTCGCCCACTCCTGCGACAAAGAGCGTGAGAGCACCGGGCTCGATGGGCGTTATCCATATGTCCGAAGGGGACTCGTCCCAGTGACCCTTCACGCTCGCTGCGTCGCCCAGACGCGACTGGTACTTAGCTGCGATTGCCGACAGGAGTTCCGCCGCCCCATCCTGCGCGATGCAATCCGGCTCCTCGACAGACATGCTTCACCCAATCACATCTCCCGAAATCATTGCTGCAAGATCAAGCAGGAACGACGTAGGCGGCCAGAACCTCCGAAGCCGAGTAAGGACCGTCGCCGTCGCAGTCAAACTGCGGCGAGTCGAACGTCACGAAGTAGACGAACTTGCTCTTCTTCGCCGCGGCTGGCATCAGTCCCTCCACGCGCTTCGACGATTGGACAGTCGCCCCGAACGTCTCCTGGAACGGGCCGCCGAACTCAGGGTCCTGGATGATGTAGACACGCGTCCCTGGACGTAAGGGACGCTCGAGCAGCTCAATGATCCGCATGGCCGAGATGTTAGCGGCCTGCTGGGTCCCACTGGACCTTGCCTGTGCGAGCCTTCCCATATGGATCAGTTTTCGGATGTGGAAGCACGGATCTCATGGAAGCCCGATAGCGAGGCATCACGTCAGCCACCCGGTGCGAGCTTCCGACCAGATGCGCGTTTCCAAGACGGCGACGTCTGGATAGGTTTCACCTTCGAGGTCGAACACGAGTTGACCGGCACGACGCGAGAGCGCGCGATCTTCCGCTTCGCGCCGTTTCTCCCCCTCGTGATTGGCGCGCGTTTCGACGTGATGCGAGGTCACACACTCGCTGGCACCGGAGTCATCGAAAGCGTTGCGCCCGCGACCGTTCAGGACCCGACACTGGCCGACGCGCTAGAAACAGTGCCGAGCGCGCCGGCTGAGATCGACAAGTCCAACTTCGTTGAGCTGTTGCTCCGCTCAGTGCCGGAACTGCAACCAACAGTCGATCAACACTTTGAGGACGGATTGGGCGAACTGCTCTTGCACCTGCTCATGGCAGATGTGCTTCGGTTCACGAAGCACGCTTTCGAATCCGGCAGCACCGACGAAGCCGATCGAGTCCTCGGGTTCGTCGCCACCGCGCTCGGCGCAGGGGATGAGTCTGTCGTCAACGCGGTCCAAGTGTCATTCGTCGAGGACGCACGTTGGTGGAGTGATGACGCACAAGCCTTCATCGCCATCTGGCCCGAGGAGTTACGAGCAGAAGCCGATCGTCAGCGACGTTGGTCCAAGTCCTAGCCACGGTGAGATCGCCAGCTAGAAGTGCGAGGCCGTGCCCACGTTCTGCCCACAACCGTCGATGAACGACATGATCACCTCGGTCAACGATGGCTTGTGCTCGCAGGGATGCCAGAACGCATGTCAAGCAGATTGAGCTGCCTGAGCGGACTGAAAATCGTGAGGTCACGGGATCGACGCCCGTCGGAGCCACCGCGTAAAGATCCTGTTCAGACGGTAGTTTAGGATCCGGCTGTCTGACCGGCCACTCATCTGCGGCGCCATCCTGCCCAAAACTGCACGAGATCGAATGCGGTCAAGTGCGTTCAGGTCGTGATTTATGAGGCCACCGGACGGAGCGAGTGGAGTGGGAGCGGGATCCCCGACTGCGCCCGCAGCGATTGTGAAATCCCCGGACCCGGCCCGGCTCGAACGGGACTGCCACCCCCACCAACTGCGGGCTGGACGCACCCTTGCCGGGTAGATGCGCCTTGGGCGGGCTCAAAGGAGATCGAGCCTACGGCTATCGCTTGCCGGCGACAAGGATCCCCTCACAATCGCGGGTCGACCGGTTCCGACTCCATCGCCAACACCGCGAACACCGCTTGATGAATGCGCCAGAGCGGCTCGCCATTTGCCACTCGATCTAGCGCTTCAAGTCCGAGCGCGTACTCGCGAAGCGCCATCGATCGCTTGTGACTCACGCCGCGGTCGCGAAGACGGTCGAGGTTGCCGGCCATCGTGTAGTCGGGACCGTAAATGATCCGAAGGTATTCGCGGCCGCGCACCTTGATGCCGGGGAGCGACAAACCCTTCGCAGTCCGGACGAGTCCCGCTGCGGGCTTCACCACAACACCCTCGCCGCCGGTAGCCGTCAGCTCTTCCCACCACTCAACGGCCGCGCTCACTGCATCTGCATCCGCGAGGTCGACGAACCGCCGTTCGGTTCGTTTCACGCGGACTGGATCGGCCGCAACGAGGCGATCGATTCGTTCGAGGTGCCAGGCATGTGGCTCGGAAGCGTGATTCTTACCCTCGCTCGCGAGTAGCTGGAAGGGCGCGAGCTGAACTCCGTCGAGTCCGGAAGCCGGCGCCGCGTAGTGGCGATACGCCTCTCGGTATGCGACCGCGTCGTCAGAACGCTCGCGAGTGCGCGCGAGAAGCTCGCCTGCGTCGACTCCGGAGGCAACCGCGGCCTCAAGGGCAGAAACGGCGCGGGGCAGAGCGTCTGTGGCGGCGGCACCCGTCGCCGCGTAGAGATCCCGAATCAGGTCCTCGGCCTTGAGCGACCACGGAAGCAACTCTGCGTCGAAGAGTAGCCAACTCGAGTCGAGCTCCTCAAAAAGACCTGCGCGTTCCGCCCCCTCTCCGAGTTCAGCAAGGAACTGGTCCGACAGGTGGTGGTCGAAGAACGGCCGTCCGGTGCGAGTGTGAACGACGCCGCGCCAGCCGGCTGGCGCGCCGAACCGACCGGGATCCTTCGCCAGCAGGACGACCGCGCGAGATCCCATGTGCTTTTCCTGCACGACGACCTCGGTGACGCCGTCAGCTCGGTAGGCGGCAAACGCCTCGTCTGGGTGCTCCAGCAATCCGGCCCGCTTGGTCGTTGTCGGAGGACTCATCGTGGGCGGGAGGTACAGAAGGTGGCGGGGGTCGATCGCCCACCTAGCCATCACCTCGAGTGCCCCCGCGGCATGTTCCTCACGAACACCGATCCGCCCGTGGGTCGATGTCTCGATGATGTGCTTGCCGATGACATCGTCGATGTTCAAGACGCTGGGGTCGCGCTCCTCGGCTGGCGAGTGTGCCGGCGCGAGCGGTCGCACGGGTTCGTACCAGACCTGCTCGGCCGACACGGCGACGACTTCACGTTCCGGGTAGCGCATCGCCGAGAGTGACCCACCGAAAACCACGCCGGTATCCACGCATGCTGTGTTGTTGACCCAGGCGACCTCGGGCGAGGGAGTGTGGCCATAGAGCACCACCGCGTCGCCGCGATAGTCGTCGGCCCACGGCAACCTCACTGGAAGCCCGTACTCGTCTGACTCGCCGGTCGTGTCGCCGTAGAGGGCGAAGGCGCGAACACGACCCGATGCGCGGCCCTGATACTTCTCGATGAGTCCGGCATGTGCGACGACGAGGTTGCCGCTGTCGAGCACGAGGTGGGAGACGAGATCGCGGCAGAATCGCAGCACGTCAGAACGGAACTCTTCGGGCTCTTCAGCGAGCTGCGCGAGGGTCTCCGCGAGCCCGTGGGTGAGCTTCGGGTTCTTGCCGTCGAGAGCCCGGATGAGCTTCTCTTCGTGGTTGCCGGGCACGGCAAGCGCGTGTCCGTTGCGCACCATGCCCATCGCCAGGCGAAGGACTCCAGGGACGTCGGGCCCACGGTCGACTAGGTCGCCGAGGAATATTGCGCGGCGCCCCTCGAGATGCGTTGCATCGACCGCTCGGCCGGCTGCGTCACGCTCGATCACATAGCCCAACTTGACCAGGAGCGATTCGAGTTCAGAGCGGCATCCGTGTACATCGCCGATTGCGTCGAAGGGGCCGTGCTCATCGCGACGATCGGTCAGCAGGCGTTCGCGGACGATCTCGGCTTCGGCAATCGCCTCGTCCGAATCAAGGACGTGGATGCGTCGAAATCCTTCTCTCCCCAGTCCGCGCAGCGACCTTCGCAGTTGGTCGTGCTGGCGCTTGACAACGTTGGCGCCGAAGTCACGTCCGGGTCGACCCGCGTTGCGAGCGATTGCGACCTTGTCGGAGACGTCGAGCACAATTGCGACGGGCAGCATGTCGTGTGCTCGCGCGAGGTCGACGAATGCTTTGCGCGCTGCAGGCTGCACGTTGGTGGCGTCGATAACGGTGAGGCGGTTCTGCTCCAGACGCTTCGAAGCCACATACCGTAGGGCGTCGAAGGCAACGGCCGTCGCAGTCTGGTCGTTCTCGTCGTCCGACACGAGACCGCGGAACGTGTCGCTCGACAGCGTCTCATAGGGTCCGAAGTGAGTGGCGGCAAAGGTCGACTTCCCCGATCCACTCACTCCGATGAGCAGAATCAGGCTCGAGGCGGGCACTGGGAGCTTCATCGGGCCTCCTGAATGAAGAGGGCGAGCTGGGTGGGTGATCCGAGCTGCTCGTTTACGTCTCCCACGGTGCGAAATTCCACCGAGTATCCATACGTGTCTGCCACGCGTGTCGCCCAGCTCTGGAACTCTTCGCGGGTGAACTCGAAGCGGTGATCTGCATGCCTGACGTGACCGGCGGGAAGGGTCGGGAACAACGAGTTGTAGTCGGCGTTGGGTGTCGTGACGATGACCGCACCCGGACGCGCGGAACCCCACACCGCACGCTCGGCGGCTGGGAGCCGCTCGAGGTCGATGTGCTCGATCACTTCCATAAGGATGGCGGCATCCATGCCGGCGACGCGGTCGTCTTGATAGGTGATGCTCGACTGCAGTAGCCGGATCCGGTCGCGCACGCGGTCGGGGGCACGGCGGAGATCCAACCGGCGCTCCGCGATCGTCAGAGATCGCGATGAGACATCGGTTCCGATGATCTCGGTGAATCCTGTATCTGCCAGAAGCCGGGTCAGCAATGCGCCCTCGCCGCATCCTAGGTCGACGACGCGATGCGCGCGCACGTCGTGGAGCGCCTGCATTACGGCTTCGGCTCGGCGATCGACCAAACGTGGCGCGATGGGTTCGCTGCCTGTCTCATCGTCTTCGATCGTGCCGTCAGCGTCAGGGCTGGCGAGACGCGCGGCGGCGTCTGCGACGATCCGTTTGTCGTGGCGGAGGTACCGGCGTGTGATCAGATCCTGCTGAGGATGCTCAGTCAGCCAGCCCTCACCTGCTCGCACAAGTTTCCCAACTTCGTCGTCACCGACCCAGTAGTGCTTCGCATCGTCGAGGACGGGGAGCAGAACGTAGAGGTGCCGAAGCGCGGCCGCGAGACGCACCTCTCCATGCAGCTGAAGGTCGACAAACCTCGAGTCGCCCCAGTCCGGGCGCTCCGGGTCCAGCGGGATCGCTGTGGCGTCGACAGTCCACCCGAGCGGCTCGAACAGGTCGCGCACGAGCTGGGCGCCGCCGCGCGCCGGCAGCGCTGCGACGGTGATCGCAAGAGGCAGCTTCCCTTCGGCGAGCGCGGGGAACGTGTCGCTGCGTCCCGTCATCGCCGTACGAAACACCGTGCCGATCGCCACCGCCATCATGCTGCTCGACGCGTACGGGCGGTCGTTGACGTAGTGCGCCAAGGCGAAGCTGTCTCCGGTGAAGCGCTTGCTTCTGGCGAGATCGACGGGGTCGAGTTCAAGCATCAACGCGGCAGTCGTTCGTTCCGGTGTCGACTCCGGGTAGAACACGTGCGCCTTGCCCACGGTGACGTCGAAGGACTGGAGCTTCGCCGGATGCTTAAACAAGAGGAACCCGAGAGCCGTCGAATCGTGGTCCGAAGCGCCGACGGGCGCTGCGTAGCTCAGCGTGACGAGCATCCGAACCCCCTGTATTGACGAAGCCTTCGAGAGTATCGCGCACGACAACGAGTGTCGACCGACTCAGCCCCGCCGCCCGGCCGACGGTGGGCTGGTGTTATCAAGCGGGTATTGCGAAGGCGTCGCCTTCGTCGCTCCACGCTGAGGGCGAGTAGTCGGCCTTGACGAATGCGGCCTCAGTTGAGCTTGCCGTGACGACTCCGATAGTCGGTCCAGAGTCGACGGGAGATATGCAGGGTGAGGGCACAGACGCGTTGGCCAGACCCATCCTCTGCCGTCGATCAGGTCAGGCGGTGGATGGGAGATCTGCGGGTCGAGGTGAATTCGACACCACGGTCGTCTGTGAGCCGCACTCGGCACCTCATCAGGGTCATCAAGTTGCCTACATCGAGTACTTCGATTTCGATCGAGGCAGCCTGCACCCAGTTGGACGGCATTCCTCGTGCGGCAAGGTGTCGAGCCAGCTCGCTCCGCCAGTTGACCGCCCAGGATGTCAGCGCCGAATCTGACGCGGATCCTTCAATCGCATCTAGTCGGACCATCGGAGGTACGGCCGCGTTGTCCGTCGTGATGGTCCGCTCCACGGTCTCGAGAGTGTCATCGAGAGGGCCAATGAGCTGCCCGGTAATCCCGTCCGCGACGTCCAGAAGTTCTCTGCGCCTTGCCATGGTCGACTTCTCCCTTACTCGTCGGACGGACAGGGCTCGACTGTCTCCTTGCCGTTCGTCTGAAGCCACCCCGTCGAACTGAGGCCATCGGGGCCGATCCGATAGATCCCAGATATCGTCTCGAGCCCCTCGTGGTTTATGAAGATTTCGATCTCATGCCCTGGACGTAGCAATGGAGTGGCACGGTACTCGTCGACGAATGGAGGCGTGACCTCCGCGTCGATGGACAACAAGGAACCGGAGTCAAGAAACCCAGCGTTTGAAAAGGTCCAAACTGGCACCCAGTCAGCGTCCGGGCCACGCTCGCTCAGCTCGAACTCGTCCGCAGTGACGCTGCGGCAGAGGAAAACGACGAGATTTCCGTCCCGCAGTTGGATGGCCGCCCCGGACTGCCCCTGTTCGAGCAGGGTCTGGCAACCTGCGAGAAGCAGCAACTCAGTTGCTGCCCAAAACATCAGCGCGGTGGCTCGCAGCGCCTTCAGTCGCGGGTTCACGGTCGAAGATTACTGGGGCGGGCTAGGTGTGCGGGGCCGCTACGATCGCGACATGTTTGAGCTCGACCAGCTATCACGTGACATCGTCGACTTGGCGCGAGCAAACGAAGTGTTAGTAGAGGCACGGATCGGCGCCGATGACGGCTTCGGCGCGAAGCAGATGCCGACGGTGACCGTCTCAGGGCCGCAAGTCGACTCTGTTGTCTTGTGGCGGGAAGACGGCGAGGACTTCTGGATCGAGGTTGCGGGCGAGACCGCGACCTGGACTGGACACGGTCGCAGGTATGCCATCCTGCCGGAGGTAGTGCTCGCTCTGGTCCGAGGTGACTACCAGGTCGGACCAGACGGCATCACCGTGCGAGTGGCAGATCGCAAGCCGTTTCTGCTCACGAGCTTGATGTAGCAGCCCATCACCGCGCACCCCACCGACGTCATCAACCACGAGTTACAGGTCATCGCCGCGGGCCTCTGGCTATTCCCAGATGAGGGGCTCTGCACCAGCGCGTCCGACTATGAGAGAAGGCATTGGGCTCGTGAGACTGACATTCCACGGCTCGATCCCGGTGTCAAACGCCACAAGCCTCCCGTGCCCGAACTCGATCGTCAGTTGGCCGCCCTCGACCAGCACAGCGAGAACTCTCCGACCGAGTAGCGACGTCAGGGCGCCCGCCGCACCATTCCAGTGCCCGACCTCGAATACCGTGGTCGTGCCATCCAAGGTCAACTCGACCCGATCCTCCAGGCTGATTGAGACATCCTGCGCGTGCGTCGGGTCCTGCGCGTGTATCTGCAGGTCACCCAGTCCGAAAGCAAGCTGAATAACTTCCGGTCCATCAAGGTCGAACCTCATCGACTTCGGTTCGGTGGCCATGGGCACAAGCAAGCTCACAGGGCGTTGTCCCCAAGACCACCATCGCTGATCCCCTACCGCTGTCGCGGACTGGTCCGCCCAGTTAGCGCGTGACCCACATGCCGTAGTAGAACACCCTTCCGAACTGCTCGCGGGTGAACTCTGGGTAGTCCGCCTCGAGCTCAGCCAGCGTCGCAACGTGGCGTTCTTGACGGGCTGTCCCCTCCAGGTCTCGCATGGTCGAGGCCCAAAGCTCCCCGCGGCCCATGAGGCTCACGGCTCGAAGGTAAGCCGCTCTGGAGTCGGCCTCGGGGACGTCTCGGACGCTGGCCGCGAATTTGCTCGGGCCTGTGTATCGGAGGGCGGAGGACAGTGCCGCTGACTCGATAGTGCCGGGTCCGTCGAGTCCGGGGATGTCCGTTCGTAGTCGGGTCGGCCGAGAGATGACGAACAGTGCGTTCACGGATGCTGCGACTATGAGGGCGATAGCGACCCAAAGGTTAAAGGCGGTCATGAATAGGGCAGCGACGGCTGCGATGACCATGAGTATCCAGGCGCGAGTCCACGGCGTCAGGCGCCTGGCTCTCCTCTTCGCGCCTCTCATGTAGCTACCTCAGCGCAATGAAGGGGCGGTCGCAACCGCTCTCGCCCCACTGTGTATCCAACTGACGTGCTGACCGACGAGAACTGGGCTAGACGAGCTTGAGGCGGGATCATGAGTCGTCTCGACGCTCCCGTTGTCGACGCTTCCTAAACGGAGGGACGAGGAACACCACGAGGACCACGATGGAGGCTGCAGCCAATACGAGCGATGCGACGAAGTTCACGGCAGCGAGCAGCGGCGCGACAAAGCCGGCTACCCCGATGAATGTCCCGGCCAGTCCGATCTGAATCTGCTCGCGAGTCAGCTTCTCAGGCGACGGCATGCCGCTACCTCACCGGACGAATACATAGAAGCGCAATCCGTGCAGCCCATCACTGTGCACTCAACTGACGTCATCTCACCATAGGTACAGGGCTTCTCGACCCTTGATGACCTCTCCTGTGCACCTCAAACGAGGTCGGGCCCTCCGCCGGCCGAGAGCCCTCATCACATTGCCTGATACATGCCGTAGGAAACAGCTTTGCCGAAGTCGTTTCGCGTGAAGTCGGGGAATTCGGCGTTGAATTCAGCCTCGAACTTCGCGTGGCGCTCGCTCATGGCGTCTTCGTCGATGAAGCGGTCGAGCAACTTGTCCCCCCACAGATAACCGCGGTGGGTCAGTTCCTGCGCGCGTTGGTGTGCGTTGCGCACTAGGTCCGAGTAACGCGCGTTGAGTGCGCGGATGCGCGGCGCGAACAGGGGCGTCCGCGGCGTGATGCTGTTGACGAAGATCTGCGCGTGGGGCGCCGCTGTCTTGATTCGGTCGATGATCTGCTCGACTCGACTGACGATGCCGTCGGGGTCCTTGAGGCGTCGGTGCGTGTGCAGGTCGTTCGTGCCGATCAGCAGCGACACAGCGATCGGGTTTTGCAGGGCCTCGTCGAGCCGCGCAAGCACGTCCTCGGTCGTGTCGCCGTTGATGCCGCGATTCTGGGTCCACAGTTCGGGGAAGAGCTCGCTCCACTCGACACCTTGAGTGATGCTGTCGCCGAGAAACAGGACACGCGCGTCGGTGCGCGCATCTGCCGTGAATCCGCGCAGCCGTTTTCGCGTAGCCGCTGCCACCAGCGGGCGGATGGTCGGCACGAGGACGAGGTAGATCCGATCGGTGTTCACAGCCATGCGCTGCTTCCTTCTGTGAGGTGTCCCGCGGCCACCGAAGCCAGGCGCCACGATGGCCGCGGGAGTCGGGGGGCGACCTACGTCGCGGGGATCAGCCGCTCCAGTGCCGGCTTGAGGACACTCACCCAGGCGCGGTACCCCTCACCGTTCAGGTGCAGCCCGTCGGGCGTGAGCTCTTTCCGGAGCGTCTGGTCGGGGGAGGCGAGGGTCGGCCACAGGTCGAGGTAATGCGCGTCGAACTCTTTGGCGGTGTCGCGGTAGTGGTTGTTGATCGTGGTGATCGTGTCGATGTATTTCTTGCGCCGGGGCATGACGCTGTTGATCAAGATCGGGACGTGAGGATCGCGAGACCGGATTTTCGCGATGAGGTCATGGAAGCGCCGCCCGATCGAGTCCGCGTCCTTTGTTTCGCCGCGCACGAGGTCGTTGGTTCCCGCCAGCACGGAGACGACGAGCGGTGAGTCGATCGCGCTATCGACGCGCGCGGAGAGCTGTGCGACGGTGTCGCCGCCGATGCCACGGTTCGCCGTCGGCGTCCCGGACAACCAGCCGTCCCAGAATCCACCCTCGGTGATGCTGTCGCCGAACAGAACGACTCGCCCGGACGGAGCGGGCAACGCCCTGAACAGCTGCGCGCGCTTCAGCTCCATCTTGACGACGAAGCCCGTGCCCACGTCCTCAAGCGCTGTCACAGGCCGTCCGGTCGCAGCCATGATTCCGGTCGCCTGGGCGAGGGACTGTGCAAGGCGGGCGTAGACGACCGCATCCCACCGGAGGGGCGAGACCATGTACCCATCGGCATCATCGCCAGCCTGCTCCGGCACAGGGACGAACGTTGCGCCGCGAGCAGTCACCAGCGGCGCTACCGTCGCGTTGAAGTCGGCTGCGCGCGTTCCGAGCGCCGGCCGCCCCGGTACCCCGACGACGAAGACGGAAGCCGCGTCCATCTGTGCAGCCGCGAACTCGACAAGCGCATCGAGGCGAGACGCTGCACGCGCCGGGCTAGTGCTTCCCGCCATCCCGAGCAGTTCAGCAGTGCCGACCATGATCACGAGCGCACGCGGTCCGCGGACGCTGGCGACGACCTGACGGGCATCCTCGATGGTCAGCAACTCGTCGCCGAGAGCTCTCACGGATTCGGTTGGGAACCACTCGGACCACTCCCCATGCAAACTCAGCCCGTCGCCAACGAACACCAGGTCTCCGGGAGCCGGCGGCAACAGAGCGGACTGCAGCCTCGCGCCGGGGCTCATTCTGTTGAGCAGTGTGTGAACTGCGCGGCCTCGGATTGTCATGCCATCTCCTTGATGAATGGTGGAAGCTGTGCGAGTGCGGGTCTACTTCTTGAAGTCCTGACCGGCACGCGTACCGCCGTCGACCAGGATGTCCGTCCCCGTGAGGTATCCCGGTGCCTCGCTCGCGCAGAACGCGAGTACCGCGGCGATCTCCTCCGGCTTGCCGAACCGTTTGAGGGCCGCGACCTTTAACAGGTCGGATGCGCCGTGGTCGGACTCCAACTTGCCCATGGCCGTATCGAAGCTGCCCGGCGAGACGGACAAGATGCGCGCGCCCCGAGCGCCGAACGCCGCCGCCGCCTTGCGCGAGTACCAGATGACGAACGCCTTGCTGAAGCTGTAGGCGAGCCCCGAGTGCAGCTTCTTGCCCAAGACGCGCGAACGGCGGACGATGATCTTCTCGAACGCGGCGGGGTCGGACTCCGCTTTGGGGAACGCTCCAGAGGGCACGAGGATCCTGGGCAGGCTGTGTCCGGCGACAGACGCGACATTCACGAGAGCGTCCCCTGCGGTTGCTCGCGCAAGGAACGCTTGGGTCACGTTGACCGTGCCGATGGCGTTGATGTGCGCCACGAACTGCGCGGAGCCCATCTGCGGACTCACTCCGGCGGCGTGGACCACTGCACGGATGTGGTGGTCGCCGGCCTCGGCGAAGTCCAGCAGCTTCTCCACCGAGGTGCGATCGGTGATGTCGCACGCCGTCCCCGATGCATCGATCCCCGCCGCGGCGAGATCCGCTACAGCCTGATCGATCCGAGCCTGGTCCAGGTCTGCCAGAACGATGCGGTGGTCGTGTCCGAGGATCCTGGCAGTCGCCATCCCCATCCCGCCGGTGCCGCCGGTGATCACAGCAGTCCGCGTCATGTTTCTCCCTTGAAAAGCACTAGGAGATTTACGATACACCTGTCTCGTTTATTCGCAAACAACCTAGAATCATCCCGTGCCAACCGGTTCCCGAGGACGTCCACGCAGTGAGCTTGCTCGCCGCGCGATCTTGGATGCGGCGCGCGACCTGATCGCCGAGAAGGGCTACGACGCGCTCACGATCCAGGGGATCGCCGACCGGTCGGGAACCGGGCGGCAAACTATCTACCGCTGGTGGACGTCGAAAGCACTCATCGTCGCGGACCTGCTCGTTGCCGGCGACCTCCAGGTGCCGTCCACCCCCGTCCCGGACACGGGCTCACTTGAAGCTGACCTGACGACCTGGCTCGAGGCGGTCGCCGAGGCCATGACCGATCCCCTCCTGGCACCGATCATGCGCGCCCTGATCACGGCAGCCTCGGACGATCCGCGCGAAGCGCGGCTCATGTACTCCATGAGCACCGGCCCCATCCACGAGAGCGTCGTCGCGAGAATCGCGAAAGGCAAGGGCGCGGGCCAGTTGCACGCCGACGTGGACGAGACAGCGGTCGCCGACGCACTCATCGGCACGATCCTGTTCACCGCGCTGACACCCGGTGCGACCCCGGCTCCGCCGGCGGCCGTCGTCAGGGCACTCGTCGGGCGGCCGTGAGCCACCCGCAGAGCGCTACGCAGGCAGCTCGTCCGCTTGCGCCGTGCCCACGATCTGCCCACAACCGTCGATGAACCACATGATTACTGCAACCTACGATGACTTGCATTCGCAGGGAAGCGGGCGACCTCGGGTGGCAGATGAGGCTCCCTGCGTGGACTGAAAATCGTGAGGTCACGGGATCGACGCCCGTCGGAGCCACCAGACAAAAGTCCTGGTCAGGGGCTTCTTCTGCCCCCGGCATTCTGGCGAGGCATTGGTCCCAGCGGCCCCGTCGCCCACAATTGCACCAGATCGAACGCGGTCAGGTGCGTTCAGGCCGCCAATCGTGAGGTCGGGCGCGGATTGATGGGCCTCTTGACGGCCGCGGGGCGTCCGCTGAAACTTCTGGGCGACCGTGGCTTCGGCGGCTTACAGAGTTGCTAGGGTTGCGCTCGATAGCACCTAGGGTTCCGGAGCGCTCCTGCGCTCGCCTGGTCCGAGCGGTGCCCCGGCCGGGTCGACATCCGGGCGGCATCTGAACGGACAAAAGCCTGGAGGACCTCGTTCGTCGCGCCCGCGGCGAGCGGAAGGGTCTTGGATGTCCTCGCTTGCAATCGTGCTCGTCATCGGCGCGGCGGTCAGTCACGCCGGCTGGAACATCCTTGCCCACGGCGTGAGTCGCATAGGAGCGCCGTTCCTGTTCTGGTCCGCCATCGCTGCGACTGTGCTGTGGGCCGGTGCCATTCCCTTCACCGGCGGGCTCGGCACCGACGATGTCGGGGCATTCCTCCTCGGTGTCGGGGTGTCGGCGGTGATCCACGTGGCCTACATGGTCGTGCTGCAGCAGGGCTACGCACGCGGCCGACTGTCGACCGTGTACGCCACGGCTCGTGGCACGGGCCCGTTCGTGAGCGTGATCCTCGCCGTGATCCTCCTTGGCGAACGTCCGACGGCGCTCGCCCTCGTCGGAGTGCTCGTCGTCATCTCGGGAGTGGTGGCGGTCGGGCTCGTCGACCGGCACCGCGGCAGCGCACAGCCGTTAGCCCGCCGCGGCCTCGACCCGAGCATCATGCTCGGCCTTGTGACCGGGGTGACCATCGCCGCATACACGATCTGGGACGCTGCGGCGGTCCGAGATGGGGGACTCTCTCCGGTTGCGTTCATGGTCGGATGCACCCTGCTCGAGGTGCCGTTGTACGCGGCCGCTCTAGGCCGCCGCCGGAAGGAACTCGTGGGGGTCCTGCGCGATCACCTCTGGAGGATCGTGGCGTTCGGCGTCCTCTCGCCGCTGTCCTACATCCTCGTGCTGACCGCGGTGACGATTGCGCCGGTCGCCCTCGTGGCACCGATGCGGGAGATGAGCGTCGTCATTGTCAGCGTGGTCGGCGCGCTGGCGCTGAAGGAGGGCCGTCCGGGGCCGAGGATCGCGGCAGCACTCGTGGTCGTCGCCGGCATCGTGCTCATCGCGATCTGACCGGGGAGGGTCGGGTCAGGCTGTCGATCCGAGAGGTCGGACAAAGTGGCCGCCCGCCCGTGCCCGCCCGGACGCGGCCACTGTGAAGCGAACGATGTCGCTGAGGTACCGGTCGTCGGACGCTTCGAACGGGCGGCCCTCGATGTCGCGTGAAACGCGGCGAAGCCGAAGGAGCGGGGAGCCAGGCGGAACAACGAGGAGCTCGGCGTCGAGCTCGTTGGCCGCGACTGCATCGATCTCGTGATCGACGGACACGTTGGGGTGGCCGTTCTCCTCGAGGTACTCCGTGATCGAGATGGTGTCCGGGTCGACGTCGAACAGCAGTCGTCCGACCGGCTCGAGGTAGCTGAGACGCTCCAGCATGGTGGGACGCCCATTGAGCGTGCGCAGTCGAAGGACATCGACGACTGCTGTGCCGACCGGAACCTCCATGGCCGCCGCCTTCTCCTCGTCCGCGCGCCGCAAGGACACCTCCTGCGTGTGCGCGCCCGGTGCGGCGCCGATGTCGCGCGCCCATTTGGTGAAGGCAATCGACTCGTCGACGGCTTGGTGTGCCTTGCGCTCGACGACCCGGGCCGGGCGGCCCCGAGACGTCTCGATCAGCCCTTCACTGCGCAACTCGGCGAGGGCATTGCGAATGGGGCCTCGCGAGGTGCTCCAGCGCTCTGCCAACTCTGATTCCGACGGCACGGCATCACCTGCCGCGAGGTCCCCCCGAACGATGCGTTGCCGGATCTCTTCGGCGATCTGCTTGTACACAACTTCAGCCACATAGGAATACTACTGAGCGGCCGTAACCCAGACCGTCGACACCCCCTACCAGCACCAAGACGTTCACTTAGGTGAACAAGTGGTGAATCCGGGGATACATAGGCATACAACGGGCTAGAAACGTGCCACTCTCCTGTTCGGCGGCCGCGTCAGCGCCGCCTCCACTCACTCCCTGCTGAAAGGCTCCCCGCCATGCGCATTCCCCGTCGCCTCCTCGCGGTCGGCGCGACCGCCGGCCTCGCCGCGATCGCTCTCGCCGGCTGCTCCTCGACCCCCGCTCCGGCCGACAGCCCCGCAGCCGACGAGGGCACCTACGCCTCGGGCGACTCCGAGTCGCTGGTCTTCGGCGTCGTGCCCGACACCGAGTCCACCCAGAACAACTGGGAGCCGCTCGGCGACTACATCTCGATCATCACCGGCAAGACCGTCGACTTCTTCGAAGCCGCCGACTACACCGCGCTCATCGAAGCGTCCATCGCCGGAAAGATCGACGTCGCCGCGTTCTCAGGCTTCACCTACTACAACGCCACCAAGAACGGCGCCGAGATCACCCCGTTCGCCGGCCAGCTGACCGGAGACCTCGAGGAGCCCGGCTACTACTCGGTCGCCATCGCGAACCCTGACGCCGGCATCTCGAGCCTCGAGGACTTCGCGGGCAAGAACATCTGCTTCGTCTCCGAGACGTCGACCTCGGGGTACCTGTTCCCGAGCAAGGCGCTGCTCGAGGCGGGCATCGACCCGGCCGCCGACATCACCCCCGTCTTCGCGGGCAAGCACGATGCATCGGCCGAGAAGGTCGCCGGCGGCACCGAGTGCGCGGCGGGCTTCGCCGAGGACGCGGTCGCCGACCCGATGATCGAGGCGGGCGACGTGGTCGAGATCGACCGTCAGCTGGTTCCCGGCGCGCCGATCGTCTACTCGAACGCGCTGCCTCAGTCGGTCATCGACGCCCTGGTCGACAACCTGTCCGAGACGACGATGGACGACATGATCGCCGCCGGCGTCGAGGTCGCCGACGTGGACGCTGCCAAGGAGTGGTTCGCGGGCACCAAGCCGGTGGACGACTCGTACTACGACCAGATCCGCGATCTCTGCACCGAGCTGCCGAGCGTCGAGTCCTGCCAGTAGGCACGGACTCGCACACAGAGACGGATTCCTAACATGACTGACAGCGGCACCCCCGTCGTCGAGATCACCGACCTGGGTAAGACCTACCCCGGCGCGGCCGATCCCGCACTCGCGGGGGTGTCGCTGTCGGTCGCCCGCGGCGAGATCGTCGTGCTCCTGGGCCTGTCCGGCTCGGGCAAGTCGACCCTCCTGCGACACGTCGACGGCCTCGAGACGCCGACCAGAGGATCCGTCCGCGCGCTCGGCGAGGACGTCACCTCGCTGAGCGGCCGCGAGCTGCGAACTCTCCGGGGACGCATCGGATTCATCTTCCAGCAGTTCGAGATCGTCGGACCGCTGACCGTCCTCGAGAACGTGCTGACCGGCGCCCTGTCGACCCTGCGGGGCCCCCGCGTCGGTGTCTGGACCTACCCGAAGCAGCTGCGCCTCACGGCACTCGGGCACCTCGACCGGGTCGGTCTGCTCGACCAGGCATACCAGCGTGCCGACACCCTCTCGGGTGGTCAGCAGCAGCGCGTAGCCATCGCCCGTGCTCTCATGCAGGACCCCGAGATCCTCCTCGCCGACGAGCCGGTCGCCTCTCTCGACCCGGAGTCGAGCGGGCAGGTCATGTCTCTGATCCGGGAGATCGCCGCCGAGCGCGGCCTCACCGTCGTCTGTAGCTTGCACCAGGTCGACCTGGCGCTGAGCTGGGGCGACCGGATCGTCGGTCTCCGCAGCGGATCGGTCGTGCTCGACACGACCACGCAGGGGCTCTCTCGCGATCAGGTGATGGAGATCTACGGCCGCGTCGCCACCTCCACGTCCGAGCTGCAGGCCATCGAGCAAGAGCTCGCGGACGTACGCGACGCACTCCTCAGCGAGGAGCTGCAGAAGGAGGTCGACCGCGACGGCGGCCGGCGTCCCATGGACGACGGGGCTCGCGACCGCGCCCGCGAACGCGACCGCGGGGAGGACCCGAGGTGACCCTCCTCGAGCGCGCGGACCGTCTCGCTGAGCGCGTCGCCGCCGTCAAGCGGCCGCCGCCCCCCGCATCCACCGTGGCCTCCGTCGCGACGCTGCTCGCGCTGGTGGTGCTCGGCGTTCTGTCGATAGGCGGGCTCGGCTTCTCGCTGCCGCAGATCGTCGACAGCCTCGACAACATCCCGCAGTTCGTCGCGCGCACGGTTCCCTTCGCGTGGCCGGGGTGGCGCTTCGATCGCCCCACCGAAAGCCTCGTCTGGGAGGGGTGGGAGCCGGTCGCCGAGTTCGGCAGCGCGATCCTGGTGACCCTCGGCATCGTGATCGCGGGCACTTTCCTCGCGTTCCTGGTCTCCATCCCGGTCGCGTACGGCGCAGCCCGCACCACCTCGCCGCATCCGATCGTCATGGTGCTCTGCCGCGGCATCGGCATCGTCTCCCGCGCGATCCCCGCGGTGGCGTTCGCGAGCATCTTCGTGTTCCTGTTCGCGCTGGGGCCGCTCCCCGGCATCCTCGCGTTCTTCCTTCATTCGATCGGCATGATCTCGAAGATGATGGCGGATGCGATAGAGCAGGTCGATGACGGACCTCGCCTCGCGATCCGCTCGACCGGCGGGTCGAAGGCGCAGGAGTTCTGGTCGGGCGTGGTGCCCCAGGCGCTGCCCGCCTGGATCGCGGTGGGATTGCACCGCGCCGACATCAACTTGCGCGAGACCGTGATCCTCGGCTACGTGGGCGTCGCGGGACTCGGCCTCGAGCTCTCGAACGCCATCCATAACCTGAACTACCGGAAGGCGCTGCCGATCGCGATCACGATCATCGTGCTCTGCATCCTCTTCGAGGTCGTGTCGTCGACGGTGCGCTCGCGCATGCTCGGCGTGAAGCCGGTCGGGAACGGTCTGGGCGACACCATCGTGCGCGCCGCTGCTCGTCGGTCGCCGCAGATCGCCGCCGCTATCGACAAGCCGGGTTCCACCGCCGACCGCTCCCTCGCCATCCAGGCGGCCATGCGACGACCATGGACGGGCGAGCGACTGGCGAGCACCACCGCGATTATCCTCGCCGTGCTCGTGATCGCGGGCAGCTTCGTCGCGTCGCAGGCCAACTGGGGCGGCCTGCTCACCTTCTGGACGAACCTGCCGAACCTCATGGCCAAGGAGAACCTCTGGCCCCCGACGTTCGGCATCTACACCTCCGAACAGGTGATCGGCGCCGTCATCGTGACCTTCCAGGTCGCCTTCGCCGCAACGCTCATGTCGGCGATCCTGTCGGTGGTCGTCGGCTCGCTCGCAGCGAGCAACGTGGCGCCGAATCGCGCAGTGCGCGGGCTGTTCCGCGGGGTGCTGCTCGTGACCCGCGGCATCCCCGAACTGATCATCGCGATCTTCTTCGTCATCATCACCGGACTCGGCGCCCAGGCAGGCACCCTCGCCCTCGCCATCGGAGGCGTCGGACTGCTCGGCAAGCTGATCGCCGACTCCCTCGAGGAGGTGCCGAACGGCCCGGAGCGCGCGATCACCGCGCTCGGCGGATCACGTACGCAGCGGTACTTCTCGTCTACGCTCCCGATGAGCATCCCGGCGTTCGTCGCGCATCTGCTCTACATGCTCGAGCAGAACGTGCGCGCGGCGACACTGCTCGGGATCGTGGGCGGTGGCGGCATCGGGCTCTACCTCATCGATTCCTTACGGGTCTCCAAATACGATCAGGCCTCCGCCTTCATCATCCTCATCACCCTGCTCGTGATCGTCATCGAGGGTATTGCGATCATGATCCGCCGGGCTCTCAAGTGAGCACTTCCCGCCACTTCGACCTCGCGGTGGTCGGGGCCGGGATCGTGGGCCTCGGCCACGCGGCTGCGGCACTCGAGCGCGGGCTCTCGGTCGTCGTCGTCGATCGGGCAGATGCGATCCTCGGATCGACGGTCCGCAACTTCGGCCACATCGGCACCACCGTGCACGTCGGCGAGGCGCGTGGCTACGCCGACACAGCCCATGCCGTCTGGCAGCGGCTCGCCGCGCGCGCCGGCTTCTGGCTCGGGAGGCCGGGCACGCTGCTCGTCGCGCGCGCCGACGACGAGCTCGCCGTCCTCGAGGAGGCTGGCGTCGGCCGCACGATGACCGCCGCGCAGATCGCCGACATGGCGCCCGTGCAAGGCGCCCTGGGCGGGATCCACCTGCCCGACGACCTGCAGGTCGACCCGCGCGAGGCCGGCCCCGCCATCGCCGCCTATCTCGAGGCGCAGGGCGTCGAGTTCCGCTGGCGCACCTCTGCCCTCGGCGCCACCACTGGGACCCTTCACACCAGCCGCGGCGACGTGCACGCCGACGCGATAGTCGTCGCCGTCAACTACGACGTCGACCAGCTCTATCCGGACGTCGCGGAGCACCACGGCATCCTCCGGTGCGGCCTCGACATGCTGCTGACCGACGGGCTCGGGATCCGGGTTCCCCTGCTCACCGGCACTTCGATGCTGCGCTACAGCGCCTTCGCGGGCACCTCGGCGGCAGGTGAGCTCCGACGGCGGTACGCGACCAGTCGGCCCGAGCTGCTGGCGCGGGACGTGAACCAGATGTACACCGAGCGCCCCGACGGCAGCATGCTCGTCGGCGACACGCACTACCGCGACACCGCGATCCCCCCGTTCCAGGACGAGGAGGCGTTCAGCCTGCTCCTCGATCTCGGTGACGAGCTCTTCGGTCGGCCGCTCCGCGTGCGCCAGCGCTGGCAGGGCATCTACGCGACGGCGCCCCAGGAGTTCCTGCGGGCGGCACCGGCAGACGGCGTCCGCGTCGTCGCCGTCACGACGGGCATCGGCATGACCACCGGACTCGGGCTCGCCGAGTCCGTCATCGAGGAGCTGTTCGGCCCTGTGCCGCAGAAGGAGAACGCATGAACGCCGCACGCATCGAGACCGTGATCATGGACTTGGCGGGCACCACGGTCGTCGACGACGGCATCGTGGTCGCGGCGTTCGGCCGCGCCTGGGACAGACTGCAGCCATCCGGCGAGGGTGTCGCCGACCGCATAGCTGCGGTGCAGTGGGTCCTCGACACGATGGGCCAGTCGAAGATCTCGGTGTTCCGTCATCTCATGCCCGAGGATGCCGCCCAGCAGCTCAATGTCGCCTTCGAGACCGCCCTGGACGAGCTCGTCGCCGAGGGCTCCGTCGCTGCCATCCCCGGCGCCGAGGAGACCATCCGAGCGCTGCGCGCCGACGGACGTCGCGTCGCCCTGACCACCGGATTCGCGCGACCGACGGTGGACGCGATCCTGGCCGCCCTCGGGTGGCAGGACCTGGCTGATGTCGTACTCACCCCCGGCGACGTGGGCCGCGGGCGCCCTGCGCCCGACCTCAATCTCGCGGCGCTCATGAGCACAGAGGCTTCGGGCGTCGATGCGATCGCCGTCATCGGCGACACCCCGTCGGATGCGCGGAGCGGGGTCGCAGCGGGCGCCGGCCTTATCGTCGGCGTGCGCACGGGCGCATCGTCGGATGTCGATCTGAGAGATGGCGGATCGCACGAGATCCTCGACTCCGTCGCCGACCTTCCCGACCTGCTGCGCCGACTCGCGCGCTGACACAATGCCCTCGGTCTTGCTCTCGCCGGCTGCATCGGCGCTCGTCTATCACGGCGCAGACGCGCCCCACCCCCTCGCGCTGGCGACGATCGACGCGGTGGATCTCGCGCCCGGCGAGGTCCTGGTGGAGATCGAGCTGGCCACGGTCTGCGGCTCCGATCTGCACACGGTCTCCGGCGCGCGCACGACTCCGACGCCCCTGGTCCTCGGCCACGAGCACGTCGGCCGGGTGCTCGCGCTGGGAGACGGGCAGCCGGCTCCCGTCGTCGACGCGACATCGACCGCCACCGATCGGGTGACGCCCCTTGCGGTCGGCGATCGCGTCGTGTGGGGCATCTCCGTCGCGTGCGGCGAGTGCCGAATGTGCCGCCGGGGTGTCCCGAACAAGTGCGCTGAGCTGCAGAAGTACGGCCACGAGCCAATGCGTCCCGAATGGTCTCTCAGCGGCAGCATCGCAAGTCACGCCCACCTCCGAGCGGGCACGTCCATCGTGCGCGTCCCGGAGACCCTGCCCGCGGAGCTGCTGGCGCCCGCCCCGTGCGCGACCGCGACCGTGATGGCGGCCCTGTCGGCGGCATCCGAAATCCGTCCGCTCTCGGGCGAGCTCGCCGTGGTGACCGGCTGCGGGATGCTCGGGCTGACCGCGATCGTCGCGGCCACCGTAGCGGGCGCCCAGGTGATCGCCGTCGATCCCGACCCGTTGCGGCGAGAGGCTGCCGTGCGCCTCGGGGCCATCGACGCCGTCTCCCCCGGCGCGCGGGAGCTGCGCGCGGCCCTGGCCGCGCGGGGGCGCGACGGATTCGATGTCGCCTGGGAGCTGTCGGGATCGTCGGCCTCGGTCGCCGACCTCCTGGAGATCGCCGATACCTCCGCGGTCGTCGTGCTCGTGGGCAGCGTGTTCCCGGCTGCCGCGGTGGACCTCTCGGCAGAGTCGGTGGTACGCCGTCTGCTGACGATCCGCGGCGTTCACAACTACCGCCCCGAGCACCTTGTCAGCGCCGTCCGGTTCCTCGCGACACCCGAGGCGGCGGGCTTCGCCGACCTGGTCGGCGAGATCCTCCCCCTCTCACGGGCCGCCGAGGCCTTCGCGCCGCGCCCCGATGCGCCGGCTCGGATCGGCATCCGCCCCTGACGGCTATGTCAGGGTCTCTTGACGCGCGCTCGTGACCGCCGTAACGGGAGGAGTCCGCTGGGTCGCTCCTCGCCCACGTTCTGCCCACAACCGGAGACCGACATGATCACCACGAGTGGCCACCGCTTGTTCTTCGCAGGGTCCGGACGGCGATTGCGCCGCATCCACGGCCCCTGCTCGGACCGGACATCGTGAGGTCACTGGTCGCGGCGAGACTTGTCGATCCGAAGCCCTCACGACGAGTGGAGCCTTGGTTATTTCTGCATCCAGCCTTGACGCCGCACTTGCATTTTGCAAGTATGACCGCATGAGCCTCTTCATCACCTGCCCCGTCGAGAGCGTCGAGCGATCGACCGCCTTCTACTCCGCCCTCGGCTTCACCCTCAACGCCGACATGTCGGACCACAACGTCTCGTGCTTCGCCATCGCGCCCGAGCAGTTCCTCATGCTCGGCAGCCGCGAGATGTATGCGGCCGTCGGCGGCGTCGAGGAGCTCATCGGCGGACCCGACACGCCCTCCAAGGTCACTGTCTCGTTCGACCTCGGCAGCCGGGAGGCGGTCGACGAGCTCACGGAGCGCGCCGCGGCAGCCGGCGGGCGCATCGGCGACATCGACGACTACCCGTTCATGTACCAGCGCCAGTTCGACGACCCCGACGGCTACCACTACTCGCCGTTCTGGATGAAGCCGGACACCGATCCGACCGCGTGAGCGACCTCGGCGCCGCCCTCGACATCGTCGGAGCACGGTGGGCCCTCCTCGTGATCGACAGGCTGCTCGACGGCCCTCAGCGGTACGGGGATCTGCAACGCGACCTCGGAGTGCCGACGAACATGCTGGCGACTCGTCTGCGTGAGCTCGAAGCGGCTGGCGTCCTCACCCGACTGCCCCTGCGGCACAACACCCGCGCGTACGCGCTGACCGAGCGCGGACTCGCGCTGCGCGAGGCGGTCGAGGCCCTCGCGCGCTGGGGCGCCGGAGACCCCCCGACGAGCCGACCGCGGATGGAGCGCTAGGCCGCGCGCACCGGGCGCTTCGCCGCGAGGGCGCGACCGTGCTCGGTCGCCAGCTGCTCGGCTGCCTCCTTGATCTCGGCCGCCGCATCCGCGAACTGGTCCATGGCCGGGTTGACGCCGACGAGAGTGAACTGGCGCTGGACCACGAGCAGGTCGGCGCCCCAGACCTCCTCGATCACGCGGCGGAGCCACGGGGTGGAGTGGTCCCAGCCCTCCTTGGGCGTGCCGGGGTTGTAGTTGCCGCCGAGTACCGTGGCGAGCACGACGGGCTTGCCCTTGAGCGCGCCGCCGGCGATGCGGGAGTCGGTGTAGGTGACGTCGTACCAGGACTTCACGTGGGCGGCGACGCCCCAGTTGTAGAGCGGGATCGCCAGCAGGATCGCGTCGGCGTCGATCAGCTCGTCGGCCAGAGCCGTGGCGGTCGCGCGCGCCTCGCGCTGCGCGGACGTGAGGTCGGCCTCGGGGGTCCAGCCGCTCGTCACGACGTCGCGCCAGAGGGTCGACGGCAGCGGCTCGGTGCCGAGGTCGCGGCGCGTGATGACCGAATCCGGATGCGCGGCGGTCCACTCCGCTTCCACGCGGTCGGCGAGGGCTCGGCTCTGCGAGGTCGCCGGGGTGATGCTGGCATCGAGACGGAACAGGGACATCGAATCCTCCAAAGATGTAGTGACTACGGAATCCGTAGCGACAACGAACACCGTAGCACCACCATTAGGATCGGCGTATGACCGAGACCCGGAGCGAGCATCGCGCGTGCGACGCGTCGATCACCCTCGCGTTCTCGGTTCTCGGCAAGCGCTGGAACGGGATGATCCTCGGCACCCTCGGCACAGGGGCCGCGTCGTTCGTGGCGTTGCGAAAGGCGGTGAGCGGCATCGGCGACACCGTGCTCTCGGAGCGCCTGACCGAGCTGGCCGAGCTGGGTCTCGTGCGCCGGACCGTGGCAGAAGGCCCCCCCGTGACGGTCACCTATGAGCTGACGAGCGCTGGCTGCGAGGTAGTGCCGACGATCTCGGAGCTCGGGATCTGGGCGAAGCGCAACCTGAAGCGTCCCGAGAGCGCCGTCGGACACCAGGCGGGCTGAAGCCCCCGGTCGTACTCCGCCTGTCGCTAAACGACCGCGTACCAAAAGAGAGCATTGGAGAATCGCATGTCACGGATCGTCGTCCTGGGAGGCACCGGATACGCCGGCGCCGCGATCGTCGCCGAGGCCGCCCAGCGCGGACACGAGGTCACAGCCGTCAGCCGCACCCAGCCGAGCGAGCCCGTCGCGGGCGTCGAGTACGTCACGGGTTCGGTGCTCGACAGTGACCTGCTGGCCGCGACCATCGCGGGCAGCGACGTCGTCGTCAGCGGCCTCTCGCCGCGCGGCGACATGGCGGGTCAGCTCGAGGGCGTCTTCGACGAGCTCGCGCGGCTCGTCGACGGCACCGACATCCGCCTCGGCCACGTGGGCGGCGCATCCTCACTGCTCGTCGGTCCGGACGGCCCACGCCTGTGGGACGTGACGAAGGAGCACGTGCCGGCCGAGGTCAAGCCCGAGATCCAGACCGGCCTCGCCATCCTCGAGCAGTTCCAGGCGACGCCCGACAGCGTCGACTGGTTCTATGTGAGCCCGCCAGAGGACTTCGGATCGTGGGTTCCGGCTCCCGCCACCGGCACCTACCGGCTGGGCGGCGATGTGCTGCTGCGGGACGCCGATGGCAGGTCGACGATTTCGGCGGCGGACCTCGCCGTCGCGATCCTGGACGAGATCGAGCAGCCGCGCCACCGGCGAGCGCGGTTCACCGCCGCGCACTAGCGCTCAGGTGCGGTCGACGGTGATGCGGTCGCGTCCCGCGCGCTTCGAGAGGTACATGGCCGCGTCTGCGCGGCGGGTGAGCGTGTCGACCGACAAGTCGGCGGACCCGCCCGGCGTGTAGGTCGCGATGCCGATCGATGCGGTCACCCCGGCCAGGGCCTGCCCCTCGAGGGGCTCACGGATCGCCGATGCGATGCGCGAGGCCACGCCGACCGCCGCCTCCTCGTCGGCACCTCGGCACACCACGAGGAACTCGTCGCCCCCGAAGCGTCCGACGATGTCCTCCACGCGCACGGCTCCACGGATGCGTGCCGAAACCTCCTGCAGCACTCGATCGCCCTCGCCGTGTCCGAGCCCGTCGTTGATCTGCTTGAAGCCGTCGATGTCGAGGAAGATGATCGCCGTCGCCTCGGACTTCGCGCGCGCGTCCGACAGCGCGCTCTCGGCGTGGGCGTCGATGGCACCCCGGTTGTAGACGCCGGTGAGTGGGTCGAGCGAGGCCTGAGCGCGCAGTCGAGCCTGCAGCCGCACGCGGGCGAACGCCAGACCTGCCTGCTTGGCGAGGGCGTGGTGCAGGTCGATGTCCATGGTGTCGAAGGTGCGGGGGCGCCCGAACAGGCAGGCGTAGGCACCGACCACCTCGGCGCCGTCGGGGATCGACACGCCGCTGAACGCGGCGCCGCGCGCTGCTCGCAGCAGATCGCCCACGTCCGGGGAGCGCTCGTAGGCATCGTCGAGGTCGGTGATCGCGACCATGTCGCCCGAGGGCAGCGCGACTGCATCGGGGCCGCGCGTCTCCCGCACGGCACCGAGGAGCGGCAGCAGATGCTCGCCCGTGAGGGTCCGGAACGTCCGACCCCCGTCCTCGTAGATGACGACCGCGGTGTCGGACGCCGCAAAGGCGGTGCGCGCGGCATCCGCCAGTATCTGGGCGACCTCGGCATCGTCGTCCGCGCCCAGCAGCGCGGTCGCCGCCTGCTGCACGACGCGCACGCTCGACTCAGACAGCTCGGCGAGCTGCCGCGATGACACCATCACCCGCTCGAAGCCGTCGCGGCTGGTCGCATCGAAGATCGCCAGGCGGATGCCGGCCGGCCCGACTGCGGCCGTCACCAGTCGCGCGTTGACGAGAATCGGGAGGATGGACCCGTCGGCGCGCCGCAGCCGGAACGAGACGGCACGCAGCTCCCCCGTCGCCCACAGCTCATCGACGAACCGCGTCGTGTAGAGGACCTGGCTGCCCGTGTCGAGCTGTTCGTGGAACAGCCGACCGGCGACCTCCTGCTCGAGCCCCGTCCATTCCATGAACGTGCGATTGGCCCGCAGCACGACGCTGTTGCGGTCGAGGTGGAGCAGCCCGCACGGTGCCTCATCGAAGGCTGTGGCGGCGGGTTCGTCGGGGAACATGACCACGCGCGGCAGTCAGCCGAGGAAGTCGCGGATGAGGGCGGTGAGCTCGACCGGGTCCGACAGGTGGGGCACGTGGCCGCGAGCGTTCGAGGTCACGAGCCGGCTGCCGGGGATGTGCTGGCGCACGTACTCGCCGACCCGCGGATCCGCGATGTTGTCTTCGAACGACTGGATGACGAGCGTCGGAACCGTGACATCGGCGAGGTCGCGGCGGTTGTCGGACAGGAACGTCACGCGGGCGAACTGGGTGGCGATGTCGGGATCTGCCGCGAGGATGCTGACCGCCAGCGCCTCGCCGAGCTCGGGCTTGTCGGGGTAGCCGGCGATCACCGGTGCGAGCGTCGACGAGAACGTCGTGTAGTTCGTGTCGAGGGTCTCGAGCAGGGTGTCGATCGCCTCGGGGGTGAAGCCGCCGTGATAGTCGGCGGTGTCGATGTACCGGGGCGACGGACCGACCAGGATGAGGGTGCCGATCAGGCCGGGGCGCTGATTGGCCGCGAGGACGCCGATCATCGAGCTCACCGAGTGCCCGACGAACACGACATCCTCGAGGCCGAGACTCCCGATCACCTCGACGACGTCATCGGAGTAGCCGTAGAGCGAGTCGTAGCGCGCGCGGTCATAGGCAGACCGGTCGGACCCGCCCGTGCCGACGTACTCGAGCAGCACGACCTGGTGGTCGCGCTCGAAGTCGGGGGCGACCAGGCGCCACGACTCCTTCGTGCCGCCGAAGCCGGGGGCGAAGACGATGGCGCGCGCTCCCGGAACGCCCGTGACCGTGACGTTATTGCGCACGATCGGATCCACGCTCTGCATGGGTCCTCGCCCTTTCTCGATGCCGCTGCCGTCAGTCTAGGGACCTGCAGCCCCGCCGGGTGTCTCCCGTCACGTGGGGCTGCTCCTGGCAACGGCCTGGACAGTCGCAGCCGCGTGCGGTCCGCAACGCCCGGAGGCAATATCGTGGCCGAATGCGAAACCTGGCCGGGGAGTTGCGCGGCGCGCTCGAGCGCGGCGAGATCTTCGCCGAGTTCCAGCCGCAGATCGACCTCGGCACGGGCACCATCGTGGCTGCCGAAGCCCTCTGCCGCTGGTCGCATCCGCGTTTGGGAGCGGTCCCACCGATCGACTTCATCACCGTCGCCGAGGACGAGGGCCTGATCGAGGCGATCGGCGAGTTCATGGCCGAGGAGTGCTGCAAGGCGATGGCCATCTGGTCGAGCTTCGTGCGGCCGTTCGACGTGTCGGTGAACGTCTCGCCGTTGCAGCTGCAGACCGACGAGTTCCCCGTCTGGCTCGCCGAGTGCCTCAAGCGGCACCCTCCGCGCGGCGGCACCTTCACGCTCGAGATCACCGAGACCCGCTCTCTCGGCGATATCGGCGCCGTCGTCGGGCGGCTCGAGGCCGTGCGCGAGATCGGCGTGGGCATCGCGGTCGATGACTACGGGGTGGGCTACTCGTCGCTGTCGCAGATCCATCAGCTGCAGGGCACCGAGGTGAAACTCGATCGGTCTCTCGTCGCCGATGCATCGCCGAAGGCCGCGGCGATGATGGCGGAGGTCATCGAGATCGCGCACGCATCGGGCATGCGGGTCGTCGCCGAGGGCGTCGAGACCGTCGAGGACCTCGCGCGCGTCACGTCGCTCGCGTGCGACCGGGCCCAGGGCTACCTGATCGGTCGTCCGATGTCGCAGGAGAAGCTGACGGGGCTGATCGGGGCGGCGTGAGCGCCCGCGACCGCTAGCCCGGCGCCTGGCCGTCCTCCGTCATCGGCTCGAATCGCAGCCAGACGACCGCGAGCGGTGCGAGCTCGAGGTCGTGACCCGGCGGCCACAGCCCGCCGGACAGCAGGTCGACGCCCGCCCCGCCCATGCCGGACAGCACCTCGGCCGCGACGACCTGGGGCTCCTCCGAGAAGTTCACGAGCGCGAGCACGACGGAGCGGTGACCGGGCCGCTGGTAGCCGAGCACGTGCGCGCTGCGGGTGTCGAATCCGATCAGTCTCCCGCCGGCGAACTCGGACGTGGCGCGGCGCACCCGCAGCATCCGGGTCAGGCCGGCGAAGACCTGGCCGGATGCCGTGGCAAGGTCGCCCCGGTCGGCATACGCGTCAGCCGGGTAGGCCGGTCGCCCCGCCCACCGGGAGTCCCCAGCCAGCGCCGGATCGGCCTGATAGCGGTAGTCGTTGAGCTGCGCGACCTCGTCGCCGAGGTAGAGCAGCGGCACCCCGCCCGTGCTGAGCATCACCGAGTGGGCCGCGAGGATGCGGCGCACCGCGAGGGGGTCACCGGCCTCCACGCCCGCGAGCGACGCCGTGGCGCCCGCGACGCGGCAGTCGCCGGTGCGCGGGTTCTCCTGGAACGGCAGACCGCGGGCGAAGCTGCCGGGATAGCGCCCGACATAGAAATCGTTGAGGAATCTCCGGTGCGCGAAGCCGTCGATGCCGAGCTCGGCCGCGTCCTCGTCGGCGAAGGTCCAGCCGATGTCGTCGTGACTGCGCACGTAGTTGACCCAGGCCGTGCCGGGCGGCAGAGCGTGGCGGCGCTCGAGCGCCTGCGACAGCAGCCCGACGTCGCGGGTGGCGAGGGTGCTCCAGATCAGCGCCATCTGCAGCGGGTTGTAGCTGATCTGGCACTCGGCCGGATCGATGTAGGTGACCACCTCGTCCGGGTGCACGATCGCCTCGGACTTGAACAGCGTGGCCGGCGCGACGATGCGGCAGATGAGGTTGAAGGCGCGCAGCAGCAGGTGCGCCTGGGGCAGGCTCTCGCAGGCCGTGCCGAGCTCCTTCCAGATGAAGGCGACCGCGTCCATCCGGAGCACCTCGACGCCCTGATTGGCGATGAACAGCATCTCGCGGGCCATCGCGCGGAAGACCGCCGGGTTGCGGTAGTTCAGGTCCCACTGGAACGAGTAGAACGTGGACCAGATCCAGCGCCCGTCGTCGAGCTGCACGAACGACCCGCGGTGGTCGTCCGGGAAGATCTCGCGGGTGGTCTGCTCGAACGCGTCGGGCATCGTGCGGTCGGGGTAGATGATGTAGAACCGCTCGAACTCCTCGTCACCGGCGATCGCGCGCGGCGCCCACTCGTGCTCGTTCGAGGTGTGGTTGAAGATGAAGTCGAGCACCAGCGAGATGCCCGCGGCGCGCAGGTCGACCGCGAGCGAGGCGAGGTCGTCCATCGTGCCGAGTGCCGCATCCACCCGGCGGTAGCTCGACACGGCGTAGCCGCCGTCGGAGTTCTCTTCCGGCGCCTCGAACAGCGGCATCAGGTGCAGGTACGTGAGGCCGAGCTCCTGGAAGTACGGGATGCGCGAGCGCACCCCCTCGAGGTCGCCCGCGTAGCGATCGACGTAGCAGACGCCTCCGAGCATGTCGGGCGACTCGAACCAGACCGGACGCGCCTCGCGCTCGTCGTCGAGGGCCTGGAGGTCGGCGGGGCGCTCCGACCAGGCGACTCCGAGATCGTCGAGCAGCCGGAGGTACTCCTCGGCCGACGCGCGGTCCGACCCGTACAGCTGGCCGAAGAGGCGGATCAGGTCGCGCTGGTGCTCGGCGAGCCTGCGCTCGAACGCGTTCGTCATCCGTCTTCCCTTCAGTCCGCGGACAGCACGATGATCATGTCACCGGCGGCGAAGGCCAGCCGCTCGCGCTTGTCGGGGTTCACGACCACGCCGTAGTCGGTGTCGGCGGTCCGCGAGTCGGCCGCGATGCGGTAGCCGATCGCGCTCTCGCCGCGCTGCCGGGCGGCCTCGACCACCGTGTAGAAGTCGACCTCAGCACCGTCCCGGACGTACAGCTCGGCGGGCCGCAGATAGATCTCGCTTCCGTCGCTCGAGAACAGGGTCTGGAACACCTCGGTCAGCTGCCTGTTCTCGGAGACCTGCGCCAGAACGAGGCTGATCAGCTTGTCGCTGACGATGAAGTCGTCGGCCTGCGTCACCTCGGCCAGCTCTCGGTTGCGGTCGTCGAGCATCTCGCTGACCACCTTGAGGTCGAGACCGAGCCGGTCCTCGAGGTCGCGCAGGTTGAGCAGGGTGATGAGCGTCTTGGCGTCGGACTCCTGGATGTCGTCCTCGGTGCGGTCGGCCAGCACGAGGATGTGCTGGTACTGCTCGAGTCCGAGCTCCTCCAGCTCGTCTCCGTCGGTGATGTCGCCGCGCTTCACCTCGATGGCCAGCTTCGGGTAGGTGCCGAGCCCTCGCACCTCGCGGTCGGCGACCACGGTGACGGTCGACCCCTCGGCCACGTACTGGCTGAGCTCGCGCAGGATCACCTGCAGCCCGCGATGGTGGCCGAGCACGAGCGTGCGCTCGGGGCTCTGCGGGCGGGGCGCGGCATCGCTCACGGCGGCGAGGTCGGGCTCGCGGGCCTCGGCGAGCGCGATGGTGCTGTCGTCCTCGGCGATCACGATGAGCTTGTCGTCGGCGGCGATGAGGGTGTCGCCGTCGGGGTTCAGCTCGACGGCCGGCTCGGCCTCGCCCTCGGCCGCGCGCAGGATGCCGATGACGGATGCGGTGGCGAACGCGACCTGCGCGTCGGCGTAGGTGTGCCCGTCGAGGGTCGGCTGCTCGGTGATGTAGATCTCGACCCCGTCGAAGTCGAGCAGCTCCTGGTAGACGACACTGAGTCCGCTCTGCCGGGAGGTCTGCACCATGATGCGGCTGATCAGGTCCCTGCTGAGCACGAAGTGGGCCTCGTCGCGCCCCACCAGCCGAGCCGCCTCGAGGTACCGCGGCTTCTGGATCTCGGCCACGATGTGGTACTTCCCGGCCTTGCGGTCGGGGCTGTTCGTGATGGCCAGCGCCGTCTTGATGACCACCGCATCCGGGTTGGCCGCGTCGTCGCCGGGAAGGATGATGATGCTCCGGGCGGTGTGCGGGTTGCCGATGCGCAGGTCGCTGAAGTTCATCGGATCGCCGCTGCGGACGATCACCCGCGTGCGGCCGGATGCGGCGATCACCTCGGCGAGCTGCTCCTCCATCTCGACCTTGTCGCGGTCGGCGAGGATGACGATGGCCGACCGGCGGCGGGACTCGTTGGCGACGCAGAGCTCGCTGACGATGAGCTCGATCTTGCTGCTCCAGCCGAGGATCAGGGTGTGGTCCTCCTCGAGCACGCGCGAGCGGCCCTTGCGCAGCTGGGCGACGCGGTCGTCGAACGCACCCGACACGATGCCGATGAGGCTCGCGACGGTCAGGATGCCGAACAGCGTCACGATGAGCATCAGTGCGCGGAAGCCCCAGCCGACGTCGCCGCCGAGGGTGCCCGCGTCCATGGCCCGCATGAGGTTGCCCCAGACCACCTCCGGGAAGTCGAGCGGGGTGGCGGCTCCGTCGGGGGTCGGGAAGATCCGGAACGCCACGACGACGACCGCGACGATGACGATGAAGACGAGCGTCGCGAGGGCGAGCAGACCGATGAGCGCCCCGGTGCCCCGAGCCATGACCCCGTCGAACCAGTAGCGGAATCTCTCGGAGAACGTGGGCTTCATAGCGTGATCCTGGCACAGCGCGGCATCCGCCCGAGGCCCCCTCATCGGGTCATGGCGAGGGGCCGCGCGCTACCGTGGAGCGATGGGGCGACCGCAGAGCATCTCGCGTGAGAGGCGACGACGCCACCTGTCACCCGAGGTCGACGTCTCACGGGTCTACGACGGCGATGTCTATGTGCGCGTCAACTCGGTCGGCACCGGGGGCACGCGCCCGTTCGTGCTGGTGCCCGGCATCGGCGTCTCGTCGACCTACTTCGAGAAGCTGGCTCCGCACCTCAACGAGTACGGCCCGGTGCACGCTCTCGACCTGCCCGGATTCGGGGGCGTGCCGCATCCCGAGCACACCCTCACCATCCGGCAGTACGCCGATCTGGTGGGACGGGTCATCGACGAGCTGGAGCTCGACGACCCGATCGTGGTCGGTCACTCGATGGGCAGCCAGGTGGTGAGCGACCTGCTGTCGCGTCGTCCCGAGCTCACGACGCTGGTGCTGATCGGCCCGGTGATCCACCCCGAGGAGCGGCGGGTGCTGACCCAGGCGCGGCGGTTCCTGCAGGCCGCCTGGCACGAGCCCGGCACGGTGAAGGTGCTCGCGCTGAGCGCGTACCTGTTCTGCGGGGTCAAGTGGTTCGCACGGATCCTGCCGCGCATGATGACATTCCCGATCGAGGACCGCCTGCCGCACATCCGGGCGCACACGCTCGTGATCCGCGGCGAGTACGACGCAGTCGCACCGCGCGAGTGGGTCGAGGAGGTCGGCCGCCTGCTGCCGTCATCCCGCCTGTGGGAGATCGAGGGCGCGGCGCACTCGGTGATGTACGCGCACGCCGAGGAGGTCGCGAAGCTGTGCGTGGACCACGCTCGCGAGCGGGCGGATGCGCGGCGCGCTGCCCCACCCCGGCTGGAGGTCGTCGAGGAGGACGCCGCCGACCTCGCGGAGGACGCGGCGACACCCGCCGAGATCACGGCGGCGATCGCCGGACGCCTGACCGAGACCGCGGGGATCCTGCAGGGCGACGACGACAAGATCGCCGAGGGCAAGACGGCCGTCGCGCGCGCGATGCAGGACTCGGACGAGCCTGCACCGCGCGACTGAGGTCGGCGCCTACTCCTCGATGTCGGCGTCGAGGGTGATCTCGACTCCGGTGAGGGCCTTGCTGACGGGGCAGCTCGCCTTGGCGTCGTTCGCGACCGAGAGGAACGTGTCACGGTCGATGCCCTGCACCTCGCCGCGCACGACGAGGTGGATGCCGCTCAGGTGGAATCCCCCTGCCGGGTCCGGGCCGAGGGTCACGTCGGCCTGAACGTGGAGGGCGTCGATCGTCGCGCCGGCCGCGCCGAGCAGGGCCGAGAACTGCATCGCATAGCAGGACGAGTGAGCCGCCGCGAGCAGCTCCTCGGGGCTGGTGAAGCCGTTGGCGTCGTCGGCCGAGCGCTTCGGGAACGACACGTCGTAGGTGCCGATCTTCGAGCTCGAGAGCTCGACCTGGCCGCCGCCGGTCTCGAAGCTTCCGTTCCAGGCGGTGCGGGCGGTACGTGTGGGCATGGTCATCTCCGTGGGGATCGTTGGGGAACCGGCGCGTAAGAGAAGGAACCTTCTTGCTTACCCTGGTACGATACACACATGCCGACGACCACGGAACCTCGCGTCGCAGCTCCACGCGCCCCTCGCGAATCCGCCGCACGCGACCGACTGCTGCGTGTCGCATCCGGCCTCTTCTACCGAGACGGCATCCGCGCGGTCGGCGTGGACCGGCTGTTCGTCGAGGCGAGCGTGACGCGAGCCACCTTCTACCGGCACTTCGCCGGCAAGGAGTCGCTGGTCGAGGCCTACCTGCAGCGCGAGGACGAGACCGTGCGCGGCTTCTTCGCCGAGGCGGGTGCCGCGGCGGCGGGTCCGCGCGAGCTGCTGGAGCTCGCCATCGAGGCGATCGCCGCCGATGCGCTGCAGAACCACACGCGCGGCTGCCCGTTCATCAACGCCGCCGCCGAGTACCCCGACGCGCAGTCCGAGGTGCGGCAGACCGTGACCCGCCACCGCGCCTGGTTCAAGCAGACGATGCGCGACGCCCTCGATGCCGCCGGCACGGACCGGCCCGACGAGCGTGCGCAGCAGATCGTGCTCCTGCGCGACGCCGCGCTGGTCGGCGGCTACCTGGACGGTCCGGATGCGGTCGCGCATTCTTTCACGCGGGCGGCCCGCGCGGCGGCGGGTCTCGATCCCGCGTAGCGTTGACGACATGCTCACCGTCAACGCATACGCTGCCCCCTCAGCCACCGAACCCCTCGTCAAGACCACCATCGAGCGCCGCGACGTCGGCGCGCAGGACGTGCTCATCGAGATCGCCTACGCGGGGATCTGCCACTCTGACATCCACACCGTGCGGGGCGAGTGGGGCGACATCGCCTACCCGCAGGTCGTCGGCCACGAGATCGTCGGTGTCGTCACCGAGGTCGGATCGGACGTGACCCTGCACAAGGTGGGCGACCGGGTCGGCGTCGGCTGCATGGTCGACTCCTGCCGC
>CAXTSE010000018.1:0-47699 GCA_964246985.1 uncultured Microbacteriaceae bacterium
GCGCATGGGCGATCAGCTCCTCCATCTCGCGGATCGACACCGGCGTCGCCCAGGCCGGCAGCGCCTTGGACGGGGCGTCGGCGATCCCCGTCGACCAGTACTTCCGCTCGAGCGTCCCGCACATCTTCGCCGTCGGCGACGCCAACGGCCGCGACATGCTCGTGCAGGCCGCTGTGTTCGAGGGCGAGGCCGCCGCTGAGAACGCCGTGCTCGACGCCACCCGCCGCACGCCCCACCACCTTCTGCCCGCCGGGGGGTTCACCGACCCCGACTACGCGGGCGTCGGGCTCACCCAGGCGCAGGCGCGCGAGCGCGATCCGCTCTGCATCGTCGCGACCATCCCCTACTCTCAGCTCGATCGCGCCGTGCTCGACGACCGCGAGCGCGGCTTCCTCACCCTGATCACCGACCGTCGCCGCGAGCTGATCCTGGGGGCCCACGCCGTCGGCGAGAACGCGATCGAGGTCGTGCAGTCGGTGACCACCGCGATGGCCGCCGGCATCGACGTGTCGACCCTCGCCGGGGTGAAGTTCGCGTACCCGACCTACAGCGCGATAATCGGGATGGCCGCGCGTGCGCTGCTCGCGGAATCCGCCGAACCCGCGGGCGACGCCGGATAAACTGTCCGCACCATGGCCACATTCAGCACCCTCTCGGATCGCCTCACCGCGACCTTCCGCAACCTCCGCACCAAGGGCAAGCTCACCCCGGCGGACGTCGACGGAACGGTCCGCGAGATCCGCCGAGCCCTGCTCGACGCGGATGTCGCCCTCGAGGTCGTGAAGGACTTCACCGGCAAGGTGCGCGAGCGCGCCCTGAGCGACGAGGTCAGCAAGGCGCTGAACCCCGCTCAGCAGGTGGTGCAGATCGTCAACGACGAGCTCATCGCGATCCTCGGCGGCGAGCAGCGTCGGCTCGAGTTCGCCAAGAAGCCCCCGACCGTCATCATGCTCGCGGGCCTCCAGGGCGCGGGAAAGACGACCCTCGCCGGCAAGCTCGCCAAGTGGCTCGTCAAGGACGGCCACACTCCGCTACTGGTCGCGAGTGACCTCCAGCGCCCCAACGCCGTCACCCAGCTGCAGGTCGTCGGCGAGCAGGCGGGCGTGCCCGTGTACGCCCCCGAGCCGGGCAACGGCGTCGGGGATCCGGTCAAGGTGGCGCGGGACGGCGTCAAGGAGGCCGAGCGCAGGCAGTACGACACGGTCATCGTCGACACGGCCGGCCGCCTCGGAATCGACGCCGAGCTCATGAAGCAGGCGTCGAACATCCGCAAGGCCATCGATCCCGACGAGGTGCTGTTCGTCATCGACGCGATGATCGGCCAGGACGCCGTCACGACCGCACGCGCCTTCCAGGAGGGCGTCGACTTCACCGGGGTCGTGCTGTCCAAGCTCGACGGCGACGCCCGCGGTGGAGCCGCACTGTCGATCGCCTCCGTCACCGGCCGCCCGATCATGTTCGCCTCCACGGGAGAGGGCCTCGACGACTTCGAGCCGTTCCACCCCGATCGCATGGCCAGCCGCATCCTCGACCTCGGCGACATCCTCACGCTCATCGAGCAGGCGCAGGGCGCCTTCGACGAGGAGGAGGCGCGCAGGACCGCCGAGAAGATCGCGACCGACAACTTCACGCTCGACGACTTCCTGAAGCAGATGCAGCAGCTCAAGAACATGGGCTCGCTCAAGGGGATGCTGGGCATGCTGCCCGGTGCGCGCGGCATGCGCGAGCAGCTCGACAACTTCGACGAGAGCGAGATCGTCCGCACCGAGGCGATCATCCAGTCCATGACCATGCAGGAGCGGCAGCTGCCCAAGATCCTCAACGGGTCGCGTCGGCTGCGCATCGCGAAGGGCTCGGGCACCACGGTCACCGAGGTCAACCAGCTCGTCCAGCGGTTCGAGCAGGCCGCCAAGATGATGAAGACCGTCGCTCGCGGCGGCATGCCGCAGATCCCCGGCATGGGACCGATCCCCGGCGCGATCGGCGGCGGGTCGAAGCGGGGCAAGCAGCCGCAGAAGAAGGGCTCCAAGTCGGGCAACCCGGCGAAAAGGGCCGCGGAGAACGCGGCGCTCGCAGCCGGCGCGAAGCCGGCGGCGGCATCCGGTTCGGTGTTCGGCGGGCTCGGCAAGGGCGGCGCGGGCGCCGGTGCGAGCGCATCGGGCGACACCGGTCCGAGTCCCGATGAGCTCGCCGCTCTGCAGAAGATGCTCGGCCGCTAGCCTGCCGCTGGCCCGCCGCTGGCCCAGCCTTCGGGCGGCCGACCCGTGGTGTCGCGGACGTAGGCTGACGGCATGGCCACAGACCGTCCCGTCCGCATCGGAATCCAGATCGCCCCCCAGCACGCGTCGTACGCCGAGCTGCGCGATGTCGTCGCACGCCTCGAGGACATGGGCGTCGACATCGTCTTCAACTGGGACCACTTCTTCCCGCTCTCGGGCGACCCCGACGGCCTGCACTACGAGTCGTGGACGATGCTCGCCGCGATGGCCGAGCAGACCTCGCGCATCCAGTTCGGCCCGCTCGTGAACTGCAACAGCTACCGCAACCCCGACCTGCAGGCCGACATGGCTCGCACCATCGATCACATCAGCGCGGGCGCCGACGGCGTCGGCCGGTTCATCTTCGGCACGGGGTCGGGCTGGGCGCAGCGCGACTACGACGCCTACGGGTACGAGTTCGGAACCGTGGGATCGCGTCTCGACGCGCTCGCCGTCGACCTGCCGCGCATCCGCGCCCGCTGGGACGCACTCAACCCGGCACCGACCCGCCGCATCCCGATCCTGATCGGAGGCGGCGGCGAGAAGAAGACGCTCAAGCTCGTCGCGCAGCACGCCGACATCTGGCACACGTTCGCCGTCGGCGAGGAGTTCGCCCGCAAGCTCGCGATCCTGGGCGACTGGTGCACCGAGGTCGGGCGCGACATCGACGACATCGAGCTGTCGACGGGCGTGAGCGTGCGCGGGATGGGCTCGGTCGCCCCGGCCGCGCTCGAGGAGCAGCACGCGGCGGGCGTCCGGCTCTTCGAGTACGGCATCACCGCACCCGACATCGACTGGGACACCGTGACGCGGCTGCTCGCGTGGCGCGACTCGTTCGGCGCGTGACGCACGGCCGTCGGTGGTGGTGCGCTGTCCGTTTCTCGCTGTCGAGCGTCTGCGGTCTGTCCTAGCGTGAGCGAGTGACCGCTCCCACGCTCTCCCCGGCCCCTCCCAGCACGCGCGATCGGGTGCTCCTGATCGGCGCCATCGTCTTCACGGTGCTGGCCTGGGCGAGCGCGTTCGTCGTCATCCGCGGAGTGGCTCCGCACGTCGGCGGCGGAGCCCTCGCGCTCGGCCGTCTGGCCGTCGGCGCGATCGCGCTCGGCATCCTCGTGGGGGCGCAGCGTCGCTGGGTGCGCCCGACCCGCAGCGACTGGATCCGGCTGGTGGTCTACGGGGTGGGCTGGTTCGGCGCCTACAACGTGGCCCTCAACCTCGCCGAGCAGACTCTCGACGCCGGCACAACGGCCATGATCGTCAACATCGGGCCGATCCTGATCGCCGTCGGGGCCGGGCTGTTCCTCGGCGAGGGGATCCCGCGGTGGCTTGCGATCGGCGCCGCGGTCGCGTTCGCAGGCGTGGTGCTGATCGGCGTCGGCACGAGCCTGGTGGCAGACGGGGAGCGACCCATCGACCCGGTGGGCGTGCTGTGGTGCCTGCTGGCGGCCGTCACGTACGCCGTCGGCGTTCTCGCGCAGAAGCCGATGGCCGGGCGGCTGCCTGCCAGCCAGATGGCGCTGATCGGATGCGTCATCGGCATGGTCGCGTGTTTCCCGTTCGCCGGCCAGCTGGTCTCCGAGCTCGCCGTCGCCGCGCCCCCGACCTGGGCCGGAATCGCCTATCTGGGCATCGTCCCGACCGCGCTCGCCTTCACCACCTGGGGCTATGCGCTCGGCCGGGTGCCGGCCGGCCAGCTCGGGATCTCGACCTACGTCGTGCCGCCGCTCGCGATCCTTCTCGGACTGCAGGTCTTCGGCGAGGTGCCCGCTCCGCTCGCCATCGCGGGCGGCGTGCTGTGCCTGGTGGGGGTCGCGCTGAGCCGCCGTCGGCCTCGGGTTCCCGTGCCGGCCGAAAGTCTGCCAGAATAGGTCGCTGGACCGCCGCCGCCCGACCCTCTAATCAGGCGCGGATGATCCCCCTCAGAGCTACTGCCCGAGTGTGCCCCCATGCACGCGGAGAGCAGTTCGACACTTCACACACATGCAGGCCCGAAGCGGCCTGTCGAAACTCAGGAGAACCATGGCTGTCAAGATCCGCCTGAAGCGGCTCGGCAAGATCCGTGCCCCGTACTACCGCATCGTCGTCGCCGACTCGCGCACCAAGCGCGACGGTCGCGTCATCGAGGAGATCGGCAAGTACCATCCGACCGAGGAGCCCTCGTTCATCGAGATCGACTCCGCGCGGGCGCAGTACTGGCTCGGCGTCGGCGCGCAGCCGACCGAGCAGGTCGCCGCGCTGCTGAAGCTCTCGGGCGACTGGGGCACCTTCAAGGGCGAGAAGGGTGCCAAGAGCACCATCCGCACCAAGGAGACCGCCGCCGCGTTCGAGGTCGACGAGAAGAAGAAGCCGGTGCTGAAGCCGAAGGCCGAGAAGAAGCCGGAGCCCGTCGAGGCACCCGCCGACGACGCGGCCGAGGTCACCGAGGCTCCGGCCGACGAGGCTCCCGCTGCCGAGGCTCCCGCCGCTGACGCTCCCGCCGCCGACGCCGAGGCACCTGCTGCCGACGCTCCGGCCGCCGACGCCGACGCCGACAAGAAGTAATCATGCTCGCGTCCGCCCTCGAGCACCTCGTCAAGGGGATCGTCGATCACCCCGATGAGGTCCAGGTGGATTCGAGCACGTCATCGCGCGGTGAGGTCCTCGAGGTGCGCGTGCACCCCGAGGACCTCGGCCGCGTGATCGGCCGCTCCGGCCGCACCGCGAAAGCCCTCCGCACACTCGTCACGGCTCTGGCCGACGGGCGTCGCGTGCGTGTCGACGTCGTCGACACCGACGAGGCGTGACCGAGCACAAGGCTCCGCGCCCGTCATCGAAGACCGCCGCCGACATCCAGCAGGTCCGCGTCGCGCGTCTCACGAAGGCCCACGGTCTCAAGGGCGCCCTCAAGCTCGAGCTGTACACCGACGACCCGGAGCGCCGGTTCACGCCGGGCGCCGAGTTCACCCTCCAGGTGCCGACGTCGTCACCGTGGCACGGCAAGACGCTGACGCTCACCGAGCTGAAGTTCTACAACAGCCACCCCGTCGGCTTCTTCGAGGGCGTCGACGACCGCACGGCCGCCGAGGGCCTCGTGAAGGCGATCCTGTGGGTCGACCAGGATCCGACCGAGCTCCCCGCTGAGAAGGACGCCTGGTACGACTACCAGCTCGTCGGGCTCCGCGCGCTGCGCGACGGTGTGGAGGTGGGCCGCGTGATCCGCGTCGAGCACATGCCCGCACAGGACCTGCTCGTCGTCGAGACCCCCACCGGTGAGGTGCTGGTGCCCTTCGTGGCCGCGATCGTCCCGGCCGTCGACATCACCGCGGGCACCGTGACCGTCACGCCGCCGACGGGTCTCTTCGAGGACCTCCCCGACGACGACCCCGAGCCCGCCGCCGCACCGGCAGCCGAGAGCACCCTCGACTGACCCGTTCTGCAGGACTCGCGCGTTCTGCAGGACCGGATACGCGGTCACCGTGATGTCCGGCGCCGGAACTCCTGCAGAACGGCCGCCGGTACGCTGAACGGCGTGCGCATCGACATCGTCACGATCTTCCCCGAGTTCTTCTCGGTGCTCGATGTGTCCCTGCTGGGTCGTGCCCGCAAGAGCGACGTCCTCGACATCCGGGTGCATGATCTGCGCGATTTCACCCACGACAGGCACCGCACCGTCGACGACACCCCCTCCGGCGGCGGAGCGGGCATGGTGATGAAGCCGGAGCCGTGGGGCGAGGCTCTGGACGCGGTCCTCACCGGCGCGAGCACTGTCGTGTTCCCGACGCCGGCCGGCACCCCGTTCGTGCAGGCGACGGCGCGCGACCTGAGTACTCGCGAGCATCTCGTCTTCTGCTGCGGCCGCTACGAGGGCATCGATCAGCGCGTGGTCGACTACGCCCGCTCGCGCGCCGAGGTGCTCGAGCTCAGCCTCGGCGACTACGTCCTCAACGGGGGAGAGGTCGCCGTGATGGCGATGATCGAGGCGGCCGGACGCCTGGTGCCCGGAGTGGTCGGCAATCCCGAGAGCCTCGTCGAGGAGAGCCACGAGGACGGTCTGCTCGAGTACCCGAGCTACACCAAGCCCGCGGTCTGGCGCGGTCTCGAGACGCCCGCGGTGCTGCTCAGCGGCCACCACGGAGCGATCGCCGCCTGGCGCCACGACCAGCAGGTCGAGCGCACCCGGCGAGTACGTCCTGGCCTGCTCTCAGACGACGGCGCGAGCCCATGAGGCCCCTCGACGTCGTGATCGTCTGGGCGCATCGCGTGCTGGCCGTGATCGTGCTCGTCGTCGCGGTGGATGTGCTGTTCGCCGGGGGACCGGCGGGCTCGCGCAACCCCGTCGGATCTCAGGCCGATGCGTTCCTCGGCGTCATCCAGTCCGTCACGATCGCGCCCGGCCTCGTCGTCTCGCTGCTCGTCAACTCGTTCGTGCTGCGGAAGCACGGCGCTCGCGGTCTGACACGGAACGAGCGCGTGCTCGTGCTGGTCGACTTCGCGGTGATCGTGTTCCTGCAGCTCGGCGTGCTGCTGGACCTCACGGGCCTCGGCCTCGTGCGGCTGCTCGGGTGGATCGCGGTGATCGTCCTCGCGGCGCTCATCTTCACCCAGGCGGTTGCGCGTAATCGCGCGGCCGCGGACGTCCGACCCGTCTAGCGGGTGCGGGCCGACAGGATGATCGGCCCGTCGTCCGTCACCGCGACCGTGTGCTCGAAGTGGGCCCCGCGAGATCCGTCGCGCGAGCGGAGGGTCCAGCCGTCGTCGTCGGTGTAGATCTTGTCGGTCGTGTGCAGGAACCACGGCTCGATCGCGAACACGAGTCCGGCGCGCAGCGGCAGTCCGCGCTTCGGGCGGCCGTCGTTGGCGATGTGGGGATCGCCGTGCATCGTGCGCCCCACACCATGGCCGCCGAAGTCCGTGTTCACCTTCAGGCCGGCCCGGTGGGCGACGTCGCCGATCGCGGCCGAGATGTCGCCGATCTTGTTGCCGACGACCGCCGCGGCAATGCCCGCGTCCAACGCCTGCGAGGTGACCTTCATGAGGCGCTCGTCCTCGGGGCGGGCCGTTCCGACGGCGATCGTGAGGGCCGAGTCGGCCACCCAGCCGTCGACCGACGCGGCGAAGTCGAGCGAGAGGAGGTCGCCATCCGCGAGTCGGTAGTCGAACGGGAGGCCGTGCAGCACGGCATCGTTGACAGAGGTGCAGATGACCTTGCCGAACGGCGATGCGCCGAACGACGGGTGGTAGTCGATGTAGCAGCTCTCGGCGCCGCGCTCGCGGATCATGTCGTGGGCGAGCGCGTCGAGCTCGAGCAGGTTGACTCCGACGGCTGCCGCGTCGCGCGTCGCCTCGAGCACCGACGCGACGAAGGCGCCTGCCGCGCGCATCTGCTCGATCTCGGCAGGGGTACGAATCTCTATCACCGCAGAAGCCTATCCGCCGACCGCCGCCTCGACCGATCTGCCAGTCGCGGCCGCCCCCGCACCTGTGGCACAATGGTCGATTGTGCCCGGCACGGCTCTGCCACAGGGGAGCCCGACCAGCGTCTGCTGATCCGAACACCGCACAAACCTTCTTCTCACCACTGAATCCCGCGTTCGACCTGTGGCGGTCGCAGAGAGCGAAAACTCCATGCACATCCTCGACTCCGTCGACGCGGCATCGCTGCGTTCCGACATCCCCGACTTCCGCGCGGGTGACACCGTCAAGGTGCACGTGAACATCATCGAAGGTACGCGCTCGCGCATCCAGGTCTTCCAGGGTGTCGTCATCGGCCGCACGGGCGACTCCGTCCGCGAGACCTTCACGGTGCGCAAGGTCAGCTTCCAGGTCGGCGTCGAGCGCACGTTCCCCGTGCACTCCCCGGTCATCGACCACATCGAGGTCGTCACCCGCGGTGACGTCCGTCGCGCCAAGCTCTACTACCTGCGCGCTCTGCGCGGCAAGAAGGCCAAGATCAAGGAGAAGCGCGACTAGAAGGTCCCGCCCTCGCACGATCCGGATCCCGGTCTCCCTCAGCGGAGGCCGGGATTCGTCGTTCCCGGACGGTGTGCCGAGCGCGACGAGCGCATGTGACATTTACACTTGCTCGAGACCGCAGGGATGACATGACCAGCTACGACGCGCCCGAGGCGCATGACGCGGATGCCGTCAGGGCCTCCAGCACCGCCGACGCCGTCCCCGACGACGAGTCGAGCACGTCCCGCCCGCGCAGCAAGCGCGGCGGGGTGGGGCGATTCCTCCGCGACGTCCTCCTGATCCTGCTCGCGGCGATCGTCATCTCCTTCCTCATCAAGACGTTCCTGATCCGCTCGTTCTACATCCCGTCCGAGTCGATGGAGCCGACGCTCGTCAAGCTCGACCGGATCATCGTCAACGAGCTCGTCCCCGAGGTGATGCCTCTCGAGCACGGCGATGTGGTGGTGTTCAAGGATCCGGGCGGGTGGCTCACACCGACGCCGGAGATCGATCAGAACCCCGTCCAGGCGTTCTTCGACGGACTGCTGTCGATCGTCGGGCTGACAGCACCCGACAGCAACGACCACCTCATCAAGCGCGTCATCGGCATGCCGGGCGACCACGTCGTCTGCTGCAACGAGTTCGACCAGATCACGGTCAACGACGTCCCCCTCGAGGAGCCGTACATCCAGCCGAACGGAGGCACGATGCCGAATCGCGTCGAGTTCGACGTGACCGTGCCCGCCGACTCGCTCTGGGTGATGGGGGACAACCGCAACAACTCGCGCGACTCGCGCTACAACCAGGAGGGCCCGACCGGCGGATTCGTGCCGTACGCCAACGTCGTCGGCCGCGCGATCCTCATCACCTGGCCCCTCGACCGGTGGACGTGGCTCGACAACTACGAGACGGTCTTCGCCGGCGTCGACGAGGCCGCGGCCGGTCCGCCGCTGCTGCCCGCGCCCCAAGCCGGCGACGACCGGCCCGGCGACGATCAGACCGACGAGTCGGCCGCCGTCGCCCCGCAGGTCACGGTCGGCGCCCGATGACCTCGTCGGTGCCGACGCTGCGGTACGAGCGCGAGCTGATGCGCGCCGGCGCGCCCATGATCATCGGATGCGATGAGGTCGGCCGAGGCGCGATCGCCGGCCCGGTCGCGGTGGGCCTCAGCGCCGTGCAAGCGACCACCCGCACCGCCCCGGTCGGACTCCGCGACTCGAAGCTGCTCAGCGAGGCTCGACGCGAGGAGCTGCACCCGGCCGTCGCATCCTGGACCCGTCACGCGGTCGGCCTCGCCTCCAACGAGGAGGTCGAGTCGATCGGGATCATCCGCGCGCTCGGCCTCGCGGCGGCCCGCGCCCTCGCGACACTGCGTGCCGACGGCATCGTGACGCGGGATGCGCTGGTGCTCCTCGACGGATCGCACGACTGGCTGACCCCGGCCCTCGCATCCGCGGATCGCGACCTCGGCATCCGCGTCACGACCAAGGTGAAGGCCGACCGATCGTGCGCCGCCGTGGCCGCCGCATCGGTGCTGGCGAAGGTGCACCGCGATCGGCTCATGATCGGCGCCGACGAGCTGTATCCGGGGTACCGGTGGGCGAGCAACAAGGGCTATGCGAGCTCGGATCACTACGCGGGGATCGACCGGATCGGGCCGAGCGCGCTGCACCGCTGGAGCTGGTTGAAGCAGGCCGCGCTGTTCTAGATCCGACAACTAGACTCGTGGGAATGGACGACGAAGAGTTCGAGGACTACGACCGCGAGGTCGAGCTGGCGCTGTACCGCGAGTACCGCGACGTGGTCGGGCAGTTCAAGTACGTCGTCGAGACCGAGCGCCGCTTCTACCTGGCGAACGACGTCACGCTCGAGCGCAAGGACACCGAGCACGACTTCTACTTCGAGCTCACCATGAGCGATGTGTGGGTCTGGGATGTCTACCGCAGCGACCGCTTCGTGAAGAGCGTGCGGGTGCTGACGTTCAAGGACGTCAACGTCGAGGAACGGGTCGACAAGGACCTCGAGCTCCCCAAGGAGCTCGCGCTCGACGAGTAGCCGTCACGCGCCGGCGAGAGCCGCGATCCCGGCGATGACGCCCACCGCGGCGAGAACCAGCGCGATCGCGATCAGCACCGCGTGCACGATGAGGAACGTCGTCGGCTTGCCGCTGGAGTCGCGCGCTCGCGGATCGCGGGCGACCCGCTTGTAGAACGTCGGCCAGACGATCACGTTGAAGGCGGCGTTGACGAACAGCAGCACGGCGAGGGTGACGGTCACGGATCGAGCCTAGGCGTGGCGGCTTGGGCGGGCTCGTCGCAACCCTGACGCGCGACTTCTCCCCAGCCGGTGGTCGGGACCGGTTCTCCACGCCCTCAAAGACCCTGCTGCTCTGACCTCCGAGGGCTCGCCATCCTCGACCCATGGCAGCCAAAGACGACCTCGGCAGACGCGGCGAGCGCATCGCCGAGCACCACCTGGTGGCGCGCGGCATGACGCTCGTCGACCGCAACTGGCGGTGTCCGCGGGGCGAGATCGACCTGGTGCTGCGAGACGGCGACGAGACCGTGTTCGTCGAGGTCAAGACGCGCAGCAGCGACGCGTACGGGCATCCCCTGCAGGCGATCACCGCGGTGAAGCTCGCCAGGCTGCGGCGCCTGGCGGGGGAGTGGTGCGCCGCGCATCCGGGGGCGTCGCGCATCCGCATCGACGCCGTCGCCGTGCTCGCGCCGCTCGGGGCTCCCGCGACCATCGACCATCTCGAGCGGGTGTTCTGATGCCGCTCGGTCGGGCACATGCCATCGCTCTGCTCGGTCTCGAGGGTGCTGTCGTCGAGGTCGAGGCCGACATCTCGAGCAACCTGCCGGGCTTCGTCCTGATCGGTCTGCCCGACGCCGCACTCGGGGAGGCGCGTGATCGCGTGCGCTCCGCCGCCGGCAACTCGGGGCTGCCCCTGACGGCTCGCAAGCTCACCGTCAACCTGTCGCCGGCGGCGCTGCCGAAGCACGGCTCGGCGTTCGACCTGGCGATCGCGATGGCCGCCCTCGCGGCCGCGGGAGACGTCTCGGCCGATTCGGTCGCCCAGGTCGTGCACGTCGGCGAACTCGGGCTCGACGGCCGACTGCGACCGATGGCGGGCATTCTGCCGGCCGTCCTCGGCGCGATGCGTGCAGGATTTGACACCGTCGTCGTGCCGGCCGGCAACGCAGAAGAGGCGTCGCTCGTGCCCGGAGTGCGGGTGGTGTCGGTCGCATCGCTGCGCGACGCCGCCATCTTCCACGGCGCCGAGCTCGAGCCGATCGTCGTCGAGCCGCTGCTGCCGGTCGTCGCCCGAGCGCACATCGACGAGGGCGAGGGCGACCTGTCCGAGGTGATCGGCAATCCGGATGCGGTGGAGGCCATGCAGGTCGCCGCGGCGGGCGGCCACCACGTCTTCCTGCTCGGTCCGCCCGGAGCCGGCAAGACGATGCTCGCGTCTCGACTCCCCGGTCTCCTGCCTGATCTGGACCCCGCCTCCGCTCTCGAGGTCAGCTCCATCCGGTCGCTCGCCGGGTATCCGATCAACGGGGCGCTGCTGCGCCGCCCGCCACTGGAGGCGCCGCACCATACGGCGAGCGCCGCCGCGATCGTCGGCGGCGGCAGCGGGCTGATCCGCCCCGGTGCCGCCGCGCGCGCGGCGCACGGGGTGCTGTTCCTCGACGAGGCTCCCGAGTTCAGCCCGGCGGCCCTCGATGCGCTCCGGCAGCCGCTCGAGTCGGGCGTGATCACGATCGCGCGCGCGTCGGGCAGCGCACGCTACCCCGCCCGTTTCCAGCTGGTGCTGGCGGCGAATCCATGCCCCTGCGGCAACTCGGGAGCGACCGACACGGAGTGCACCTGCACGCCGTTCAATCGGCGTCGCTACCTCGCGCGCCTCAGCGGGCCGTTGCTCGACCGCGTCGACATCCAGCTCCGGGTGCAGCGGATCACCTCCGCCCAGCTGCGCCTCGCCGACGATCAGCCGCGCGTGAGCTCGGAGGCGGCGCGGCACCGCATCCAGGCCGCGCGCGATCGCGCCGCTCATCGGCTCCGGGACACCCCGTGGCGGCTGAACGGCCATGTGCCAGGGGCCTGGCTGCGCTCGCCCGCGGGTGCCCCGGCCGCGGGCTCGACGTCCGTTCTCGACCGCGCCCTGGAGCGTGGCGGCATCACCATGCGCGGCTACGACCGCGTCCTGCGTCTGGCGTGGACGCTCTGCGACCTCGACGGCGGCGACCGTCCGGGCAGCGACCAGATCGGTCGCGCCCTCTACCTCCGGAAGGCGGCGGCATGACCATCGTGGGACTGGCCGAGACGACGGTGGCGCCCCTGGTGCGCTCGGTCGCCGGCGACGAGCTCGACATCGGCGGCGTCGGCGAGCGCTTCGCCCGCGCGGCCTGGTGCGCGATCGCCGAGCCGGGCGACGGGGACGCCGGGCTGCTCGTGGCGACGCTGGGGCCCGCGGCAGCGCTGCAGCGGATCGTCGACGGGGTCGACGGGGTGACGCTCGCCTCCGAGCTGGGGGAGCTGTCCGAGAGGGGAATCGACGTGTCCGCTGCCCGGTGGGCGGAGGCGATCAGGCGCTGGACTCCGCGGGTGTCGTCGACCGAGCTGCTCCGTGGGCTCAGCCAGGCGGCGCGCTTCGGCTGTCGACTGCTCGTCCCGGACGACGAGTACTGGCCGGCCGGCGTCGACGACCTCCAGCTGAACGCCCCGCACGCGCTGTGGGCGCGCGGCGACATCAGCCGCCTGGCCCAGCTGCGTCGGTCCATCGCGATCGTCGGTGCCCGCGCGGCGACCGGCTACGGCGAGCACGTCACCGTCGAGGCGGCGAGCGGCCTGGTGGATCGCGGCTTCGCGATCGTCTCCGGGGCCGCCTACGGCATCGACGGGGTCGCGCATCGTGCCGCGCTCGCCAGCCAGGGCATCACCGTCGCCGTGCTCGCGGGCGGACTCGACCGCTTCTACCCCAGCGGACACGAGCAGCTGCTGACCCGCATCGTCGACCGGGGCGTCGTGCTCGCCGAGGTGCCGTGCGCGACGGCGCCTACGCGGTGGCGCTTCCTGCTGCGCAACCGGCTCATCGCCGCCATGAGCAACGCGACCGTGGTCATCGAGGCCGGGTCCCGCTCCGGCTCGATCAACACCGCGAAGCACGCCAACGACCTGAGCCGGCCGCTCGCGGCCGTGCCCGGACCGGTCACCAGCTCGGCCAGCGCCGGCTGCCACTGGCTGATCCGCGAGTACGCGGCCATCTGCGTGACCACCCCCGACGAGATGGCCGAGCTCGTTCCGCTGGACCCCTCCGACGTCAGCCAGACCCTGCCGATGGCCTTCGACGGCGACCGGGCGGCGTACGCGGATACACGCTCCGGAGCTCAGCCGGGTTCGCACGACCCGTACGGCACGCGCCTGCGGGTACTCGATGCGCTGAGCGCCCACGGCGGGCGCAGCGTCGACCGGATCGCGGCTCTCTCCGGGCTCGCCCTCGACAGGGTGCGCGCCGAGCTGGGCCTTCTCGAGCTCGAGGGATTGGCCCGCGAGATGCCGAGCGGCTGAATGCGGCGGAAGACGGCGAAAGCGTCGACGGGCGCGTGACCGACGCCGGGAGTTCGGAGGCCGCAGGTACCATGCCGACATGGTCCAGCTCGGTCAGTACGCACCGCCCACCCATGTCATCGCGCACATCAGCGACACCCACTTCCTCGGAGGCGCGCGGCCGCTCTACGGCGCAGTCGACACCGACCGCACGCTCCTCGCGGCGCTCGAGCAGCTGGAGGCGTCTGGATCTCGTCCCGCCGCGATCGTCATCACCGGCGATCTCGCCGACCTCGGGGAGCCCGACGCCTATCTCCGCCTACGAGGCCAGGTCGAGCCCGCCGCCGAGCGCATGGGGTCACGCATCATCTGGGTCATGGGCAACCACGACGAACGTCCGGAGTTCTCCTCCATCCTCCTGCGGCAGGAGCCGAGCCTGGCGCCGCAGGACGCGGTATACGACATCGACGGCCTGCGCATCATCGCCCTCGACTCGACCGTCCCCGGCTACCACCACGGCGAGCTCGAGGACGCCCAGCTCGAATGGCTCCGCGACCAGCTCGCGACCCCCGCGCCGCACGGCACGCTCCTCGCCCTGCACCACCCGCCCATCCCGACCCCCATCGAGATCATGGCCATCATCGAGCTGCAGGAGCAGAGCCGGCTCGCCGAGGTCATCCGCGGCAGCGACGTGCGCGGAATCCTCGCCGGCCACCTGCACTACTCGACGAGCGGCAGCTTCGCGGGCGTGCCCGTCTCGGTCGCCGCGGCGACCTGCTACGTCATCGACAACACAGCGGATGCCGGCAGCCTGGTCGGCATCGACGGCGGGCAGTCCATCAACCTGGTGCACATCTACGACGACAGCGTCGTGCACTCGATCGTGCCCATCGGACCGTGGCCGCAGGTGTCCGGCTTCTCCGGCGTCGTCCTCGATGCGCTGGCGGCCATGTCGCCCGAGGAGCGACGCGAGGCCTTCTCCAGCAAGGCGTCGACCTTCAACCTCGCCGAGGTCGAGAGCAGCGCCGCCGCCGAGACGAGCCCCGCCGAGACGAGCTCCTCCGCCGCCGAGACCGGCCCCGCCGCCGCTGCCGAGAGCCGCCATGCAGTGGACTGACGCCATCGCCGCCTACGCGCGCCATCTCGACAGCGACCGCGGGTTCAGCGATCACACCCTGCGGGCCTACCGCGGAGATCTCGACGACCTCGCCGGCTTCGCGATGATGACGGGAGCCGACACGACCGAGCAGCTCGACCTCGAGCTGCTGCGCGACTGGCTGTGGCGCGCATCTGGGCAGGGGCTCGCCAAGTCGACCCTCGCTCGACGATCGGCGGCGGTGCGCGGCTTCACCGCGTGGCTGGTCGCCACCGGGGCGGCGACCGCCGATGCCGGAGCACGCCTGAAGGCGCCGCGCCCCGACCAGCACCTGCCACGGGTGCTCACGCGAGCCCAGATCGACGGTCTGCTCGACGACCTCGCCGCCCTCGCCTCCACCGGGGATCCCGTCGCTGTGCGCGACCTCGCCATCGTCGAGCTGCTCTACGCATCCGCGATCCGGGTCAGCGAGCTGGCCGGCCTGCGTGTCGGCGACGTGGACAAGTCGGCGCTCACCGTCCGCGTGCTGGGAAAGGGCAGCAAGGAGCGGATCGTGCCGTTCGGGGTCCCCGCCGCCCGCGCGATCGATTCCTATCTCACCGACGCTCGACCGGCCCTGGCAGCCACCGCGACGCGCTCCACCCCGACGGCGGCGGCACCGACGGCCGCGGCACCGCCGGCCGAGCTGTTCCTCGGGGCTCGCGGCGGACGCATCTCGCCCCGCACGGTCTACGAGCTCGTCGCGCGACTCCTGGCCGACCTGCCCGGCGCGGGTCCGTCGGGACCGCACGCTCTCCGGCACACCGCCGCGACGCACCTGCTCGACGGGGGAGCCGATCTGCGTGCCGTGCAGGAGATCCTCGGCCACTCCAGCCTCGCGACCACCCAAATCTACACGCACGTGTCGGCCGAGCGGCTGAAGCAGAGCTACCTGACGGCGCACCCGCGCGCGTAGCTCAGCTCACGCGGCCCAGCTCCAGCGCGACGAGCATCAGCGCCGCGGCCGTCTCGCCGTCGGTGATCTCGCCGTCGCGCAGCATGCGCATGACCTCGCCCCACGGCACGGGTCGCACGCCGCTGATCCCCTCCGACGCCTGCTCGGCGGCGAGCGCGGACCGCGAGGCAGCACCGCGGGCCTCGGAGAGTCCCGTCGCGAGAAACACCGTTCCCGGCGCGCGGCAGATGCCGTTGAGTGACTCGACCCGCCCGAGCTCGCGCCACGACTCCGCCTCGAGGCCGGTCTCCTCGAGCAACTCGCGCCGGGCCGCGGGTGCCGGCTCCTCCCCGTCGCTGCCGCCCGAGATGATCTCGACCGAGACGCCGACGGTGTGCCGGTCGACGGTCACGAGCACGACCTCGTCATCGGCGGTCATCGCCACGACGAACACCGAGGCGTGGTTGAGCGCGACGACCCCGTAGGTGCCAGCGGAGCCGTCGGGCCGGGCGACCGCGTCCTCGGTGACCGTGATCCACGGGTTCGAGTACACGACGCGACGGGATGCGGTGGGCCAGGCCATGCGCCGATCCTCGCACCTCCTCCGTCACCGCCGCACCGGCAGCAACACCGCCCACCGCACCTCGCCGAGGAGCAGCAGGGGGTTGACGTACTCGCCGTCGATGCGGGCGCCGAGGTGCAGGCACCCCGAGGTGCAGTGCCCAGCCGCCAGAGTGCCGACAACCTGGCCGCGGCGCACGGCGTCTCCGGCCGAGACCGTGGCGACGACGGGCTCGAAGCTCGACAGCACTCCTCCCGCGTGCGCGATCGACAGCACCGGTCGGTCCACCACCACCCCGGCGAAGTGCACCACCCCGTCGGCGGGCGACCGCACGAGCGACCCGACGGGCGCGCTGATGTCGACGCCGCGGTGGCCGGCGCCGTAGGCGGTGGCGGGTGCGACGAACGGCCGCACGACAGGATGGGGTGCTGGGACCGGCCACGCCCACAGCGCGGTGGCCAGGATCACCGCGACGAGCGCTCGCGGCGGCGTGCGACGGGTCATCCGATCAGGGTCGTCTACGCACCGACGCTCGACCGGCCCGACATCGCACCCGGTGCACGGCCCGCGACGCCCACCAGCAGGGGAGGAGGCGCGAAATGCTACACTCGACCTCGCATCCGCTTCGGCGGGTGACTTCGCGTGCCCCGGTCCGGGATGACGGGTCCTCTCACGGACCTGACCGACCAGACCATCAGGCCACCACATCCTTCAGTCACTGTCCTGCATCGCCTCCGGGCGGGCGGGCGAAGTGGATGTGAGCCGGGCACCAGGGATCGCGCCCATCCGGGTTGCGACAGACAACTGAGAAACCGCAGGGTCCGCGCCAGCGTGCGCGGCTCCGCCAGAGAAGGAGACCGGCCATGGCCGTCGTCACAATCCGCCAGCTGCTCGACAGCGGCGTCCACTTCGGACACCAGACCCGGCGCTGGAACCCGAAGGTCAAGCGCTTCATCCTGACCGAGCGCTCGGGCATCCACATCATCGACCTGCAGCAGTCGCTCGGCCACATCGACCGCGCGTACGACTTCGTCAAGGAGACGGTCGCCCACGGCGGCACCGTGCTCTTCGTCGGTACCAAGAAGCAGGCCCAGGAGTCCATCGCCGAGCAGGCCACCCGCGTCGGCCAGCCCTACGTCAACCAGCGCTGGCTCGGCGGTCTGCTGACCAACTTCCAGACGGTCTCCAAGCGCCTCGCGCGCATGAAGGAGCTCGAGGAGGTCGACTTCGACGACACCACCAAGGGCTACACCAAGAAGGAGCTGCTGATCCAGCGCCGCGAGCTGATCAAGCTGCAGAAGAGCCTCGGTGGTATCCGCAACCTGACCAAGACCCCGAGCGCCATCTGGATCGTCGACGCCAAGCGCGAGCACCTCGCGGTCAACGAGGCCACGAAGCTCGGCATCCCGATCATCGGCATCCTCGACACGAACGCCGACCCCGACGAGCTCCAGTACCCGATCCCGGGCAACGACGACGCGATCCGCTCCGTGGGCCTGCTCACCCGCATCATCGCCGACGCCGCAGCCGAGGGCCTGATCCAGCGTCACCAGTCGGCTCCGGCCGAGGGCAACGTCAGCGCCGTCGAGCCGCTCGCCGAGTGGGAGGCCGAGCTGCTCCAGGCCTCCGAGACCCCCGCCGCCGAGGACGAGAAGATCGAGGCCGTCGACGGCGCCGTGACCGGGGAGACCCCGGCCGAGGCAGCTGCCGACGTCGCCGAGGTCGTCGCCGCCGAGGTGCCCGTCGAGGAGAACGACGCGGATGCCGTGGTCGCCGAGCACGAGGCCGCGGCCGACGAGACGATCGTGCCCGAGCACGCTCCCGAGTCCGACGAGGAGACCGAGGCCAAGATCGAGGCCGAGGCGACCGAGGACGAGAAGAAGCCCGTAGCCGAGAAGGCCGCCAAGGCCCCGGCCAAGAAGCCCGCTGCCAAGTAGGCAGCACCCGCTGTCCGGGGCCGCGCGATCCGCGGCCCCGGCAATTTCCCGCATCTGATCCAGATCCGAATCCAGTAAGGAACACTTCATGGCCGTCAGCCTCGAAGACATCAAGGCCCTGCGCGAGCGCCTGGGCACCGGAATGATCGACACCAAGAACGCCCTCGTCGAAGCCGATGGCGACATGGAGAAGGCCGTCGAGATCCTGCGCCTCAAGGGTGCGAAGGGCAACGCGAAGCGCGCCGACCGCTCCACCAGCGAGGGCCTCATCGCCGTCGTGCAGAGCGCGACCGCCGTCACCATGATCGAGCTCGCCTGCGAGACCGACTTCGTGGCCAAGAACGACAAGTTCGTCGCGCTCGCCGACAAGGTCGTGCAGGCGCTGGCCGACTCGGGCGCCGAGGACCTCGAGGCAGCGCTCGCCGCACCCGCCGAGTCCGGCACGGTGGCCAGCCTCATCGAGGAGCAGGCCGCGACGCTGGGCGAGAAGGTCGAGCTGCGTCGTGTCGCCCGCTTCTCGGGTGACAACTACGAGATCTACCTGCACCGCACCAGCAAGGACCTCCCGCCGCAGATCGGCGTCGTCCTCGCCTACACGGGCGCCGACGCCGAGACCGCTCGCAGCATCGCGCAGCACATCTCGTTCGCCGACCCGCAGTACCTCACGCGCGAGGACGTCCCCGAGGACGCCGTCGCCAACGAGCGCCGCATCGTCGAGCAGATCAGCCGCGACGAGGGCAAGCCGGAGGCGGCCCTGCCCAAGATCGTCGAGGGTCGCGTCGGCGCCTTCTTCAAGCAGGTCGCCCTGCTCGAGCAGGACTACGCCCGCGACAACAAGCTGTCGATCAGCAAGGTCGTCGCGGATGCCGGGCTCACCATCACCGGCTTCGCCCGGTTCAAGGTCGGCGCGTAGCAGCACCGCAGGTCTCGACAGCCCCGCTCCGGTTCGCCGGTGCGGGGCTTCGTCGTTCCGCCGTCGGGCTAACCTGGACCCATGCCGTTCAAGCGCCGCCGCGTCCTGCTCAAACTCTCCGGTGAGGCGTTCGGCGGCGGTCAGCTCGGGGTCAACCCCGACATCGTCGGCGCGATCGCGCGGGAGATCGCCCAGGCCACTCCTCGCGACGAGGACGATCCCGAGGGTGTCGAGATCGCGGTCGTGGTCGGCGGCGGCAACTTCTTCCGTGGAGCCGAGCTGAGCCAGCGTGGCATGGACCGCGGCCGCGCCGACTACATGGGCATGCTCGGCACCGTCATGAACGCCCTCGCGCTGCAGGACTTCCTCGAGCAGGCCGGGGCGGGTGTCCGCGTGCAGTCGGCGATCGCCATGACCCAGGTCGCCGAGCCGTACATCCCACTGCGAGCCGAGCGCCACCTGGAGAAGGGTCGCGTCGTCATCTTCGGGGCGGGCGCGGGCCTGCCGTACTTCTCGACCGACACCGTCAGCGCGCAGCGCGCCCTCGAGATCGGCGCGGTGGCCGTCCTGGTGGCGAAGAACGGCGTCGATGGCGTGTACGACGACGACCCGCGCACCAACCCGGATGCCCGGAAGCTCGACGAGATCAGCTACCAGGAGGCGCTCGTGCAGGGTCTGAAAGTCGTCGACTCGACCGCGTTCAGCCTCTGCATGGACAACGGCATGCCCATGCGCGTCTTCGGCATGGAGCCCGCGGGCAACATCACGAAGGCCCTGCTCGGCGAGACGATCGGCACGCTGGTCCGTCCGTGAGCGGGATCGACCCCTACGGCCAGGACGTCCTGGCCGGCGACTGGCGCGCGGTCGGACGCCCGAAGGTGGCGACGGTCCCGGCGACGGCCGGACTCGTCGTCGAGCTGCCCGATGAGTCGGGGCGCGGCGACGGCTTCGTCGGCGCCGTCGTCGGAGTCGAGAAGAACCTCGTGACCCTCGAGGACCGCCTCGGGAAGCGGCGGGTGTTCCCGCTCGGCGGCGGGTTCCTCGTGGAGGGGCAGCCGGTGGTGCTCGCCGCGCCGACGGCCCCCGCGCCGTCCGCGGCCGGGCTGCGCACCGCATCCGGCTCGACCGCCCCCGCTCAGCAGCGGGCGCGCGTCGCCCGCGCCAGCCGCATCTACGTCGAGGGCAGGCACGACGCCGAGCTGGTCGAGAAGATCTGGGGCGCCGACCTGCGCGCCGAGGGCGTCGTGGTCGAGTACCTCGAGGGCGTCGACCACCTCGACGCCGCCCTGCGCGAGGTGCAGCCCGGACCCGGCCGCCGCATCGGGGTGCTGGTCGATCACCTCGTGCCCGGTTCCAAGGAGAGCCGCATCGCCGACGCCGTGATGGCGACGGCGGGCCGCCACGTGCTGATCGTCGGCCACCCCTTCATCGACGTGTGGCAGGGCGTGAAGCCGAGCCGGCTCGGGCGCGAGGCGTGGCCCGTCATCCCGCGCGGCACCGACTGGAAGCACGGCGTGCTCGAGGCGTTCGGCTGGCCTCACGACAGCCAGGCGGATGTCGCGACCGCCTGGCAGCGCATCCTCGGCACCGTGCGCACCTACACCGACCTCGAGCCTGCCCTGCTCGGCCGCGTCGAGCAGCTCATCGACTTCGTGACGCAGGACGGGTCGGATGCAGCGCACTAAGCTGGATCGACGGATCATCGAAGGAGTACGCCGTGATCAGTGACGTTCTGAACGAAGCCAAGGACAAGATGGCCAAAGCCGTCGACGTCGCCAAGGAGGACTTCGCCACCGTGCGCACGGGTCGTGCCAATCCCGCTCTGTTCCAGAAGATCCTGGTCGAGTACTACGGCACGCCGACGCCCCTCGGCCAGCTCGCGAGCCTGCAGAACCCCGAGGCCCGCACGCTCATCGTGACGCCGTACGACAAGACCGCGCTCAAGGAGATCGAGCGCGCGATCGTCAACTTCCCGAACCTCGGGGCGACCCCGACGAACGACGGCAACCTCATCCGGGTCACCATGCCCGAGCTCACCGAGGACCGTCGCAAGGAATACGTCAAGATCGTCCGCGCCAAGGGCGAGGACGCCAAGGTCGCGATCCGCAACGTGCGTCGCAAGGCCAAGGACGACCTCGACGCCACCAAGGAGGTCGGCGAGGACGAGATCGCGCGTGCGGAGAAGGACCTCGACGCCCTCACCAAGGCCCAGGTCGACGCGATCGACGAGGCACTTAAGCGCAAGGAAGCCGAGCTGCTCGAGGTCTGATGTCGCAGACCCCGGACAAGCCGCCGACGCGGCATCGACCGACCCGCGCCGAGTTCGAGGCACGCGCGCAGGCCACGCGCGCCGACTTCGAGGCGCGCGCGCACGACGCTCGAGTGCAGTTCGACGCGACCAACGAGAAGATCCGCGCGCGCACCGGCCGCAACCTCCTCGCCGCCATCTCGGTCGGAGCGGGGCTCGGCCTCCTGCTGCTCGCCAGCCTGCTGATCTTCAAGCCGCTGTTCATGCTGTTCGGCGGGGCCCTCATCGGCTTCGCCGTGTTCGAGCTCGCGGGGGTGCTGCGTCACGCGGGCCGCGACGTGCCGCGCATCGCCTCGACCGTCGTCGGGCTCGCCATCGTGCCGGCCGCCTTCTTCGGCCGGGTCGAGGGCCTCTGGCTCGCGACCCTCGGGGCGATCCTGCTGATCTCGCTCTATCGCGCCGTCGAGTGGCTCGCCCGCCCCAGCCACCGCACCGGAACCCGCGAGTTCTGGCTCGACATCGGCGCCGGTGCGTTCGTGCAGATCTACGTCAGCTTCATGGCGGGGTTCTACCTGGTGCTGACCGGATCCGACGACGGCGAGTTCTGGACCCTCGCCTCCCTGATCATCGTCGTCGCCACCGATGTGGGCGCCTACGCCGCCGGCCTCGCCTTCGGCAAGCACAAGCTCGCACCGACGATCAGCCCCGGCAAGACCGTCGAGGGCTTCGCCGGGTCGCTCGTCGTCGCCGTCGTCGGCGGAATCCTGCTCGGCACCCTGATGCTCGGCCAGCCGTGGTGGGTCGGCGCGATCATGGGCCTCCTGCTCGGCCTGGTGGGAACCGCAGGCGACCTCACCGAATCCCTGATCAAGCGCGACCTCGGCGTCAAGGACATCTCCGGCTGGCTCCCCGGCCACGGAGGCTTCCTCGATCGCCTCGACTCGATCCTCCCCTCCGCCGCCGTCGCCTACGCGATCTTCCTGATCGTGGGCGCGGCCGGCATCTAGACGCCACCCCCTGTCCGGCACCTCTCGAAAGGCTCTTCCGTGGAATTCCTCTCTGATCTCTTCATCGACGGCGCGTGGCGGCCCGGCTCCTCGGGCGACCGCTTCGCGGTCACCGATCCGTCGACCAACACGACCATCACCGAGTTCGCGATCGCGAGCGTCGAGGACTGCCTCGCCGCGGTCGATGCGGCCGAGACGGCCGCTCCCGGATGGGCGGCCATGGCCCCGCGCGTGCGCAGCGAGATCCTGCGGAAGGCCTTCGAGATCCTGACCGAGGAGCGCGAGCACTTCGCCGAGATCATGGTGCGCGAGAACGGCAAGGCCTGGCCCGACGCCATCGCCGAGGCCGGTTATGCGACCGAGTTCTTCCGCTGGTTCGCCGAGGAGGCCGTTCGCATCCCCGGCGACTACCGCCTGGCGCCCGCGGGTGACAAGCACATCATCGTGACGCACCAGCCGATCGGTGTCTCGCTCCTCATCACCCCCTGGAACTTCCCGGCCGCCATGGCGACGCGGAAGCTCGCCCCGGCGCTGGCCGCCGGCTGCACCATGGTGCTGAAGCCGGCATCCGAGACGCCGTTGACAGCCGCGTACGTCGTCGACGTGCTGCACCGCGCCGGCCTGCCCGCGGGCGTCGTGAACCTCGTGACCCCGGTGCCGACCGGTCCAGCCGTCTCGGCGATGCTCGAGCACCCGGCGGTGCGCAAGCTGTCGTTCACCGGGTCGACCGAGGTCGGACGGGTGCTGCTCAAGCAGGCGGCCGACAAGGTGATCAACACCAGCATGGAGCTCGGCGGAAACGCCCCACTCGTCGTGCTCGAGGGTGCCGACCTCGACCTGGCGGTCGAGGGGTCGTGGCTGGCGAAGATGCGCAACGGCGGATCGGCCTGCACCAGCGCGAACCGCCTCTACGTGCACAGCTCGCTGCACGACGAGTTCGTGGCGCGGCTCGGCGAGAAGCTCGCCGCGATGCCGACCGGGTCGGGACTCGACCGCGACAACACCCTCGGCGCCCTCGTGAGCGTCAAGGAGCGCGACAAGGTCGCCGAGCTCGTCGACACAGCCGTCTCGGAGGGCGCCACGGTGAAGCTCGGCGGCGCATCGACGCCGGGGGAGGGCGCGTTCTATCCCGCCACCTTGCTGACGGATGTGGCGCACGGGTCGACCATCAACCAGACCGAGATCTTCGGTCCGGTCGCCGCCGTCGTCCCCTTCGACACCGTCGATGACGCCGTCCGGATGGCCAACGACACGATCTACGGGCTCATGGCCTACGTGTTCGGGCCCGAGGGCGACGCGCTCAAGGTCGCCGCGCGCATCGATGCCGGCATGGTCGGCGTCAACCGCGGGGTGCTCTCCGACCCCGCCGCGCCCTTCGGCGGCATGAAGCAGTCCGGACTCGGCCGTGAGGGCTCCACCGACGGCATCCTCGAGTTCCTGGAAGAGAAGTACATCGCCGTCAGCGTCTGACCGCGCCCATTGACCCGCCGCTCGCGCGGCGACGTCTCGCAGGCGGCTCCCGATACGATGGGCCCGTGAGTACGACGTTTCCGCGCGAGCGCAGGTCGAAGCTCGGCTACGACATCGACGAGGTCGAGGAGTTCCTCGAGGACGCGCGCCGCGCCTATCAGGCCGACCGCGCCGAGGCGACCTCGGTCAGCGCCGACACCATCCGCCAGCAGGCCTTCACCATGCGCAAGGGCGGCTACCGCCCGATCGACGTCGACGCGGCGCTCGAGCGGCTCGAGGACGCCTTCGCCTCCCGCGAGCGCGACCGCGCGTTCGCGCACGTCGGCGATCGCGCCTGGTACGGCAAGGCCCGCGAGACCGCCGAGGCGATCCTGGATCGCATCGCGCGTCCGCGCGGACGTCGGTTCACGCGGGTCAGCATCTTCACGCTCGGCTACTCCGTGCGCGATGTGGACGCCCTGACGGACCGGATCACCACCTACTTCCGCAGCGCGACGCCGCTGAGCGTCGATGAGATCCGCGTCTCGTCGTTCGCCGCGCAGCGCGGCGGCTATCAGGAGGCGCAGGTCGACCTGCTGCTCGACGAGACCATCCGCGTGATGCTGGCGGTCAAGTAGGCGGAGCCCGCGGCCGGGGCCCTTCCTGGTGTTCTGCCAGGGGCCCCGACTAGGCTTGAACGATTGTGAGCGGGTATCGGCGTCGGGGAACGCAGCAGATCGTGGCCGCGCGCGCCTCGTCCGCTGCCCAGCCCGCGGTCGAACGGCACGTGCGAGGGCGCTGGTCGCTGTCCATCTTCGCCTCCGTCATGCTCGCCGCGTTCATGTTCGTGACCGTCATGGGACCGCAGACCGCATTCACGGCCGCGGCCGATGCGCAGGCGGATGACGCGCCCGCCAGGTTCGCGACGGGCGCCGGCCAGTCCCTGGTCTCCTCCGGTGCCGGCTCGACCGCGACTCGCGACGACTACCAGATCATCAAGCCGCCGCCTCCGCCGCCGAAGCCGACCGCCGGCGCGGCCCCTGCGGCGGGCACCCCGGATCCCGGCACCGCTCAGGCCATCGCCTACGACATGGTCGCCGCGCGCGGCTGGGGTCCCGGCGAGTACGACTGCCTGGTGGCGCTGTGGAAGAAGGAGTCCGGCTGGAACACGTACGCCTACAACGCCGGCAGCGGCGCGTACGGCATCCCGCAGGCGCTCCCCGGCAGCAAGATGGCGAGCGCGGGCGCCGACTGGGCCACCAACCCGGCCACCCAGATCACCTGGGGCCTCGGCTACATCTCGGCCCGCTATCAGAGCCCCTGCGGCGCCTGGGCCCACAGCGGCGCCAAGGGCTGGTACTGATCCTTTCGTGCGCCGCCGCCCCTGCGGCGCACCCGCTACGCAAGACGAGCGCGGTCGCCTCGCTTCGCTGGCGCTGGCGCTGGCGCTGGCTTGAGCGTGGACGCGCCCGCTGACGGGCCGCCGCTAGCCTGAGGGGATGGACCTCCAGTACGCCCTCGTCGCCGTGCTGGGAGTCGTGGTGATGGTCGTCGCCGCCGCGTTCTCGCGTCGGCTCGGGGTCGCCGCACCCCTGCTGCTCGTGCTGCTCGGGGTCGGGTACAGCTTCATCCCCGGCGTCCCGCCGATCGAGATCGAGCCGGAGATCATCCTCATGGGGGTGCTGCCGCCGCTGCTCTACGCGGCGGCGATCAACGTCCCCGTCGTCGAGTTCCGACGCAACTTCGCCAGCATCTCCGCGCTCTCGGTGCTGCTCGTCATCGTGAGCGCGCTCGTCACAGGCTTCGTGCTTTTCGTCCTGCTCGACGACCTCGACCTCGGCGCGGCCATCGCCCTCGGCGCGGTCATCAGCCCCACCGACGTCGTCGCCGCGACCTCGATCGCCAAGCGGCTCGGCCTGCCGCCCCGGCTCGTGTCGATCCTCGAGGGGGAGGGTCTCGTCAACGACGCGACCGCTCTCGTGATGCTGCGGACCGCCATCGCGGCCTCGGCCCTCGTGGCATCCGGAGGCTTCGACGCCTGGGGGGCGGTGGGCGACTTCGGCTACGCGGTGGTCGTCGCGGCGGCCATCGGCCTCGTCGTCGGGGTCCTCGCGGTCGCCGTGCGCCGCCGACTCGCGGATCCGATCCTCGACACCGCGATCTCGTTCGCCGTGCCGTTCATCGCCTACATCCCCGCGGAGGAGATCGGCGCATCCGGCGTCATCGCGGTGGTCGCGGCCGGCCTGTACAGCGGTCATCGCAGCGCGCACTTCTCGCCGCAGTCGCGCATCGCAGAGCGCCTCAACTGGCGCACCCTGCAGTTCGTGCTCGAGAACGGCGTGTTCCTGCTCATGGGAGCCCAGCTCGCCGGCATCGTCTCCGGCGTCCGCGAGGAGGAGCTGCCCGCGCACCAGGCCGTGCTCCTCGGCCTCCTGGCCGCCGGGATCCTCATGGCGCTGCGATTCGTCTTCGTCTGGCCGCTTCTCGCGACGATCAGAGCGCGGGAACGACGGGATCAGGCGCGGCAACCGCGGCTGCGGGCGATGCTCGCACGGGTGCAGACGGCGAGCGGAGGGGGCGAGCGCCGGGAGCGTCGGCGGGCGCGGGTCGAGCGGCGGATCACCGCCCGCAGCAACGACATCGACCAGGCGCGCGCGCAGGACCTGGGCGCCCGCGGCGCCGGGGTGATCGGATGGGCGGGGATGCGCGGGGTGGTCACGCTCGCCGCCGCCCAGTCCCTGCCTCGCGACACCCCCTACTACGAGCAGCTGGTGCTCATCGCCTTCACGGTCGCGATCGTGACGCTGCTGCTGCAGGGCAGCACCCTGCCGCTGGTGATCCGTCTGACGCGGGTGCAGGGCAGCGATCCGGCGGCCGATCGGCGGGAGCTCGCCCAGCTGCTCGACGATATGGCCGAGGCCGGACTCGACACTCTGAAGGACCCGGAGTTCGCCCTGCCACGCGGGCAGAAGGTCGATGCCGAGGTGCTCGAGCGCGTGCGACGGGACACGATGCTCGGATCGCAGGCAGCGTGGGAGCGAGCCGAGCACGCCGACAGCGACGACGGCATCCTGGACTCCCCGCATCAGCAGTACCGCGAGCTGCGTCGCGAGGTGCTGCAGGCCGAACGCGCCGTGCTGCTCGAGGCGCGCGCGGCGGGCGGCTACCCGTCGCGCATCCTGCAGCGCGCGCAGTCCCAGCTGGACCTCGAGGAGGCGCGGCTCGAGCAGATCGACCGCGGGGGTCGCACGGAATAGGCCGCTGCCCGCCCACACGGCGCGCTCGGCAGCCCGGCGGTTCCTGCGCCTAGGCTGGCTGCATGCCCCGCTCGAACCGTCCGCGCACCCGCCGCGGCGCCGGCGAGCAGCCCGAGCCGATCGATCTCGAGCGCGCTGTCATGGGCACCCGCCGCGTGGAGACGCGCCGCGACGGCGCCTGGAACGTGCAGCCCCAGGGCGCCAGCCGGGCGTCGAAGGCCTACACGTGCCCCGGCTGCGCACAGGAGATCGCGCCCGGTGTGGCACATCTGGTGGCCTGGCGCGCCGACGGCATCATGGGCGAGGCCGACGACCTCGCCGCGCGCCGGCACTGGCATACGCACTGCTGGAGGATCGGAGCGTGACCGTCACGACGATCGACATCAGCGGGGGAGTCGAGCTCCCTGCCCGCCGCCGCGACATCGAGCTCCGCACCGATGACGGGCTGACGCTGGTGGGCGAGCTGGCGCTGCCGCTGGATTCCGATCCGATCGCCACCCTGATGTGCCTGCACCCCCTGCCGACCGCGGGCGGCTTCATGGACTCGCACGTCATCCGCAAGGCCGCCGCGCGCCTGCCGGCGCTGGCCGGCATCGCGGTGCTGCGGTTCAACTTCCGCGGCGTCTCGTCGCCGCGGGGCACGAGCGAGGGCACCTTCGGCGAGGGTGTCGACGAGGCCCGGGATCTGGCCGCCGCCGTGCGCTTCGTGGCGTCCGAGGGGCTCCCGACTCCGTGGCTGCTGGGCTGGAGCTTCGGCACCGAGGTGCTGCTCAAGCACGCCCTGCCACACCCGATCGCCGGAGCGATCCTCCTCTCGCCCCCGTTGCACCGCACGAGCGAGGCCGAGGTGGCCGCCTGGGCCGACCGCGGCATCCCGCTGGTCGTCGTCGTGCCCGAGCTCGACGACTACCTGCGCCCGGCCGAGGCGGCAGCACGGTTCGCGTCGGTGCCGGCTGCCGAGCTCGTCGCCGTCGAGGGCGGCAAGCACCTGTGGGTCGGCGAGAAGCAGGTCGCGCGGGTGCTCACCGAGATCGTCGCGCGGGTGAATCCGTCCGCGCTGCCGCTGCCGACCACCTGGGAGTCACCATGAGATCCATCACGCCCGCCGAGTTCGCCGCCCTCGGCGACGACGCGCATCTGATCGACGTGCGCGAGCCAGAGGAGCTCGCGACCGTCCGCACCCTGCGGGCTCAGGCCCTGCCCATGAGCTCGCTCCAGGAGCACCTCGACGAGCTGCCGGAGGGCACCGTCTACGTGATGTGCCACTCGGGCGCCCGCAGCGCGCGTGTGACGGCCTTCCTCGAGCAGCAGGGCTACGACGCGGTCAACGTCGACGGGGGCATCACGGCCTGGGAGGCGGCGGGCCTCCCCGTGACCCGTCCCGCGGTCGACTAGCGGGTTACAGCTCGTTCTGGCGGGGGATGATGACCTGCTTGACGATGAGCAGGATGGACGCCGCCACCGGGATCGCGACGAGCGCCCCGAGGATCCCCAGGAGCGTGCCGCCCGCGAGCGCCGCGATCACGACGACGACACCCGGCACCTGCACGGCCCGCTTCATGATGGTCGGGCTGATGACGTACGCCTCGATCTGCATGTACACGAGGTAGTAGATGCCGACGATCAGCACGGCAGGCCACCCGTCGAAGAGCAGCACGCCCAGCGTGATCAGCACCGCCCCGGAGATCGTTCCCACCAGGGGCACGAGCGAGAACAGGAACGCGATGAACGCGAACAGCGCGGCGTACTCGATCGGATCGCCGAGGATCGCGCCGAGGATCGTCAGGAAGAGGAGCGTCAGCACGCCGTTCGCGAGACCCAGCGTGGCCTGACCGACGACGTACTTGCCGACGGAGTCGGTGATCTGCTCCGAGATGTCGATGAACTTCTCGCGCTTGGTGGCGGGCACCAGCTGGTAGAGGCCGCGCTTGATGCTCGACAGCGAGGCGACGAAGTAGAGCGTCAGGATGAGCACGATGATGCCGCCGAAGGCGCCGGTGGCGATCGTGAGGACTGTCGTCAGGACGCCGGTGGTGATGTTCGCGAGATTGTCGTTGAAGAAGTCGGTGACGTTCTTGACGACGTCGTCGTAGGTGCCGACCCACGCGAGGTTGTCGGTCCACCAGTTCTCGATCGCCTTCTCCTTGACGACGCTGTCGATCAGGTCGGGCGCCTGCTGGATCAGGTTGCCGACCTGGTCGGCGATGACCGGGATGATGGCGAGCACGAGCCCGGCGAAGATCGCGAGGATGCCGGCCAGCACCGTGAGGATGGCGATCGGCCGCGGGAACTTGTGCCGCTCGAGCCAGGTGACGGCCGGGTCGATGCCGAGGGCGAGGAACAGGGCCGCGCCGACATACGTGAGGATCGTCGCGAGCGACTGGATCCCGCCGCCGATCGCGACCGCGACGAGGACACCCAATCCGCCGAAGAGGCCGAGGCGGAATGCGTTCTGGATCTTCACGTAGCTGAGCCCCTTTTAGAGATTGGTAGCGAAAGGCTACCGCCTCGCCGGGGTCCGACCGTCAGTTGACGTGCTGGTGCTCCCGCGCGTCGTCGGATGCGCTGTCGTCCGCGGGCCCGTCGGTCTCGCCCTGATCGCCCTCGTCGAGGTCACCTTCAGCGGCGTAGGCGGCGTTCGCCTCCTCCTCCTCGTCGTCCTCGGCGGCGGGGACGATGTCGACGGGGGACTGCAGCGCCGACGCCGCCGACTTGGGCGCCGACTTGGAGCGGCCCGACTTGCTGGGCGCAGGCTCCTCTGCCGCCGCCGTCGGGAATCCGTGATCGGCTGCGACGCGCTCGGCCTGCGCCAGCATGCCGCGCAGCCCCTCGATGTAGCCCGCGACGGACTCGCGCTCGCCGCGGATCTCGCGCATCCGCTGCTCTGCGTCACCCAGCAGCGCGGTGGCCTGGGTCTGTGCGTCGTCGATGATCGCCTTGGCGCGGGACTCCGCGTTGCCGAGCACCTCGGTGGCGTCGGCGCGGGCGGTGCTCACGAGCTCCTTCGCCTCGGACTTCGCGGCGGCCGCGATCCGGTCGGCCTCGGCGCGCTTGTCGGCGGCACGCTTGGTCGCGGCCTCGAGCTGCGCCTGAGCCTCGTCGAGGTACTTCTTGGTCGACGCAGCGGCCTCCTGATGGGCGGCGAGGTGCTGCTTCTCGGCCTCGTCGCGCCGCGCGGTCAGCTCGAGGTCGAGGTCGATGTGCGCCTGCTCGGCGGTGGTGGCGAGCTTCGCGGCCAGTTCCTCGGTGTCGCGCTGCACCTTGGCGCGCGTCGACTCCAGCTCGTTGGCGATCTGGGCCTTCTTGCGGGCGACCTCGCGGTCGATGTCGGCGCGCTTCTTCTCGATCTCGGACGCGGATGCCGCTGCCGCCTGCGCGATCTGATTGTCGGCGTCGGAGCGGCGGTGGGCGAGCTCGGCGTCCAGAGTCTCCCGGGCACCCGTCAGCTCTGCGTCCCAGGCCTCCCGACCGCCCGCGATCTCGGCTTCGAGCGACGCGCGGCCGCTGGCGAGCTCGGCCTCGAGCTCGGCCTTGCTGCGGGCCGTCTCGGCCTCGAGCTCGGCGCGCACTCGTGCGGCCTCGGCCTCGAGCTCGGCGTGCGCCTTCGCGGTGGAGGTCTGCAGCTCGGCGTTGGCCGCGCGGGTGGCGGCGTCGAGCTCGGCGCGCGCGCGCTCGGTATCGGCGTCGAGGGCCGCGTTGGCGGCGTTGGTGTCGTTCTCGAGGGCGGTCCGCGCATCCGCCGTCTCGCGGGCGAGGTTGGTGCGCCCCTCTTCGAGGTCGCGGTCGAGGTCGCCGCGCAGCCGGGCCGACTCGGCCTCGAACTCGGCGCGGCCGTGCTCGGTGTCGCGGGCGAGAGCTGCAGCCGCCTCGCGGGCCTCGGCCACCTCGGCCTGCACGGTCGCGCGCAGCTCGCTGACCTCGCGTTCGACGTCGCTGCGGAGGGCGGCGGCCTCGCGCTGGGCGCCATTGCGGGTCTCGGCGGCCTCGGCGGCCGCTGCGGAGCGGATCGCCGCCGCCTCGCGGGTCGCGTCGGCGAGGGCGGTGTCGCCCTCCTCGGTGGCTCGCGCCATGATCTCGGCCGCGTCGCCGCGGGCGTCGGAGACGATGTGCGAGGCCTGTTCGGCGGCATCGGCGAGCTTGCGTTCGACGCTCGCGGCGGCCTCGGCACGCTGCTTGCCGATCTCGGCCTGCACCGTCGCGCGCAGGCGCTCGGCGTCGATGTCGGCCTGGCTGATCAGGCGGGTCGACTGCTCCTCCGCCATGCGCAGGGTGTTCTCGAGACGCGTGCCCAGGCCGGAGTACGTGGGGCTGCCGACCTCGTCCAGCTCCGCCTGGAGGTCTTCGGCGACAGCCTGCAGCCGCTTCAGCTCCTTGGCCTGCTCGGACTTCTCGGAATTGGCCGACAGCAGGTCGCGGCGCAGGCCGCCGACCGTCTTGTCGACCTCATCCTTCTTGTATCCGCGCAGTTCGGTGCTGAAGCCCGTCTCGTCTGCCGCCACCGGGTCGCTCCTAAGAAAGGGATGTCATATGGGGAGGGATGTGTCCCACCCCGTCACACGCAGGGGCGAACCCGACGAGTCTAACGGCGTCGACGAGAGCCCGCCTTCAGGGCTGGTCCAGGCTCCTCCCAGGAGTTCGGACCCCGGTCGGCTAGTCTGGAATGTCTTTTGCCTGAGGAGTCTCTAGTGCGCTTCGTGATCGCGATCATCCTGTTCGTCGTCGCCCTTGTCGGCATCGGCCTGGGGATCGCGCAGCGCACCGTCCTCGCCGGTCCGTCTGCGTTCACGACGACTGTCGTGACCGACGAGGCCCCCGTGACGGTCATCAGCGCCGAGGCCCTGAACGCCTATCCGCTCACGCAGAAGCTCGATGTGGCGGGCAGCGGCCCGATCTTCATGGCCTCCGGCCGCACCTCCGACGTGATGGCGTGGGTCGGCGACGCGAGCTACAACATGATCGACTTCGACGCTGAGACCCAGCAGCTGACCAGCACACTGACGACGGGGAGCGAGGAGACGGTGCCGTCGCCCGTCGGTTCCGACCTCTGGCTGCAGCAGTTCGAGGGCACCGACGAGCTGACGCGTCGCATCAACCCGCCCGCCGACATCTCGGTGATCCTCGCCTCCGACGGCGAGGCGACCGCGCCGCAGGACATCTCGATCACCTGGCCGCTCGACAACTCCACTCCGTTCTCGCAGCCGCTCATCGTCGGCGGCATCGTCGCATTCCTGCTCGGGCTGCTGGCCTTCGTCTGGGCGCTCGTTCACGCCCGCCGAGGTCGCGGCCCCCGGCGCAAGCAGCCGCGTCTGCCGAAGCCGCCGTCGCCTCCGCGGCTCAAGCGCGGACCGCAGCGCAAGGCGATCACCGCGGGCGCGGGTCTCGTCATCGCCTCCCTGGCCCTCACCGGGTGCACGTCGGGCGATCTGCTCGACAATCCGCTTCCCGCCTCGACGTCGACGGATGCGCCGGTGGAGGATCTGCCTCCGACTGCGGTCACCGAGCAGCAGCTGCGCCGCATCATGGACCAGGTCGTCGAGGTCACCACGGCGGCGGATGCCGCACGAGACGCGACCCTCGCGGGGACGCGCGTCGCCGGTCCCGCCCTGCAGCTCCGGGCGGCCAACTACGCCGTCACGACCGCGGACGGCGCCCAGGCGGCGATCGCTCCCATCCCCGCCGGCGACATCGACATCACCCTCCCGCAGCAGACCGACAAGTGGCCGCGCTCCGTGCTCGCTGTCGTGTCGCCGAGCGATGCAGCGGCCGCTCCGGTGGCGATCCTGCTGCAGCAGGAGACTCCGCGCGAGAACTACAAGCTGCACTACCTGATCACGCTGGAGCCCGACATCGTATTCCCGAAGGTCGCGCCCGCCGCGATCGGTGCCGGCGCGCTCAACCCGGACAACACGTTCGGTCTCATGCGCCCCGATGAGCTGGCGGCGGCCTACGGCGACATTCTCTCGGTCGGCCAGACGAGCTCGTCGTTCGATCTGTTCGACGCCGAGGGCGACTCGCTGCGCGTGGCCATCGGCGCCGACAAGAAGGCCGAGCGCAAGGCGGGGCTGCCTGCCAGTGCGACGATCGCGTTCACGAACTCGGTGGGGGAGGAGCAGCCGATCTCGTTCCCGACGACCGACTCCGGGCAGATCGTGGCCGTCTCGCTCAATGACACCGAGACGGTGACGCCCGTCGAGGCGGGGGCCGCGGTGAACCCCCAGGGCGCCATCAAGGCGCTCTCCGGCACCACGCAGACCACCAAGGGAATCACGGCGACCTACGGCGTGCAGATGCTCTTCTACGTGCCGGGTCTCGCCGACACCGATGCCAAGATCAAGCTGCTGGGGTTCTCGCAGGGGCTCGTCTCGGCATCCGAGGTCCCCTGATCGTGACAGGCTGGTGACGTGAGCAACGCACTTCCCCCCGCCGGACTCCGTGGCGCCGTCGACCTGTCCTCCCTCGTCCGCCGCGCGAACACCCCGCAGCCTGCGCCCGGCGCTCCCGTACCCGACGCCGCACCGGCAGGCGCCTCCAACCTCGTGCTGCCGGCGACCGACGCCAGCTTCGACAGCGTCCTCGAGCTGTCCAACCGCGTGCCGGTGGTCGTCGAGTTCTACGCGCCCGGCCTCCAGCCCGCGCTCGGCCGCATCATCGCGACCTACGCCGGCAAGCTCGTGCTCGCCACGGTCGACGGCCAGGCCAACCCGCAGCTCGCCCAGGCCTTCCAGGTGCGCGAGGTGCCCGCTGTCGCGGCCGTCGTCGGCGGCCGGCCCGTCAACCTGTTCCTCGGGATGCCGTCCGACGAGGAGGTACGGCAGGTGCTCGACGAGCTGCTCGTGCTGGCCCAGCAGAACGGCATCACGGGCACCGTCCCCGTCGGCGACGCCGCGGACGACGGCGCTGTCGAGCCCGCGGAGCCCGTCGAGGAGCCGCTGCCCCCGCATCACCAGGAGGCCTACGACGCGATCTCCGAGGGCGACTACGCGACCGCCATCGCGGAGTACTCGAAGGCCATCGCGCAGAACCCGCGCGACGGCCTCGCGGTCGCCGGACTCGCGCAGGTCTCGCTGCTGCAGCGTCTCGACGGTCTCGACGCGTCCGAGGTGCGAGCGGATGCCGCGGCCGCACCGGGCGACGTGGCGTCCCAGCTGGCGGTGGCCGACCTCGACATGAGCGGAGGACACCTCGAGGACGCGTTCGCGCGGCTGCTCGACCTGTTCCCGACCCTCGACGCCGACGGCAAGAACGCCGTCCGCACCCGCCTCCTCGACTTCTTCGAGATCGGCGGGGCCGACGACGAGCGTGTCATCGCCGCGCGGCGCCAGCTCACCAACCTGCTCTACTGAGCCGTGGCCGACTCCCCGTTGCTGCCCGGTCTCCCGTCCTACGGGTGGCGCCTGCTCATCACGATCGGAGCGGCCCTCTCCGCGCTTGCGGCCGTGGCGACCATGGTTGCAGCGTTCATCGGCGCGGGCGGCTCGGGCGCGGCATCCGTCGTGGCCCTGATCACCCTCCTGGTCTTCGCGGCGGCGACCGCCGTCACGCTGATCGGCCTGGCGATCGGCGCCCGTCGCGAGCGCGCCGAGCGGGCGGCCGGGTACTCGACAGCCTTCGACGTGCCGGGGCTCGCGCTACGGCACCCCCGCACGGGTGCGATCGTGCGCGCGGCGGACGAGCCGACGGGCACCCTCGGCATCAGCCGGGCGCGCTTTCGGCGCTAGCTCGTCGAGAGGGTGACCGCGACGGGCTCGACTGACCTCGGCGGCCCCTAGCTCGGGGAGCCCTTCAGCCAGATGCCCGCGAGCGGCGGCAGCGTGAGCTCGACGGAGGCGGGTCGCCCCTGCCAGGGCTCGGCCGACGCCACGACGGCGCCGAAGTTGCCCACACCCGAGCCGCCGAAGTCCTCGGCGTCCGTGTTGAGGATCTCGGTCCAGGTTCCGGCGTAGGGCAGTCCGACCCGGTAGGGACCGACCGGATTGCCGCCGAAGTTGAACAGGCACACGATGGCCTCGCCCGCTGACGACCAGCGCAGGAACCCCACGACGTTGTTGCCGGGGTCGCTGGCCAGCCACTCGTATCCGCGGGCCGTGTTGTCCTGGTCCCAGAGGGCGGCCTCGTCGCGGTAGGTGCGGTTGAGCTGGCCGACGAGCCGCTGCAGCCCCTGGTGGGCGGGCTGGTCGAGGATCCACCAGTCGAGACCGCGCTGCTCGCTCCACTCGCTCGGCTGGCCGAACTCCTGGCCCATGAAGAGCAGCTGCTTGCCGGGGTGCGCCCACATGAACGAGAGGAAGGCGCGCACGTTCGCGAGCTTCTGCCACTGGTCGCCGGGCATCTTGTTGAGCAGCGAGCCCTTGCCGTGCACGACCTCGTCGTGGCTGATCGGCAGCAGGAAGTTCTCGCTGAACGCGTAGACGAAGCTGAAGGTGATGTCGTTGTGGTGGCTGCCCCGCCACATCGGGTCCTGGTGCATGTACTGGAGCGAGTCGTTCATCCAGCCCATGTTCCACTTCAGCCCGAAGCCCAGGCCGCCCTGGTCGCTGGGGCGCGTGACGCCCGGCCACGAGGTCGACTCCTCGGCGATCATGACGATGCCGGGATTCCGCTTGTAGGCGGTCGCGGTGACCTCCTGCAGGAACGAGATGGCCTCGAAGTTCTCGCGACCGCCGTTGATGTTCGGCAGCCACTCGCCCTCCTTGCGGGAGTAGTCGAGGTACAGCATCGAGGCGACCGCGTCGACACGGAGTCCGTCGATGTGAAACTCCTCGAACCAGTAGAGGGCGTTGGCGACGAGGAAGTTGCGCACCTGCGACTGGCCGAAGTCGAACACGAGCGTGCCCCAGTCGGGCTGCTCGCCGCGGCGCGGGTCGGCGTGCTCGTAGAGCGGCTGGCCGTCGAAGTTGGCGAGCGCGAACTCGTCCTTCGGGAAGTGCGCGGGCACCCAGTCGACGATGACGCCGATGCCGGCCTGGTGCAGCCGGTCGACGAGGTACTTGAAGTCGTCGGGGTGTCCGAAGCGGCTGGTGGGCGCGTAGTAGCCGGTCACCTGGTATCCCCAGGACGGTCCGTACGGGTGCTCGGCCACGGGGAGGAACTCGACGTGCGTGAAGGCGAGCTCGGTCAGGTAGTCGATCAGCTCGTCCGCGAGCTCGCGATAGCCGAGACCGGGACGCCACGAGCCGATGTGCAGCTCGTAGACGCTGGTGGGGGAGTTGTGCGGATCGCGCCCGGCGCGCTCGGCGAGCCAGTCGGCGTCTCCCCAGTGGTAGAGCGTCTGGCCCACGACCGAGCCGGTCTGCGGGGGCACCTGCGTGTAGCGGGCCATCGGGTCCGCGCGCTCGACCCAGCGGCCGTCCGCCGACAGCAGCTGGAACTTGTAGTTGGTACCGGGTTCGAGGCCGGGGACGAAGAGCTCCCACACGCCGTTGTCGTCGAGGCGGCGCATCGCGTGCCGCGTGCCGTCCCAGGAGTTGAAGTCGCCGACGACACGGGCGGCCTGAGCGTGCGGCGCCCACACCGAGAAGCTGGTGCCGATGACGCCCTCGTGCGGCCGGAAGTGCGCGCCGAGCACGTGCCAGAGCTGCTCGTGACGCCCCTCGCCCCAGAGGTACAGGTCGATCTCTCCGACACTCGGGACGAACCGGTACGGGTCGCCGGAGACCCACTCCGGGCCGTCCTCGTAGGTCGTGACCAGCTCGTACGCCTGCCCGTCGCCGGGGGCGAAGCCCTGCCACAGCCCCGAGGCGACGTGCTCGAGCTCGATGCGGGTGCCATCCGCTCGCAGCGCGGTCACGGATGCCGCGACCGGGCGGATCGCGCGGATGACGAAGCCGCCGGATACCGGGTGCTGGCCCAGCGCCGCGTGCGGCTGCGGGTGGCGACCCTCGACCAGCGAGGCGATGTGGTCGGGGTGCAGGTCGGTGAGCGTGCCGGGCGCTGCATCCGTCGTCGCGACGGCGGGCGCGGCCTCCGCGGAGGACACGGTGGCGGCGGGCGGCGCGGCGGGCGGCGGGGTCACGGGCGTGCGGGGTGCGGGGGCGTCGGTCATCAGGGGGCCTTCCGTTCGACGGCGAGGATGTGCACGGGTTCGGTGAAGGCGTCGAGGCGCACGTAGTTGGCGACACCCCACTGCCAGCGAGCGCCTGTCATCAGGTCCCGCACGTCGAAGACGTCGTCGGGGGCCAGCCCGAACACCGTCGGGTCGAGGTAGACGGTCGTCTCGCGCACGGAGTGCGGGTCGACGTTGGCGACGACGATCACCGTGTCGGCGTGGCCGTCGTCCGAGAACTCCGCGGGCAGGTGCTTCGAGTAGACGAGGATCGAGTCGTCGTCGCTCCAGTGCACGCTCAGCCCGCGCAGCTGCCGGAGCGCCGGGTGCTCGGCACGGATCTCGTTCAGGCGCGTGATGTACGGCGCGAGCGTGGTGCCGGCGGCGTCGTGCGCCGCCCAGTCGCGCTGCTTGTACTCGTACTTCTCGTTGTCGATGTTCTCTTCGCTGCCGACCCGAGCCACGTGCTCGAACAGCTCGTAGCCGGCGTACACACCCCAGAGCGGCGAGGCGGTGGCGGCCAGCGCCGCGCGGATCTTGTAGGCCGCGGGCCCGCCGAACTGCAGGAACTCGGTCAGGATGTCGGGCGTGTTGACGAAGAGGTTGGGGCGCACGTAGTCGGCGCTGTCGCCCGAGATCTCGGTGAAGTACTCCTCGAGCTCGCTCTTGGTGTTGCGCCACGTGAAGTACGAGTACGACTGCTGGAAGCCCGCGCCGGCCAGCGACTTCAGCATCGCGGGCCGGGTGAACGCCTCGGCGAGGAAGATGACGTCCGGATGCCGGCCGTTGATCTCGCCGATGAGCCACTCCCAGAAGTCGAGGGGCTTCGTGTGCGGGTTGTCGACGCGGAAGATCGAGACCCCGCGCGAGATCCAGAGCTCCACGATCCGCAGGATCTCCGCACGCAGACCCTCGGGGTCGCGGTCGAAGTTGATCGGGTAGATGTCCTGGTACTTCTTCGGAGGGTTCTCGGCGTAGGCGATCGAGCCGTCGGGCCGCTGGGTGAACCACTCGGGATGCTGGGTGACCCAGGGGTGGTCGGGCGAGCACTGCAGGGCGAAGTCGATCGCCACCTCGAGCCCGTTCGCCTCGGCCTGTCGCCGGAAGTAGCTGAAGTCGGTCAGCGTGCCGAGGTCGGGGTGGATCGTGTCGTGTCCGCCCTCCGCCGCGCCGATGGCCCACGGGCTCCCCGGATCGCCCGGCCCGGCGACCGTCGAGTTGTTCGGCCCCTTGCGGAACGTCGTGCCGATCGGATGGATCGGCGGCAGGTAGATGACGTCGAATCCCATGGCGGCCACGGCGGGCAGGCGCTTGGCCGCGGTGCGCAGCGTGCCCGACTTCCAGGTGCCGTCCTTCAGCCTCTTGGCTCCCTCGGAGCGCGGGAAGAACTCGTACCAGGCACCGACCGCGGCTCGGGTGCGCTCGACGCGCAGCACGTGCTCCTCGGAGAAGGTCTCGAGCGAGATGATCGGGGCGGATGCGATCGCGGCGGTCAGGCGCGGATCGTGCGCCACCTTGAGGCGGGCGGCGGGCGTCGATGCAGTATCGAGCAGGGCGGTGCGCGCCTCCTTGAACAGCTTGGCCGCGGACGAGGGTGCCGTCCTCGTGGCGCCCTGCAGCAGCTCGGCGCCGATGGACATCGTCAGCTCGACGTCCTGGTCGGCCTCGATCTTGATGTCGGCCGTGTGCAGCCAGGTCGCCCAGTCGTCGGAGGCGGCGCGGATGCGGAAGCGCCACGCACCCGGCTGGTCGACCTTGGCGGACGCGCGCCAGCGATCCGATCCCGCACCCAGCGCGACGAGCGGGTGATGGGTCTCGACCCCGGCCGGATCGGTGAGCACGACCTCGACGAACAGCTCGCCGTGCCCCTCGCGGAAGACCGTCGCCGCGAACGGGACGACCTCGCCGACGGAGGCCTTCGCGGGCCATCGGTCCTCGGGCTGAGCCGGGGTGACGACACGGATCGGGATGCGACCGATCCGGGGGGAGGAGGCGGGCGCGGGGTCGGGGACAGCGATGGTGGCCACCTCTCGACCGTACCGCGTCGGCACCCGCGCTCGGCCGGTCGCTCCGGGGTACACAGGTGGCGTGGAGGACGATGCGTGTACCCCGATTGCCGCAAGCGAGGCGGCCTGTACCCCGGTCGAATTCGACGGAATCCGTAGGTGATTACCCCGTTTCGGCAACGATTCCGGGAGTTGCGCGTTCACATTCGCCGTTTTGCCCCCCTTCCGGTGGGCACCCCCTCTGGGGGCTCGTGTCCCCTTTGTCCGCACTATGGGGGACCGTATTGTCTACCAAGGGGAATCACACAAGACCTCACGCGCCGATCGGATTCGACGACGCGAACCCGATCGAATGGATATGAAAATGAACAAGCTCGTCAAGGGCGCTATCGCCACCGGCGTCGGCGTCGTGCTGCTCATGGGTGGTGCGGGAACGCTCGCCTACTGGAACGCGTCGGCCAACACCTCGGCCGCCACCATCACCGCTGGAAACCTCAGCGCCACGGCTGCGGCCTCCGGCGTCTGGAAGAGCGGCACCACCACCATCAACCCCGCGACCTTCCGCACCGTGCCGGGTGACGTGCTCACCTACACGCAGGACGTCACGCTGAACGCCTCGGGCGACAACCTGAAGTTCACGGTCGGCCTCGGCACCGCGGCCCTCACGGTGCCCACGACCCCCGTCGCCCCGGCGACGACCGCCAACAGCACCGAGCTGAAGAACCAGATCGCGGCGAGCGCCGTGTACTCGGTCTCCGGCGCGAACATCGCTCCCGTCTCGGGCCAGCCCAACACCTTCACGGTCTCGGCTGCCGGCAACACGACCATCACCGTCACGGTCACGCTGACCCACGCCTTCCAGTCCGGCACGATCAACAACGTGTCGCAGAACGGTGCGGTCCAGCTCGGCGCCAACGCGCTGACCTTCACGCAGGTCCAGTAAGACCCAGGTGGACCCGGCGCGCTTACTCCGCCGGGTCCACCGACCCGCGTCACCACCACGACGCAGGCGCCGCGGGAACGGCGCACCGGCATCCACTGCCACTCCGCACCTCCGCATCGAACTGAACGGCTGACCACCATGAGCAAGCACCCGCGCCTCCGTGCGCGTCTGCGCGACGCGATCGAGGGCCCCGCCCTCGCCGCGCGGCTCATCCTCGAACTCGCCGCCCTGCTCGCCCTCGCCGCCCTCCGCGGCCGCGCAGCCCAGGCCGCCGGCATCTCCAGCCGCTTCAGCATCAAGTCGCTCATCGCCTCGACCTCGGCCATCGGCTTCGGCGTCATCGTCGCCGTCACCGGCGCGGGCACCACCTTCGCCTTCCTGAACGCCCAGGGCATGACCTCGAGCTCCACCGTCCAGGCCGGCAACGCCAGCCTGACCGTCAGCTACAACGGCGGCACCGCCGCTCCCACCGCCACGATCCCGGACGCCGTCTGGACGAACATGCTGCCGGGCGACGCGATCAGCCAGCAGGTGACGGTCGCCAACCCGAGTGCCGCCAAGTTCGCCGTCTCCTCGCGTCTGTCCGCCCTCGGGTACTACGAGGTCCGCACGGCACTCGGTGCCTGCGGCACCGCGGTGATCCCGGCCGCCGCGCTCGCCACGACGCCGACCGCCCTCACCACCCTCGCCCCCGGTGCGTCCGCCGTCGTGTGCATCCAGGTGAAGCTGTCCACGACGGCACCCAGCACCCTCCAGCCCGGATCGGCCGGCGCCATCGCGGCTGTGCCGTTCACGCTGGTCTTCGACGGAACGCAGGTGCAGTGATGAGCGTCCGCTCGCGTCTGCTCAGCGTCCTCGGCGCCCACGACGGCCGTCCGGTCAAGCACGGGATCGTCGCCGCGCTCGTCGCGACGATCATCCTGGCTTCCGCGGGCGGCAGCTACGCCTATTGGACCACCTCGGCATCGGTCGCCAGCACGCCCCGCGCGGCGACGCTCGTCGTCACGGCGTCGAACGTCTCGCTCAGCGCGACCTACGGCAACTCGACCCTGACGTCGACCAGCTTCGTGGCCGTCACGAACAACACCACGACCGCGAGCACGACGGTGCCCGCGCTGTCGATCGTGCTCAGGTCGCAGGCCGGCGGAGACGCGACGCTCGCCTCGAACACGGCGATCCAGACCTGGCTCGTAGCCAACGCCGCCGCCTGCACCGCAGCCACTGCGGTCCCCGGATCAGGCGTCGTCAGCGGCAACTGGAACGCCGGCGTGACGGTCACCGGGCTGAGCGTCGCGAAGACCGCCACCACGACGATCTGCATCCGCAGCACGGTCAGCGACCGCACGGCCGTCGTCAGCGCGTCCGGCTCGCGCACCTTCACCCCGGTGGCGACCGCGACGATCAACGTCGCGAACTTCACGGCGGCGACGGCGGCGACCGGGACGCAGTCGACCCAGTACATCTTCGCGCCGGTCACGATCGAGCGGCAGAACTGGTACTACATCAAGCCGCAGGGTCAGACCAACTGCCTCGATGTCTCGGGCGGGGCCATCCCGGCGACCTCGGGCACCGCGTTCATCAGCTACCCCTGCAAGTCGACCGCCGACACGTCCAACTTCGTCTGGAACCAGCAGTGGACGTTCCTGGCGACCGACTCCGGCTACTCCGAGATCAAGCCGCGCAGCGGCGTCAACCTGCGCGTCGACGCCGGTGCCAGCACGACCGCGTCGCTCCAGCTCACGACGGCCTCGAACGCGCCCGGCGCGGACGACTCGCAGGAGTGGATGGTGCAGTCGGCGGGCTCCGGCATGTACCAGTTCGTCAACCGCGTCTCGGGTCTGTGCATGACGGCGCAGGCGAACGCCGCCGACATGGGCCAGGCCGTGTGCAGCGCCGCCGCGGGACAGCGCTTCTCGATCGACTCGCCGAAGCCGATCCTGCTCGACGGCGTGACCTGCGCGGTCACCGGCACGGGTGCCGCCCGCACCCTCACCTACAGCTTCACGCAGAACGACAACGGCGCCTACGAGCTGCAGGGCTCGACGAGCGTGAACGGCCCCTGGACGACGATCGCGACGACCGGCACGCGCGCGACCTCGGTCGGAGTCAACGTGAGCGCCTACGCCCAGGCCAACGGCAGCACGGTGTACCAGACGCGCATCATCGACGTCTTCGACACGGTGGTGGACAGCGGCACGATGACCGCCCGCTCGTCCACCTCGACCACCTGGTCCTGCACATGATCGCCCGCGGATCCGCGCGGCGGCTGGCGATGCTCTCGGGCATCGCGGCCGTCGCATCGGCGTGCGCCGTCCTGGTGTCGCCGATGGCGGCGTCGGCCGCGCCGTCGGACGGCATCGAGCTGAGCAACGATGGCGTCACCTTCGCCTCGCAGCTTGCGACGCCCCTCTACAGTGCCGACCTGCGGGTGATCCCGCAGACGTCCCACGACTCCTCCTTCTGGGTGCGCAACGCCTCCGCCGAGGTCGGGTTCCTGCGCATCGTGCTCTCCGACGTCACCGGCTCGGACGCCGACCTCCTGGGGGCGCTCTCCCTCCAGGCCGACACGCCGTCCGATGTCGGCGCGCCGGAGGTACTCACCAGCGCCCAGCCGTGCCGCGTCCTGACGCAGGGTGCCGTGCTGGCACCGGGCAGCAGCATCCGCATCGACACTGCGCTCGCCGTCGCCGACCTGGTCGGCACCGCGGGGCAGAGCGGATCGGTCGGGTTCCGTCTGCAGGTCGGCATGAGCTCGGTGGATCCCGCCGGCACCCCCGCCACCACCTGCGTCGTCGCGGGCAGCACCGTGCCGGTGTTCCCGTCCACCCCCACCTCGCCGAACGCCCCGACCGCGGGTCAGAGCACGCCCGTCGCCGGCACCGTGGCGGCCCAGCTGGGTCGGGGAATCACACGCACGCCCACCGCCGGATCCGGCGCCCCCGCCCTGCCGACCACCCCGGTCGCCGGGCGCGACGGCCTCGCGCCGATGCCGTACCCCTTCGTCCTCTTCCAGCTCACCAACTCCCTGCGGCTCTACCAGGAGGACATCGTCTTCCTCTGGGTGATGTCCGCCATGATCGGCGCACTCTGCGTCCTCATCATCACCCGACGCCGGCGCCGCGCCGACGACAAGAACGGAGCAGTCGAATGACCGAGAAGTCCCGTCGCAAGGGTCCGCTGCACCACATCGGCATGGCCGTCAGCTTCCTGCTGCTCATGGCCGTCGCCTTCGTGGCGCTCGCCGTCATCGTGGTGCCGATCGCCTCGAACTCGACGCCGTACACGGTGCTGACCTCGTCGATGGAGCCCGTCTACCCGCCCGGAACCCTCGTCGTCGTGAAGCCGATCGACACCGAGGACATCAAGGTCGGAGACGTCATCACCTACCAGCTCGCCTCGGGCGAGTCGGCCGTCGTCACCCACCGCGTCACCGCGGTGCTGCAGACGCCGGGCGAGGAGACCACCTTCACGACGAAGGGCGACAACAACGACCTCGCCGACGCCAACCCGGTGAAGCCGGTGCAGGTGCGCGGCGCGGTCTGGTACGCGGTCCCGCTGATCGGATGGGTCAACAACGTCATCAACGGCGGCGCGCGGTCGATCCTCGTGCCCGCTGTCGCATCCGTCCTGTTCGCCTACGCCGGCTACATGTTCACCAGCGGTCTCGTCGCCCGGTCCCGCGCGCGTCGTCGCCAGGCTGCCGAGGACGCCGCCTCGTCGGAGACCACCGCCGAGCAGCCCCTCGAGCAGATCACCGACGAGTCGCTCGCCGAGTTCCTCGCGGAAGAGAGCGGTACCACCGACAGGCGCGCCACCCGCACGTCCGCATCCCGCAAGTAGCCGGGCCCCGGACCGTCACCTCGCCATCGCCCGACTGACCTAGGCTGTCGCGAGTGAAGGCTATCCGTCGGTTCACCGTCCGCACCGTCCTCCCCGCTTCGCTCGGCGCGCTCGCCGATCTCGCGGCCAACCTGCGCTGGTCGTGGCACCAGCCCACGCGGGACCTGTTCCGCGATGTGGCGCCCGACCTGTGGGACGACCTCGGCAAGGATCCGGTGGCCCTCCTCGGCGAGGTGTCGTCGAGCCGGCTGGACGAGCTCGCCGCCGACACCGCCTTCGTCGCCCGCGCAGATGCCCTCCGCGACGAGCTGAACGCCTATCTCACCGAGCCGCGCTGGTATCAGACGCTCGACGAGGCCCCCGGCACGATCGCCTACTTCTCTCCCGAGTTCGGCATCGCCGCAGCTCTGCCGCAGTACTCGGGCGGCCTGGGCATCCTCGCCGGCGATCACCTGAAGTCGGCGTCCGACCTCGGGGTGCCGATCGTCGGCGTCGGTCTCTTCTACCGGGCCGGATACTTCCGCCAGTCGATCTCGCGCGACGGCTGGCAGGAGGAGAGCTACCCCGTCCTCGACCCCGACGGTCTGCCCATGCAGGTCATGCGCAACCCCGACGGCACCGCCGCCCAGGTCGTGCTCGCCCTGCCCGGCGGCCGCGCCCTCACCGCGCGTGTCTGGCAGCTCGCGGTCGGCCGCGTGCGCCTCCTCCTGCTCGACACCGACGTGCCCGAGAACGACGAGGAGCTGCGCGGCGTCACTGACCGCCTGTACGGCGGCGGGGGAGAGCACCGCCTCCTGCAGGAGCTGCTCCTGGGCGTCGGCGGGTCGCGTGCCGTCAAGCTGTACACCTCGCTGACCGGGCTCCCGGCTGCCGAGGTCTTCCACACCAACGAGGGCCACGCGGGCTTCCAGGGCCTCGACCGCATCAGCGACTTCATCGGCAACGGTCTCTCGTTCGCCGAGGCGCTCGAGGCCGTGCGCGCCGGCACGGTTTTTACCACCCACACCCCGGTGCCCGCGGGCATCGACAGGTTCGAGGCATCCCTCATCGAGCGCTACTTCTCGGCCGAGCTGCTGCCCGGCCTCGCGCTGCCCGACATCCTCGCGCTCGGCACCGAGAACTACGAGGGCGGCGACCCGACCGTCTTCAACATGGCCGTCATGGGGCTGCGCCTCGCGCAGCGCGCCAACGGCGTCTCGAAGCTGCACGGCGATGTCTCGCGCCATATGTTCGGCGCCCTCTGGTCCGGTTTCGACGCCGACGACGTGCCGATCACCTCGGTCACCAACGGCGTGCACGCACCCAGCTGGACCGACCCGCAGGTGCGCGAGCTCGCCGAGTCGAGGCTCGGCACCTCCGACACCACGGCCGCCGACTGGGCATCCGACGCGGTGACGGATGCGGACCTCTGGGCTCTGCGCGGACGCCTGCGCGCCCAGCTGGTGGGCGACGCCCGCCGCCGGGTATCGGCCGCGTGGGCCGAGGAGAACCCCGGAATCGGCGTCCCCACCTGGGTCAAGAGCCTCCTCGATCCCGACGTGCTCACCATCGGGTTCGCCCGCCGCGTGCCCACCTACAAGCGGCTCACGCTGATGCTGCACGACCCCGAGCGCCTGCGCGCCCTGCTGACCGACCCGGACCGACCCGTCCAGCTCGTCATCGCCGGCAAGTCGCACCCTGCCGACGAGGAGGGCAAGCGCCTCATCCAGAAGCTCGTCGAGTTCTCGCAGAGTCCCGACGTGCGCGAGCGCATCGTCTTCCTGCCGAACTACGACATCGGCATGGCCCAGCTGCTCTACCCCGGCACCGACATCTGGCTCAACAACCCGCTGCGTCCGCTGGAGGCGTGCGGCACGTCCGGCATGAAGGCGGCGCTCAACGGCTCGCTCAACCTGTCGATCCTCGACGGCTGGTGGGCCGAGTACTACGACGACCAGAACGGCTGGGCCATCCCGTCTGCCGACAGCGCGGGCGATGCCGCCGAGCGCGACGCGCTCGAGGCCGCCTCGATGTACGACCTGATCGAGCACCAGATCGCGCCGCGGTTCTACGACGACCGCGGATCCGACGGTGTCCCCACGCGCTGGGTCGCCTCGATCCGGCACACGCTCTCGACCCTGTCGCCCGAGCTCTCGGCCGACCGCATGGTGAGGGAGTACGTGCAGCGGCTCTATGTGCCCGCCGCTCACGCCGAGCGTGCCGCGTCGGCGAAGAGCGCCGCCGCCGCCCGCGAGCTCGCCAGCTGGAAGGCGCGCGTCCGCGCGGGCTGGGCCGGAGTCCACGTCGCCCACGTCGAGTCAGGCGGGGTCGACGCGACGCCGCAGGTCGGCGAGGACCTCAGCGTGCGCGCGTTCGTCGAGCTCGGCGAGCTGTCGCCGAGCGACGTCTGCGTCGAGCTCGTCCACGGCCGCGCTCGCGCAGGCGACACTCTCACCGACGTCGAGCACGCCGAGCTGACGCTCGAGGCGCACGAGCTCGGGGTGCCGGCGACCTACACGGGAGTGGTGCCGCTCGCGCGCTCCGGCAGCTTCGGCTACACCGTGCGGGTGGTGCCCCAGCACCCGCTGCTCGCCTCGCCGTCCGAGCTCGGCCTGGTGGCCGTCGCAGGCTGAGGCTCGATCACCGGGCGCGATCCGAAACGCCGCCGAAATACCCGTGTGGCACCGTGGGGCCATGCGGATCGACGAGTTCGACACCCTCGCGCCCGAGGACGCGCGCGAGGTGCTGCGCGTCTGCGCCGACGTTCCGACCTGGGTGGAGGGGCTCGCCGCCGCGCGGCCGTTCGGCGACCGCGTGACGCTGCTCGATCGGGCGAACCGCGACGCGATGGCCTGGACCGCAGACGATGTCGACCGGGCGCTCGCCCGGCATCCGCGTATCGGCGACCGGCCCACCGGCGACGGCGCAGAGGCCGCGGCGTCGCGACGGGAGCAGGCGGCGGCGCAGGGCGCCGACGCGGAGGTGCTCGAGGCGATCCGCGAGGGCAACGCCGAGTACGAGCGCCGTTTCGACCGTGTGTTCCTGATCCGCGCCGCTGGGCGCGACGCTCCGGAGATCCTCGCCGAGCTGCGACGCCGCCTCGGCAACGACGACGCGTCCGAGGCCGTCGAGGTGTCGGACCAGCTCCGGCAGATCGCGCTGCTGCGCCTCGGCGCGACGATCGACGAGCCCGCAACCCCCGAGGGAAGGTAGTCCGAGATGCCCCAGCCTCCCGGCGTCCGGATCGGCGCCAACCAGTACGGCAAGGCCGAGGTGCGGGTGGTGCGGATCACGCGCGACACACCCCGGCACGAGATCGACGACCTCAACGTGTCCAGTCAGCTGCGCGGCGCCCGTCTCGACGAGTCCTTCTACGCGGGCGACAACGCACTCGTCGTGGCGACCGACACGCAGAAGAACACCATCTACGCCTTCGCCCGGACGCACGGCATCGGCAGCCCGGAGCAGTTCCTGCTGCGCCTCGGCGAGCATTTCACGACCGAGTTCGAGTGGATCGAGGGCGGCGTCTGGCAGGCCGAGCGCTACAGCTGGGCGCGCATCCCGGTCGAGGGCGTCGACCACGACCACTCGTTCGTGCGCACGGGTCAGGAGACCCGCACGGCCGTCGTGCAGATCATCGACGGCGTCACCTCGGTGATCGCGGGCCTCACCGACCTGACCGTGCTGAAGTCCACGGGGAGCGAGTTCTGGGGCTTCCCGCGCGACCAGTACACGACCCTCGGC
>CAXTSE010000018.1:47709-53606 GCA_964246985.1 uncultured Microbacteriaceae bacterium
CCAGCCACTTGTGAGACAGGGCCATCTTGCCGCTCTCGAGCTGCTGGATGACGGATTTGGTCGTGCCGACCTCGTGCCCGACCTCCTCGACAAGCCCCTCGGCGAGACCACCGACCGCATCCTCGCCACGTCGGTCACCGCCCGCTGGCGCTACACCGACGAGGCGGTCCGGGGCGCGCCCGACTACGACGCCCTGTACGAGGGCATCAAGGCCGTGCTGATCGAGACGTTCGCGGATGTGCACTCGCTCGCCCTGCAGCAGACCCTGTTCGCCATGGGCCGGCGCGCGATCGAGGGATTCCCCGAGGTCGCGGAGGTGCGGTTCTCGATGCCCAACAAGCACCACTTCCTGGTGGACCTGACCCCGTTCGGTCTCGACAACCCCAACGAGGTGTTCTTCGCCGCCGACCGGCCCTACGGGCTGATCGAGGCGGCGGTGCTGCGCGACGGTGTCGACGAGGCGCCGGAGGTGTGGAGGGCGCTGCCCGGCTTCGTGTAGCCGGGGTCAGCGCGCCGCGATGTCGGCGACGACCGCGTCGGCGATGGCGATCAGGTCGGACGGGGCGAGCTCGATGTCGAGGCCCCGGCGACCCCCGCTGACGAAGACCGTGTCCCAGAGCTCGGCCGTCTCGTCGAGCACCGTCGCGTGGCGGGTCTTCTGCCCGATCGGGCTGATGCCGCCGACGACGTAGCCGGTGCGGCGCTCGGCGACCGCCGGGTCCGCCATGGAGGCCTTCTTGCCGCCCGCCGCGGCGGCGAGGGCCTTGAGGTCGAGCTTGCCCGTGACGGGCACGATTCCCACCACGAGGCGCCCGTCGACGTCGGCGAGGAGGGTCTTGAAGACGCGCTCCGGGTCGAGCCCGAGGGCCGTCGCGGCCTCGAGGCCGTAGCTGGTCGCGGCTGGATCGTGGGAATACGCGTGCTCCACGAAGCGGATGCCCGCCGCGCGCAGGGCGAGCGTCGCCGGCGTGCCGCTCACGACCTGGCCGTCAGCTCAGGGTCCCTGCCGACTCAGTAGTAGTACGAGCTCGACGAGTTGATCGAGATGCCGATGATGATGTACAGGATCAGCGCGCCGATGCCGAGCACGAGGCCGACGATGATCGCGGCGATCGCCATTCCACGGCCGGTGTTGACCTGCCCGGTGGCCGCGAGCTGATTGGCGCGCTTGAGGGCGAGGAACCCGAGCACGGCACCCACGATCGGGTTGAGGACCAGGTTGAGCAGGAGGCCGCTGAGCGCCGTGATCAGGGCGGCGATCGCCATGCCGTTGCGCGGCTCGGCCGGGGCGTAGGCGTAGGGCGCGTACTGCTGGGGTGCCTGGTACGGCGACTGCGCGGCCGGGTAGGCGCCGGGCTGCTGACCGTAGACGGGGGCACCGCCGTAGACGGGAGCCGCCGCGGGAGCCGGGTTGGCGTACGGGTTGGGACGCGCGAAATCGGATCCGTCGGCGGGGTTCGCGGGGGCGGCGGGAGCCGCCGGATCGACCACCGGCGTGTCGGACGGAACCGGGATGCCGGCCCCGACGGCCGCGGGCGCCGCAGCTGCGGCGGCCGGGGCGCTCGGCGCCGCTGAGGTGCGGACGCGTCGGTGGTCGGACCACATGGTGCCGTTCCACCACCGGTCGCTCTTGTCGTCTTCGGGATCGGGGTACCACCCGGCGATCGGGAGCGCCTGGTTCGCGTCGGTCATGGAGCGATCCTAACGCGGAACAAGGCTCAGGTTGAGCCGACGGCAGGCGCTCAGCAGATCAGAAGTTCGCGGTGAGGTCCGCGACGTTCGCGACCCCCACGAGCAGGCTGAGGAGCAGAGCGACGCTCGCGATGATGATGCCCGCGAGGGCGAGACCGCGGCGGCTGCCGACCGCGTTGCCTGCGGCGATCATGCGGTTGGCCCGCTGGAACCCGACGATCGAGAGGATGAGCCCGACGACCGCCGCGATGCCGAGCAGCAGTCCGACCAGCGCGACGATGAAGCCGGCGAGGGCGATGCCGTTGGAGGTGGCGGGAGCGGCGGCATAGGGCGCCGCGGAGTACGGACCCGCCGCGGGCGTCGCGTACGGGGTCGGCTGGGCCGCGTACGGGTTCGCCGGAGCCAGGTAGGGGTTCGCGGCCTCGGGTGTCGCGGCGGGAACGACGGGCACGACCGGGGCGGCAGGCGGCGGGGTCGGCGCTGCCGTGGCTGTCGCCGCCGGCTTCCGGTGGTCCGACCAGCCGACGCCGTTCCACCAGCGGGTCTGGGTCGCGTCCTCGGGATCGGGGTACCACCCGGCGATCGGAAGCGAGCCGCTGCTGTCGGTCATACGGCGATGCTAGTGCGCGCGGAACAGGCGGATCGACGTCGGCCCCATGACCAGCTCGTCCCCCGGCTGGTGCTCGGCGACCTGGTCCGAGATGTCGTCGTGCGACGAATCCCACAGCAGCGTGTAGCCCGCGACGCCCTGATGGGTCGGCAGGGTGACGGTGACCTCCGTCTCGAGACCGTGCACGACGAGGAGGATGCGGTTGAACTCCTCGAACTCCGGGGTCGACGCCGCCAGGTACTGCAGCGTGCGCTGGGCGGGGGAGTCCCAGTCGTCGATCGACATCGACAGTCCCTGCTTGCTGTACCAGTCCATCTGGCTGGCGCTCGGGACCGTCTCGCCGAAGCGCCCGAAATGCACCGGGCGCAGGGCGGGATTCTCACGCCGCAGCCGGATCAGCTGACGCACGACGGCGTGCAGCTCGCGCTGCCACTCCTCGCGATCCCAGCTGATCCAGGTCAGCTCGGCGTCGATGCAGTACGCGTTGTTGTTGCCGCGCTGGGTGCGCCCGAACTCGTCGCCCGCGGTCAGCATCGGGATCCCGGCGCTCAGCAGCAGCGTGCCCAGCAGGTTGCGGATCGCCTTGCGGCGCGACGCGAGCACCGCCGGGTCGCGGCTCGAGCCCTCCGCCCCGTGGTTGAAGGACTTGTTGTCGTTCGACCCGTCCTTGTTGTCCTCGCCGTTGCCGACGTTGTGCTTCTCGTCGTACGACACGAGGTCGCGGGCCGTGAAGCCGTCGTGGGCGGTGATGAAGTTGACGCTGGCGAGCGGGCCGCGCTCGAGCGAGAAGACGTGGTTGCTCCCGGCAAGGCGTCGGGCGAGCGATCCGATGCCCTCGCTCGGCAGACCCTGGCCTCGTCCGGCCGCGATGTCGCGCAGCCAGAAGTTGCGCATCCGGTCGCGGTAGCCGTCGTTCCACTCGGACCACGGCTTCGGGAAGTTGCCGACCTGCCACCCGCCCATGCCGACGTCCCACGGCTCGGCGATCATCTTGACGCCGGCGAGAGCGGGGTCGGTCACGATCGCGGTGAGCAGCGGATGCGCGGGGTCGAACTCGACGTTCTCGTCGCGACCCAGCGTGGCGGTCAGGTCGAAGCGGAAGCCGTCGATCTGCACCTCCTCCGCCCAGTAGCGGAGGGAGTCGAGCACCAACCGCTGGGCGGCCGGCTTCGAGAAGTCGACGGTGTTGCCGCATCCGGTGACGTCGACGTACTCGCCCTTGGCGGTCTGGCGGTAGTAGCTCGCGTTGTCGAGCCCGCGGAAGCTCGTGGTCGGCCCGTCACGACCCTCCTCGGCCGTGTGGTTGTAGACGACGTCGAGGATCACCTCGATGCCGGCCTCGTGCAGCAGGCGCACCATGCCCTTGAACTCGCGCAGTACCGCTCCGGTGCCGCCGAACTGCGCCTCGCGGCTCGCGTACGCCGCGTGCGGGGTGAAGTAGTTGAGGGTGTTGTAGCCCCAGTAGTTGACGAGGCCCATCTTGGTGAGCCGCTGCTCGCTGACGTGCTGGTGCACCGGCAGCAGCTCGACCGCGGTGACACCGAGGTCCGTCAGGTAGCCGATCGTCGACTCATGGGCGAGCCCGGCGTAGGTGCCACGCAGGTTCTCGGGGATGTCGGGGTTCAGCTTCGTGAGGCCCTTGGCGTGTGCCTCGTAGATCACCGTGTGGTCGAGCGGAGTCGCCGGCTTCCGCACACCGCCCCAGTCGAAGGCGTCGTCCTGCACGTACCCGCGCCACTCTCCCGCGGGCGTGCGGCTGAGCCCCTTCGCGTAGGGATCGAGCAGGTTGCGGCTCGGGTCGAAGGCGTGGGTCGGCCCCTTCGGTCCCTTCGCGCGCAGCGCGTAGTAGGTGCCCGCCGTCAGCGCCGGGCTCGCGCCGCTCCACACACCGGCCTCGCCGCGGGTCAGCGGGACGGTGTGCGCGACCCAGTTCGGATCCTTGCGATCGAACACGCACAGGTCGATCGCCGTCGCGTTGTCGCTCCAGACCCGCACCTCGCCGCCGCTCTCGGTGAGCCGCGCGCCGAGATTCGTCAACGGGTCCGCGGGCGACATGCGTTCTAGGTTAGGACGTGCAGGTGTCGCCGATGTTTCACGAAGGGGGTGTCCATGGTCGTCTACCTCGACCACGCCGCGACCTCCCCGATGCGGCCGGCGGTGCTCGCCGCCTACACGGCGGCCCTGCCGCTTGTCGGCAACCCCTCGTCGATCCATGGAGCGGGGCAGGCCGCCCGCGCCACGCTCGAGGAGGGGCGCGAGGCCGTCGCCGCGTCCCTGGGAGCGGATCCCGTGGAGGTGGTGCTCACCGGTGGCGGCACCGAGGCGGTCAACCTCGGCATCAAGGGCCTCTTCTGGGCCCGGAACTCGACACCGCTGCAGCGGCCCCGCATCCTCGTCCCTCGTGCCGAGCACCACGCCACCATCGACAGCGTCGAGTGGCTGCGCGACCACGAGGGGGCCGTGCTCGACTGGATCGACGTCGACGAGCTCGGTCGCATCCGGCTCGACTCGCTGGAGGCCGCGCTCGCCGCGGGCGGCGATGAGGTCGCTCTGGTCACGGCACTCTGGGCGAACAACGAGGTCGGCACCCTGCAGCCCGTGCGCGAGATCGTGGCACGGGCGGCGCGATCCGGAGTCCCGGTGCACGTCGATGCGATCGCGGCCTACGGGTCGGTGCCGGTCGACTTCCGCGAGTCGGGGGCGGCCGCTCTGAGCGTCTCGGCCCACAAGATCGGCGGACCGGTGGGCATCGGGGCGCTGCTGGTCTCGCGAGGTACGTCCATCGAGCCGCTGATGCACGGAGGCGGCCAGCAGCGGTCGCGCTCCGGCACGCAGGACGCCGCCGCGGCGGCGGCGTTCGGGGTCGCCGCGTCGCTGGTCGACCCGGTTGCGAGCGCGGAACTGGCCGTGCTCCGCGACCGTCTGGTGGCGGGCGTCCACGCCACCGTGCCCGGTGCGGTCCTGCGCGGGGACCCCGACCCCGCCGGTCGCCTGCCGGGGAATGCGCACCTGACGTTCGCCGGCTGCGAGGGCGACTCGCTGCTCTTCCTGCTCGACGTCGCCGGGTTCGCGGTCTCGACCGGATCGGCCTGCCAGGCCGGCGTGCCGGAGGCGTCCCACGTCCTGCTCGCGATGGGGCTGGGCGAGGACGACGCGCGAGGGGCTCTGCGCGTCACGCTCGGCCACGACACGACAGCGGACGAGATCGATGCGCTGCTCGCGGCCCTGCCCGCCGCGGTCGAGCAGGCACGCGCGGCCGGTCTGGCCGCTCGCACCCCGATCCTCGGTCGCTGATTCCGCGTCCCGTGGGAGTGATACTCGTTCCCGACTAGGTCCGGATGCCGCGGCGGCCCCGCGAGCATCCGTACGCTTGCAAGCATGGGTCACGATCACGGCGGGAGCGCGCGCGGGCACGCGAGCGGCAACCGCGCGCGGTTGGGTGTGGCACTCGCCATCGTGGTTGTCGTGCTCGTCGCCGAGGTGGTCGGCGCCGCCCTCGGTCTCAACCTGCTGTTCGGGATCCCGCTCTTCCCGGCCGGGATCATCGCCGGGATCGGCGCCTTCGCGATCCTCGCCCTGCAGCAGATGGGCTACC
>CAXTSE010000019.1:0-53300 GCA_964246985.1 uncultured Microbacteriaceae bacterium
TGTGCCCGATCGAGACCCCGGAAGGCCCGAACATCGGCCTGATCGGCTCGCTCGCGTCGTTCGCGCGCATCAACTCGTTCGGCTTCATCGAGACCCCGTACCGTCGCGTGAGCAACGGCAAGGTCTCGAACGAGAAGATCGACTACCTGACCGCGAGCGAGGAGGACGAGTACGTGGTGGCCCAGGCCAACGCGCCGCTCGCCGCCGACAACAAGTTCGCCGAGCCCAAGGTGCTCGTCCGCAAGAAGGGCGGCGAGGTCGAGCTCGTCGACGCCGACCAGGTCGACTACATGGATGTCTCGCCGCGCCAGATGGTGTCGGTCGCGACGTCGCTCATCCCGTTCCTCGAGCACGACGATGCGAACCGCGCGCTCATGGGCGCCAACATGCAGCGTCAGGCTGTGCCGCTGCTCCGCAGCGAGTCGCCGCTCGTCGGAACCGGCATGGAGGGCTTCGCGGCCATCGACGCCGGCGACGTGATGATCGCCGACAAGGCCGGTGTGGTCTCCGAGGTGAGCGCCGACATGGTGACCATCCAGCTCGACGAGGGCGGCACGCAGGACTACATCCTGCGCAAGTTCGACCGGTCGAACCAGGGCACCAGTTACAACAACCGCGTGCTCGTCGACCAGGGCGAGCGCATCGAGGCCGGCCAGGTGCTGGCCGACGGCCCCGCGACCGAGAACGGCGAGCTCGCGCTCGGCAAGAACCTCCTTGTGGCGTTCATGCCGTGGGAGGGTCACAACTTCGAGGACGCGATCATCCTGAGCCAGAACCTGGTGAAGGACGACGTCCTCTCCTCGATCCACATCGAGGAGTACGAGGTCGACGCCCGCGACACGAAGCTCGGCAAGGAGGAGATCACCCGTGACCTCCCCAACGTCAGCCCGGAGCTGCTGGCCGACCTCGACGAGCGCGGCATCATCCGCATCGGCGCCGAGGTCGCACCCGGGGACATCCTCGTCGGCAAGGTCACGCCGAAGGGCGAGACCGAGCTGAGCGCCGAGGAGCGCCTGCTGCGTGCCATCTTCAACGAGAAGAGCCGCGAGGTGCGCGACACCTCGCTCAAGGTTCCTCACGGCGAGCAGGGCACCGTCATCGCGGTCAAGGAGTTCAGCGTCGACAGCGACGATGAGCTCGGATCCGGCGTCAACCAGCGCGTGGTCGTCTACATCGCCCAGAAGCGCAAGATCACCGAGGGCGACAAGCTCGCCGGCCGCCACGGCAACAAGGGCGTCATCTCGAAGATCCTGCCGGTCGAGGACATGCCGTTCCTCGCCGACGGCACCCCGGTCGACATCGTGCTCAACCCGCTCGGCATCCCCGGTCGCATGAACTTCGGCCAGGTGCTCGAGACCCACCTCGGATGGGTCGCCAAGCAGGGCTGGGACGTCTCCGGCTCGCCGAAGTGGGCTGGCAAGCTGCCCGAGGCCGCGCACTCCGCTGCTCCGGGCACCAAGGTCGCCACCCCGGTGTTCGACGGTGCGCTCGAGACCGAGATCGAGGGACTCCTCGACTCGACCCTGCCCAACCGCGACGGCGTGCGCATGATCGACTCGACCGGAAAGACCCGTCTCTTCGACGGCCGCTCCGGTGAGCCGTTCCCCGAGCCCGTGTCGGTCGGCTACATGTACATCCTGAAGCTGCACCACCTGGTCGACGACAAGATCCACGCCCGCTCGACCGGTCCGTACTCGATGATCACCCAGCAGCCGCTCGGTGGTAAGGCGCAGTTCGGTGGTCAGCGCTTCGGTGAGATGGAGGTGTGGGCCCTCGAGGCCTACGGTGCCGCGTACGCGCTGCAGGAGCTCCTGACCATCAAGTCCGACGACATCCTCGGCCGCGTGAAGGTGTACGAGGCCATCGTCAAGGGCGAGAACATCCAGGAGCCCGGCATCCCCGAGAGCTTCAAGGTGCTCATCAAGGAGATGCAGTCGCTCTGCCTGAACGTGGAGGTTCTCGCCGCCGACGGCAGCGTGCTCAGCCTGCGCGACACGGATGACGAGGTCTTCCGTGCGGCTGAAGAGCTGGGCATCAACATCTCCACCCGCTTCGAGTCGTCGTCCATCGACGACATCTGATCCGGGCCCACCAGGTTCACCAGGCTAAGAAACCAAGAGAGATATACGTGATCAACGCAACAAGTTTCGATCAGCTCCGTATCGGACTCGCGACCAGCGCGGACATCCGCGCATGGTCGTTCGGTGAGGTCAAGAAGCCCGAGACGATCAACTACCGCACGCTGAAGCCCGAGAAGGACGGCCTCTTTGGAGAGCAGATCTTCGGACCCAGCCGTGACTGGGAGTGCTCGTGCGGCAAGTACAAGCGCGTCCGGTTCAAGGGCATCGTCTGCGAGCGCTGCGGCGTGGAGGTCACCAAGTCCTCCGTCCGTCGCGAGCGCATGGGCCACATCGAGCTCGCCGCTCCGGTGACGCACATCTGGTACTTCAAGGGTGTCCCGTCGCGTCTGGGCTACCTGCTCGACATGGCGCCGAAGGACCTCGAGAAGGTCATCTACTTCGCCGCCTACATGGTCATCTCGGTCGACGAGGAGGGTCGTCACAACGACCTCCCCGGCCTCGAGAACGAGGTGCGCCTCGAGATCAAGCAGCTCGAGCAGCAGCGTGACTCGCAGATCGCGACCCGCCTGACCACGCTCGAGACCGACCTGGCAGCCCTGGAGGAAGAGGGCGCCAAGGCCGATCAGAAGCGCAAGGTCAAGGACGGCGCCGAGAAGGAGATGGGTCAGGTCCGCAAGTCGTTCGACGAGCAGATCGGCCAGCTCGAGCGCGTGTGGGAGGACTTCCGCACGCTCAAGGTCGGCGACCTCAAGCCCGAGGACTCGGTCTTCCACGAGCTGCAGGACCGCTACGGCCTGTACTTCGAGGCCTACATGGGTGCCGAGAGCATCCAGAAGCGCCTCGAGGCCTTCGACCTGGCCGCCGAGAGCGAGCTGCTCCACGAGCAGATCGCCAACGGCAAGGGCCAGAAGAAGATCCGCGCGATCAAGCGACTGCGCGTCGTCAACTCGTTCCTGCAGACCGGCAACTCGCCGGCCGCCATGGTCCTCGACGTCGTCCCGGTCATCCCGCCGGAGCTCCGCCCGATGGTGCAGCTCGACGGCGGCCGCTTCGCGACCTCCGACCTCAACGACCTCTACCGTCGCGTGATCAACCGCAACAACCGTCTGCGTCGCCTGCTCGACCTCGGTGCCCCCGAGATCATCGTCAACAACGAGAAGCGGATGCTGCAGGAGGCCGTCGACGCGCTGTTCGACAACGGTCGCCGTGGTCGCCCCGTCACCGGAACCGGCAACCGCGCCCTCAAGTCCCTGAGCGACATGCTCAAGGGCAAGCAGGGTCGCTTCCGCCAGAACCTGCTCGGCAAGCGCGTCGACTACTCGGGCCGCTCGGTCATCATCGTCGGACCGCAGCTCAAACTGCACCAGTGCGGTCTGCCCAAGCAGATGGCGCTCGAGTTGTTCAAGCCGTTCGTCATCAAGCGCCTCATCGACCTGTCGCACGCGCAGAACATCAAGAGCGCCAAGCGCATGGTGGAGCGCTCGCGTCCGCAGGTCTGGGACGTGCTCGAGGAGATCATCCGCGAGCGCCCGGTCCTCCTGAACCGCGCGCCCACGCTGCACCGTCTCGGCATCCAGGCCTTCGAGCCTCAGCTCGTCGAGGGCAAGGCCATCCAGCTGCACCCGCTCGTCTGCACCGCCTTCAACGCGGACTTCGACGGCGACCAGATGGCTGTCCACCTGCCGCTGTCAGTCGAGGCCCAGGCCGAGGCCCGCATCCTGATGCTCGCCTCGAACAACATCCTGAAGCCGTCGGACGGCCGTCCGGTGACCCTGCCCTCGCAGGACATGATCATCGGCCTGCACCACCTGACGACGCTCAAGGAGGGTGCGACAGGTGAGGGCCGTGCGTTCTCGTCGGTCGCCGAGGCGATCCTCGCGAAGGACCAGGGCTCGCTCGATCTCAACGCCCAGGTGCGCATCCGTCTGACGGGTCTGTACTTCGGTGAGAACGACATCCCCGAGGGCTTCGAGCAGGGCGGCACCAAGCTGGTCACCACCACGCTCGGCCGCGCGCTGTTCAACGAGGCGCTCCCGGTCGACTACCCGTACGTGGAGGCCGTCGCCGACAAGGGCAAGATCTCGTCGATCGTCAACGACCTCGCCGAGCGCTACCCCAAGGTCGAGGTCGCCGCGGCGCTCGACCGCATCAAGGACGCCGGATTCCACTGGGCCACCCGCTCGGGAGTCACCGTCGCGCTCTCCGATGTCCTCACCCCGAAGAACAAGGGTGAGATCATCGGCCGGCACGAGAAGCGCGCGGCCAAGGTGCAGGGCGAGTTCGACAAGGGTCTGCTCGACGACGCCTCGCGTCGTCGTGAGCTGATCGACATCTGGACCGAGGCGACCAACGAGGTCGCCAAGGCGATGCAGGACGCGTTCCCGATCGACAACAACATCTTCCGGATGGTGTCGTCGGGCGCCCGAGGCAACTGGCTTCAGGTGCGCAACATCTCGGGCATGCGCGGACTGGTGTCGAACCCGAAGGGTGAGACCATCCCGCGTCCGATCATCTCGTCGTACCGCGAGGGTCTGTCGGTGGCCGAGTACTTCATCGCCACCCACGGTGCCCGCAAGGGTCTCGCCGACACCGCTCTGCGTACCGCCGACTCGGGCTACCTCACCCGTCGTCTGGTCGACGTCTCGCAGGATGTCATCATCCGCGAGGACGACTGCGGCACGTCGAAGGGTCTCGAGCTGCGGATCGCCGGCATCGTCGATGGCGTGCTGGTCCGTGACGAGAACGTCGAGAACTCGGTCTACGCCCGGTCGCTCGCCGAGGACGCCCTCGACGCCAAGGGCAAGGTCGTGGCCGAGGCCGGATCGGATGTCGGCGACGTGCTCATCGACAAGCTGATCGGCGCCGGAGTCGAGATCGTCAAGGTGCGCTCGGTGCTCACCTGCGAGTCCGCCGTCGGCGTGTGCGCTGCGTGCTACGGCCGCTCGCTCGCGACCGGCAAGCTCGTCGACATCGGTGAGGCCGTCGGCATCATCGCGGCCCAGTCGATCGGCGAGCCCGGAACGCAGCTCACGATGCGCACCTTCCACCTCGGTGGAACCGCCGGTGCCGACGACATCACGCAGGGTCTGCCCCGCGTGACCGAGCTGTTCGAGGCGCGTACCCCCAAGGGTGCGAGCCCGATCGCCGAGGCCGCCGGCCGCGTCACGATCGACGAGACCGACCGTGCCAAGCGCCTGGTCCTCACGCCCGACAACGGCGACGAGGAGTACGTCTACCCGGTGCTGAAGCGCGCGACGCTTCTCGTCGAGGACGGCCAGCACGTCGAGCTCGGACAGCAGTTCGTGGTCGGAAACCTCGACCCGAAGGAGGTCCTGCGCGTGCAGGGCGTCCGCGCTGTGCAGCTGCACCTCGTCGACGGCGTGCAGGGCGTCTACCGCTCGCAGGGTGTGCCGATCCACGACAAGCACATCGAGGTCATTGTTCGCCAGATGCTGCGCAAGGTCACCGTCGTCGAGCACGGCGACACCGACCTGCTGCCCGGCGAGCTGGTCGACCGCTCGAAGTACAACGAGATCAACCGCGCCACCCTCACCGAGGGCAAGAAGACGGCGTCGGCTCGTCAGGAGGTCATGGGCATCACCAAGGCGTCGCTGGCGACCGAGTCGTGGCTGTCGGCCGCGTCCTTCCAGGAGACCACGCGTGTTCTCACGCAGGCCGCCATGGAGGGCAAGTCCGACCCGCTGGTGGGTCTCAAGGAGAACGTCATCATCGGTCAGCTCATCCCTGCCGGTACCGGTCTCCAGAAGTACCGCAACGTGTCCGTCGAGGCCACCGAGGAGGCGAAGGCGGAGCGCTACCCGAACCGCATCTTCACCGACGACTCGGTCTTCTCGGAGTCCGACCTGAGCTTCGTCGACTTCGACAGCTTCAGCTCGGACGATTTCACGCCCGGTACGTACAACTAGCGAGCAGCAGCACCGCGAAGCGCCCGGCATCCTCCTCGGAGGGGCCGGGCGCTTCCGCGTCCCCTCACAGGGGGTCTCGGCGTCTCGCGGGACTCGCCTAAACTGACAGGAGATTTCCTCGCGTCGTCGTGAGGTGGTACCGACGGGAGGGGGCGGAGCGTGGCCAGACGCAAGACCGCCGCGCCGCCCGTGCTGCCCGGCTACAGCTACATCCGACCGCTCGGATCGGGCGGCTTCGCCGATGTTTTCCTCTACGAGCAGGACATGCCGCGACGCGTCGTCGCCGTGAAGGTGCTCGTCGACGACGCCATCAACGCCGACGTGCTGAGGGTCTTCAACTCGGAAGCCGACGTGATGGCGAGACTCAGCGCGCATCCGTCGATCGTCACCATCTACCAGGCGTCCATCTCGGCCGACGGCCGACCGTACTTCGTCATGGAGTACTGCCCCGACACGATGAGCGCCCGCTACCGCAAGGGCCCGCTGCCGGTGGCGGAGGTGCTCGACACCGGGGTGCGCATCGCCGCGGCGCTCGAGACCGTGCACCGTTCGGGCGTGCTGCATCGCGACATCAAGCCGTCGAACGTGCTCATCACGAGCCTCGGCTCACCCGCGCTCGCCGACTTCGGCGTCGCTGCGGCCCTCTCGGCCGAGGACGGTGAGACCGACATCTTCGCGATGTCCGTGCCGTGGTCGAGCCCCGAGGTGCTCGAGCAGCAGGTCATCGGATCCGTCCCCAGCGAGGTCTGGAGCCTCGGTGCCACTCTCTACACGCTGCTGGCCGGTCGAAGCCCGTTCGAGCTGCCGGAGCGGGAGAAGAACCGTCGCGACGTGCTGACCTCGCGCATCGTGAAGGCGAAGTACGTGCCCGTCCACCGCGCGGATGTGTCGCCGCGCATCGAGGCGATCCTCGAGCGATCGATGAGCCGGGATGCGGCGGCCAGGCAGCCGTCGATGGCCGCCTTCGCCGAGGAGCTGCGATGGGCGCAGTACGAGCTCGGGATCCCCCCGACCGCGGTCGAGGTGCCGACGCACGAGTGGGCGACCGCCGCGATGGCGATCAACTTCGCGTCCGACGCGCACCGGGGTCCCGTCATGTCGACGGTCCGCCCCGACTCCCGTCGGTCGGCACGCGCTCAGAAGCTCGCGCAGGCACGCCGCGACGAGGAGTCGCGCAACCCCGAGGCGCGTCCCGCCGCCCCGTGGAAGACGGCGCTGCTCGGCGCCCTGGGCGGAGCCGTGCTGCTCGCCGTCGTCGGCACCATCGTGCTCGTCGCGACCGGGGTGCTCTAGATGGCCCGCCGAGGGGCGACGACGCGACGGGCCGCCGCCGCGCGCCGGGCCAAGCAGCGTCGATCCGGCGGGTTGGTCACGAAGGTCGTGGTCGGCGTCGTCGCACTCGGACTGCTCGGGACCATGGCCGTGGTCGCCCAGGGCTACGACGCGCAGGAGGTGCCGCCGCTCGAGCCGTCGGTGTGGGTCACCCGCGACTCCGGTCAGTACGCGCGGGTCAACACCGAGCTCGCCGAGATCGACACCGTGCGTCCTGTCGACGACCCGAGCGGGGTCGTGCAGTACGGCAGCGACGGCCTCGTCTTCACCCAGGGATTCGGCCGGCTGTGGCCGATCGACGCCGCGAACCCGCAGCAGCTGCTCGGATCGACCGGCACCACCGGCGCAGGCGCCGACGACGACGCGAGTGCGGGCGACGGGAGTGAGGAGGACGCGGGCGCCGGCACCACGGCCGGCACCACCGCCTCGGGTGGTGCCATCGCCGAGAACACGCCGGGAGGCACCCGCTCGGTCGTCACCGCGGGCTCCTACGTCGCCTATCTCACCGACACCGGCAAGTCCTATGTGGGCCAGACCCCCGAGGGCCAGGAGCTGCGCACCCCGGTGCTCATCGACCCGTACCGCGACGAGCCCGTCGAGGAGGGGGTGGAGCCACCGAGCTTCGTCGCCACCGCCCTCGGAGTCGACGACGATGGACGCGTCGCCCTGTACTCCGCCGAGGACTCGTCGATCGTGCGCTACGACGCCGAGACCGACGAGTTCGTCGGGGACGCGATCGCCGTCGACGGCGGTCCCGCGGCCGACGCGCGCGTGGCGCTGACCATGGTCGGCGGCCGCTGGGTGCTGAGCGAGCCGGCCGAGGGACGCGTCTGGATCGACGGGCGCGCCGACGCGATCGACACCGGCCTCGGCGCCCAGTCGGTGCTGCAGGTGGGTTCCCGCGACGGAGACCGCGTCTACCTCGCCGACACCAGCTCGCTGGTCTTCGTCGATCTCGACACGGGCGACGTGGTCGCCGCCGCGGAGGGGGCCGGCGTCCCGGCCGCCCCGACGGTCGTCGACGGAGTCGTCTACGCGGCCTGGCTCGCGGCGCAGGGCGGCTCGCTCTGGTCGTCGGAGGGCGGGGGTGGCGGCGATCCCGTGCCACTCGAGCTCGACGGCGACGTCCTCGACGACGTCGACGTCGTCCAGCCCGTGATCCGCAGCAACGGCACCCGAGCCGTCCTGAACGAGACGACCTCGGGCATGCTCTGGACGATCCCCGACGGCACGCTCATCCCGGTCGAGCAGTGGTCGATCGACGACGAGGAGCAGCAGGAGGGAACGATCGTCGTCGACGATGTCGCCGAGCAGAAGCCGCCCGTCGCCGTCGCCGACGCGTTCGGGGTGCGCAGCGGCTCCCTCGTGGTGCTGCCGATGCTCCTGAACGACCACGACCCCAACAAGCGCGACGTGCTCACCATCGCGCCCGAGACGGTGACGGCGCTCGACCCAAGCTTCGGCGCCCTGAGCCTGGTCTCGAACAATCAGCAGGGTGCGGTGCGGGTGACCGCCGCATCCGGCTCGGCCAGCTTCAGCTACTCGGTCACCGACGGAGTCGCCGTGTCGCCGCCGGTCACGGTCACGCTGAACGTCGTGCCGCCCGAGGTCAACACGGCTCCTGAATGGTGTGGCGTCGAGAACTGCGTGCAGGAGTGGCCGACCCCCGGCATGGCCGCCGGCGGCACGCTGACCGTCCCGGTGCTGCCGGGGTGGGTCGACCGCGAGGGCGACCTGTTCGTGCTCAGCGAGGCGACCGCTGATGACATCGACGCCCCGGTCACGGTGATCGCGACCGCCGACGGCGAGGTCGTCATCCGCCACCAGGATGCCAATGCGCCCGACTCGACCATCGTCATCACGGCGTCGATCATCGACACCTACGGCGCCGTCGCGACGAAGCAGCTCGAGGTGCGGGTCACCGCCAACCCGCCCCTCGTCGCGGATGCGATCGCCTCCGTGGCGGGCGCCGGCGAGAAGGTGACCGTCGATGTCACCGATCACGTGCGCGGGGGGTCGGGCTCGTATCGCATCACCGACGCCGTCGAGACATCGGCGTCCGCCGAGGGGCTCGTCGTGGTGCCCAATGTGGCGGCCGGGCAGATCGACTACTCGGCCGCGGCCGCGGGCGAGTACGTCGTCACCTACACGGTGCAGGATGCCCAGACGCTCGCCCAGCAGTCGGCGATCCTGCGCATCACGGTGGTCGCAGCCGGCATCCCTCTCGCGATCGCACCGCTGACCGCGTTCGTACGTCCCGACGAGGATGCGACCGTCGACGTGCTCGGTGCCGTGCAGAACACGAGCGGGCGGGTGCTGCTGGTGTCGGAGGCGAAGACGGAGGAGCCCGGTCTCAGCCTCAGCGTGGTCGCGCAGTCGAGCGTGCGCGTGAGCGGCAGCACAGCCGACGGCCGACCCGGTCGCATCGGCAGCGCCAGCGTCACCGTCACGGACGGCGCGGGCAGCACCGTCGTCGGGCAGCTCACCGTCTTCCTGGTGCCGGCCGCGGTCGGGATCGGCCCGATCGCGGTGCCGGACACGGTGACGGTGCGCGCGGGCCAGCAGGTCGACATCCCGGTGGCCGAGAACGACGTCACCCCGCGCGGCGAGCGGCTGGTCATCCACCCGGAGGTCGAGGGGTCGGGCACCGAGGGCGAGCTCGCGTTCGTCGCCGGCGACGCCGTGCGGTATCTCGCTCCCTCGACGCCCGGTGTCTACACCCTGCGGTACTCGGCCTACCTCGAGAACGAGCCCGAACGGCTCGATCGGGCTGCGATCACGGTGACGGTGATCCCGGCAGGGGGCAACCGGGCGCCGCAGCCCCCGATCCTCACGTCGCGTGTCCTCGCCGGTCAGTCGGTGTCGATCCCGTTCACGGGCTTCGGCGTGGACCCCGACGGCGACCGCGTCTTCCTGGTCGACGTCGATCAGCCGAAGGCCGGTCAGGGCGTCGCGGGGGTCTCGGCCGAGGGCGACGCGATCTCGTACACGGCGCCCGGCGACGGCGTGGTCGGCGGCCAGCTCGCCTTCACGTATCGCGTGCGCGACTCGGAGGGCGCGGTCGCCGAGGGAATCGTGCGCATCGGGGTCCTCGACGCCGACCTGTCGGACGTCGCGCCCATCACCTACAGCGACTACGTGTCCGTGCAGGTGTCGGCGGGCGCGCCGCTCACGATCGACCCGATGCTCAACGATCGCGATCCCGCGCAGGGAGCGCTGCAGCTGCAGAGCATCGTGCCGAACGCCGCCCCCGGCAGCCCGCAGTACGCGCTCCTCGAGTCGCTCATCGACCCGGACACCGACCTCGACGCCGGCAGCGTCGCGCTGCTCGCGGGCGACGTGCTGGGGGTGCACTCCTACGTCTACACCGTCTACTCGACCCGCTCGTACAGCACGGCCGAGGGCCTGATCGTGATCAACGTCACGAGCGGCCAGGCTCCGGATGTGCCGGTCGTCACCGACAGCTACGTCACGGCCCGCAACCGCGGCGACCTCGCCGACGGCATCGACGTCGTGACGGGCAAGGTGCAGTGGCCGACCGGCAACGTCGACGACCTGGTGCTGTCGCTGTGGGGCGGGGGGTCGTCGGGCTACTCCGTCAGCGGGTCGAGCGTCTCGGGTGACCTGCCGGCCGACGGCGACGTCGTCCCCTTCGCCCTCACCGGGCGGGCGGCCGACGGCGGCCGGGTGGTCAGCTACGGGTTCCTCTGGATCCCTCCCTTCGACGACATGCGGGTGCAGCTGCGTCCGGGGCTCGCCCCGATCCAGGTGCCCGAGGAGGAGTCGGTCGACATCGCGATCCGCGACCTGCTCGACCTCGCGCGATCCGACAGCGTCGAGCTGCGCTCCGACGAGACGTACACCGTGCAGCGCGCGAACGCGTCGTGCACGCGCGACACCTCCACTCGCGTGAGCTACGACGCCGGCCGCGAGGCGCCGTGGCAGGACACCTGCACGATCCCGGTGCGCATCGACGGGCAGAGCACCTGGACCCTGCTCGGCGTCCCGGTCGTCATCCTGCCGAAGGATCCGCAGGCGATCCTCACCTCGGTCAGCCGCACGGTCGTGCCCGGCGGCCACGACGAGGTCGACCTCTACGGCGAGATGACCACGTGGGAGGGCGGTCGCGAGGGCGACACGAGCCAGCTCGACTACCGCATCCTCTACACCGGCTCGGCGTTCACCGTCGCGCAGGTCGGCAACCGGGTCACGATCGACACCGATGCGGATGCGCGCCCCGGCACGCGCGAGACCGTCCAGGTCTCGACGACCGGCTTCGGCGGTCTGGCCGCGGGCATCTCGCTCGTCGTCGGGATCGCGCCACCCGACGCCCCCCGCGGCGCGACCTTCGCACAGCAGTGCGACGTGAGCCGCGGGCCGAGCTGCACGATCCAGGTCACGCCGAAGGCAGGGGAGTACGACCCGTTCGCAGGCAAGGTCGGATCGGGGCTGACGCTGACCGGCGTCGTCGGCGGCACCGTCACCTGCCAGGTGGCGAGCGCCACCGCGGTCAACGAGCGCGAGATCGTGGCGACGTGGCCTGCGGGCCCGAAGCCGGTCGGCGGCGAGTGCGTCGTGCCGTACACCGTCGCGGATGCGCAGGACCGTGCGGGTGCCGGCTCGGTCACGATCGACGTGCTCGGGTACCCGCAGGTGCCGGCGACCATCACCACCGTCTCGTACACGGGCGACAGCGTCACCCTCTCGATCCCGCTGGGCGACGCCGCTCAGGCTCATCCCTCTGTCACCGCCGTCGCCCTCTACGAGAACCGCTCGCCCGTGCCCGGCGCCAGCTGCGCTGCGGGAGGACCCGGCGAGTTCCGGTGCACGGTCACCGGAATCGTCAACGGCGAGAAGCACACCTACACGGCGCGGGCGGTCAACTCGGTCGGGGAGTCGCTCGACACCACGCCGCACACGACGTCGGCCTACAAGAAGCCCGTGGTGCAGGACGCGACGGCCGAGCCGGTCTACCGGCCGGGCGTCACCGAGCAGAACGTCGGCGTCGTGTCGCTCAGCATCACGGCCGACGACGACGCGCAGACCTACCGGGTCACCGAGGGCGGGAACTCGATGACGATCACCCGGACGGGCACCGTGACGACCGCCGACATCCGCCTGTCGCCCGGCGGCCACACCCTCGAGATCGTGCCGATCAGCCGCTACTCGCCGCCCGTCGGAGTCGGCAACGAGGGCGACGTGCGCACCGTCAACGTGGTGGCGGCGGGCTCGCCCTTCGCGACGTCGGGCGGAAGCGCGACGCCGGCCGCGACCTCCGTGACCCTGTCCGGTGCGACCGTCGACGGCAACAGCAGCGCCAAGCCCCTGCAGCAGCGGTGGGTCGCCTGGCGATCGGATGACGGCGCGCCCACCTGCCAGGCCGACGCATCCGGCAACCTGCAGCTCGTCGGCGGCGGTGGCTCCACGGTGACATCGGGCTCGTCGACCGTCAGCGGGCTGCAGGAGAACCGGACGTACCGCATCGCCCTCTGCGCATCCAACGGCTTCGGCGCCGCCATGACGGATCCGCAGGAGCAGTTCACCTTCTCGCCGCCGTCCGCGCCGACGGGCACACTGACCTACACGGTCTCGCCCGACCCGCGCGACGCGTTCAACAACCAGGTGCGCTACGACCGGGTGAGCGGCCCATCGGTCGCCGCAGCCGACAAGGACCGCTACGAGGTCTGGTACATCATCAACGGCGACAAGACCCGCGACTTCGACTTCGAGCCCGCCGGCGTCCCGTCGATCAGCGTCCTGTACTGCCTCCAGGGAGACTCCAGCCGCTGCTCGGGCACGTCGCCGGTGACGGCGGCCGGACCGCCCGCGAAGGTCGTCGTGCAGTTCCCGACCCAGTGCCAGAGCGCCGGCAGCTCCGGTGTGACGGTGCAGGGTGCCGCGAACGGCTCCCAGCAGATCACCGTCGGCGAGGTCGACGGCAACTTCCTGACCGGCTACTACCAGCCCGTCACCGTCAAGTGGACCGGCCAGTACATCACGCTGCGGGAGATCACGAAGAACGTGACGGTCTGCACGACCGAGCCCGAGCCCACCGATCCGCCCGACACCACCCCGTAGCAGAGGACACCATGACCATCGCCCCAGAGCAGGCAGCCTGGTACGCCGAGACCTTCTCGCTGATCTCGGACAACATCGAGCACGCCATCCTCGGCAAGCGCTACGTCGTCGAGCTCGTGCTCGCCGCCGCGCTGAGCGAGGGCCACGTGCTGCTCGAGGACGTGCCCGGAACCGGCAAGACCGCGCTCGCGCGCACGATCGCGCAGAGCATCAACGGCACCAGCAGTCGCATCCAGTTCACGCCCGACCTGCTGCCGGGCGACGTGACGGGCATCACGGTGTACGACCAGAAGACGACCGAGTTCCAGTTCCACGCGGGGCCGATCTTCGCCAACGTCGTGCTCGCGGATGAGATCAACCGGGCGAGCCCCAAGACGCAGTCGGCGCTGCTCGAGGTCATGGAGGAGGGCAACGTCACGGTCGACGGCGTCACGCGCCCGGTCGGCAGTCCGTTCCTGGTCATCGCGACCCAGAACCCCGTGGAGCAGGCGGGCACGTACCGTCTCCCCGAGGCCCAGCTCGACCGGTTCATGATCCGCACGTCGATCGGCTATCCCGACGACGCGGCGACCATGCGCATCCTGCAGGGCGTCGCGCACCCCCGCAAGGAGGTGCCGAGCATCGTCGATCCCGAGCGCCTGATCCAGATGACCGACATGGCGCGTCAGGTGTTCGTCAACCCGATCGTCTCGGACTACATCATGCGCATCATCAACGCCACACGTCTCGCCACCGAGGTGAAGCTCGGAGTCAGCGTGCGCGGGGCCATCGCCCTGTCCAAGCTCGTGATGACCTGGGCGGCAGCACACGGGCGCACGTTCGCGACGCCCGACGACGTGCGCGAGCTCGCCGTCCCCGTGCTCGCCCACCGGATGATCCTCGAGCCGGAGGCCGAGTTCGACGGCGTCACGGCGGTCGAGGTCGTCGGGCAGATCCTGCTCGACGTCGCCCCGCCCGTCGAGAACGGCGCCGCGTGAGCGGTGACACCGAATCGCGCGTCGGGCGGCACGGGGACAGCCGCACGATCGGCGGTCGCACCCTCGGCGGCACCGCCACGTACTCGCGCGCGGCGACGGTCACGCGCCGCACGAGCACGCGCACCGGCGTCGTCACCGACGGCGTGCTGCGCGGTCGAGGTCTGCTGGAGCGGGTCGGATCGCGCGCTGCGGCCGCAGGTGAGTGGCTGCGCGGCACGGTCACCGCGGCGGGATGGCTGCTCGCGGCCGTCCTCGTCGCGGGAGTGGTCGGCGGACTCGCCGCGGGGTGGGTGGAGGCCTGGGTCGCCGCGGCCATCGCACTCACGATGCTGCTCGTCTGCATCCCGTTCCTCCTCGGGGCTCACGACTACGGCATCCAGCTCAGCCTCGAGCGTGACCGGGTGGTGGCCGGATCCGACATCGCCGCCAGCCTCGACATCGTGAACCGCGCGACCCGCGTCGCCCTGCCCGGCGTCGTCGACATCCCGGTCGGCGAGGGCCTCGTCGAAGCGCACGTCCCCCTGCTGCTCGGCGGCGCCCAGCACCGCGAGCAGCTCACGATCTCGGCGCAGCGCCGGGGCGTCATCGACGTCGGCCCGATGACGATCGGGCGCGGCGACCCGGTGGGCATCCTCCGCCGCGAGCTGGCCTGGCCGGGTGTGCAGCAGATCTTCGTGCATCCGGTCACGATCGCGATCCCGTCGACGAGCGCCGGCCTCGTGCGCGACCTCGAGGGCGCGCCCACCAGCGACATCGTCGACGCCGACCTGTCGTTCCACGCGATCCGCCAGTACGCTGCCGGCGACTCGTACCGCCACGTGCACTGGAAGTCGACGGCCAAGACCGGCAAGCTCATGGTGCGCCAGTACGAGGAGACCCGTCGGTCGCGCGTCGCCGTGCTGGTCGATCTGCTCGATGCGGAGTACGAGACCGACGACGAGTTCGAGCTCGCGGTGAGCGCCGCCGCCTCCCTCGGTGCGCAGGGCATCCGCGACGGGCGCGAGGTGCTGGTCGCGGCGAGCGCCGAGATCCCCGACTACTCGCGGGAGTTCGTGCGGTCGATCCAGTCGCTGTCGACTCTGAGCGCCAAGTCGATGCTCGACGGGTTCGCGGGCGTCGAGCTGAGCGATCTCGCGATGCCCCTCGAGTCGGTCACCCGGCTCACCGTGCAGTCGTTCCCCGAGCTGTCGATCGCGTTCCTCATCACCGGGTCGCAGATCCCGCTCGCCCGCCTCCGGGCCGCGGCATTCGCCTTCCCGTCGACGGTCACGGTCGTCGCCGTGCGCTGCGAGCTCGGTGCGGAGCCCGTGCTGCGCACGGCTACGGAGCTGAAGGTCATGACCATCGGCACGCTGCCCGACCTCAAGCACATGATGGCGCGCGGGGCGGTCTGATGGTCGAGAGACGCCGCCGCGGGGGGATGCGCCGCCGCATCTGGGACCTCGGCTACGTCGTCGCCGGGGTCGCGATCGCGACGGCGACCGCGTGGGTCGTCTACGAGAACCCGCGCATCGTCGCGGTCGCGGCGGTCGGCGCGCTGATCGGCATCGGCTCCGTCCTGCTGACGCGCTGGCGTCGCTGGTCCCTGTGGATCGCGCCGCTCGTCGCGCTGGGCGCGTACCTGCTCGCGGTGGTGCCGGTGGCGATCCCGTCAGCTCTCACCTCCCCCCTCGAGGTGCTGCGCGGGGTGCGCGACGGACTGACGGGGATCGTCCTCGGCTGGAAGCAGCTGCTCACCCTCAGCCTGCCGCTCGGCGAGTACCAGGCGGTGCTCGTGCCCTTCCTGGTGGTGATCGTCGTCGGCACGCTCGTCGCGGCCCTGATCGTCACGGCTGACAGGTTCTGGTCGGCATCCGCCGCCGTCGTCGTGATCGGCATGAGTGTCTTCGGCATGGTCTTCGGCTCGAGCGCGACCGGCGACCCGCTCGTCATCGGCGGCTTCGCCCTGCCCGCTCCTCGCGAGGTGCTGCTCGGCGTGCTGCTCGTGGTCGTCTCGGCCGTCTGGCTGATCGGTCGCGCCCGTCTTCAGCGCGCGTCGGCGCTCAGCGCGGCGCGCGCGTCGACGGTCACCCAGGGAAGCCAGTCGATCTCGCTCACCCTGCGTCGGCAGCTCGCCGGTCTGATCCTGGTCGCCCTGGCGCTGGGGGCAGGGATCGCCGTGGCTCCGGTGGCCAACGCCCTGACCCCGCGGCAGGCGCTGCGCGACCGCGTCGACCCGCTCATCATGCTCAGTCGGCAGCCGAGCCCCCTCTCGGCCTACCGCACCTGGTTCGAGGGCGAGGCCTACGACGCCGACCTCTTCAGCGTCAGTGCAGGGGAGGGCGTCGACCGCCTGCGGCTCGCGACGCTGGGACTGTACGACGGGCAGGAGTTCCGCGTGGCCGCCGGTGACGACGGTGTGCGATTCGTGCGGCTGCCCGGCGGGGCGGATGCGGGCGGACCTCGGGTCGAGGTGGCCATCGACGAGGGCTTCCGCGGCATCTGGCTTCCGATGCCGCAGGGTGTCAGCTCGGCCCCCGAGTTCGCCGGACCACGCTCGGCCGCGCTCTCCGACGGCTTCTACCTCGACGCCGACTCCGACTCGGCGATCGACACGGCACCGGTCGCCGGCGGCGGGAACGGCCCGCAGCCGGGTGATCGCTATGCGGTGATCGCGGCGCCGCCGGCCGCCGCATCCGAGGCGTTCGCGTCGGCGAGCGGGGGCGAGTCGCTGATACCCGCCTCCGAGCATCCCGAGCTGGCCGAGTGGGTCGAGGCCCAGGAGCAGCCCCGCACCGGCGGGGGCCTGGCCGAGCTGATCGAGCGGCTGCGCGACCGCGGCTACCTCAGCCATTCGCTGACCGAGTCGGATGCGTCGGCCGAGTGGATCGCGGCGCTCCAGGCTCGTGGCGACTACGCCTTCCTGAACAGCTACTCGGGTCACTCGGTGGCGCGGATCGAGGCCCTGTTCACCCAGCTCGTCGATCAGCAGACGCGCGCCGGTGAGAACGCCACCGAGTCCGACCTGGTCGCCGGCGTCGGCGACGATGAGCAGTTCGCGGTGGCCGCGGCTCTGCTGGCGCGCTTCCTCGGCTTCGACTCGCGCGTGGTGCTCGGCGTGCGACTGAGCTCGGCCGACCCCGACCTCGCGGTCGAGCCGTGCGAGGCGACCTGCACCGGCGCCAACATGACAGCCTGGATCGAGGTGCAGTCGCCCAACGGGGGCTGGGTGCCGTTCGACGTGACGCCCCAGTTCACCGAGACGCCGCTCGTGATCACCGAGGGCGAGCAGCTGCCCGAGAACCCGACGGTGCCCGACGAGGAGCAGAGCGAGCTCGTGGACCCGTCGCAGGCTCAGCGCGACGACACCGAGGACACCGACTCGGCCCCGCCTCCGGACGAGGGCTGGCTCGGAGCGGCGCTCCTCATCGCCGGTCGGGTGGGTCTCGGGCTGCTCGCCCTGGTGCTGCTCGTGCTGCCGGCGCTCGTCATCGTCGTCGCCAAGACGGTGCGACGGCGTCAGCGTCGGGCGTCCCCGGTGCCCGAGGCCGCCCTCGTGGGTGCCTGGTCAGAGCTGATGGACACCTACGTCGATCACGGCATCGAGGTGCCGGATCGAGTGACCCGTTCCGCCGCTGCGGGGGCCGTCGATCGACCCGCGGCCGCCGCGCTGGCCCTGGCGGTCGATCGCGCCGTGTTCGCGGAGCATCCGCCCGGCCGTGCCGCGAGCGACGAGGCGTGGCAGGTCGTCGACGACGAGCGCCAGGCTCTGCGGCGCGAGACGACGCTCGGCGGCCGACTGCGCGCGCTGCTGCGCCCCACCTCGTTCCTGCGCGGGCTCGGTCCCGTGTCGCTGCTCGGAATCCCCCTCCTTCGTCGAAAGGATGCGCACTGATGGATGACACCAGCAGCGCCCTCGCCGCGGCCACCCTCGTAGCGGTGCTCGTCATGCTCCTCGTGGGCGCCGGCGTCTACGTCTGGTACGCCTGGGCGCTCTCGCGGGTCTTCGGCATGCTCGGCGCAGATCGGTGGAAGGCCTGGGTGCCGTACCTCAACGAGGCCGAGCTGCTGGTGCGAGGCGGAGTGCCCGGCTGGAACATCGTGTTCTACGTCGTCCCGGTGCTGCAGCTCTACGGCATCTACCTCCGCGCGACGGCCATCCACCGCATCAACGCCATGTTCGGCCGCGGGACCGGCATGACCGTGCTGGGCGTCCTGCTGCCTCCCGTCTGGGCGACGATGCTCGGGCTGGGCGGCGGGGGGTCCCGCGTCACGGAGCACACGCGCATCCGCGGGGTGAATGCGCCGATGGCGCCGGCCGCGGGTTCCTCGGCGTACGTGCCGGCCGTGCCCGCCGTGCCCTCGCCCGCAGTGGCGGGCGGCTGGTCGACGGAGCAGCCGCCCCCTCCGCCCGCCCCCGCCGCCTACTCGGCGCCGGCGGTGCCTCGCTCCTTCGCGCCGACCGCACCAGTTCCGCTCCCGAGCGCGCAGGCCGTGCCGGCTGTGCCGGCTGCGTCGAGCGCGCCGGCCGTGCCGAGCGTCGTCGTGCCGCCCGCGCCGTTCTGGACCCCCGCGCAGCCGACGGCGACGGCGACTGCGGCGACCGCCACCGCACCTCCCGCCCCCGAGGCGCCCAGCGCTCCGGTCGGCTTCGCAGCGGCGATGGGAGAGCCCGCGCCCGATTCCGACGCACCCTCGACCGCGCCCGCGGTGTCCACCGCACCTGTCCCGCCCGAGCCCGTCGTCGCCCCGCCGCCCATCCCGGTTCCGACCGTCGCGGCGGCCCTGCCGGATCCGCCCGTCGTGCTGCCCGACCCTCCGGCTGCGCCGTCGGCGACCGCTACCTCGTCGACGCCGTCCATCTGGGCGGAGCCCGTCGCGGCGGGGGAGGAGTCGGAGCCGGACCCGGAGCCGGCACCCGCGCCTGAAAGCGCGGACGAGGATGAGGACGACGACGAGCTCGCCTCGACGGTGGTCGTCGACCGCCGCCCGTCGATCCCCTGGAAGCTGCACGTCGACGGGGGTCCGACGTTCTCGCTCACAGGCGAGCAGGTCGTCATCGGGCGGAAGCCCTCGACGACGGCCCCGGATGTGCAGCGCATCGCCGTGCAGGACTCCACCCGCACCCTCTCGAAGGAGCACGCGCGCCTCGACCTCGCCGACGGCGTGTGGACGGTCACCGATCTGCACGCGACCAACGGCGTCATCGTGCTCGCGGAGGACGGCGCCGAGACGCTGCTGGAACCGGGCGCCGCATCCGCCATCGTCGCCGGCTTCGTGCTCGGCAAGGTCGCCATGCGCATCACGGACGGGACCGCATCATGAGCGGACTCGCCGCGCTGCAGCTGACGGTGGCCGCGCTGACCGATCCGGGTCTCAAGCGCACGGTCAACGAGGACTCCTACATCGCCGCGTCCCCCGTGTTCCTCGTCGCCGACGGCATGGGCGGCTACGAGGCGGGGGACCGGGCGAGTGCAGCGGTCGTCGCCGCGTTCCGCAGCCAGATCGATGGCGCCGACTACGTCCAGCTCGAGCAGGTGCGCGACGCGCTGCTCGCCGCCGACGATCGGGTCGCCGATGTCGCCGAGAGCACCAGCCGCGGGGCCGGCAGCACCGTCTCCGGCGCCGTCATCGTCGAGCATGCGGGCTCGCCGCATTGGCTCGTCTTCAACGTCGGCGACTCGCGGGTCTACCGCCACGTCGGCAGCGAGCTCACGCAGGTGACGGTCGATCACTCGCTGGGGCAGGAGCTGGTGGATCGCGGCGAGCTGCGTCGCGAGGACATGAACAGCTTCGCCGAGCGCAATGTCATCACGCGCGCGATCGGAGCCCCCGACAGCCTCGCCGACAGCTGGCTGCTGCCCGTCGTCAACGGCGAACGGCTGCTGATCTGCACCGACGGACTGCACTCCGAGGTCGACGACGAGGGCATCCGCGCGATGCTCACGATGGGAGGTCGCCCCGAGTCGGCGGCGGATGCCCTGATGCGTCGCGCCAAGCGCAACGGCGGCCGCGACAACATCACGATCATCGTGCTCGACGTCGTCTCCGGCGGCGCCGACGACGTCGGCGATCACACGACCGGCGGCGTGCTGCTCTCGTTCGACGACAGCGACATCGACGCGGATGCCGACACGGTGCAGGTCTGATGGCCGACGTCCCCGATGAGCGCGGCGGGCTCTCCGACGAGTCGGCCGACCTCGACGCGGAGCTCCCGACCGAGGTCGTGGTGCGAGGGGTGCCCGCCTATACCGCGGACGACCCGGACGCCGACTTCCCGACGGAGGTCGTCGACAGGTCGCAGCCCGATCCGGCCGACGACGCCACCTACGCGACGATCGCCCTCGACCGCGCGCCCGCGGGTGGGTCCGCAGCAGCCGACCCGGAGACTGTGGACACGACCTACGCGCCTCCCGCCCCGCGGCCGTCGCTGCGCGGACGCCGGACGGCACGTCGGCGCGGCATCGCATTCCCGCCCCTGGATCCGGGAGCGCGCACCGCGGTTCCGGCCGTCGGTCCGGGGGCCGTCGAGTCCTATCCCGTGCGCGAGCTCGTCCCGCCACCCCCGCCGCCGGCCGTCGTCGAGGGCGGCCCGGCCGCGACGCGCGCACCCGCACCTGCGATGCCGTCGGTCGAGCGCCGCTCGCGCCGCATCGGGCGCGTCACCGTCGCGCTCGTAGCCGCCGCGATCCTGGTCTCGGCTCTCGGTCTGATCGGCATCGCCTACCTGCTGCTGGGCTGAGCCGAACGGCGCGCCGTCGCGTAGTCGGCGCGGCCCTTCGAAGGGGCGCGCTCACGACGATGCACCGCGCTCAGCGCGACACGCCCCGTCGCCGAAGGCCGCGGCGCGTCAGCCGGCGTCGGGCTTGGGCCGGGTCAGCAGGCCGCCCTGCCGGGGACCGGTCGCGGCGGCGCCGGCGCCCGCCGCATCCGCCCGGCGTCGCAGACGCAGCATGCCGATGACGCCGAGCGTCCCGAGGAGAGCCGCGCCGCCGACGGCGGACAGGGTCGCCGTCTCGCGGGTCAGCACGAAGGGCGACTCGCCGGTCTGCGGGGTGAGCGCGACCCCCTCGGGCCCGAGCGGGGCACCTGCGCTGTCGAAGAACGGGCTGACCGGTCCGCGGAGGTCGGGGTCGGGCAGCAGCGCGATCGCGGCGGCCGGCTGGATGACGCCCCAGCCGTTCACGTCGTCGCGGGCGTCGGGTGCGGCCCGGCTCGCGGTCGCCTCGAGCCGGTACGCCCACTGCGCCGGCGACTCGGACGGGTGCGCCTGAGCGACGAGGGCCGCGGCAGCACTCGCGTACGCGGTGGCGTAGCTCGACGACGACGCCTCGGTGGCGTAGATGCAGTCGCCGCCACCGGCCGCCGTGGTGAGCACGTCCGATCCGAGGGCCGCGATCGCCACGTGCGGACCGTGGATCGACGCGTCGCTGACGAGTCCGGTGGTGTCGCTCGCGGTGACCGCGAGTGCGCCGCTGTCGGCAGCCGGATACCGCGGCCCGTCGGTCTCGTCGGCTGCGGTCGAGCGGTTCCCTGCGCTCGCGACGACGAGAGCGCCGCGCGAGGATGCATAGGCCACCGCCTCGGAGACCGCGGGCACCTGGGCCGCATCGCTCAGCGAGACGTTGATGATGCGGGCGCCATTGTCGGCCGACCAGCGGATTCCGGCGGCGATCCTGTCGGCGGTCGGGCCGAACCCGGCGTCGATGGTCGAGGAGTCGCTGTCGCGGAAGACCCGCACCGACAGCAGCTGCGCATCGGGAGCCAGCCCGACGACCCCCGACCCGTCGATGCGCCGCGCGGCGATCTGCCCGGCGATCGCCGTGCCATGGCCCGTGATGTCGGCGTAGGGTCCCGCGCCGTCGCCGACGAGATCGACGCCGCCGACGACCGCTCCGGCGAGATGCTTGTTGGTCGAGTCGATGCCCGAGTCGACGACTGCGACGACGACCCCGACCCCGGTCGCCGTCTGCCAGACGCGCTCGCTCTGCAGAATCGTCAGGCCGACAGGCGACTCCGGCGTGAACACCTCGGTGCCCGGCGTGCACTGCTGCGGCTCGGCGTCGGCGCGCACGCCGGACGCCGGGGCGGTCTCGGTGGGCTCGGGTGTCGGGCCCGAGCCGGAATCATCGGTCGGCGGAAGCGGACTGGTCGGCGTCGAGCCGGCCGCGGCGACCGTCAGCTCCGGCCCCGTGGGCAGGAACTGCAGCCACGCCCCGGAGACGGCCGTCACGTCCTCCGTGCCGTAGCCGAGCCGCTGCAGCAGGGCGCCGTCGGCGCCGGGGATGGCGAACGAGGTGCCGGTCTCATCGATGAGGTGCACGACGCCCGAGCCCTCGGTGTCGCTCGCGGTGACGAGCCCGCCCGCTCCGACGGCGACGCGCACCTCGCCCGCGGCGGGCAGCTCCACGTCGGTGTCGGCGACCCCGAGCACGGTGTCCTCCGAGCCGTTCGGGGTGTGGCGCAGCACGGCGCAGGGTACGGCCTCCGCGTCGAGGGGGGAGAGGACGGTCTCGGGCCAGCCCGCGCCGCCCGCCTGCTCGCCGGCGTTCGACAGGCCGGCGACATCGGCGATCGCGACCTCCTGGGCCGTGCCGAGGTCGGCCCCCGTCCCCAGCAGGTAGAGCTGGTACGCGAGCGGGCTCAGGCGGGCGAGCGCGCCGTCGGAGGTGATGACGAAGAGGTCGTCCTCCGCGGTGCCCTGCTGGTGGATCGCGGTGCCGACGACGAGGTCGGTGCCGTCGACGGCGGCGCCGGCCCCGTCAATCACGAGCGGCGCGAGGTCGTCGCCCGGCTGCAGCAGGTTGAGCCAGGTGCCGTCCACGGGCCGCGACGAGGTCGCGTCGAGCCCGACAGCCCGCAGCACGGGGTCGAGCGCATCGGGGTCGACCTGGTAGCGGAGGCCCCGCCAGACCACGAAGGTGTCCTCGCCGCGGGTGACGACCGCCGCATCCGTCACCGGGGTCGCGATGGGCGAGGACGGCAGCGAGACCGCGGTCCCTCCCGTCACCGTGCACGCGGCCCAGCCGTCCGAGACGAGACCGGATGCGACAGGCAGGTCGTCGGGCGCGCCCAGGATGCCGATGGTGGCGCCGATCTCGATGTCGGCGATGGAGTCCTGGTCGGTGGTGATCACGCGGTACTCGCCCGCGGGCATGAGCAGGCGGGCGCTCGCGGTGTTGAGCACGGGGTGGAGGGTGCCGCCGACCGCGACGTACCGGGCGCCGGTGTCCTTGACGAGGATGAGGGAGTTGTCCTCCCAGCCGTCGGGGAGCCCCGGCCGGATGAGTCCGTAGAACACGCCCCCGAGGATGACCATCGCCGTCAGCACGATTCCCGCGACGACGGCGCGCAGCGGCTGTGCCGGCTCGAGCTCCTTGCCGGCTGGGGCCCCGCTCGTGAACGCCGTCAGCAGGCGGCGGCGACTGAAGCTCTGGGCCTCGATGAGGTCCTTCTTGGTGGCCATCTAGGTCACGCGAGCCCGGCGCTGGCGACCCCGAGCGGCAGGAGCAGGGCGAGCACGATGACCTCGACGGTGTCGGCGACGCGTCCGAGGCGCACGCGGGCGCGCGGGTTGAGAAGCGACATCGTCACCAGCACGGCGGTGGCGGCCAGCAGCAGGACGAGCAGCAGAGCGCGCAGCTCGGGATAGGCGATCGACGCGGCGACGCCGGTGACGGCCAGCCCGATGCCGCCCATCGCCATGACGACCAGCACCCCGGTGCGCGTCAGGATCTGCCGCGAGTGGAACATCATGCCGACGAAGGCGAGGGCGCACAGCAGAGCGCCCAGCTCGTTGGTCGAGGCGACCAGGATCGTGGCCAGCAGGATCGCGAGGCCGAAGGCGATGCGCAGAGACAGCAGCACCCGCTGGCCGGCGGCGGCACGGGCGCGCACGTCGTCGGCGTCGATCGGCACCGGCGCCGAGAAGACGTCCACGTCGCTCTGCGGCGAGATGACCCGGATGCGCGTGGTGCTGAGAGCGAGCCAGGGCAGACCGTTCGCCAGGGTGGCGCTCACGGCGATCATGATCGCCCACGAGACATGGGCCTGGATCGGCAGCACGGCCGCGAAGAGACCCGCGAGGCCGATCATGCCGCCGAAGACGAGGGGGATGAGGTGGATCTCGGGACGCGGACGCACCAGGAGGAAGCCGAACCCGCCCACGAACGCGGCCCCGAGCCCCGCGGCCGACAGCGGCCATCCCCAGATCTCCGGAACGGGCACCGCCAGGTACCCGGTCAGGCCACCGAAGGCCGCTGCCGCCAGGCCGAAGGCGTGCGCCGCTTCGAGTTGCGCGACTCTGCTGAGCACGATCGAGGTGGCGAACAGCACGATGGCGGCGCCGGCGGCGATGAACACGCCGGCGGCGATCTGCTGTCCGCCTGCCGCGAGCAGGACTCCGCACAGGCCGAGGAAGGTGAGGCTGAGGGCGAGCGCGGTCCGCGCGTTGTCGCCGGGCGTCCAGGCGCGGTGCTGGTCGGAGGTCGCATCGATGACCGCCTCGACGACGTCGTCGTAGATGCGCGGCTCGGCCACGAGCGCGCCCGAGATGAGGCTGAGCAGCTCGCCGTCGTGCACGCCCTGTGCGGTCGAGCTCATGCTCGGGTCGAGGGTGGTGCCGTCGGCGCGGCGCAGCGTGTAGCCCGCGTGCGCCAGCGTCGGATCGAGCAGGCCGAGGCTGCGGGCGAAGCCGGGGATGAGCTCGACGAGCGGCAGGAGGGCCGGCAGTCCGACGTCGAGACGGCGGTCGTCGCTCGTGATCGAGACGCGCACGAGGTCTCCGGATGCGGCGACGGCCTGGCTCATGGGGTCCCCTCAAGACGTGACGGACGTTCAGAGTCTAGTTGCGGGGCCGAGGACGAAAACCGATGAGAAATTCTCGTGGATAACCGTTGCCAAGCCCCACCGCATCCAATACTCTAGGATTTGTCGCACTTTCCCGTGACCATCTCAAGCAACAAAAGGAGCTGCCATGGCAGAAGAAATCTCCGCTGAAGACGGAGCCCTACAGAAGGGCATCGAAGCCGTCGGCGTCGCGCACCAGACCATCCTCAAGAACTCGCAGGATGTGAACAACGCGGTCCTCGGCAGCAAGAGCTGGGAGGGTCCCGCGGCCACCGACTTCCGCAACCTCATGGTGCGCTGGGACGAGAAGGCCGACAACCTGCTGACTGTGCTCGCCCGCCTCAACGACTCGCTCGGCGGCACGAAGCAGCTCCAGGCGGAGAACGAAGAGACCAGCCAGTCGACGATCTCGGGCCTCGGCTCGGCGATGTCCGGCATCTGAGCGGAAAAGGACACCCACAATGATTCGCATTCAGCCCGCTCAGGTCATGGCGCTCTCCGACGAGATCGGCGCCAAGTCCGGCCAGATCAAGACGGCCCTCAGCGACCTCGACACCCGCACCTCCGCACTCCGCGCCTCCTGGTCCGGTGAGGCTCGTGACTCCTACTCGGTCGCGCAGGCCGCATGGGACAAGCAGATCAGCGAGATGGAAGCCCTGCTCAAGCAGATCTCCGTGAAGCTCACCGAGATCGCCCAGGACTACGTCTCCCGCGACAAGAAGGGCGCCGGCCTCTTCCAGTAAGGTCGCACCCACGACGACGGCCCGGTCCGGGCGCCTCCGGGCACCGGGCCGGGACTCGTCTGTTTCAGCTTCAAACACGCAGTACGCAGCAGCTCAGCACTGGCAGCGCCCGACCAGGGGGACGGATCACATAATGCTTCCCGACAGCATCGGCTTCGACATCGCCGAGATGGTGAAGAACGCGCAGCAGATCATGGCTGCGACCGACGCCTTGCCGCCGGTCTCTACGGTGACTCAGAACGAGGGGCCGACTGACTCTGCCAGCGGTGACTTCCGCTACGAGCTGAGGTGGACTGCTCAGCAGCTCGGAATGGAAGTCCTGAAGATTTCGAACGAACTCAAGTCTCTCGAAGGCGCGGTGAAGTCCTACCAGGAGTCCCTAACCGCCCACGACGATGCCGCAGAGGGCGACCTGACGCAGCTCATCGGTTTCATCGATTCGGCGCCAACTCTGCCTATCAAGCCAGGGGGTGCAGGCGCGTCCCCTAACGAATCTGCGCCTGCGCAGAGTGGCACCGCTCCAGGTGTCAATGGGTTCGAATGAGGCGCTCGGCTCGACGTAGGGCCGTGATCGCCCTACCGGGTGTCCTCGTGGCAGCTGTGTCGATCGCGCTACCAAGTGCCGCGGCCGCGGACGTCGCGTCAGACGGCCTCTGGTACTACGAGGCTCTCAACGTCAAGGCGGCGCACGACGACGGCTACACGGGGGAGGGTGTCACCGTCGCAGTGCTCGACACGCCGGTCAATCTCGATGTCCCCACCCTGAGCGGCGCCGACGTCCGAGTTCAGGAGGTGTCCTGCTGGAGCGAGGACGGCTCCATCCTCTCTGCAGAGTCAGCCGACGTCGAGACTGCCGTCCACGGGACCAGCAGCGTTTCGATGATCGTCGGGTCTGGAGCTGGCTACGACGGACAGACAGGTGTTAAGGGCGTAGCTCCGGACGCGACGATCCTCTTCTATGCCATCGGCGATGATGTCGACGGCGACGCGGTGTGCTTCACCGAAGACGGCAAGGACGACGCGGGGGGGATTGCGCGCGCGATCACAGCCGCGGTATCCGCAGGAGCCGACATAATTTCCGTTTCGATCGGAGAGACACAAGGCCCCGAGTCTTTTGACGCCGTGGTCACAGCCCTTAGGGCCGGTGTGGTGGTTGTTATGGGTGGCAGCAACCAAGACAGTCCTGAAGACGTCCCCGGCATCGGTGCTTACGCCTACAACGGCGTGGTCGGCGTGCAAGCGGTGAAGCCAGACGGATCCGTTGCAACGCATGAGGATCTTCTCGGAATGCAGCAGCCCAATATTGATCCGGCCGCAGATATAGCGGCTCCCGGCGCAGGCATTCTCACGCAGGGAGTCGACGGCGACTGGCAACGTCAGGTATTACGCCGAGGAACATCGATTGCGACCCCGATAGTCGCGGGGTTTCTCGCTGATGTGTCACAGAAGTACCCGCAAGCCACCGGCAATCAACTGATCCAAACAATGATTTCGAACACCGGCGGCAATGACGGTGTTCCAACCTTTGACGACACTGGCGCCTTGGGATGGGGGATTGTCTCCCTCACCAACATGTTGGCGGTCGACCCCACCACCTACCCCGACACCAATCCGCTCGTCGTCGAGGGGGGCTCACCCACTTCGGATCAGATCGCGGCTGATCCAGTGGTCGACGAGACCGCCACCCCGGTACCAGACGACGACTCAACCGACGAAGGTTCATCGGGCTTTGCCGCCGGAATCGCCGTGTTCGCCGGAGTCATCTTGCTAGCTGCAGCCGCGACAGTCATCGTGCTTATTACCAGAGCGCGCCGCGGAGGCGCCCCGACCAGACCGAAAAACGGAGGTGCCTGATGGGCGTTAACGAGGACAAGCTGCGCAAGATCGCCGCGACCGACCCTTTCGACTTGCCCGGACTTGCTCCGATGCGAGCATCCGTTCAGTCTCTGCAACAGACCCTCCGCGGCGTGGGCCAAACAGAGACCTGGGAGGGGGACGCAGCCGAAGAGGCGACGAACGCCATGAGTGAGATGCGTTTGGCGTACGGGAAAGTCGACAAGCTGCTGGCACAGCTGGAGAACCAGGTCGAGCAGGCCAACGTCTACCGTTCGAAGGCCATAGCTTCAGTGGAGGGGCTTCCGGACGCCAAGGCCCCGAGCTGGGTGCACACCGCGCTAAATGCCGCTGAGCCATTCAGCTTCCCCGGCATCGGGCCTGTGGACGTCGCTCAGGGCGGCCTCGGGATTGTTGAAAGCTTCTTGGGAAATAAGCGGGAGGAGGCAGCCGCTGCGGCCCTCGAAGACTATGCGAGTGACCTCACGGCTCCTACCGCGGAGATGCGAGAGGTCCGCCAGGAACTCAGTCTCAGAAAGCCGAGGGTGTTCGGTGAGGACGGAGCGGCCGGAGGTGACACGGGCGGAACCGGCGGGACCGGCGGAACCGGCGGAACCGGCGGCAACGGTGGGGGATACCCCGGCGGCCCCGGCGGGAAGAACCCCACCGGCACACCGCACTACGTCATCGAGACCGGCGGCCCGCACTACGTGGCCCCGCCGCCCCCGATCTTCTGCGAGGTCGGTCCGCCCTCCATCCCGGTCCCCGACGGCACAGGCGGCGGGTACATCCCCGGCGAGCTCGACGGCCCGACCTACGGCGGTGGCGGCACGGGCACGATCGGCAACGGCGGATCGGGTTCCGGCGGGATCGGCAGCGGGGGAGTGCTCGGCGGCATCGGCGCGGCCGGCGCGATAGCCGCGGCCAAGGTCGGCGCCGGCGGCATCGGCGCGCTCGGCGGCACGGTCGGGAAGCTCGGCACCGGTGGCATGCTCGGTGCGGGCGGGCTCGCCGGACGGCCTGGTGCCGCTGGCGGCACCGGACTGATCGGCAACACCGGAGGCGGCGCGGGCGCCGGCGGCGCGGGTGCGGCCGGCGGTCGCGGCGGCGCGTCGGGTGCCGGTGGCCGCAGCGGCATGAGCGCTGTGCACAGCGGTGCGGGCGGCGCCGGCGGCAAAGAGGAGATGCGTCGTGCGCGGGTCGGCATGGCCGGACCGATGGCGCCCAAGCTCGACGACGACGAGAACCTCGGACCCCGCGCCGCGGGCACCCGTGCCGGCGGACGCGACACCGACGCCTCGGCGGAGCCGCCCGACGCGGATGCGGAGTAGCAGCCGCTCGGGCTGTCTGACACTCGCGCTCGGCATCGTCGACCTCGGCGAGACTGGCATCATCGAGTCGGGACGAGGGAGCGGATGGCGGTGGTGACGGACACAGCGGGCGCCTGGCGCAAGATCGCGCTGCTCAGTGGCGGCCGCCGGGTCGACCTCGCCATGCCGCTCGACGAGACCCTCGACGACGCGGTGCGCCGCCTCGGCGTGCCCTTCGCAGCCGACACCCACGTCATCCTCGACGGCAGCGGCACGCGCGTCGCTCTCACACGCAGCGCTGCCGAACTCGCCGACGGCGACCTCCTCGCCATCGTCGACCTGCGCGCACCCGCACCGCGGCGCGACAGCCGGCGACGCTCCGCCGGCAGACCAGGCTCCGACCGCCCCGACACCGGCGCCGTCTGGTGGCTGCTCGCGATCGCGGGCGGGCTGCTCGCCACCCTCGGCTTTGCCGGCGCGGGCGCCCTGATCCCGGATGCGGGCTGGCGCGTCGTCCTCGCAGCGATCGTCGGCCTGGCCGCGACCGCGTCCGCCGTCGTCTGGACCCGGCACCGCCCATCCGACTCCGCCGCGTCGGGCATCTCGATGCTCGCCCCGCTGATGCTCGCTTTCGCGGCCGGGGTCATCGCAGTCCCCCCGGCGCTCGAGTCAGCCGGGCACCTCGCGGCCGCCGCCGGACTGCTGGCCGCGGCGGTCGTCGCCACGATGGTGGCGATCACCGTCACCGGCCTGCGTCTTCGGGCCGCGGCGATATCGGCGACCGCGATCCTGCTGGTGCTCACGCTCGTCTGGGGCGTCACGCTCTGGATCGGCTGGTCGCCCGCCGCAGCCGCCGCCATCTCGGCTGCCGCAGCGCCGCTCGCCCTGCGTGCGCTTCCGTCGATGTTGGTCGGAGTGGCCGAGGGATTCCACATCGATTACGTCCACTTCATGAGCAGCCGCTGGACCGTGCGCGGCGCGATCCCCGAGGATCCCGGACCCGTGAAGCTTCCCGAGGTGCGCAACGTCGTCGACGACTCCTCGGCGCGGCTCGCGGTCGGCACCGTGCTCTTCTCGGCCGCTCCGGTCGTGTGCCTGCCGTTCGTGCTGCCCGCGCTGGGCTCGGCCGACCCGTTCGTCTTCGTCGGCGTCATCGTGATGCTGTCGGCGATCGTGATCGCCCTCCTGCTCGCCCCGCGGCACTCGGCGACTCCGGTGCTGCGCTGGGTGCCCCGTGCCTCCGCCGCGATCGTCATCACCGAGGCAGCCGTCGCGGTCGCTCTCGCCGCGGCCCCCGTGCTGCTCACCGTCGCGACGCTGATCCTCCTCGTCGTGGGGCTCGTCGCGGCGGCGACCGTCGTGCCCATCGGACGCGGCGCGGCCTCGCTCGGCTGGTCACGCCTCGCCGACATCGTCGAGACCCTGGCGATCGCAATCGCGATGCCGGCGGCGCTGCTGGCCGCGGATTCGCTCAACACGCTGCGTGGGATGATGGCCGGATGACCGACGGAGCGGCTCCGGCATCCGGCGCGGTCTCGTGCTGGAACTGCCACCAGCCCCTGCCCGCGGGCGCGGATCGGTGCATCTGGTGCGGTGTGCCGCAGTCCGCCGGCGCTGCGCCGCTCGTCACCGCGCCTGCCGGCTACACCGGAGCGACCGCAGCCGTCGGAGCGCCGCTCGCGTACGCTCCGGCAGACACGACGTCGTTCGCGCCAGCGCCAGCCGCGGTCACGCCCGCCCCGGTCCGGGTCGCACCGCCCGTCGACGCGGCGCTCGGGCCGGAGTTCCGCGGGACTGTCGCGGGCACCGGTCACCGCATCGGCGCGTTCGCCGTCGACGTCGTGGTCATCTCGGTGCTCGCAGTCGTCGTCCTCCTGCTCACCGGCAGCGTCGCGTTCGGGATGCTCACGGCGCTCGAGCTGGTGATCGGATCCTGGGTGATGCAGGCGCGCACCGGCGCCACCGTGGGTCAGCTGCTTCTGCGCCTGCGCACCTCCCGCGTCGATGCGCCGTTCTCGCCCGGCGCCGTCGCGTCGCTGGCGCGCTTCGCGATCACGGGGGCCGGATTCGCGGCGCTCGGCGTCGGCTCGTGGCTGATCGTGGCATCCGGGGCGTGGGACCCCGCACGACGTCGCCGCAGCTTCGCCGACCGGGCGACCCGCACCATGGTGGTGGCCGCCCCACCCCGCATCATCGACCCCGCCGCGGCGGCCGTGCGCACGGGTGCGCCCGCGGCGCCCCCGGTGGGACAGCCGCCCGTGCTCGCCCCGACCGGTCTGCTGCAGCCACCGGCTCCGGCCGTGGCCGCGCCCCCGTCGGTGCAGGTCATCGCGCCGCCTGCAGCTCCGCTCTCCGCGCAGCCGCCTGTCGTCCCCGCCGAGCCGCAGTCGATCCCCGCCGTCACGGCCGCGCCTGCCGTACCGGCCGCACCCGCTGCTGTCGCGTCGTCCCAGCCTCCGCCCCCGTCCGCGATGACGCCGCCACCGGGGGTCGTGACTCCTGCGCCGTTGGCGCTCGCGGATCCGCAGGTCGTCAGCACCCGCCGCCCATCGACGCCGATCGACGATGAATCGGCGAGCGCGCAGTCGCCCGCGGTCGTGCCCGAGGAGCCCATCTTCGAGACAGTCGCCGTGCAGCGCCCCGCTACTCCGTCCGGTGACGCGCTCCTCCTCATCTTCGACACGGGCCAGCGCGAGCAGATCGCCCTGCCGGCCGCGATCAACCTCGGACGCAACCCCGTCGCCTCGCAGGAGGGCGATGCGCTGATCTCGGTGCGCGATCCCGACGCGACGGTGTCGAAGACCCACGCCCGCGTCGAGCACATCGACGGCCAGACGTGGGTCTCGGACGGTGGCTCGACCAACGGCACCGAGGTCATCTCGGACGAAGGGGTCATCACGGTCCTGGCGCCGCGGGTGCGCACGCTCCTCGACGAGGGCGCCCGCATCCGCATCGGGAAGCGCGCGTTCACGGTGAGCGTGCTCGTAGGAGGAACACCATGACCGGCCCCCGTCTCGCACCTCCGCGGGTGCCGTCCGGGCGCATCCCCGTGCAGGCGCCACCCGAGCTCACGCCGGGTGACGGAGTCAGCAGCCTGCTCAGCTCGATGCTGCCCATGCTCGGCAGCGTCGGTGCGATCGTCATGGTCACCATCTCGAACGCCGGCCCGACCGGCTTCATCACGGGCGGCCTGTTCCTGCTCTCGTCGCTCGGCTTCGTGGCGGTCAACGGATGGCGGCAGCGCTCGCAGCGGCAGGCCCAGATCCTGACGCAGCGGCGGGAGTACCTCGCCTACCTCACCGAGCTGCGCCAGACCGTGCGCACGGCGGCCAAGCAGCAGCGCCGAGCCGCCACCTGGATCAACCCCGCCCCGAGCGCGCTGACGTACCTCGCCGAGGACCGCACCCGCGTGTGGGAGCGGCCCGCCGACGATCCGGACTTCATGTCGGTGCGCGTCGGCGTCACGGACCAGCCGCTCTGCGTCACCCTCGAGGCCCCCGAGCTGCCCCCTCTCGCGCAGCTCGACCCGGTGTCGACGTCGGCCGCGCACCGCTTCATGCTCACGCACGAGATGCAGAAGGACCTGCCGCTCGCAGTGCCGCTGCGGGAGTACACCAAGGTCGAGGTCGCGGGCGACGAGGGAGAGACGCGTGCCCTGGTGCGCGCGATGCTCGTCGGCGCCGCGACCATGCACGACCCCGACAGCCTGCACATCGTCATCGCGGCGAGCCCTCGCGCCCTCCCGCAGTGGGAATGGGTCAAGTGGCTGCCGCACGCCCAGTCGCACACCGTCGACGACGGCCTCGGACCGGCGCGCATGATCGGGTCCGACCTCGCGGAGCTGGAGGCGATGCTGCCTGCCGAGCTGCGCGAGCGCCCGAGATTCGCCCCCGGCCAGGCGGCCCGCACCCCCCACGTGCTCATCGTGACCGACGGCGTGCGCGTGCCCGACGGGGATCCGATCATCGGCGACGCCGACGGCGACGGGGTCCTCGGCGTGACCGTCATCGATCTGCCCGAGCGCTGGAGCGACATGGAGAGCCCGTCGGTGCTGCGGGTCAACTTCACGAGCCTGGTGGGCGCCGAGACGCCTGGTGCCGCGGAGCTGCTGACGCTGGGTCAGCCGAGTGTGCCTGTCACGGTCGACGCCATCTCGATCGTCGAGGCGGAGGCGACGGCGCGCCGCCTGCTGCCCCTCTACACCGCCTCGGCGGCGAGCGGCGAGAGCCGCGGATCGACGAAGCAGCTCGAGCTCGTCGACCTGCTGGGTCTGCCCGATGTGCGCGATATCGACTTCTCGTCCGCCTGGCGCGGGCGCCTCGAGCGGGACAGGCTGCGGGTGCCGATCGGACAGGCGACCGACGGATCCCCGATCGTCCTGGATCTGAAGGAGTCGGCCCAGCAGGGCATGGGACCGCACGGTCTGATCATCGGCGCCACCGGATCCGGCAAGTCGGAGGTGCTGCGCACGCTGGTGCTGGCCCTGGCGATGACGCACTCGCCCGAGCAGCTCAACTTCGTGCTCGTCGACTACAAGGGCGGCGCGACGTTCGCGGGCATGGCCGACATGCCGCACGTCTCGGCGGTCATCACCAACCTCGGAGACGAGATCGCGCTGGTCGACCGCATGCAGGACGCCCTCCAGGGCGAGATGACGCGGCGGCAGGAGCTGCTGCGCGCCAGCGGCAACTTCGTCAACGTCACCGAGTACGAGAAGGCCCGCCGCGGCGGACGCACCGACCTCGCCCCCTTGCCCGCCCTGCTGATCGTCGCCGACGAGTTCTCGGAGCTGCTCAGCGCGAAGGCGGAGTTCGCCGACACCTTCGTCGCCATCGGTCGCCTGGGCCGCTCGCTCCAGATCCACCTCCTGCTGTCGTCGCAGCGGCTCGAGGAGGGCAAGCTGCGCGGACTCGACACCCACCTGTCGTACCGGCTGGGCCTGCGCACCTTCTCGGCCGCCGAATCCCGGACCGTCCTCGGCGTGCCCGACGCGTTCAACCTGCCGCAGCAGCCGGGCTGGGGGTACCTGAAGTCGGATGCCGAGACGATGACGCAGTTCCGTGCGGGCTACGTCTCGGGCCCGCCGCCCCGGCGTCGCCGCATCGCCACGGGGACGGCCCCCGAGGTCGAGACCACGGCGCAGGTCGAGCTGTTCTCGGCCGCGCGGGTCGAGAAGCAGGTCGATGACACCCCCCAGATCGAGGTTGCCGTCGATGCCGAACCGGAGGAGAAGCGCAGCACCTTCGAGCTCGCCGTCGAGCGCATGGAGGGTCTCGGCACGCCGGCCCACCGCATCTGGCTGCCGCCGCTCGCCGTCCCGGCGTCACTCGATCAGCTCATGCCCGACCTCGCACCCGACCCGCAGCTCGGCCTCGTCTCGCGCACGTGGCGTGAGGTCGGAGCGCTCACGGTGCCGCTCGGCATCGTCGACGTTCCGCTCGAGCAGCGTCGCGAGAGCCTGACGATCTCGCTCGGGGGAGCGGCCGGACACATGGCCGTCGTCGGCGGGCCGCTCAGCGGGAAGAGCACCCTCGCCCGCACGACGGTGATGGCGTTGTCTCTCACGCACACGCCGCGCGAGGTGCAGTTCTACGTCGTGGACTTCGGAGGCGGCACCTTCGCCGGCATGACGGCGCTGCCCCAGATGGCCGGTCTCGCAACACGGTCCGAGCCCGACGCCGTGCGACGGGCGATCGCCGAGGTGCTCGGCGTGCTCAACGCGCGCGAGCAGTACTTCCGGCAGAACGGCATCGACTCGATCGAGACCTACCGCCAGCGTCGCGCCGAGGGCACGGTGGACGACGGCTACGGCGACGTCTTCCTCCTGATCGACGGCGTCGGTGTGCTGCGCAGCGAGTTCGAGGCGCTCGAGCCCGCCGTGCAGGCGATCGCCGCGCGCGGGCTCACGTTCGGCATCCACCTCGTCGTCACGGCGTCGCGCTGGATCGAGATTCGCCCCGCACTCAAGGACCTCATCGGCACCCGCCTCGAGCTTCGGCTCGGCGAGGCGAGCGACTCCGAGGTCGACCGCAAGGCCGCGGCCAACGTGCCCGTCTCGCAGCCCGGCCACGGCCTCAGCCCGCAGCGCCTGCACATGCTCGCGGCGCTTCCGCGCATGGACGGCTCCGGCGACTCCTCGACGCTCGCCGACGGCATCGACGACCTCATCGCGAAGGTGACCGACGCCTGGAACGGGCCGCCGGGTCCGAAGCTGCGCCTGCTGCCGGCGAAGATCAGCCTCGACGAGGTGCGCGCGCTCGCACCGGCGCCCGCCGACGGCGGTCGCAAGATCGCGCTCCTCGGCGTCGACGAGACCGACCTCGCACCCTTCGGGATCGATCTGCGCGAGGAGCCGCTGCTCTACCTGTACGGCGACGCCGACTCGGGCAAGACCTCGATGCTGCGCGGCTTCGCCAGCGAGATCATGCGTCTCTACGGCCCGAAAGAAGCGAAGATCTTCCTCGTCGACTACAAGCGCGCGCTGCTCGGCGAGATCCCCGACGACTACCTCGTCTCGACGCTCAGCAACCGCGACATGGCGGCGGGCGGCATCCAGGAGCTGGCCGACCTGTTCAAGGGGCGCATCCCCGGTGCGGATGTCACCGCCGAGCAGCTGCGCAACCGGTCGTGGTGGACGGGCGCCGAGGGCTTCATCCTCGTCGACGACTATGACCTGGTGGCGACGTCGAGCGGCAACCCGCTCTCTCCGCTGGCGCCCTTCCTCTCGCAGGCGTCGGATCTCGGGCTCCACCTCGTCATCGCCCGCCGCGCTGGTGGTGCGTCGCGCGGCTCGTATTCCGACCAGATCATCCAGCAGATGACTGACACCGGGGCCACCGGCATCCTGCTCAGCGGCAACCCGGAGGAGGGCGCCCTCATCGGCAAGGTCAAGCCCGTGCAGGCGGTGCCGGGCCGGGCGCAGGTCGTCAGCCGGGACCGAGGCATATTCCAGGCGCAGCTGGCGTATCTACCCCCCACGTTCAGCTGAGCGTTCTCGCTAGGCTGGCAGTCTCACGCGAAGGAGCCCCCATGAGCGACGCGAACAAGACCGGCGACGTGACACCGGCCGATCCCACCCCCGCCGACGTCGCGCGCGAGGAGCCGCGCGTCGAGCCCGCCCCCGCTCCGCTGGTCGAGCCGGGCGACTCGTTCGACCGCGGTCCGGTCGTCGACCACGTCGAGACCTACGATCGTGAGCCGGTGAGCCAGCCCGCCCCGCCGACCGGCGAGCCGTCGGCGGCCGAGCCCGTCGAGGTCCACCAGACTGCGCCCGTGCAGCCGGTCGAGACGGTGGCGCCTGTCGCCGCCCCGGCAGCCGCGCCCGCCCCGAACATCGTCTACGTGTCGACCCCGGTCCCCCCGCGTGCGCGCGGCAACCGCGGCATCGGCACCCTCCTCGCGGTGCTCGGCGCCGCGGTCTTCGCTGTTGTCTACGCGGCTGCGGTGGCCGCGGTGACCTCCTTCCGCGTGCCCGGCAACGTCCTGGGGTCGGCCATGACCAGCTTCCTGACGAGCGCCGCCTACCTGGTGCCGGTCGTGCTCTTCCTCATCGCGTTCGTGCTGGTGGTGCTGGTGCTGAACCGAGCCGGATGGTGGGCGCACGTCCTCGGGAGCCTGGTCGTCGCGTTCGCCGTCTACTTCGGCTCCATCGGCATCCTGCTCTTCTTGAGCTCCGGCCTGTTCGGCGGCGGCGAGGGCAACGACTTCGTGTCCATCGCCACCTTCCCTGCCATCATCGTCGCGGGCATCGTCGCCCGCGAGGTGTCCATCTGGGTCGGACTCGGCATCGCCGCCCGCGGCCGTCGCCTCACGGTCAAGAACCGCGAGGCCCGCTCCGAATTCGAGCGGGAGCAGGCCGAGAGGCGAGCAGAGCATGAGCGGTCGACGTCGGCCTGAGCGGCTCGTCGCGCTCTACGTCACCGTCTTCTGGGCGGCTGTCGTCTTCGCCGTCGACGGCGTGATCGCGATCGTGCTCGACCGTGACCCGGTGCCCGAGGGCGTCGGTCCGTACTACGCGGTGCTCGCGTTCGCGGTGGCTGGAGTCCTCGTCTGGCTGGTGCTGAGCGGCACGTCGCGCAGCAGCCTGCCGGTGCTGGGCGCGGTCGGCGCCGCCGCATCCGTCTATCTGGCGTATCTGGTGGTCGCGCTGCCCTGGGGCCTCGGACTGCTGGCGCAGCAGGTGCTGAGCCCGTTCGTGCTCGCGGCCGCGGTGCTCGCGGCCGTGGCCGTGGTGGCGACCTGGTTCGCCCTGCGCGAGCTGCGCTGGCGAGCCTCCCACCGCTGAGTGTCGGAACTCATACCGCACTGACCCCCTGATACGGGTGCAAACCGCCGTCGGCCCCCTATTGCGGGTCTTACCGGCGTGACCCGTGGGGCATAGCGTCACTAAGTGCTGGGGGGCACACGGTCCTGTGCCGTATCGAACGCCGCTCAGCGCGTCCCCCTTCGCGCAGAAAGGAGCCGTCAGATGACGTCGCTCGCTGAAATCCTCATTCTGCGTGGAGCTGTGCCCATCGAGGCCCTCGACCGCATGACCGGCGACCCTCAGCGGGACGAGCAGTGGATCAAGGAGCTGATCGCGAGCGAGCACCTCAGCCCCGCCGTCGTCGCCGCTGCCCGCGCCCAGTACGCCAAGCTCCCCTTCATCGAGCTGCTCGAGTACCCGGTCGACGTCAACGCCGTCGCCATGGTGCCGCCGGCGATGTGCCGTCGTCACGAGATCCTTCCGGTGTACGTCCTGGGCGACCAGCTGACCGTCGCCATGGTCGACCCCGGCAACGTCTTCGCCCTCGACGATGTGCGTGCCACCACGGGCCTCCGGGTCTCGGTCGTCGTCGCCGAGCGGTCCGACCTCATCGCCGCGATCGACCGCTACCACCGCGCCGACGACGAGATGACCAGCCTCACGCAGGTCTTCGAGGAGGAGTCCACCTCCACCGGCACCGACCTCGCCCCGCTCGGCGCCATGCAGGACCCCGAGGACGAGGCGCCGATCGTGCGCTTCGTGAACCTGCTGATCTCGCAGGCGATCCAGGATGCCGCATCCGACATCCACATCGAGCCCGGCGAGCGCCAGCTCAACGTCCGCTACCGCATCGACGGCGTGCTGCACGAGATGCAGAGCGCCCCGAAGAGCATCCAGAACGGCGTCATCTCGCGCCTCAAGATCATGAGCGACATCGACATCGCCGAGCGCCGCCGCCCGCAGGACGGCCGCATGTCGGTCGTGCATGGCGGCAAGCGCATCGACCTCCGTGTGGCGACGCTCCCCACCGTGCACGGTGAGAAGGTCGTCATGCGTATCCTCGACAGCTCGGCGACGACGCGCAAGATCGAGGATCTCAACATGCTCGAGCGCAACTTCAAGGTCTACGAGAAGAGCTACCACAAGCCGCACGGCATGATCCTCGTCACGGGGCCCACCGGATCCGGCAAGTCGACCACGCTCTACACGACGCTGCACACCGTCGCGCGTCCCGAGATCAACGTCATCACGGTCGAGGACCCGGTGGAGTACCGGATGGCCGGCATCAACCAGGTGCAGGTCAACCCGAAGGCGGGCCTCACCTTCGCGAGCGCGCTGCGGTCGATCCTGCGATCCGACCCCGACGTCGTGCTGCTCGGTGAGATCCGAGACCGCGAGACGGCGCAGATCGCCATCGAGGCGTCGCTCACCGGCCACCTCGTGCTCTCGACCCTGCACACCAACGACGCGCCGAGCGCCGTCACCCGTCTCACCGAGATGGGCATCGAGCCCTTCCTGGTCGGGTCAGCTCTGGAGTCGGTGGTCGCCCAGCGACTCGCCCGCAAGCTCTGCGAGCGCTGCGCGGAGCCGTTCGAGCACACGGTCGACCAGCTCGCGCGAGTGGACTTCCCGTACGAGCAGTACGGGACGGTGCTCCCGCGCCCTGTGGGATGCACCAGCTGCAGCGGGACGGGCTACCGCAGCCGTCTCGCGCTGCACGAGGTCATGCACGTCTCGGAGGAGATCGAACGTCTCGCCGTGGCTCACGCCTCGAGCGCCGAGATCGCGCGCGTCGCGATCGCGGAAGGAATGTTGACGCTGCGTCAGGACGGCTGGGCGAAGGTCGCCCGCGGTCAGACCTCTATCGAAGAGGTCCTGCGCGTCGTCGCGTAGGGGGGAGAACACAATGGGGGACGAGAGCATGGCCAATCCGCAGAAGCCTGCGTGGGAGATTCCGGTCATCGACGAGGACGAGAAGATCGGTCGCTTCGGCGAGGCCGGTCAGATGGGCTCCGGCCTGACGCCCGGCTACGTGCCGGGAGGCTTCACCGAGACGCACTTCGCGCCTCAGGTGGCCGTCGCGCCCGCCGCCCCGTCCGCGCCGGTCTACGACCTCTCGGAGCACCTGCCGGCTCCCGCGGCCGCCGGCCCGCAGATCGTGCCCGCCACCGCCTCGCCCTACACGCCCGCAGCCGCGGCTCCGCCCGCGCCCCAGGCTCCGGCCGCTCCGGCCGCGCCCGCGTCGCCGTTCGCCAACCTGCCGGCGCCGTCCTTCGACACCGGCCCGGTGCCCTCACCTGCCGCCGCCGCGCCCGCGGCCGCGCCGGCTCCGGCGTTCGTGCCCGTCCAGGCTCCGCCTGCTGCGGCCCCGGCCCCGGCTGCCGCCGCGCCCGTCGCCGCCCCGCCTGCTGCTGCTCCTTCTCAGGCACCGGCTGCCGCTGCGCCCGCTCCGGTCTCCGCTCCGCCCGCAGCTGCGGCTCCGGCTGCGCCCCCGGCTGCGGCACCCGCCGCGGCACCCGCTGTGCGTCCGGCCAACCCGGCCGCCTCGCCGCTGCCCGGCGTGCCGTTCGTCGCGACGTCGCCTGCCCCCGTGGCGCCGGCTCCCGCGGTCGCCGCGCCCGTCGCCAGCGACCCGTTCGCCGGACCTGTCGCACCCGCGCCTGCCGCCGCGCCGGCTGTCGCCGCGCCCACCACCGCTCCGGCACCTGTCTCGCAGGCCGCGCCCGCGCCTGCTCCGGCGGCGTCCGCTCCCGTTCCCGTGGCGTCCACTCCGGCAGCGCCCGCCGCCGCGCCGCCCGTCCAGCAGGCGCCGCCCGCAGCAGCACCGGTCGCGGCTCCGCCCGTCGCCGCGGCACCTGCTGCCGCGCCGCCCGCCGTTCCCGCGCCGGTCGCGGTCGCACCGGCTCCGACCGTGCCGGCGCCCGCGCCGGTCGCCGCCGCACCGGCTCCCGCGCCCGCTCCCGTCCCGGCCGCCCAGGCTCCGACCGTCATGCCCGCGCCCCCGGCGCCCGCTCCGCAGCCGGCCCCGGCCGCTGCGGCTCCGGCACCCGTCACCTACGCGGCCGCACCGCCGCCCGGTGTGACCCCCGCGCCGTCCGACTCGGGTGCCCTGGTGCGCTCCGGCGACCTCATCGCCGACGGCGACATCCTGAGCGCCCTCGAGCAGGTGCTCTTCAACGGGGCATCCGACCTCCACGTCACCGCCAACTCGATCCCGATGCTCCGCGTCGACGGCAAGCTGCGTCCGGTGCCCGGCGCCGGCGTCTGGTCAGCCGAGCACGTCTCGCGTGCCGTCCGCGGCCTGATGACCGAGCAGCAGGTCGAGCGCTTCGACGAGATCCACGAGATGGACTTCGCGTACGCCCTCCCCGGCGGAACGCGATTCCGTGCCAACTGCTACCAGCAGCGCGGCGCCTCGGGTGCGGCCTTCCGCATCATCTCCACCAACATCCGCAACCTCGAGGAGCTCGGCCTGCCGCCGGCTGTCGCGCAGTTCGCGACCCTGCCGCGTGGTCTGGTGCTCGTCACCGGACCGACCGGCTCGGGAAAGTCGACCACGCTGGCCGCCCTCATCGACCTGGTCAACCGCACGCGCCACGACCACATCGTGACCGTCGAGGACCCCATCGAGTACGTGCACACCAACAAGAAGTCGCTGATCAACCAGCGCGAGGTGGGCGCCGACACGCTGAGCTTCACCGCCGCCCTCAAGCACGTGCTGCGACAGGACCCGGATGTGATCCTGATCGGCGAGATGCGCGACCTCGAGACGATCTCGGTGGCCCTCACCGCCGCCGAGACCGGTCACCTCGTCTTCGCGACCCTGCACACGCAGAACGCGGCACAGACGATCGACCGCATCATCGACGTCTATCCGTCGCACCAGCAGGACCAGATCCGCACCCAGCTGGCGGCCACCCTGCAGGGCGTCGTGTCGCAGACGCTGGTGCCCAAGGCATCCGGATCGGGCCGCACGATCGCGACCGAGATCCTGATCACGACCCCCGCCATCGCCAACCTGGTGCGCGAGGGGAAGGGCCACCAGATCACGTCGTCCATGCAGGCCGGCCGTGCGCAGGGCATGCACACGATGGATCAGCACCTCGCCGACCTGGTCAACGAGGGCGAGATCACCCGTGAGGCCGCCGTCGAGAAGGCGCAGGACCTCGACTCCCTCGAGCGGCTCATCCGCCGCACCGAGGCCACCGGAAGCGCCAGCTTCGAGAACGCGTTCGCCGAGCCCGCGAGGAAGCACTGATGTCGACAGCCACTGCCAGCCCGAACAAGACGTTCAACTACACGAGCCGCAGCGGCGCGGGCAAGACCATCAAGGGGACGGTCGACGCGCCCAACGAGCAGGCCGCGCAGAGCAAGGTGCGCGCCCTCGGCCTCACCCCGGTGAGCGTCAAGGAGGGGGGCACCGGCCTTCAGGCCGAGATCAAGATCCCCGGTTTCGAGAAGGGCGTCGGCCTCAAGGACCTCGCCATCATGAGCCGCCAGATGGCGACCATGATCAGCGCGGGCCTGTCCCTGCTGAAGGCCCTGTCGATCCTCTCCACGCAGACCGAGAACAAGAAGCTCGCCGGGATCCTCAAGCAGGTCACCCTCGACGTCGAGACGGGAGGGTCGCTCTCGAGCGCCTTCGCGAAGCACCCGCTCGACTTCCCGCCTCTGATGATCAACATGATCGCAGCGGGCGAGACCGGCGGATTCCTCGAGGGCGCGCTCGAGTCGCTCGCCGTGAACTACGAGAAGGAATCCAAGATGCGGGCCGCCATCAAGTCGGCCATGACCTACCCGGTCATGGTCCTTCTGATGTCGTTCGTCGCCGTGATCCTGATGCTCGTCTTCATCGTGCCCGTCTTCCAGAAGATGTTCGAGGGACTCGGCAGCGAGCTGCCCGGCCCGACGCAGGCGCTCGTCGTGATCTCAGAGAACATGCCCTGGATCACGCCGATCCTCATCGTGCTGATCGTCACCGGCGGCATCCTCAACCGCAAGTACAAGAACACCGTCGGCTTCCGCAAGTTCGTCGACCCGCTGAAGCTCAAGGCACCGGTCTTCGGCAAGCTCACGCAGAAGATCGCCGTGGCTCGCTTCTGCCGCAACTTCGCCAACATGATCAGCGGAGGCGTGCCGATCCTGACCTCGCTCGCGATCGTCGGGCAGACGTCGGGAAACTACGTCATCGAGCAGGCGACCGCCCGCATCTCTGACTCCGTCCGGCAGGGACAGTCGATCGCCGGGCCGCTGGCGCAGGAGCCCGTCTTCCCGCCCATGGTGGTGCAGATGATGGCCGTCGGCGAGGACTCGGGCTCGCTCGACACCATGCTCGTCAAGATCGCCGACTTCTACGACACCGAGGTCGAGGCTATGACCGAGGCGCTCACGTCGCTCATCGAGCCGCTGCTGATCGCCTTCCTCGGCGTCGTCGTCGGCGGCATGATCGTCGCCCTCTACCTGCCGATCTTCAACATCGCCACGGCAGTCAACGGAGGCTGAGGCAGGCACTCGCGCAGCAGCTGCAGCGACAGCGGTCGACCCTTGCCGGGGTCGGCCGCTGTCGTGCGTCATCGAGCGTTACACGGCTGTTCTTTCTCCCCGCGAATTGGGGCCATGACCAGGGGTAAAACCCCCCGCACGAGGGATTCTGCCCCCTGTGCGCAGTCCCTAGATTCGTCACGTCGGGTCGAGTCCTTTGGGGGGCGGAACTCACGAATCCAATCACTTCACACAAAGGACAACCATCATGACCCGCATCAAGTCGGCGCTCGAGCGTCGTATGGCCGGCCTCAAGAAGGACGAGGGCTTCTCGCTCATCGAGCTTCTCGTCGTCGTCATCATCATCGGCATCCTCGCCGCCATCGCCATCCCGATCTACCTCGGCGTCCAGAACTCCGCCAAGGACTCCGCCGCCCAGGCCGACCTGACCAACGCCAAGACCGCTGTCATCGCGTACGGCACGGCCAACCCGACCGCCACCACCGTCGCGGCAGCCGACCTGAAGACCTACGGCTACGCCGGCGCCAGCACCGACGTGACCGCGATCAGCTTCACGGGCGTCAACCCCAAGGAGAACTTCTGCCTGACGACCTACCGCGTCGGCGGCAGCGCGACGGGTGACCTGTTCAGCGTCCGCGCCGAGGGCAACGTCAAGAAGGGCGCCTGCGCCACGCCGTAAGGCATGCACCACGTCCGGTGGGGGTCTCAGGCGACTGAGGCCCCCACCGGCACACGCGGTTCAGCACCACAGCAGCACCAGCACCCGCACCCGCACCACAGCATCGCCAGCAGCACCACCCACCCGCCTGCACATCATCCCGAGGAGCCCCCGGTGTCCATCCGCCAGCTGCGTGCCCGTATCGCGCGGGATGACGCGGGCCTCGGACTCGTCGAGGTCATCGCGGCCTTCACGATCTTCGCGATCATCGCGGTCGGGATGGCCTACTCGATGGCCACCATGACCCGGCTCACGAGCGACTCCAGTCACCGCGAGACAGCCAGCAACCTGGCCGCCGCCGAGATCGACCGGGTCCAGTCGCAGAAGGACGCGTTCAAGGTCTACGGCGGCACCACGACCACCACGATCGATGGAGTCGCCTACACCGTCGACACCTCGGTCGGCTGGGTCTCGGCGAACGGCGGCACAGCCAGCTGCGGCACCGGCGGCGGCACCCTGCAGTACAAGAGGGTCAACGTCACGGTCACCTGGGCGGGCATGTACCTGACGAACCCGGTGCGCGCCGACTCCGCGCTCGCGCCCACGTCCCGCATCAACGACCCCGCCTACGGCACCATCCTCGTGTCGGTCATCGACGTCGACGGCATCGGCGCTCCAGGCATCGCGGTGACGGCGACCAAGACGAGCGGCGGCGCCGGCATCTCCGGGTCGATCGACCCGACGGACGCCGACGGCTGCACCTACGTGCTCAAGGTGCCGCCGGGCGACTACAACCTCACCATCTCCAAGACCGGCTACGTCGACACGAAGCACCAGAGCTCGACGACGTCGCCCATCCAGGTCGCCGCGGGCAATGCCACGAGCGTCCCGCTGCAGTACGACCAGGCAGGCACCTTCACGATGAAGTACGCCGCGAACTCGCCCAAGCCGGTCAAGCTGCCCACCAACCTCACGGTCACCTACTCCGGTCAGCTGACCGAGCTCACCGAGACCGCAGCCGGAACCCGCGCCCTGTTCCCCTGGCCCAAGGGCTACCAGGCGATCGCCGGCATGCCCTCCGCCTGCGCCGCGGTCGACCCCGACAACTGGGCGGCCAACGCGACGAAGCAGGATGCGGTGCGCGCGGGAGCCGTAGCCGTCACGCCCGGCGCATCCGGCAACCTCCCCGTGCCCATGGGCGTCGTCGACGTCAAGGTCCCCGGTGTCGGGTTGCTCGGCAACAGCGATCCGTACATCACGGCCGTCGCGCAGAACGCGCCGGGGGACGGCAACCCCGGATGCGCCGCCGCGACGGCGGTAGGGGGCTACAAGCTGACGTTCGCGCAGTTCACGAAGAACTCCACGCAGACGTTCGCACTGCCGTACGGCACGTGGATCCTGTACGCGGGCACGACCGCCGGGTCCACCACCACCCCGATCGCGGCGAACATCACCGTCGTCGGAGGCGTCGTCACCATCGTCGACGGCGTCGCGGGCGGACTCCTGACCAACGTCCTGGGCGGCGGCACGGTCGCCGGCAGCGTCATCACGCTCGATCCCCGTCAGGCGAAGCCGTGATCCGCCTCCAGCGCGCCCTGCGCCGCATCCGCGACGACCAGGCCGGGCTCTCGCTCACCGAGATCCTCGTCAGCGCCATGCTGAGCCTTCTGATCATGGTCATGGTCGGCACGATGTTCGTCCAGACGACCAAGATCACGTCCGCGGCGAATCAGACGAGCAACTCGAACGGCGTCGCATCCAACACCGCGATCCAGCTATCGTCGACGATCCGGGTCGCGACGGAGATCGCCGTGAAGAATGCTCCGCCCCTGTCGGCGGTCAAGGCCGGGGATCGCAGCTCGCTCACCATCTACACCCTGTCGAACACCTCGGCGACGGACCCGGCTCCGTCTCAGGTGACGTACACGATCGATGCGCAGCGCCTCAAGGAGGTGCGGTGCTCGGGAGTCGCCGTCGACGGCTTCTGGACCTTCCCGTGCGCCGGCGCCGCCACGCGCTACTTCGGCACGGGGCTCCTGCTGCCGACCGGCACCGCCTCCGAGCAGCTCGCCCGCCAGCTGTTCACCTACTACGACGCCAACGGCGCTCCCATCGCGATCGGAGCGGCGGCGCTGACGACCACGCAGCTGCCCCTCGTCTCGTCGATCAAGATCACTGTCCGCGCACAGGCGACGGGCGCGAAGACCGCTCCGGTGACCATCAGCAACACGGTCGTGCTGAGCAACCTGGGATTGGAAAAGACAGAATGACATCGCTCCTGCGGCTCGCACGCTCGCTTCGCTCCGACAGCGGCATGGCACTCCCCACGGTCTTCGGCCTCGGCCTCGTCATGCTGATGCTGGTCGCCGGCTCCATGTCGGTCGCGACGAACGGCGTCATCAAGACCAACACCGACGAGGACTTCAACGGTGCGCTCGCCGCGGCCTACGCGGGCGTCGAGGAGTACCAGAGCCGCCTCGCCAACGACTCCAACTACCAGAAGTTCGGAAATCCTGCGGCCCCGTTCAGCTCGACGAGCACCGGAACGCTCAGCCTCCCGACCGGCGCGAACGCGAACCCGGCCTTCGGCATCGGGACGTCGGGCACGTGGGCGAGCATTCCCGGCGAGCCCGACGCGGGCGGCAACCCGACGAAGTCGGGGGCCGACTTCCGCTACGAGATCGACAACAGCGAGTACCAGGACAAGGGCGTTCTGCACGTGCGCGTCACGGGCCGGGTCGCAAACGTCACCCGGTCGATCGTCGCCGATATGAAGCAGGACGGCTTCATCGACTACCTGTGGTTCACGAACTTCGAGTCATCGGATCCTGCGTACTCCGCCAATTCGGCGTCGGCGCTCGCCAACTGTGAGAAGTACGCCTACGGGTCCGACGCGCGCAACGACGGCACCTGCGGCACCATCCAGTTCGGCAAGAACGACGTCCTTCGCGGACCGGTCCGCACCAACGACCGTCTGCTCATCTGCGAGTCCACATTCGAGAAGAGCGTCATCTCGGCCAGCACCACCACCCCGATCTTCAAGACCGCGAGCGGATGCGACGCCCCGGGCTTCGACGGCGGCAACCCCGTCTACGGTCCGCGCATCGAGATGCCGCCGACCAACACGGAGCTGAAGCGCGAGACGCGCAACGACATCGCGGCCGACGTCCCTCGTCCCGGCTGCCTCTACACGGGGCCGACGACGATCACATTCGAGATGTCGGGCAGCACCCCGAAGATGCGCGTCATCTCGCCGTGGACGAAGTTCACGAACGTCGCCGCCACGAAGGCCGGGGCCACTAACCCCGCCCAGTGCGGGACGCCGGGCACCGCCGACGGCCAGCTCGGTGGCAAGAACGGCGCCCTCATCAACGTGATCGAGCGCAACCTGATCTACGTGCAGGCCGTGCCCGCGGTCGGATCCGCGACCGACGCGAACTCTCCCGCCGACAACAGCCTGCCCGCGAACTTCACCTGCACCGCGGCCACGACGGTCTCGGTGGGCGGCAAGGATGCGCCCGTCCCCGCGGGCTGGGCATTCAAGAACGGCGCGACGACGGTGGTCAGCTATCCCTACGTCAACGGCTCGGGCACCGAGACGGTCCCGTACACCGGAACGCAGGTCGCCTCTTCGTACAAGCACTACGACTGCCGTGCGGGAGACGTGTACGTCAAGGGCAAGATGGGCGGGCAGCTCACGATCGCCAGCGACAACTTCATCTACGTCGTCGGCGACCTGACCTACCGTGACCGCGCCATCGACGTGCTCGGCCTCGTCGGCCAGAACGCCATCTTCGTGTGGAACCCGGTGCGCGTCACCGGCTTCTCCGGCAGCACGCCGAACGCCTGGACCTCCATGATCGACGCCGACGATCGGAAGATCGACGCCGCGCTCCTGTCCGTGGCCCACACCTTCCAGGTGCAGAACTATCTGCGCGGCGGCCGAGGCACCCTCACGCTGTTCGGCGCCATCGCGCAGAGGTTCCGCGGATCCGTGGGAACCGCCGACGGCAACGGATACACGAAGGACTACGCGTACGACACCCGCTTCCGCAACGTGGCGCCACCGAAGTTCCTGACTCCGACGTCGACCACCTACGGGGTCACTCAGACGGCGACCGTGCCGGCCGCGTTCAAGGCCAGCGGGGCAGCCTCGTGACCGCCGGACTCGTGCTGCTGCTCGTCTTCGCCGGCCTCCTGGGTCTCGCGATCGGATCGTTCCTGAACGTCGTGATCTACCGCGTCCCGGCCGGCAAGTCGCTGACGCCGGACTCGGCCTGCCCGAACTGCGGTACCGCGATCCGCAAGCGCGACAACGTCCCGTTGATCTCGTGGCTCGCGTTGCGCGGGAGATGCCGCGGATGCGCGGAGCCGATCTCGGCGCGCTATCCGCTGGTCGAGGCGGGCACGGCGGTCGCGTTCCTCGCCGTCACCGCGCGCTTCGGGGGAGCGGTCGTGGACGCCGGCACGGCATCCGAAGCGGTCGCCGCAGGCGTCGAGCTGGTCGCCTTCCTGGTGCTGACCGCCATGACCATCGCGCTCGCTCTGATCGATCTCGACACGAAGCGCCTGCCGAACGCGCTCGTCCTGCCGGCGCTCGCCGTCGGAATCGTGCTGCTCGCGGCGGCGGCGATCGTGCGCGGCGACGTCCAGGCCCTCATCGGTGCCGGCGTCGGGGGAGCGGGGCTGTTCCTCCTCTACCTGATCCTCGCGCTCGTCTCGGGCGGGATGGGCATGGGCGATGTCAAGCTCGCCGCCGTGCTCGGCCTCTATCTCGGTTTCCTCGGCTGGGGAAACCTCCTGGTGGGCGCGTTCGCGGCCTTCCTGTTCGGCGGGGTCTTCGGCCTCGTCCTGATGCTCGCGCGCCGCGCGGGCCGCAAGACCGCGATCCCCTTCGGACCGTGGATGATCCTGGGCGCGTGGCTGGGGGTGTTCGCCGGGGAGTACCTCGCCGGCGGGTACCTCGAGGCCGTCAGCGTGGCCTGAACACGCACCACCTACACGCAACACACATCGTTGGGCAACGAAATGGGGAAGAAGTCATGAGTCGCATAGTCGGTCTCGACATCGGAAACGGCGTACTGCGCGCCGCGGAGGTGAAGGATCCAGCAAAGGCACGTCCGACGCTGGTGAAGTACCACGAGGTGGCCATCCCGCTGGGATCGGTCGCCAAGGGGGAGGTGGTCGACCGCGACGCAGTCGTCGCCGGGCTCAAGCTCCTGTGGGCTCAGGCCAAGTTCGGCACCAAGGACGTCGTGCTCGGAATGGGCAACAGCCGCATCCTGGCCCGTGACCACGTGGTGCGCCAGCAGCCCCTCTCGCAGATCCGCGAGCAGCTGCCCTTCCAGGTCCAGGACCTGCTGCCGGTGCCCGTCGCCGACGCGCTCCTCGACTTCTACCCGGTCTCGACCGAGCAGACCGATCAGGGTCCGATGATCCACGGCCTGCTCGTGGCCGCCATCCGCGACGCCGTCCTCGGCAACGTCGAGGCTGCGGAGGCAGCGGGGCTGCACGTCGCGGAGGTCGACCTCATCCCGTTCGCGCTCACCCGCCTGCTGCTCGGCAGCGCGAAGACCGGCATGACCGCCCTCGTCGACATCGGCGCGTCCACCACCTACGTCGTGCTCGCCGAGAACGGGGTGCCGCACTTCATGCGCGTCATCCCCTCCGGCGGCCAGGACATCACCGACGCGCTCGTGGCCCGCCACGACATCCCGTTCGGCGAGGCGGAGCGCGTCAAGCGCGCCGTCGGCGTGCTGAACCGCCCGGTGACGCCCGAGGTCAAGCCGCTGGCCGAGACGATCCTCGGCGCGACCACCGAGCTCATGATGAGCGTGCGCAACACGATCAGCTACTTCGCGAGCAGCAACCCCGACTCGCCTGTGCAGCGCATCGTGCTGAACGGCGGAGGCGGCGACATGCCCGGCATCCGCGAGGCGTTCGCCGAGCTGACCCGCCTGCCCGTCACCGACGCGGAGCCGGGCAACCGGATCACGCTCGCCAAGACCGTCGCCCAGGGATGGTCGGACTCGCAGTCCGTCGCCGTCGGCCTCGCCGTGGGGAGCCGAGCATGAGCGTCGACACGACGACCCGCGCCCCCGAGGCGCCGGTCGAGGAGCCCCGCAAGATCTTCGGAATGACCATCTCGCCGCCGAAGAAGTCAGGAGGCAGCCCCGGAAAGGGCGCCGCCCTGGTGGTCGGCGGGGCGCCTCGCGCCAACCTCCTCCCGCCCGAGATCATCCTCAAGCGCACCCAGCTCAAGACCCGCCGCGGATTGCGCGTCGGCGTGCTCTTCGTCGCGATCGCGGTCGCTGCGGGATGCCTCGGCAGCGTCGCATTCTCCACGGCGGCCGGGGTGCAGCTCGCAACCGCGTCGGCGAATCGCGACGCACTCGTGCTCGAGCAGGCGACGTACTCGGAGGTCACGCAGGTACTCCAGACCATCGACACGATCAAGGCAGGCCAGCAGGTCGGCGCCTCGACCGAGATCGCGTGGCGGGACTACCTCGTCTCCCTTCAGGCGACACTGCCGGCCGGTGTCACCCTGACCTCCCTGACGGTCGACTCGGCGACGCCGATGACCGCCTACGACCAGCCGACCGGCCCCCTGCAGGGAGCTCGGGTCGCCACGCTGCAGTTCACGGCCAAGAGCGCGACGCTGCCCAGCATCCCGGACTGGCTCCGCGGGCTCGCGACGCTGCCGGGCTTCGTGGACGCCACACCCGGCTCGGTCAAGCTCGACGCGGACGGCTACACGTCCCAGGTGTCGATGCACATCAACGCGGACGCGTTCTCGCTCCGCTACGACCCGGCGACCGTCGCCGAGCGTGAAGCTGCGGCGGCCGAGGCCGCCGGTGCGACGACCGAAGGGGGGAACTGATCATGCAGAAGCACCGCATCATCAGCCTCGCGTCCATCCTGGCCATGGTCCTGATCCCGGTCATCGGGTGGTTCCTCATCGCACAGCCGCAGTTCGCGGCCGCAGCGCTCGCCGACACAGCCCGCGCGGAGGCTGACTCGCAGGCAGCCGCCACGATGGCAGCAGTCGCGGAGCTCAAGGCGCAGGCAGAGGATCTGCCCGCGCTCACCGGCACGCTCGACGAGCTCCGCGGATCACTTCCGGCCGAGGTCGACAGCTCCGCCTACATCGACGGCCTGAACGCTCTGGCTATCGCGACCGGCGTGCAGATCACGGCGCTCTCGGTCGACAACCCGGCCGCCTACACGCCTGCCGTCGCCGTCGTCGACCCGGCAGCTGCCGCTCCGGCGGAGGAAGAGGGCGACGCTGCGGCCGCGACCGATGCGGCTGCTGCCGCGCCGATCGCTCCGAGCGACCCGGCGATCGTCACCAACCCGCTGATCACATCGGCGAACTTCGTCGCCATCCCGGTGGCCGTGGAGCTCGTGGGTGGCTACGACTCGATCCTGAACTTCGTCCAGGGCCTTCAGACGGGGAGCCGGCTGTTCCTGGTCTCGAAGATCGAGACCGACGTCGACCCGCTCACCGGCGGATACAGCGCCCGCGTGGGCGGATTCATCTACGCGGTGACGGACGGCCTCGTCGGCGACCCGACCCCGGTCAGCACCCAGGTGAAGATCATGGACACCCCCGTGGTGGCCCCGGTCGAGACCGACGCACCGGAGGACGAGGACGGCGCGACGCCGTCGCCCACCCCCACCGGCACGCCGACGCCCTAGACGCGTCTGCGCACACACCCTCCGCCCCGGCGCCTGCCCAACGAGCGCCGGGGCGGAGTCATGCCCGCCCGAGGCCTGACATGACGGAGTGTTGCGTGTACAGTAGAGCGGGTGTGCGCCTTGGCGCGCATCATCACGGGAATCGCCTTCAGTCGTCTGAAGGGGCGCCCCCACGGCATATCCACCGGCAGTCCCGCACCGGCTTCGGCGCGAGGGTGGATCTCGATGGAGCAGTCACGTCCGTCGCTGTCACCGTGCAGCCAGCACCACAACATCACGAAGCTCAGGAGCAATTCCGAATGCCCACAATCCAGCAGCTGGTCCGCAAGGGCCGGACGCCGAAGGTCGTCAAGACCAAGGCGCCCGCGCTCAAGGCCAACCCGCAGCAGCGCGGCGTGTGCACCCGCGTGTACACCACCACCCCGAAGAAGCCGAACTCGGCCCTCCGCAAGGTGGCCCGCGTCAAGCTGTCCAACGGCACCGAGGTCACCGCCTACATCCCCGGCGAGGGCCACAACCTGCAGGAGCACTCCATGGTGCTCGTGCGCGGCGGCCGCGTGAAGGACCTCCCCGGCGTGCGCTACAAGATCGTGCGCGGCGCCCTCGACACCCAGGCGGTCAAGAACCGCAAGCAGGCTCGCAGCCGCTATGGCGCGAAGATGGATAAGAAGTAATGCCTCGTAAAGGACCCGCTCCGAAGCGCCCCGTCGTCGCCGATCCGGTGTACGCGGCCCCCATCGTGAGCCAGCTCGTCAACAAGATCCTCCTCGACGGCAAGAAGGGCCTCGCCGAGCGCATCGTCTACGGTGCACTCGAGGGCGTCGCCCAGAAGTCGGGCACGGATGCCGTGCAGGTGCTCAAGAAGGCGCTCGACAACGTGCGCCCGACCCTCGAGGTCAAGAGCCGCCGCGTCGGCGGCTCGACCTACCAGGTGCCCGTCGAGGTCAAGCCGCACCGCGCCAACACGCTGGCGCTGCGGTGGCTGACCTCGTACGCCAAGTCGCGTCGTGAGAAGACCATGACCGAGCGTCTGCAAAACGAGATCCTGGATGCCTCGAACGGCCTGGGTGCCGCGGTCAAGCGCCGCGAGGACACCCACAAGATGGCCGAGTCGAACAAGGCCTTCGCGCACTACCGCTGGTAATCAACGTTGATCGAGCCTGTCGAGATCGTTCTGGTCTCGACAGGCTCGACCACCGAATCCGCCTCTTAACGTAAGGAACTGCCCGTGGCACAGGACGTGCTCACCGACCTCACGAAGGTCCGCAACTTCGGCATCATGGCTCACATCGATGCCGGCAAGACCACCACCACCGAGCGCATCCTGTTCTACACGGGCATCACCCACAAGATCGGCGAGGTCCACGACGGAGCCGCGACGATGGACTGGATGGCGCAGGAGCAGGAGCGCGGCATCACGATCACGTCTGCCGCGACGACCTGCTTCTGGAACAAGACGCAGCTCAACATCATCGACACCCCCGGACACGTGGACTTCACGGTCGAGGTCGAGCGCAACCTGCGCGTCCTCGACGGCGCGGTCGCCGTGTTCGACGGCAAGGAGGGCGTCGAGCCCCAGTCCGAGACGGTGTGGCGCCAGGCCGACAAGTACGACGTGCCGCGCATCTGCTTCGTCAACAAGATGGACAAGCTCGGTGCCGACTTCTACTACACGGTCGACACGATCATCAAGCGCCTCGGCGCGAAGCCGCTGGTCATGCAGCTCCCGATCGGCTCGGAGTCGTCCTTCGAGGGCGTCGTCGACCTGGTCGAGATGCACGCGCTGACCTGGCGCGGCGACGCCAAGGGCGACGTCGAGCTCGGTGCCAAGTACGACATCGAGCCCATCCCGGCCGACCTGGTCGAGAAGGCCGACGAGTACCGCGCCCTCCTCATCGAGACCGTGGCCGAGGCCGACGACGACCTGCTGCAGCGCTACCTCGACGGCGACACCGACTTCTCGGTGGCCGAGATCAAGGCCGCGGTGCGCAAGCTCACCATCTCGAGCTCGCTCTACCCGGTGTTCTGCGGTTCGGCGTTCAAGAACCGCGGTGTGCAGCCGATGCTCGACGCGGTCGTCGACTACCTCC
>CAXTSE010000020.1:0-23608 GCA_964246985.1 uncultured Microbacteriaceae bacterium
GCCGTCATCGCCATCACCCACGATCGCTACTTCCTCGACAACGTCGCCGAGTGGATCGCCGAGGTCGACCGCGGCCACCTCTACCCCTACGAGGGCAACTACTCGACCTACCTCGAGAAGAAGGCCGCGCGCCTCGACATCCAGGGCAAGAAGGACCAGAAGCTCGCGAAGCGCCTCGCCGACGAGCTCGAGTGGGTGCGCTCGAGCGCGAAGGGACGCCAGACCAAGTCCAAGGCGCGCCTCGCCCGCTACGAGGAGATGGCATCCGAGGCCGAGCGCACGCGCAAGCTCGACTTCGAGGAGATCGTCATCCCCGCCGGCCCGCGTCTCGGCGCCGTCGTCATCGAGGCGAAGAAGCTGGAGAAGGGCTTCGACGGCCGCGAGCTCATCGACGGACTCAGCTTCACCCTCCCGCCGAACGGAATCGTCGGCGTCATCGGCCCCAACGGCGTCGGCAAGTCGACCCTCTTCAAGACGATCGTCGGGCTCGAGCAGCTCGACGGCGGCGAGCTGAAGGTCGGAGAGACCGTCAAGATCAGCTACGTCGACCAGGACCGCGGCGGCATCGACCCCAACAAGACGCTGTGGGAGGTCGTGTCCGACGGGCTCGACATCATCGTCGCGGGCAAGACCGAGATCCCGTCGCGCGCGTACGTGTCGAAGTTCGGCTTCAAGGGCCCCGACCAGCAGAAGAAGGCCGGCGTGCTGTCCGGTGGGGAGCGCAACCGCCTCAACCTGGCGCTCACGCTCAAGCAGGCCGGCAACCTCCTCCTGCTCGACGAGCCCACCAACGACCTCGACATCGAGACGCTGTCGAGCCTCGAGAACGCGCTGCTCGAGTTCCCCGGCTGCGCGGTGGTCATCACCCACGACCGGTGGTTCCTCGATCGCATCGCGACGCACATCCTCGCCTACGAGGGCACCGCCGAGAACCCGGCCGAGTGGTACTGGTTCGAGGGCAACTTCGACTCGTACGAGCAGAACAAGATCGAGCGTCTCGGCCCCGACGCGGCCAAGCCGCACAGCTCGGTGCACCGCCGCCTCACGAGGAACTAGCGTGCGCATCACCCTCGAGATTCCGCTGCGGTGGTCGGACTTCGACGCCTACGCGCACGTCAACAACGCCGAGATGCTGCGGATCCTCGAGGAGGCGCGCATCCAGGCGTTCTGGCGGTCCGACGACGGATCCGGACGCGACACGGCCGTGCTGAACGCGGGACCGGGCTCCGAGACGATCGCGTTGATCGCCCGGCAGGAGCTCGAGTACCTCGCGCCGATTCCGTTCATGCGGGCTCCGATCGTGATCGAGCTGTGGATCGGCTACATCGGCGGCGCCAGTCTCGAGATCTCGTACGAGATCTATTCGCCCGCGGGGGTCGAACCCCGCGTGCTCTACACGCGGGCGGCGACCACGCTGGTGATGGTCACGGCGGCCACGGGTCGACCGAGCCGGATCGCCGACGAGCTGCGCGAGGCGTGGGAGCCCTACGTCGAGGAGCCGCTCGTCTTCACGAAGCGTCGCTGACCCTCTCGCCGGATTCGGCGTCGGCACCGGTGTCGGCGTCGGCACCCTCGCCGGCTGGATGCGGCACCACCGTCGCCCCCGCGGGTGCGGGCTCGATCGACGGGGTCGCGATCGTGGCGATCACGATCCCGATCAGGGCGATCACGCCTCCCAGAGCCTTCACGGCACTGAACTGCTCGCCGAAGAGCAGGGCGAACGCGTAGCCCATCGCCGGGATGCCCGCGGTCGCGACGCCCGACACGGCGGCCGGCAGTCGCTCGGCTCCGTAGTTGAAGAGCACCATGGTCGGCGCCGTGACCACGAGGCCGAGGAACACCAGCGACCAGATCGAGGCGGGCGTCTCAGGAAGCACCGCCTGCCCGACCAGCACCTCCCACCCGAGCCACGGCAGCATCAGCACCGTGCCCCAGATCGCGGTCGCGGTGGCGAGCACGATCGCGTCCGGCGGCTGCTCGCCCGCGTCGCGGCGCAGAAGAGCCGTGTAGACGCCGTACGACAGGAGGCCGAGCGAGCAGAGCAGCAGTCCGACGTCGAATCCGAGACCGGATGCCGCCACGAGGCCGATGCCGACCGTCGCGATGACGAGGCCGAGAGCGGTGCGCACCGAGATCCGCTCACGCAGGATCACGACGGCGGCGAGAGCCGTGAACGCGGGCAGCGTCGCGGCCGCGAGCGAGGCCGTGCCGGCCGAGGTGAACACCAGCCCGATGTTGGCGAGCGAGTAGTACATCGTCACCCCGGTGAGGCCGAGCAGGATGGTGCGAGGCCGGCGGAGCGCGGCGACGAATCCGCGGCGGCGCAGCGCGATCGGTACGAGCACGGCGAGGGCGATCAGGAATCGCAGCACCGACAGCACCGCCGGCGAGCTGCCGTCGAGCACGATCGCGCTGAGCACGTAGGTCGTCGACCACAGCAGCACGGACACGCCGACGGCGAGCAGGGGGAGCGTGGAACGACCCGGCGTGTCAGCCACCGCTCGACCGCACGCTGGCCTTGCCGGTGTCGGCTTCGTAGACGGGGCGGACGTCCACCGTGTCGTAGACGATGCGGATCGCCGCGATCCGCCCGTCGTCGGACAGCTCCGCGATATCGACGACGTCGAACGGGGCGGCTGTGCCGTTCGGCAGAGTCCAGTCGAAATGGAACAGGAACGAGACCAGTGTGGCACCGCTCGCCGAGGTCCCGACCATCGTGCCGAGAAGCGTCAGGTCGGCGGCCCCGGTGTCCGCGAAGAGCTCGGGGTAGAAGTCCGACGCGGCGCGTTCCCCGTAGAGCGGCGAGTGCACGCGCGCGTCGGGGGTGAAGAGCGTCAGCATGCTCTCGACGTCGGCGGCACCGAGAGCTGCCAGGTAGCGTTCCACCAGCTCCTCGGGCCGGAGGTCGGCCGCTGTGGGGCCGTCGGTCACGGTGCCGCGGGCACGCGGACCATGCCCTCCTGCGCCACGCTCGCGAGCAGCCGCCCGCCCCGGTCGTAGATGCGGCCCAGCGACAGTCCCCGACCGCCGATCGCGTTCGGCGACTCCTGCACGTACAGCAGCCACTCGTCGACGCGGCCGTCGCGGTGCCACCACATCGCGTGGTCGAGGCTCGCGGCCTTGAGGCCCGGAGTGATCCATGAGACGCCGTGTCCGCGCATGATCGGCTCCAGGATCGTGTGGTCGCTCGCATAGGCGAGGGCCGCGCGGTGCAGATTCGGGTCGTCCGGGAGGGTGCCGACGGCGCGCATCCAGACCGCCTGGTGGGCGACCTTCTCGCCCGCCACCTGGAGGTAGATGGGCGCCTCCACGTGGCGGATGTCGAACGCGCGCTCGGTGGCCCAGAAGCGCGCGACGGGGTGGTCGACCCCGGCGAGGATGTCGGCGGTGCTGGGAAGCGTCTCCGCATCCGCGAGGTCTGCGGGCATCTCGATCTGGTGCTCGAGGCCCTCGTCGACGTCCTGGAACGACGCGATCATCGACAGGATCGGCAGCCCCTTCTGGTAGGCCTGCGTGCGCCGTGTGGAGAACGAGCGCCCGTCGTGGATTCGGTCGACAGAGAAGGTGATCGGCTGCTCGGCGTCGCCCGGACGCAGGAAGTACCCGTGCATCGAGTGCACGACGCGTTCGGATGCGGTGGTGCGGGCAGCGGCGATGAGCGACTGGGCGAGCACCTGGCCCCCGAACACGCGGCCGCCCGGCATCCACTGGCTCGGTCCCGTGAAGATGTCCTCGGAGGTGCGCGCCCCGGTGTCGGTGAGATCGAGAGCCGACAGCAGGCCCGACAGGGGGGAGCTCATGGGTTGTAGTTTAGGAGCACCGATGAGCAGCTCCTTCACCTTCGCCGACGCAGCAACCCTCGACGACCTCCAGGTCTTCTTGGCACGCGCTGCGCGCATCGAGGACGGCTCCGTGCGCCTCATCGCCGGCAGCGGGGTGCTCGCGGTCTACGCGGCGGTGTTCTACCCGGCGGGCCTGCTCGACGAGGCTCCGACGGTGCTCGGCCTCCGCACGATCGCGCTCGCGCCCGGCGACGACGGTCCGGCCGCGTTCGACGTGGTCGTGCCGATCCGGTCGCTGCTGCAGCGCATCGAGCGCGCGCAGGGCGAGCGGGCGTCGCGGCTGCTCACCGGCATCCCCGACGAGACCTGGCCGGTCGCGGTGTCCCTTCCGATGGAGGTCAACACGGTGACCTGGGCCGCGATCTCGCCGCCCAAGGGCGGGTGGCGGGCGATCGCCGGCACCACCCCCGACGTGCTCGACACCGCAGCGCGGGCCGGCATCAGCGAGGTGGCGTCGGCGCTGCCCGACGGCGCCGGCGAGCAGATCGTGCGTCGGGTTCGCGCCGAGGTGTGGAGCCGTCCGATCGACGGTCTCGACCATGTTCCCGCCGGTGCCGGCTTCGCCGCGCTGGGTCTCGGCTTCCTCGGCGACGACGAGGTGCGGATCTACGAGACCGGTCCGTGGACCCGCCTCACGACCCGGCGCGGTCACGTGCTCGTCAAGCGCAAGGCGTGGACGCTGGCGCGCTGACGCCGGTCAGCTCACCCCGAGCTTGCCCGCGATCGCCCGGCCCGCCTGGCGGCCTGTGAACAGGCATCCGCCGAGGAACGTCCCCTCGAGCGAGCGATAGCCGTGCATGCCGCCGCCGCCGAAGCCGCTCGCCTCGCCGACGGCGTAGAGCCCCTTGATCGGCTTGCCGTCGGGGCGGAGCGCCTGACCGGACAGGTCGGTGCGGATCCCGCCCAGAGACTTGCGCGTCACGATGTGGAGCTTCACGGCGATCAGAGGCCGATGCGCGGCGTCGAGGAACCGGTGCGGCTTCGCCACCCGGATGAGCTTGTCGCCGGTGTACGTGCGGGCGCCCCGCACGGCGTTGAGCTGCGCGTCCTTCGTGAACGTGTTGTCGAGCTCCCGGTCGTGCGCCTCGATCTCGCGACGGATCTCGAGGGTGTCGATCTCGACCCCGTTCGACAGCTTCCGCATGCCGGCGAACAGCTCGTCGAGTGTGTCGGCCACCACGAAGTCGGCGCCGTCCTTCTTGAACCGCTCCACCGCATCCGTCGCGCCCTTGCCGAGACGCTGACGCAGCAGCTCGCGCACGCTCTTGTCGGTGAGGTCGGGGTTCTGCTCGCTGCCCGACAGCGCGAACTCCTTCTCGAGGATGGTCTGCGTGGTCACGAACCAGCTGTGGTCGTGCCCGGTCGTCCGCAGGTAGGCGAGCGTGCCGAGCGTGTCGAAGCCGGGGAACAGCGGGATCGGCAGCCGCTTTCCGAGAGCGTCGAACCACAAGCTCGACGGGCCCGGAAGGATGCGGATGCCGTGTCGAGCCCACACGGGGGAGTGGTTCTGGACACCCTCCACGTAGTGCCACATGCGGTCGCCGTTGACGACGTGGGCGCCGGCGCTCTCGGAGATCGCGAGCATCCGGCCATCGACCGACGCCGGGACTCCGCTCAACATCTCCTCCGGCGGGGACCCGAGCCACTCGGGCCAGCTCGCCCGCACCAGGTCGTGGTTGCCGCCGATGCCGCCGCTCGCGACCACGATCGCGGGGGCTTCGAGGCTGAAGGCGCCCGTCTCGTCGCGGTTGCTGGCGACGCCCCGTGCCGCGTCATCCGGGGCCAGGGTCTGACCCCGCACGCCGACGACGGCACCGCGTCGCACGATGAGCTCGTCGACGCGGTGCCGGAACCGGAACTCGACGAGTCCCTGCTCGACCCCGGCGCGCACGATCTTCAGGAACGGCGCGAGGATGCCGGGGCCGGTGCCCCAGACGATGTGGAACCGGGGCACCGAGTTGCCGTGCCCGAGGGCGGTGTAGCCGCCGCGCTCCGCCCAGCCGACGACGGGGAAGAACCGGACGCCCTTGGAGCGCAGCCAGTCGCGCTTCTCGCCGGCCGCGAAGGCGAGATATGCCTCCGCCCACTCGCGGGCGTTCTCGTCCTCCTCGCGGTCGAACTCGGCGCTCGCGAACCAGTCCTGGCGGGCCAGCTCCTGGCTGTCGCGCACGCCGAGGCGCCGCTGCTCGGGGCTGTCGACGAGGAACAGGCCGCCGAACGACCAGTGCGCCTGCCCGCCGAGGCTGGCCTCGGGTTCCTGGTCGACGATGATGACGTGCTGTCCCGCCTCCACCAGTTCGGAGGCGGCGACGAGACCGGCGAGGCCGGCACCTACGACGATGACATCGGCGTTCTGCGGCATGTCCCACAGACTCGCACAGGTCAGGCCGAGTTCACCATGGCGTGCGCGGCCCGCTCGAGGTAGTCCCACAGCATCGACTCGTGGAGGGGGCTGAGGTCGAGGGTGTCGACTGCGGCGCGCATGTGGAGGAGCCAGTGGTCGCGCGCCTCGGGCGTCACAGGGAACGGGTTGTGCCGCATGCGGAGGCGGGGGTGCCCGCGTTCCTCGCTGTAGGTGCCGGGTCCCCCCCAGTACTGCTCGAGGAATCCGGTGAGCCGCTGGATCGCGCCCTCGAGGTCGTCCTCCGGGTACATCGGCCAGAGCACCTCGTCGGTGCGGACACCCTCGTAGAAGGCGCGCACCAGCCGCTCGAAGGTCGGGCGGCCGCCGACGGCCTCCCAGAAGGAGCCTCCGACGGGTTCGCCGCCGCCTGAGCCCATGCGCAGGGTGAGATCGGCCATGGTCGGGCCTCAGTCCTTGGTGCCGAAGTCGATGGTGCGCGGGTCCTTCGTGCCGGGGACCTCGGATGCCGGCGCCGCGCCGACCGCGCCGGTCGGGTCGGTGGGCGCAGTCGGCGACCTGCGGGGGCCGCGGGGCTTCTTCACGCGCGAAGCCTCGTCGGGCACGGGGATGCCGGCGGTCTTCGGCGGGCGGGCGCCCTTGACCGAGGCGGCGCCCTCGTAGCCGGTCAGGACGATCGAGTTGAGCTTCGGCAGCTTGACGCCGAGCTCGTCGAGCGATCGCTTGAGGCGTCCGCGCAGCTCGCGGGCGACGTCGTCCTTCGAGCCGGATCGGGTCTTGACGACGAGTCGGATGACGATGGCCTCGGCCGAGATCGACTCGATTCCCCAGACCTCGGGCTTCTCGAGGATGAGACGCTTCCACTTGCTCTCGTCACGCAGCCCGACGGCTGTCGCGAGCATCCGCTGCTCGACCTCGTCGACGTCGGCGTCGTACGGGACGGCGAGGTCGATGATGACGCGTGCCCAGCCCTGCGACAGGTTGCCGACGCGCAGGATCTCGCCGTTGCGGACGTACCAGAGGGTGCCGTTCACGTCGCGCACCTGGGTGATGCGGATGCCGACCGATTCGACGACGCCGGTCGCCGGTCCGAGGTCGACGACGTCACCCACGCCGAGCTGGTCCTCGGAGACCATGAGCAGTCCGTTGAGCACGTCCTTCACGACGTTCTGGGCGCCGAATCCGAGGCCTGCGCCGAGTGCGGCGGTGATCAGCGAGAAGGCGGCGGTCGCTCCGGGGAACGCGACCGAGACGATCAGCACGGCCGCCACGATCACGATCAACGTCGTGACGACGCTGTTGAGGACGCCCCCGAGCGCGCGGGTGCGCTGCACGACGCGCACCGCCAGGAGCGGTGAGGACATGAGCGCTTGGGTGTCGTCGACGTTCTGCCGCTTCTTGACCCCCGACACGACCCTGTTCACGACGCGGGCGATCACGAACGACAGGACGAACCGGACGAGGATCGCCACGAGCACGATCAGCAGGACCTGCAGCGGGATGCTCCAACCGGACGCCCAGAACGCCTCGACGGAGGCGACGAACGCGGGCCAGCTGGTGAAGTCCATGGTGCGCCCAGTTTACGAGGAGCCGTCTGGGCCCCGGCCGCTACCCCTGCGCATCGCGCGCCTGCGCCGCGAGCGCGCGCTCGACGCCGGCGAGGTTCTCGATCACGAGACGACGCAGCGCCGGGATGTCGGGGTTGGCATCCAGCCACGCTCGCGTCGCATCCACGAGCTCCTGCGACACCAGGGCGCCGGGGTAGAAGAACGTGATCACGTAGCTCGCGATCTGGTAGCTGCGGCGATCCCAGACGAGTGCCAGGGCGTCCAGATACGCGCCGACGGTCGGCGCGAGCGACGACGGGTCGTTGACGTGCTGGAATCCGAGGCCCATGTTGCGCAGCACGACGTTCGAGATCGTCTCGTCGTCGACGGCGGCCGACAGGGCGGCGAGCTTGGCCGCGCTGGTCGGGATGGTCGCCCGCGCGCGGGCTGCAGCCTGCTGGCCGTTGGAGGTGTCGTCGTCGGCGAGGGCCTCCGCGATCTCGGCCTCGCCGGCGCGTCCGATGAGCACGAGGCCCTCGAGCAGCTCCCACGACAGATCGGTGTCGATCTCGAGGCTCGGCAGCGACGATGCACCCGACCGCAGGGACGCCAGAGCGTCGCCGTGAGCCGGTGTCGAGGCGACCGCGGCGAAGAACTTCACGAACTGGAACTGCGCGTCCGAGCCGGCCTCGGCATCCTGAGCCAGCTGCCAGAGCGCGTCGCCGACCCGCTCGACGGTGGCGGACCGGTCCGCGGGTGCGACGTACTGCCGCGCGACCTGGATCAGCTGCGTCAGCGACAGGCGGATGGTGGTCGACTCCGTCTCGGAGGCGATGTTGCCGAGCACCAGGTCGACGTACGAGCTCGGTGCGACCTCGGCATCCCGCGTCGCGTCCCATGCCGAGCCCCAGACGAGCGCGCGCGCCAGCGGGTCCTCGATGTCGCGGAGGTGAGCGACAGCGGTCGCATAGCTCGCCTCGTCGAGGCGGATCTTGGCGTAGGCGAGGTCGTCGTCGTTGAGCAGGACCAGGTCGGGCTTGGCGAGCCCGACGAGCTCGGGCACGTCGGTGGACTCGCCGTCGACGTCCAGCTCGAGGCGGTGCACCCGCACCAGCTTCGAGCCCGCTCCCGACGCGAACGAGTAGAACCCGATCGCCATGCGGTGCGGCCGGATCGTCGGGTAGTCCGGATGCGCGGTCTGCGCCACCCGGAACGATGTGATGAGACCGGCGTCGTCGACCGAGATCTCGGGACGGAGCGTGTTCACTCCCGAGGTCTCGAGCCACTGCTGGGCCCAGCCGCTCAGGTCGCGGCCGCTGGTCGTCTCGAGCTCGGCGAGCAGATCCTTGAGCTCCGTGTTGCCGTAGGCGTGCTTCTGGAAGTACGCCCCGACGCCCGCGAAGAACTCCTCGATGCCGACCCAGGCGGCCAGCTGCTTGAGCACCGACCCGCCCTTGGCGTAGGTGATCCCGTCGAAGTTGACCTGCACATCCTCGAGGTCGTTGATGGTGGCGACGACCGGGTGGGTGGAGGGGAGCTGGTCCTGGCGGTACGCCCAGCTCTTCTCCATCGACTGGAACGTCGACCACGCCTCGGTCCACTCGGTGGCCTCGGCGGTCGCGATCGTGGATGCCCACTCGGCGAACGACTCGTTGAGCCAGAGGTCGTTCCACCACTTCATGGTGACCAGGTCGCCGAACCACATGTGCGCGAGCTCGTGCAGGATCGTCACGACGCGACGCTCCTTGATGGCGTCGGTCACCTTCGACCGGAACACGTAGGTCTCGGTGAACGTCACCGCGCCGGCGTTCTCCATCGCGCCCGCGTTGAACTCGGGGACGAACAGCTGGTCGTACTTGGGGAACGGGTACGCGTAGCCGAACTTCTCCTCGAAGTAGGCGAAGCCCTTGCGGGTGATGTCGAAGATGTAGTCGGCGTCGAGGTAGCCGAAGAGCGACTGGCGGGCGTAGATGGCGAGCGGGATCACGCGGCCGCTCGACGAGGTCAGCTCCGACCGCACCGACTGGTACGGGCCGGCGATGAGCGCGGTGATGTAGCTCGACATGCGCTGCGTCGGCTCGAAGGTCCAGGCGGCGACGTTGTCGGAGAGGAACGCGGGGGCCGGGGTGGGCGAGTTGGAGACGACGGCCCAGGCGGCCGGGGCCGTCACCGTGAACTGGAAGGTGGCCTTCAGGTCCGGCTGCTCGAAGACGGCGAACACGCGCCGGGAGTCGGGCACCTCGAACTGCGTGTAGAGGTACACCTCGCCGTCGACGGGGTCGACGAAGCGGTGCAGCCCCTCGCCCGTGTTCGTGTACGCGAAGTCGGCGACGACGGTCAGCACGTTGTGCTCGACGAGCCCCTCGAGCTGGATGCGCAGGTTGTCGCTGACGGCCATCGGGTCGAGCTTCGTGCCGTTCAGCGTGACCTCGTGCACCTGGGCGGTGATCGCGTCCACGAAGGTGCGCGTGCCGCCGCGGGCGTCGAAGCGGATCGTCGTCGTCGAGCGGAACGTCTCGGGGCTCGAGGTCAGGTCGAGGGCGATCTCGTAGGAGTCGACGGCGATGATGCGCGCCCGCTCCTGGGCTTCGAGTCGGGTGAGGTTCTCTCCGGGCACGCGGGGACTCCTTGCGGCTAGCTGGTGATGTCGCTCAGAACGCGACCTTCCACCCTAACCATGCCCTCATCCGCCTTCGTGCCCGCACCGGTGCCTGCCGTCGCGCCCGCATTCACGCCCGCGAGGTACTCCTCGGCATCGCCGATCGCCGCCCGCAGCGTGTCGATGAGTAGCGAGTCGGGGTCGCGCATGCACGCCTCGGCGATGCCGACGGCCGCGGTGCGCACGGTGATCTCGCATCCGCCGCGCAGCAGATCGGCGGTGCGGACGGGCCACTTCGCGAGCTGGGCGCGCGCCCAGGCAGCGGCGTCGGGCACCGATTCGAGGGCATGCACGGCCGCCGCGCGCAGATCGGACGACACCCGCACCCCGCGCTCGTCGATCGTGCGCTGGATCGCCTCCACAGCGGTGGCGAGGGTGCGCTGCCTGCTCATGCTGGCGACGGGCAGGGCCGACGCTGCCGCTCGCAGCGCGATCACCAGCCGCAGGTCGTCGTCGCCACGCAGGCCGATGACTCGCGGCACGTCGCCGACCAGCTCGTCGCGCCGGCCGTCGCGCACCGAGTCGTTGACGGCACGCGCCAGGCTCGCGAGCACGGGGTCGGTGCACGGCGGGTGATCGCTCCACCGCTCGCCCGCGAGGTAGGACGCGAACTCCATGAAGCAGGCACCTCGACGCGGTGTGCGGTGGGCCCCGGCAGACAGGCGGGGCAGGACCTCGGGAACGGTGCTTCGAGTGCGCATGGCGGCCTCCGATTCGATGCTTCGATCATCCTCCCGGCATCCGACGCCGACAAGGGGTGGACGCCGTCGATCTAGACTGACGACCGTGCGCATCCATATCGCGACCGACCACGCGGGGCTCGAGTTCAGCACCGATCTGCAGCACCATCTGGCCGACCAGGGCTACGAGGTCGTCGACCACGGACCCGCCGACTACGACCCTCTCGACGACTACCCGAGCTTCTGCATCAACGCGGCACGTGCGGTCGTGATCGACCAGCAGAACGGCGTCGATGCCCTCGGTGTCGTCTTCGGCGGCTCGGGCAACGGCGAGCAGATCGCGGCCAACAAGGTCGAGGGATGCCGCGCCGCCCTGGTCTGGAGCCTCGCCACCGCGCAGCTGGCCCGCGAGCACAACGACGCGAACGTGATCGCGATCGGTGCGCGTCAGCACTCGCTCGCGGAGGCGGTCGGGTTCATCGACTCCTTCCTCACCACGCCGTTCAGCGGCGAGGAGCGGCACGCCCGCCGCATCGCCCAGCTCGCCGAGTACGAGGCGACGGGCGCGATCGCGGGCCACGAGATCGACTAGGCGGCGACGTGCCCGAGGGTCATTCCGTCCACCGGATCGCGCTGCAGTTCGAGCGCCATTTCACCGGCGAGCCCGTCGCGGTCTCGTCTCCGCAGGGGCGCTTCGCGGCCGGAGCCGCTCAGCTCGACGGCCACGCGATCGTGCAGTCGAAGGCCGTCGGCAAGCAGCTCTTCCTCGAGTTCGACCACGAGCTGTGGCTGCGCGTGCACCTCGGCATCTACGGTGCGTGGGACTTCGCGGGCGATGTGCGGATGGGCGGGCCGGGCGAGGCGTCGCTGTCGTCGATCGGTGCGCCCCGGCTCACTCGTCTGAGGATGGCCGAGCAGGAGCGCCTGACCGTTGCCGATGTCGAGGACGACGCCGAGGCCGGCGACTTCCCGCCCGAACCGATCGGGGCCGTCCGCGTGCGGCTGCTCACCCCATCGGCGGTCGCCGACCTGCGCGGCCCGACCGCGTGCGAGGTGCAATCGATCGAGGAGGTCGATCGCACGATCGCGAAGCTGGGGCCGGACCCGCTCGTCGACGACCTGGCGGTCAGTGAAGAGCGCTTCACGGCCGTGGTGCGGAAGAAGCCGACCCCGATCGCCCTGCTGCTCATGGATCAGAGCGTCGTCAGCGGTATCGGCAACGTCTACCGCGCCGAGCTGCTGTTCCGCGCACGGCTGAGCCCGTTCACGCCCGGACGCGAGGTGCCCGAGCAGACGGTGCGCGAGCTCTGGCGCGACTGGGTGAGGCTCCTCACGATCGGCGTCGAGACCGGCCAGATGATGACCATGGACGGCCTGAGCGACGAGGACTACGCCCGCGCCGTCGCGTCGCGCGACGACCGGCACTGGGTCTACCACCGCACGGGCGAGCCGTGCCGGGTCTGCGGCACCTCGATCGCCATGCAGGAGCTCGGCGGTCGCAAGCTCTACTGGTGCCCCACCGACCAGGCCTGAGGGCCGTACTCCGAGGACGACCGTGCGACACACGCCCACCTACCTGCTGACCGACGACGCCGAGGTCAAGCGCCTCGTGCGCGAGAACCCCTGGGCGACCTACGTGTCGTACACGGGCGCCGGCCTGGTCGCGTCGCACTACCCGACGCTGCTCGAGGAGTCCGACGAGGGGATCGTGCTGGTCAGCCACTTCGGCCGGCCCGACGAGCAGCTGCACGAGCTCGGGCAGCACGAGATCCTCGTGATCGTGCAGGGCGCGCACGGCTACATCTCGCCCGGCTGGTACGCCGAGGGCGACTACGTGCCGACGTGGAACCACGTGACCGCGCACCTGTACGGGGTGCCGGAGGTGCTGCCGGACGCCGAGAACTTCGAGGTGCTCGACCGCCTCACCGACCACTTCGAGCGGGTGATGCCCGAGCCGCGGTTTCTCGACATCGACGAGCAGAAGTCACGCCGCATCGCGCTCGGCACGGTCGGGCTGCGGCTGAGAGTGACGCGCTATGAGGCGCGGGTGAAGCTCAGCCAGAACAAGTCGCCAGAGGTGCGCGAGACGATCATCCGCGAGCTCCGCGGTGATGGACCGTACGCTCACCCGGCGCTCGCCGACGAGATGGAGCGCGTCGCGACACCGCCGGTCGAGCCCGGCGAGACCACCCCGCCCACCTCGTCCCCGACGAGCACCCGGTGACCGCCACCCTCCTCCGCGCGGCCCGGCTGGTCGGTGGGCCCGACCGGCCGCAGGATCTGCTGGTGGCCGACGGCGTGATCCGCTCGCTCTCGGTCGACGACAACGCCGACCTGGCCCGCACCCCCGATCTCGACGAGGTCCACCTCGACGGCCGCTTCGTCGGTCCCGGTCTCTGGGACGCCCACGTGCACGTCGGCCAGTGGGCGCTCGCGGCGACCCGGCTCGACGTCTCAGCCGCGCGCTCGGCGGCCGAGGTCGGCGACATCGTGCGCGCCCACGTTCTTGCAGATCAGCCGGCCTCCGGCACGATCGTCGTGGGGCAGGGGTTCCGCGACGGACTCTGGCCCGACGTGCCCGCCCCGAGGTTGCTCGACCTCTCCGACCTCGCCGAGGTGGGCGACATCCCCGTCGCCCTGGTGAGCGGCGACGTGCACACCGTGTGGTCCAACGCGGCGCTGCTGCGGCTGATGGGGCTTCCCGAGACCGACTGGCTGCTGCGCGAGCAGCCCGCGTTCGACCTCAGCGTGCGACTGAGCGCACCGCCGGTCGAGACCCTGGATGCCTGGGTGCTCGAGACGGCCGCCGCGGCGGCGGCGCGCGGCGTGGTGGGCATCGTCGACTTCGAGTTCGCGGATGCGCCGGCAGCCTGGCGACGCCGGTTCGCCTCGGGCTTCCGGGGCCTCCGAGTGCGAACGAACGTCTACCCCGAGCACCTCGATGCGGCAGTCGCCGCCGGCATGCGCACCGACCGCGCCGTCGACGGAACCGACGGCCTCCTCACCGGCGGGCAGTTCAAGCTGTTCACCGACGGGGCGCTCAACACGCGCACCGCCTGGTGCTCCGATCCCTATCCGGGCATCGACGGTCCCGAGGCGCACGGTCTCGCGACGCACGACCCCGCCGTGCTGCTCGAGCTCGCCCGCCGCGGGCTCGACGCGGGCATCGTGCCGACGATCCACGCCATCGGCGATCGCGCCGTCACCGTCGCGCTCGACACGTTCGAGGCCCTGGCGATTCCGGCGGACGCGGGCGAGCGCGGGAGCGTCCAGCACGTGCAGCTGCTGCACGAGTCGGATGCGCCGCGCTTCGCGCAGCTGGGTGTGCGCGCGAGCGTGCAGCCCGAGCACGCGATGGACGACCGCGACGTCACCGACCACTACTGGGCGGGACGCACGGGGCGTGCGTACGCGTTCCGCACGCTGCTCAGCGCGGGAGCGACGCTCGAGCTCGGCTCGGACGCACCCGTCGCACCGCTCGATCCGTGGGTCGCGATCTCGGCCGCCGTGTCCCGCACGCGGGACGGCCGCTCAGCGTGGCATCCGGAGCACGCGCTCACCCCGATGGAGGCGTTGCGCGCCTCGTGGGGTCGGGTCTCGGGGCTCGCGGTCGCCGGCCCCGCGGATCTGGTGATCACCGAGCGCGACCCGCTCAGCGCATCCGGGGACGACCTCCGCGCCATGCCCGTCTGGGCGACGATGCTCGCCGGGCGCTGGACGCATCGCGCCTGACGGGGTCGGTCAGCTCGCGATGTGGGCGAACAGGAACCAGCGGTCCTTCTCGAGGCCGCGCGCGATCTCGATCGCGACGTCCTGGCTGGCGGCGTCGAGCTCACCCAGCTCGTCGATGGCGATCCGCACGTTCTTGAGAGCCGCGTCGATCGAGGCGATGATCTGCACGATCGTGGCGTCCCACTGCTGGAAGCCCTCGGTGAGCGGAGGCGTGGTGGTCTTGGCGGCGACCGACTGGATGCGGGCGTCGATCGGCAGGCCGAGGGCGACGACGCGCTCGGCGGCGGTGTCGGCGTAGTCCTGGGCGTGCGTCACCACCATGTCGAGGAGCTCGTGGACGGCCTGGAAGTTGGGTCCGCGCACGTGCCAGTGCGCCTGCTTGCCGTCGATCGCGAGGGCCTGCAGGTCGATGACGATGGGGCTCAGGAACTGGGCGACCCCCGAGGTTGCGTCGGGGTCGATGGATGTGGTGGCGACAGTCTTCACGTCGGTCATGGTTGCGCTCCTTCTGCGTACGTTGGGTGCAACGCTACTCAGCGGCTCGCATTCCGCAAGCAAGCTGAGGCTCCCCTGATCACGTGCCGCGGGGGCGAGCGGGGGGCTAGCCCCACCCGCATGCGGATGCGCGCATCATGTCGTCCGAGACCGCCGGTCACGAGGCTGGACCCATGACAATGGACACAGCCATGAGCCCCGCACCCGCACCGTCCGCACCCGCGCCCGCCGCATCCGCACCCCGTCGCGGCAATCTGTACGCGCAGCTGTGGCGAGGCGTGCCGCGGGAGCTGGGGTTCCTGCTGCCACTGCTGGCGATCGTGGTCGTCGGACTGACCCTGACGGCATCGCTGTTCTTCACCGGGATCGGCGGCATCTTCATCATCGTGGGCGTGCTCGCCGTGATCGCGGCCCTCTTCGCGGCCCGCGGCTTCGGCATGTTCGAGCTGCTGCGGCTGCGCGGCGCCGGGGTCCCCGCGATCACGCCGCCCGTGTGGGATCGCGTCCCGTCGGAGGCGTCGTGGTTCGCACGGCTGATGGCGCCTGTCGTCGACGGGCACTACTGGCTCTATCTGCTGCACACCATGGTGGTGAACCCGATCGTCGGGATCGCCACCTGGACGGTGACGATCGTCTGGACGACGACCGCGTTCGGTGGCGTCACCTACTGGCTCTGGTCGTTGTGGCTCGATCCCGAGGACCGCGGGTACGGGCTGCTCGATCAGCTGCGGCTCGTCATGGGGCCGGACGACGCCGCGGCGTTCGTCGGCTCGCCGGCCGAGATCGTCCTGGCCTTCGTCGTCGGACTCCTCTTCCTCGCCACGCTGCCGTTCGTGACCCACGGGCTGGTGCTCGTCCACCAGGGGATCGCGCGGGGCATGCTCGCCGCGTTCCTGAGCGAGCAGCTGAAGCGCGAGGTCACAGGTCTCGCCGCGTCGCGGTCGGCGGCCGTCGCCGCCGAGGGCACCGCGCTCCGGCGGCTCGAGCGCGACATCCACGACGGGCCGCAGCAGCGTCTGGTGCGGCTCCAGATGGATCTCGCGGCCGCGGACCGCCAGCTCGACGGCGACCCCGCCGCGGCGCGTGCGCTGATCGAGGAGGCGATGCAGCAGTCGAAGGACGCGCTCGAGGAGCTGCGCTCGCTGTCGCGCGGGTTCGCGCCGCCGATCCTGCTCGACCGCGGCCTGGTGGCGGCTCTCGAGTCTCTGGCGGTGCGCGCCGCGCTGCCGCTCACCATCACCTCGGCACTCCCGACCGACCTCGAGCTGCCGGTCGAGGTGCAGCGGAACGCGTACTTCATCGCCGCGGAGGCGATCACCAATGCCGCCAAGCACAGCGGTGCGACGGTCGTCGACGTCGGCCTGCGGCTGCGCGACTCCGGTCTGGATGTCGTGGTCACCGACGACGGACACGGCGGCGCCGCGCCGGCGGAGGGTCACGGTCTGGCCGGTCTCGACGAGCGCGTGCGCGGCCTCGGCGGCACCCTCGTCATCACCAGTCCCGCGGGCGGTCCGACGTCGATCGCCGCCCACCTCCCGGTCGCATGAGCTGGCCGAGAAGCGCCGCGAAGCGAGGCGCCTCGACGCCTCACCCCGGCACGAGAGAATGACCCCATGACCCCCCTCCGCGTCGTCGTCGCCGACGACTCCGTCCTCCTCCGCGAGGGCCTGGTCCGCGTGCTGGTCGAGGCGGGTCACGAGGTCATCGGCGCCTTCGGCGACGCCGACTCCCTTCTCGCCGAGGTGTCCGCGCTGGCGCCCGACCTTGCGGTGCTCGACGTGCGGATGCCGCCCACCTTCCGCGACGAGGGGGTGCGCGCCGCGATCCGGCTCCGATCCGAGCTGCCGAGCGTGGGGATCCTGCTGCTGTCCCAGTACGTCGAGGTCGCTTACGCGCAGGAGCTGCTCGGCGCGGGCACCGGGGGAGTCGGCTACCTGCTCAAGGATCGCGTCGCGTCCCTCGCCGACCTGACCGACGCCATCGACCGCATCGCTGACGGCGGCACCGTGCTCGATCCGGAGGTGGTGGCGCAGCTGATCGGCCGCCGCAACGATCCGCTCGCATCGCTCACTCAGCGCGAGCGCGAGGTGCTGCAGCTCATGGCCGAGGGGCGCACCAACGCCGCGATCGGCCGAGCCCTCTTCATCGGGGTGGGCGCCGTCGAGAAGAATGTGACCTCGATCTTCGGCAAGCTCGGACTCGAGGACTCGGGGACCGACCATCGGCGGGTGCTGGCCGTCATCGCCTGGCTGCAGCGCTGATCCGCACGCCTTAACAGCGCGAAGGGCCGGACGACGTCGTCGTCACGGCCCTTCGCGCTACGGTGGCTTCCGCGGGATCAGGGGGGATTACCGCGGAACCGTACTGCTGTGTTGCGGGGTGAAGCTGTGGTGCGAACGCTACGCGCTGATGAGCTGCGACGCGCTGCCCCAGGAGTGGAGCTCGGTGCGCTCCTCCTGGATGTTGTTGGTCCAGCCGATGCCGTTCCACCAGCGCAGCTGGGGGAGGCCCAGCGGGTCGCGGTACCAGCCGGCGGGGGCTGCGGAGGTCGAAGGGGTGACGGTCATGGGGGACTCCTGGGTGAGAGTGTCTGCTGAGGTGGTGTCGCCCGGTTGGGGGGTTGATTTGGGTTCCCGTGCGACGTGAACGACGATACGTCCTCCCTTTGGGGGACACTGACACCCGAATGGGGGGTCCAGCGGGTTAAATCCGGTCTTAACCCGCTCCGCCGAGCCGCGGATTCCGCACCTGAGGGCCGTCTCATGCGAGCGATATCGTCGTGGAATGACCGATCGACTGACATTCCGGAGGGCCCGTCTCGACGAGGCCTCCGCCGTCATGGTGTTCTGGCCAGAGGCTGCCGAGGACGCCCATCGTCCGTCCGACAGCGCGGACGCGGTGGCGCGCCTCGTGGAGCGCGACCCTGATGCGCTGTGGCTGGCCGTCGACGCGGGAGCGGACTCCGGATCCGATGGTCGCTCGCCCGAGACGATCGTCGGATCGCTGATCGCCGGGTGGGACGGCTGGCGGTTCCACCTGTATCGGCTGGCGGTCGCGCCCGCCCATCGTCGCCTCGGAATCGCCCGGCGGCTGCTCGACGCCGCCGAGCAGCGTTTCGCCGAGCACGGGGCCACGCGGGTCGACGCGATGGTGCTCGACGAGAACGCGGAGGCGCACGGCTTCTGGCAGGCGGCCGGCTATCAGCCGCAGGGGGAGTGGTCGCGCTGGGTCAAGGCGCTGTAGCTCAGCGGGGAACCCGGCCGCCGTAGCGCTCCGACGGCCGGGCGGCAGATCAGCAGCAGCTGCTGGTGCAGCAGTGCTCGGGACATCCCGGCGGACAGGCCACCGGGTCGCAGCAATCGTGCATGATCTTTCTCCTTCCATCGACGGCTGTCGATGCGGGCCAGCCTCTCGTTAAAGATCGACAACTGTCAATATTTATGCCAATCTATGTTTGTGACGACGATCGAGCTGCTACCCCTCCGTGACCTGCAGGCCTGCTGCGCCCCGATCACCCGCGAGGTCATCTCCGAGGCGAATGCCGCGTCGCTCGCCCGCTCGATGAAAGCGCTGGCAGATCCCGCGCGCATCCGCCTGATCTCGATGATCGCTGCGCATGACGACGGCGAGGCGTGCGTCTGCGATCTGACCGAGCCGCTCGGCCTGTCGCAGCCCACGGTCTCGCATCACCTGCGGGTTCTGACCGAAGCGGGATTCCTCAGCCGGTCGAAGCGCGCGACCTGGGCGTACTACCGGATCGTGCCGGGTTCGCTCGACGCGGTGTCGTCATTCTTGACGGCTGCGTAGTCGGGGTAGGCCGCGCCGCGGTCGCCCGCCGGCGTGGTCGCCGTGGGCTGGTCGAACAGCACCGACTGGTCGGCCTGCTCGAGCGTCTCGAAGTACCCGACGAGCGTGCGGTTGGCCGACGTCTGCGCCCACGTGACCACGCGGAAGTAGCGGCGCCCTCGCGCCCCGAGCTCGAGAGCGCGGATCACCGCGGCCGGTTCGCGCATCGAGTTGCGCATCACCACCCACTCGTCGACGCCGACCCGGATGGGCGGCCAGGGCGGCTGCCAGGGTGCGTGCGCCATCCGTCAGTCGTAGGCCCGCAGGAGCTGCCACGCGCCCTGGATCAGGTCGTACCGCACATCGAAGACGTAGGCCTCGCCGTCCTCCGCGCGCCCGAGGAAGCGCCACCGCACGAGCGGAAGGGGCGGATGCGTCGCGAACCCCTCGTAGATGCCCTCGCCCCGCTTCAAGAGAGTCGGGGTATCGGCGACGCGGTAGCGCTTGTCGTGCCACACCAGCGCGGCGGGCGTCTCGTGGTCGAGCTCCACGGCGACGGCGTCCATGCATCCTCCTCTCGAACGTGTGTTCGAATGTGAAGAGTATGCCCGCGTGCGCCGACACGCCAAAGGCGTCTATCGGTCGGAGTCGAGCTCGCCCGTCACAAGCGGAGCCACGATGATGATGGCCGCGCCGATGAGGCAGACGGCGGACCCGATGTAGTCCCACACCGTCGGCTTGAAGCCGTCGACCACGATTCCCCAGGCGAGCGATCCGGCGACGAAGACTCCGCCGTACGCAGCCAGGACCCTGCCGAAGTTCGCGTCCGGCTGGAAGGCGGCGACGAATCCGTACGCCCCCAGCAGCACGACGCCGAAGAGCGCGAGCAGCCACCCGCGGTTCTCCCGGACCGCCTGCCAGATGAGCCATGCGCCGCCGATCTCGGCGATGGCTGCGAGCACGAACAGCAGGATGATGCGCGCGAGGGTCATGGGGTCATGGTCGCAGAGGTGTGGTGAGGTAGCCGCGTGACGACGCGCGCGCAGCTAGCGCCAGTGTGAAGAGGGCTGGTATCCGGCAGAGCCTGCGCTCGCTTCCTGCGCCAAGGTCGACAACCAGTCACGAGCCTGTCGCTCACTCGGCTGCTGCCACACCACCGAGGAGCAGGTTTCAGTGGTGGAGCTTGGCGCGTCGACTGCTCCTTACGCCTACGACGGTGGAGGCGACGATGAGAGCGACCAGTCCTAGCATGATCGCGTAGCCAACGACGATGTACCAGGCCGGGTTCTGCCCGGTGTGTACGAAGCCTGACACGATGACGTAGTTGGCGACCAAGGCGACGCCTTCGATCAGCCACAGGACGAGCAGGATGCGTCCAGTCCCGGTCAACTGCTAGTCCTCACGTTTCGGAGCCTTCGGGGCGTACCCGCGAATCAGCAACAGGAAAACGACGAAGCTGATGGCGAAGGCGAGCGGCGTGGACCAGTGCAGCTCGCCGTCGAGCGCGAAGTTCAGCGACACGAGGAACAGCACGCCGCAGAGGACGCACAGGACCAGGTTCACCCGTTGCATAGTCGTCATCGCAGCCCATTTCGGCTTGATCACGGTAGACATCAGCGCCCACTTTCTAGGCCTGTACATCGGACGGGCCAGCTTCGCCCGGCGGGTCGGACCCTCGACGAAGTGGACCACGATCAGGAATACAACTGTGATTCCTGCACCCACGGCACCGACCAGCCAGCCGGTACCACTGTCAGTGGGGGTCCTGTTCAGGCCCTTAAGGGTTCCGCCGACCAGGAGAGCGATCCCGACGACGACGAAGGCCGCCGTGATGATCCACCCTTTGGCGCGATCGGACATGGCTCGAGTATCCAGCACGATATAGCCGTAGCGGGTCAATGTCAGTTTAGGAGCCCGGCTATCGATGTCGGTATCGCTACCGCGCTGATCACCAGGCAGACGATGCCCACGACGACGAACTCCTGAGGCGTCGAGCGTTTCGCTGTCCGCGTTCCCGCGTGTGCCCAGAACCGCATGATCATGTCGCCGTTGACGCGCGCAACGGTCTCGCGGTGACGGAGGATCAAGATGCCGAGGACGAGCGCGACGAGTCCGACACCCAACCCGCCGATGTTGTTCCACTCGACCTGCTTCACGCGGTCAGGCTAGCGGGCCGGTGACAGACTCAACGCGACCGGCGCCAGATGACCATGAAGACTGTCGCGGGGATCAGCAGCAGGGCCGCCGCGCAGAGGAGGACCCAGGCGACGGCGAAAGCCTCTTCTCGCGTCGAGGTGATCGCCGGAACGAAGAGCCCGAGCACGAGGAGCGCGACCGCCAGGGTCAGAAATCCCCATCCAGCCAGGCGTGCGCGGTCCACCTGGCGATCGTACGTCGTGAAGCTTCGGATGGATGCGGCGAGCGCCGCACCACGATTCTGGAACTTTCGGCGGCCTCAATCTGATCCAGTAGGCCCATGCCGGGGATGGGGGAACGGACCTGAGCGCGATCTCTGATCACCCGCGGGGAGCTTCGTCACTTCCCGCACAGCACCTTGGCCCCATGTCGGCCGGGGGCTTTCTCGTGCTCCCCGAGGGGGTGCAATGCAACAGGGATGTCCTATGCAATGCACCAGAGCGGGGCATCGAGGCTCAGAAGGAGACGACCTCAGAACATCCGGAGCACAACGCCCGGCGAGTGCCAGAGAAGTCGATGAATAAGTGGAGGGGATGACGGGAATCGAACCCGCGTAGTCAGTTTGGAAGACTGAAGCTCTACCATTGAGCTACATCCCCGTGGACGTGAAGTTTCACGGGCCTCCGAGAGTCTAGCCGGTCGGCGCGGCGGGGCCGAAACGGGTCAGAGGTCGTGCGAGGCGTGGTCTCGACAGGCTCGACCGGCGGAGTGCAGACGGACCCTCCCGCTCACCCACCGAGGTCGAAGGGGTGGGTCAGTCGCCACGATGCGTCCGGCGGTGCGATCGTCCCGTCGAGGATGACCGGCACGGTCACCGTGTTCGGGCCGGCGGTCCAGGTGACGCTGCCGACCGTCTCGCCGTCGGCGCCGGTGGTCAGGGTCGTGACGTCCATCGTGGTGGCGACGGGAGCATCCGACCAGGTGAACAGCGAGGCGCTCTTGCCCAGCACCATCTGCGCGGACTCGCCCCACGGGGTCGTGTAGGTGCCGACCGGATCGCCGAGCTTGCCCACGACGACCTGGTGGAACCCGGCCTTGACGCTCTCGAGCAACGCGACGGTGTCGCGGTTGACCCCGTCCCCGGACCCTCCGCCCAGGATGACTCCCACGATCGTGAGCGGCTGGTCGGCTCCGACGTCGAGGGTCGACGAGAACAGCAGGTTCGAGCCGAACCCGTCGAGGGTTCCCGTCTTGAGACCCGTGATGCCGTCGACGCCCAGCAGGTTGTTCGTGTTGCCGACGGGCTCGAAGCCCGGCACCGACGTGGTCGGCATGGCGGCGATCCGGCTGACCACCGGATCCGCCATCGCGATCTTCCCGAGCGCGATCAGATCGACCGAGGTGCTCGTGTTGCGAGGGTCGATGCCGGTCGGCTCGACGATCGTCGTGCTCGTCAGCCCGTGAGCCGCGAGCCATGCCTTGGTGGCGCTGACATACGCGGCGTTCGATCCGAATGCCCAACCTGCGATCGCCTCCGCGTAGTTGGAGGCCGACGCGACGAGCATCGTCTCGAGCGCATCCTGCTCGCTCATCGAGCTGCCGATCGGCATGCGCGCGATCGTCGCACCGAGCACGTAGTACTTGTCGTAGAGCGCGTTGTCGGCCTTGTCGAACGTGAGGGTCGGGCCCGGATCATCCGCGCTGGCGAGCGGCTTCTTGCTCAGCACGACGAGCGCCGTGATCAGCTTGCTGATGCTCGCGATCGGGAGCGCCTCGGCGCCGCCGGCCGTCATCCACACCCCGCTCGCGTCCGGCCCCAGGTAGGCATCCGCGCCCGAGACGCTGAGGGCGGATGCGCCGTACGGCACCATCGTGACCGATGCGGCGGCCGGGCTGGCCACGTCGGGCACGATGGTCGCTGCAACCGCAGCGCCCACCGGAGCGGTCAGCGTGTAGCCGACGTACCCGCCGACGAGACCGAGGATCACGACCGTCACGATCGCTCCGGCGATGCGACGACGGAGGCGACGCCGGCGCCGCACCTGCGGATCGACGGCGGCCTTCTGGGGAACCTGCTCGCTCCGCATCAGCTCGGCGAGCTGCGAGATCCCGTCGGATGCGCGTGCCATCAGGACCCCCGGAGTCGCGGTTGACGAGTTCTCATCATCGCGCACGTCACGGAAGTCGACAAGATCGGTGGTCTCTACAGGGCGGCTGCGCCGCCTACGTGACCAACGGCGCGGTCAGCTGGCGACGAGCAGCTCGGGTGCCTCGGAGTCGACGCGAATCGCGACGCAGGCGTGCGCCTCATCCCACGCCATCGCGAAGAAGGCGCTGGTCTCGATGGGACCGACCTCGCCGCACTCGAG
>CAXTSE010000020.1:23618-52763 GCA_964246985.1 uncultured Microbacteriaceae bacterium
CGAGGCAGCGGGGCTCGAACGCGCGGATCTCCAGGATCTCGATGTCTGCCATGCGACCAGTGTGCGCATCCGCACCGACATTCCGGAGCGCCACACGCCATGTGACGCAAACGCGCAGTGCGAGCGGGTGACACAGGGCGGATGCGTCACATCGATCGCGCCACGATCGTCGCGACCGCGGATGCCACGCCCAGCCAGGCGCGCATCCGATCCCGCTAGACTGTGCGAGGCCATTTTGCCTGCAGGAATTCAGGCGGCTACGGAACGTCGGCAATTCCATCGGGGCGTAGCTCAGCTTGGTAGAGCGCCCGCTTTGGGAGCGGGAGGTCGCAGGTTCAAATCCTGTCGCCCCGACCGATCCGCGCGCACGTCCACCCAGACCACGTCCATCCAGACCAGCAGAACAGAACAACAGGAGTCGCACCATGGTCACCACGACCGTCGAGAAGCTCAGCCCGACCCGCGTCAAGCTCAGCATCACCGTCACCCCCGACGAGCTGAAGCCCAGCATCAAGCACGCCTACGAGCACATCGCCGAGTCGGTGACGATTCCAGGCTTCCGCAAGGGCAAGGTGCCGCCGCCCATCATCGACCAGCGCGTCGGCCGGGCCGAGGTGCTCAACCACGCCGTGAGCGACGGTCTCGACAAGTTCTACAAGATCGCCGCCGACGAGGAGAAGATCCGCCCGCTCGGTCGCCCCGAGGCCGACATCACCCAGTGGCCCAGCGAGAAGGACTTCTCGGGCGACCTGCTCGTCACCGTCGAGGTCGACGTGCGCCCCGACTTCGACATGCCGAAGTACGACGGCATGAAGCTCGAGGTCGAGCCGGTCGAGGTCACCCCCGACGAGGTCGAGACCGAGCTCGAGAACCTGCGCACCCGCTTCGGCACCCTCGTCACCGTCGACCGCCCGGCCAAGACCGGCGACTTCGTCAGCCTCGACCTGACCGCCACCATCGGCGGCCAGGAGGTTGACACCGCCTCCAACATCTCCTACGAGCTGGGCTCGGGCGAGCTCATCGACGGGATCGACGACGCCCTCGACACCCTCACCGCCGGCGAGTCGACCACGTTCGAGTCCGACCTTCTCGGCGGAGACCACGAGGGCGAGAAGGCCCAGATCGCGGTCACCGTGCTCGGCGTCAAGGAGCGCGAGCTGCCCGAGGCCGACGACGACTTCGCCCAGATCGCCAGCCAGTTCGACACCATCGGCGAGCTGCGCGCCGACCTGCGTGAGCAGCTCGCGAAGTCGAAGGAGTTCGGCCAGGGCGTCGAGGCTCGCGACAAGATCGTCGACGCGCTGCTCGCGAAGGTCGAGATCCCGGTTCCCCAGAAGCTGATCGACGACGAGGTGCACCGTCACCTCGAGAACGAGAACCGCCTCGAGGACGACACCCACCGCGCCGAGGTCGCCGAGTCGAGCGAGAAGACGTTCCGCTCGCAGATCCTCCTCGACTCGATCGCCGAGAAGGAGGAGATCAAGGTCGGCCAGCAGGAGCTGACCTCGTACCTCGTCCAGGCATCGGCCCAGTACGGCATGGAGCCCGGTGAGTTCATCAAGGTGCTGCAGGAGAACGGACAGCTCCCCGCCATGATCGGCGAGGTCGCCCGTTCGAAGGCGCTGGCCTTCGTGCTCAGCAAGGCGAAGGTCGTCGACACGGCCGGCAAGTCCGTCGACGTGACCGGCCTCACCGCCGGTGTGCTCGAGAGCGACGAGTCGGGCGACGCGTCCGAGCTGGTCGCGGCCGCCGAGCACGGCGACCACGCGGGCGGCAAGGACGCGCACGGCCGCAAGCCGGGCAACGAGCACTACGGGCACGACCACAAGTAGCGAATCTTGTCGGTCGAGCTTGTCGAGACCTCGCGCGAGCTGCTCAGGGGTCTGATCTCGACAGGCTCGATCAACGACGGGCGCGGGCGGCGTAGCGTGGTCTCATGACCCGCTACGCCGCTCTTCTGCGTGGGGTCAACGTCGGCGGCGTGAACGTCAAGATGGCCGACCTCGCCGAGCTGGTGCGGTCGCTCGGGTTCACCGACGTGACCACGGTCCTCGCGAGCGGCAACGTCCTCTTCGAGACCGCGGATGCCGCATCCGCCGTCAAGGAGAGCCTCGAGACAGCGCTGCGCGAGCGATTCGGATACGAGGCGTGGGTGCACGTGCTGACGGCGGAGCGCATCGTCCAGCTCATCGCCGACTTCCCCTTCGAGCGCTCGGCCGACCGGCACGCGTATGTCGTGTTCGTGCTGAAGCCCGAGCTGCGCGACGACCTGCTCGCGGTCGAGCTCGACCCGGCCGTCGAGCAGGCCGCCGGCGGCGAGGGCGTCGTCTACTGGAGCGTGCCGAAGGGCTCGACGCTCGACAGCGCGCTCGGCAGGGCGCAGGCGTCCGCGCGGCACAAGCCGTGGCTCACGACGCGCAACCTGAACACGCTCGAGAAGCTCACGCGCTAGCGGGTGGGCGGCGCGCCGCGGAGGCGATGAGCAGCGCCAGCGTCACCCCGGCCCCGAACATCCCGTGGATGAACGCCGACGCGATGATGCCCGCCGCCGGGTTCGGGAGACCGGCCATGCCGGCGGCGCCGATGATCCACGAGATCGTGCAGGCCACCAGGAACGCCAGGATCACGCTGTCCCGTCGCGAGAACTCGGGCTCGGCTCCGCGCGCGCGGGCAGCGGCCCGCAGCGTGCGCAGCACGATGAGCGCGACGAGCAGTGCAGCCGCGGCGATGACGATCACCGCGAAGTTGCCCCAGCCGCGCTCGCCGTCCCGGTCGATGATCAGACCGGCGGATGCCACGAGCAGCGCCAGCGGGAGGGCGACCGTGAGCGGCGTGAGCGCTCGCGTCGCCAGGCGCCGGAACCGAGCCCAGCGCGGCGACTCATCGTCGATGTGCATGGCGGGACGCTAGACCCGTGGCCTGCGAGATCGCCGAAACTCGCGTCGCGGCGGCTCGCGTGTCTACGCTCATCCCATGCCTGCGAAGCCGATGGACGCCAAGGTGATCGAGCAGTTCCGTGCGGGAGGCGAGGTCGAGGGCTTCAGTCGCCGCAGACTGGTGCTCCTCACGACGACCGGGGAGTCCACGGGCCTGCCCCGCACCTCCCCGATGATGCACATGCCGACCGACGCCGGTGTGCTGGTGATCGCGTCGGCCAACGCGGCGCCCGAGCACCCGCAGTGGTTCAACAACCTGTTCGTCGAGCCGCGGGTGCACGTCGAGACGCCCGACGACGAGTTCGACGCGGATGCCGTGATCCTCGAGGGGGAGCGGCGCGAGGCCGAGTGGCAGCGCCTGATCAAGCGCTACCCGTTCTACGTGGAGCACCAGGCGAAGGTCGAGCGGGTCATCCCGATCGTCGAGCTCGTACGGGTGAGCTAGAGCTCAGGCTGCTCGTCGAGCAGGGCGTCCGCGTAGGCGTGCACGGAGTGCTGGTACGCGGGCAGGGTCGGCGCGAGCACGTGGAGCACCGCCGCGAGGCCCTCGGCCGGCCGTCCCAGTGATGCCAGGGCGAGGGCGGCGAACGCCGTCGCGGCGGCCGCATAGGGCGAGTCGACACGGTCGGCGAACTCGGCGCGCAGCAGCTCGAGCGACTCCTCGGGGCGGCCGAGGTTCCGCACCGTCGAGGCGAGCTGGATCGTCACCCGCTGGCGACGGTCGTCGGGCAGGCCCGACTCGAGCGCTCGCCGGTAGAAGCCGACGGCCCCCTTCGGATCGCCCGAGGAATCACGGGCCCCGCCTCGCTCTGCGAGGGCGACCGCGTCATCCGGCTCGCGTTCGTCTGCCAGCGCATCGATCTCGGCCACCAGGTCGGCGTCGGCCAGCTCGCTCGCCCGCGCCCACACCGCGGCGACCCGCGCGTCCCAGTCATCGCTCATGCTCCGACCCTACGGGCAGGGCGGTTGCGACACCGGACTCTGCCCACGGCGAACACGGCGATGGAGGTCGCCCCCCGCCGATAGATTCGAACTCGACATCGCAAACCGAAGGAGCCCCACCCTCATGGCCGAAGCGTCATTCCAGCCGAGTGTCTTCGATCGACTTCTCAAGGACCGCATCATCTGGCTCGGTTCGGAGGTGCGCGACGACAACTCCAACGAGATCGCCGCCAAGCTCCTGCTTCTCGCCGCCGACGATGACAAGAAGGACATCTACCTCTACATCAACAGCCCCGGCGGCTCGATCACGGCCGGCATGGCCATCTACGACACGATGCAGTACGTGCCGAACGACATCGTGACGGTCGGCATCGGCATGGCCGCGTCGATGGGCCAGTTCCTGCTGACCGCGGGCACCAAGGGCAAGCGCTACATCACGCCCAACGCGCGCGTGCTACTGCACCAGCCGTCCGGCGGATTCGGCGGAACCTCCAGCGACATCCAGACCCAGGCCGCGCTCATCATCGACATGAAGAACCGCCTCGCGCAGATCACCGCCGACGCCACCGGCAAGACGCTGCAGCAGGTCAACGAGGACGGTGACCGCGACCGCTGGTTCAGCGCTCAGGAAGCCCTCGAGTACGGCTTCGTCGACCACATCCGCGAGTCGGCTGCCGATGTCATCGGCGGCGGCGGCACGGACATCAGCTAACCCGGCTCAGGACAGAGGACAGCAATCATGGAGACACCCACCTTCCGCGCAGCGGGCAACCTGCCCGGCCAGATCGCGGCATCGCCGAGCTCGCGCTACATCCTGCCGAGCTTCGAGGAGCGCACCGCCTACGGCTTCAAGCGCCAGGACCCGTACGCAAAGCTCTTCGAGGACCGCATCATCTTCCTCGGCGTGCAGGTCGACGACGCGTCGGCCGACGACATCATGGCCCAGCTGCTCGTGCTCGAGAGCATGGACCCCGACCGCGACATCGTCATGTACATCAACAGCCCCGGCGGCTCGTTCACGGCCATGACCGCGATCTACGACACGATGCAGTACATCCGGCCGCACATCCAGACCACGGTGCTCGGTCAGGCGGCCTCGGCTGCCGCCGTCATCGCCGCGGCCGGCACGCCGGGCAAGCGCCTCGCCCTGCAGAACGCACGGATCCTGATCCACCAGCCGTCTGCCGGTGACGGCGGGCGCGGCCAGGCGTCCGACATCGAGATCCAGGCCGCCGAGGTGCTGCGCATGCGCACGTGGCTCGAGCAGACGCTCGCGCTGCACTCGCACGCGACGCAGGAGCAGGTCAACAAGGACATCGAGCGTGACAAGATCCTGTCGGCACAGGAGGCCCTCGACTACGGCCTGCTCGACCAGGTGCTGACGCCGCGCAAGAACGTGCAGCCGGCGCTGACCGCGAAGTAGCACGGATCGACGAAAGGCCCCGTCCGGGGAACCGGGCGGGGCCTTCGTCGTGCGGGAGGCTTCCTACTCGGTCGGCGGGCGGCGGCGCGCCCGGGAGGAGGCGTAGGCGATCGCGGCGGCGACGGCGAGACCCACGGCGAGGATCGTGCCGCCGATCCACAGCACATCCGCGAGCGGGACCGATGACGACGCGGGGTCGGCAGGCTCGGCAGTGGCAGCCGGCGCCTCGGCACCAGACTCGGGGGTCGCCGTCACGGTCGGCTCCGGCGTGGCGCTGGGCGCGGCATCGACCCCGCACACCGCGGGCGCCGTGCTGCCGGTGCCGGCCTCGACGTCGCCGGCCGGCGCCCACGAGAACGGGATCTCGCCGCTGATCGTGTGGCCGTCGGCCGACACCGCCTGCCAGAGCATCGTGTACGCACCTGCGCCCCCGAGAGAGGCGGCCGTCGACATGGATGAGTCCACGACCGTGACGCAGCCGTCTCCGTAGAACAGGCCCGCCGCATCCCGCACCTGCAGGGCGAACGAGTTGCCCGCGCCGCCGGTGTCGAGCAGCGGCTCGTTGGTCGTGATGCTGAACTGCGCGGGCAGCGCCGTCAGCGTCTCGCCGGTGGCGGGTGTCGACGCGACCAGCACGTTGTGGGCCTGAGCCGGCAGGGCCACGCCGCCGAGCACGACGGCGGCCGTGACCAGCGCGAGCAGGCCGGCGGCGATGGGGCGGCGCATCACTCGGGCTTCCGGGTGGCGCGGCGCGAAGTCAGACCGAAGGCCAGGCCGCCGGCGCCGACCACGAGGCCGGCACCTCCGAGGACGCGGGCCACCACGTCGGACGAGCCGGCGCCGGATGTCGAACCGGCATCCGCGCTGTCGTCGCCCTCGGCGTGCTCGGCATCCGCATCCGCGTCGCCGCCGTGGTGGTCGGCGGCGGGAGCGTCGTTCACGTAGAGGACGGGGGCCGGGTTCTCTGCGTCGTCGCCCGTCTCGTCCCACGCGACGACGGTGCCGTCGGTGTAGGTCTGCTCGACGGGGAGGGTGAGCGATCCGACGTCCGGGATCGGACCGAGCGACAGGGGGAACAGCTGCAGCTCCCCGTCGGCGATCTCGGACCCGCTGTCGGCTGTCCACACCACCTGCGTCACGGCCTCGGTGAGCTCGCTCTCACCGATCGTGACAGGCTCCGGCAGCGTCGTCGTGACGAGCTCGGTGGTCCAGCCCGCGACCGGCACGTAGCTGACCGAGGCGAGGGGGGTGTCGCTCGGCAGGGTGACGGTGACGGTCGATGTGGCCGCGGTGACCGACTCGTTGGGCACCTTGAACGTGATCAGGCTGTACGACCCGGCCGCGGCCGTGTTGTCGTCGAGCGAGACGTGAGCGCTTGCCGCGAGGGGTGCGGCGAGGGCGAGGGCGAGGCTGCCGCCGGCGATGAGGCCGACGGAGAGCGGCGCGCGGAGGCGCGAATGCGTGGACATATGAGTGATTCCTTCTGTGCTGTCTGTCTGCGGTGGCGCGGGTGCGCCGAGGGATATCTAGAGCGCAGGGGACAGCGGCGGCCCGCGCCGCGACAGCGCGGACAACAGGCGGATCCCCGGCGACAGCAGAGGAGGAGAGGTGACGGCGGCGAGACGGGGCACTGCGATCACGACGGGCGCCGACGCGGCCGCATCGCGGAACGGTGCGGTCACCCGCAGCGCGACCCGCGTCAGCAGCGACCAGAGGGCGCGCTCGGCGTGACGGAGGAAGACGATCGTGGCGACGGCCGCGAGCGCGTGCGCCATCCACATCAGCGGACCGTCGGCGTGGTGGGCAGCGGAGGCCGGCGCCAGGGCGGTCATGTCCCCCATGACGGCCCCGTGGTGGTCGGTGGCCGTGGGCGCACCGGCCCCGGACGTGCCGAGGTAGGAGAACACGGTGTGGAACGCCAGCTGTCCGAGGGTCACGGCGGCGGCGATCCGAGCCAGTGAGGGGCGCGGTCCGGTGGCGACTGTGCCCACCAGTCCGCTAAACACGACGCCCAGCGCGAGCGCGAGCCAGCTGGGGGTGCTCCCGCCGGCGAGAGAGTGCGACAGCGCGGCGACGGCGGTCGCGAATGCGCCGACCACCCATCCCCGCGCGAGGCGGGCACCTCTGCTGTGCATGGTGGACAGCCTAAGCGGAGGCGCCTGGCGGCGCGCCGTGACGCTTTTCCCCACATGACTGCCAGCGCGAGGCCGACGGGTTAGGCTCGAACCACCCACCGGACAAGGAGCGACGATGGCACGTATCGGAGAGAGCGCCGACCTGCTCAAATGCTCCTTCTGCGGCAAGAGCCAGAAGCAGGTGCAGCAGCTCATCGCCGGTCCCGGCGTGTACATCTGCGACGAATGCGTCGAGCTCTGCAACGAGATCATCGAAGAGCGTCTCGCCGAAGCCGGCGAGGAGACGACGAGCGAGTTCGACCTCCCTAAGCCCAAAGAGATCTTCTCGTTCCTCGAGGAGTACGTCATCGGCCAGGAGCCGGCCAAGAAAGCGCTCTCGGTCGCCGTCTACAACCACTACAAGCGCATCCGCGCCCGTTCGACGCTCACCTCCGCCGACGCCCTCATCGACGACGTCGAGATCGCCAAGAGCAACATCCTGCTCATCGGTCCGACAGGCTGCGGCAAGACCTACCTGGCCCAGACCCTCGCGAAGCGCCTCAACGTGCCTTTCGCGGTCGCCGATGCCACCGCCCTCACCGAGGCGGGCTACGTCGGCGAGGACGTCGAGAACATCCTCCTCAAGCTGATCCAGGCCGCCGACTACGACGTCAAGCGCGCCGAGACCGGCATCATCTACATCGACGAGGTCGACAAGATCGCCCGCAAGGCCGAGAACCCGTCGATCACCCGCGACGTGTCGGGCGAGGGCGTGCAGCAGGCGCTGCTCAAGATCCTCGAGGGCACGGTCGCATCGGTGCCGCCGCAGGGCGGACGCAAGCACCCGCACCAGGAGTTCATCCAGGTCGACACCACCAACGTGCTCTTCATCGTCGCGGGCGCGTTCGCGGGCCTCGAGGACATCATCTCGGCTCGGGTCGGTCGCCGGGGCATCGGCTTCGGCGCCCCGCTGCACTCGAAGCGCGACGACAACACCCTCTTCAGCGAGGTGCTGCCGGAGGACCTGCACAAGTTCGGACTCATCCCCGAGTTCATCGGCCGCCTCCCCGTCGTCACCACGGTATCGCCGCTCGACCAGGACGCCCTGATGCAGATCCTCACAGAGCCCAAGAACGCCCTGGTGCGCCAGTACCAGCGCATGTTCGAGCTCGACGGCGTGGAGCTCGAGTTCGAGACCGACGCCCTCGAGGCGATCGCCGACCTCGCCAAGCTGCGTCAGACGGGCGCACGCGGACTCCGGGCGATCCTCGAGGAGGTGCTCGGGCCGATCATGTTCGAGGTGCCGTCGAGCGACGAGGTCGCCCGCGTGATCGTCACCCGTGACGCGGTGCTCGACAACGCCGCCCCCACGATCGTGCCGCGCCCCATCGCACGCGCCGAGAAGAGCGCCTGACGACACCGGATCCTGCAGGGCGTTGACGTCCTGCAGAACAGGCGCGGCCTAGGGGACCTCGCCGTCCGGCGTGATCGTGCGGATGCTGCCGGTGTCGGGGGCCGCGCCCGTCGAGCGGCGTCCGTGCCGGCGTGCGATCCGTCCGTCGTGGATCTCGATGATGCGGTCGGCGTGAGCCGCCATGCGCGGATCGTGGGTCGAGACGATCGCGGCCACCCCGCGCTCGTGCACGAGGGCCGCGATCAGCGACATCATCGCCTCGGCGTTCACACTGTCGAGCTGCCCGGTGGGCTCATCGGCGATCAGCAGTCGCGGGTCGTTCGCCAAGGCGCGGGCGATGCCGAGGCGCTGCTGCTGGCCGCCCGAGAGCTCGCTCGGCCGCTGGTTGGCGTGCGGGGCGAGCCCGACGATCCCGAGCAGGTCGGCGACACGGGCGTCGCGCTCGGCGGCGGGCACGTCGAGGATCCGCATCGGCAGCTCGACGTTCTCGGCGGCCGACAGCACCGGCAGCAGGGCGAACGTCTGGAAGATGTAGCCGAGGTCGCGGCGGCGCATCTCGATCAGCTCCGCCTCGCTGGCCGCGGTGACCTCGGTGTCCCCGAGCCACACCGAGCCCGCGGTGGGGGTGTCGAGTCCGCCGAGCAGGTTGAGCAGCGTCGTCTTGCCCGAGCCCGATGGTCCCCTCAGCACCACCAGCTCGCCCGAGCGCACCGTCACCTCGGCGTCGACGAGCGCGTGCACCTCCGTGTCGCCGCTGCCGTACGAGCGGCTGAGTCCCTCGCAGCGGAGGACGATGTCGCCGATCATGGGCGGGGCTCCTCGGTCGACGTCTCGACAGGGTCGACCGGCGGGGTCGCCGACCGCTCCTCCGGCGCATCCGGCGCCGCCTGGTGCACCTGCACGTGGTCGACCTCCAGCTCGAGGCGCACGCGGTCGCGCAGGTCGAGCCGGGTCAGGTAGTCCTGGGGGAGTTGGAGGCGGCCGACGCGGTCGAGCACGGCGTACTCCTCGGCATGCTGCGACTCGACGCCGAACTCGTCGCGGCGGGTGCTGCGCAGCACCTCGGTCGAGGTGCGTCCGTCGCGGATCTGGACGGTGCGCCGCACCTGCGCCGACACCTCCTGGTCGTGGGTGACGATGAGCACCGTGACCCCGAGTCGCTCGTTCACGTCGCGCATCGCATCGAACACCACCTGGGAGTTGGCCTCGTCGAGCTCGCCGGTCGGCTCGTCGGCGAACATCACCTCCGGCTCGTTCGCCAGGGCGACGGCGATCGCGACCCGCTGCTGCTGTCCGCCCGACATCTGCGCGGGCACGCGGTCGCGTACCGCCGAGATGCCGAGGAGTCCCAGCAGCTCGTCGATCCGGGCGGCACGCCCGCGCGCCGGCGCACGGGCGACCGAGAGCGCCATCGCGATGTTCTCGGCCGCAGTCAGGTACGAGAGCAGGTTGCGCGCGGTCTGCTGCCACACGAAGCCGACCGTGTGGCGGCGGTACCCGGTGCGCTCGCGGCTCGACATGGCGAGCAGGTCGTGTCCCGCGACCCGAGCGGATCCGGCAGTGGGCACGTCGAGCCCCGACAGGATCGACAGCAGCGTCGACTTGCCCGAGCCCGAGGCGCCGACGATCGCGGTGAGCTCGCCCTGATCGACGGCGAGGGTGAGCCCCTGCAGGGCCTGCACCTCGACGCCGTCGGCCGAGAAGATCCTCACCAGGTCGGCACATTCGATCTGCGCGGTCATCCTTCTCCCATCTTGAGGGTTCCGGCCGGCGCGAAGCGACGCCCGAGTGCGGCGGCGACGATGCCGGCGAGCACCACCACCAGGGCGAACGCACCCACCGCTCCGGCGATCCAGAGCGGCTCGATCGCGATCGGGGGCGACGATCGACCACCCACGAACGGGCGGAGGTCGAGCGCGTTCGTGACGATCAGTGTGAGGGCGAATCCCAGCACGGTGCCCACGACGAGGGCGACGATCGCGACCGGCCCGAGCTCCCAGGCCTGCAGCACGCGCAGCTGGCGGGGCGACATCCCGAGGATCCGCAGCACGCCGATGATGCGGTTGCGCGCGGTCGCAGCGGCGACCGAGCTGAGGGCGACGGTGAGCATGGTCAGCAGGAGCGACGTGGCCGCGGCGAGCAGCAGGGCGGACTCGAGGCTGGCGACGATCGGCGAGGCGCGTATCTCAGCGAGCCGGGTCTCGACGTCCGACACCGTCACCAGCGTGCGGAAGCGCTCGGGCTGAGTCGGGACGACCGCCTCCCGCACCCCCGCGGCGACCGCCGACGCGGAGGCGTCCGGATCGACGCTGATCAGCGCGTCCTTGGCCGCGGCGCCGAGGTCGAGCTGATCGGCGAAGGTCGAGTCGACGAGCACCCAGCGGCGGGTGACCCCCGGCAGCGAATCCGCGGGGACGACACCGACGCGCAGCGCGGGCTGGTCGCCGATCGTCAGCTCGTCGGTGGCGACGCGAGACGACCAGTCGGCCGAGACGAGGAGCGGGATCCGGTCGTCGACGCGGGAGTCGAGGACGGGGATGTCGGGGCGCACCTCGTGGAGGCTCCGCGTGTCGGCCACCACGACGAAGACGGTCGAGTCGTCGCTCGCGGCGAGGAAGGGGACCTGCGAGACGACACTGATGGCCGTCACGGCCTCGACGCCTGGCACGCCCTCGATCTCATGCACCACGAACGGGTCGAGTCGCTCGGCCGAGACGCGCACGTCGGCGTTCACCTGCTCGCGCGCCGACTCGTCGAGGGCGGAGGCGATCGTCGTTGCCATCACCACCGAGAACACGACGACCGAGATGCCGACGATGAGGGCGAGCGCGGCGGCGAACCCCAGGGCGGGGGCCCGGACGGCGCGGGCGGCGCCGAGCACCCCGGCAGCGCCTCGCCGTCGGCGGAGGCGGCGCTGCACGGCGAGCAGCGGGATCGGGTAGAGACGCAGGACGCCGACGCAGACCGCCGCGGCGAGCAGCAGAGGCGTCGCGGCGAGCAGGGGATCGACGCCGACGGCGTCGCTCGAGGCGACGAGGCCGCGGCGGGCGAGCAGGAACAGCGCCACTGCCGCGAGCCCGACGACCGCAAGCTCGGCGGTCCCGCGGGCGCGCGATCGGGAGCGCACCTGCACGTCGCCCCGGGTCGACCGCAGCTCGCGCGGGGACGTCAGCACGGCGAAGAGGACGGGGGGCGCGAGGGCGATCAGTACGGGGAGGGCCCACGCGCTCCCGTCGACCTGCACGGGGATGAGCAGCGCCGCCGCCCCGATCGCCAGGGCCGCGCCGGGAAGCGAGAGCAGCAGCCCCTCCAGCAGCATGGCGCCCCGCAGCTGGAGCGATCCGGCGCCGCGCGCCGCGGCGAGGGCGAGGGCCGGGCGTCGCCGGGCGATCACCGACTGCACGCCGAGGGTGAAGACCGCGAGGAGCACCCCGATCATGCCCGAGACGCTGAGCGCCAGCAGCGCCGAGGTGGCGGTGACACGCTGTACGACGGTGTCGATCGCGTTGATCAGTCCGCTGCGGAAGCTGAGCTCGCCGTAGTCGGGCAGGGTGGTCTGCTCGGCGACGATGCGTCGGCTCTGGGACTGCAGCTCCGCCGCATCCGCGTAGTCGAACCCGCTCGGGTCGATCGTGATCCAGGCGCTGAGCTTGCCGAACGCCATGGCCGACTGCAGCCCGACGATCGACTCGGGGGCGATGAACGCGGAGGTACGCAGCTTGGTGACCTCGCCGGGCTGGGAGTCGAGCACCGGGGCAACCAGATCGTTCTGCAGCACCCAGTACTCGTCATCCGGGTCGGCCGGCTCGTAGATCCCCGAGATCACGACGTCGGCCGGCGTGTACCCGAGGCGGTCGCCGACCGACAGCGAGAGCCTGTCGGCCGCCTCGGCCGACAGGGCGATCTCGATCGGCTCCGCCCCCTCGGGTGGCACGACCTCGTTCTCCGAGCCCTGCCAGGGTGCAGGCGCGGCGCCCTCGATGAAGCGCACACGGGGCTCCCACTCCAGGTCGACCGCCAGCGAGAGCACCAGCACGTAGGGCCTCGGCGTCGACAGCACGCCCGTGTTGACGGCGGTGCGCACCACCCAGTCCGCGCCGGTGACGTGGTCGCCGAGAGGTCGGAAGATCCGGTCCGCCAGCCCGTCGATGGCGGTGTCGGTGGCGCCGGTGATGTCGTCGAGCGTGGGGTCGGTGATCCCCTCGACGATGCCGATGCGTCCCGTCCCGGTGATGTCCACGAGGGCCGGCGATGCTTCCGACAGATCGTGGCGCAGCTCGGCGGTCGCCACCTGGGCCAGGGCGCGGGGGGCGAGCGCGACCACGAACACGGCGCCCGCGATCAGCAGTGCGACGAGGAGCGATCCGGTGATGCCGAAGCGGAAGTGCCGGCCGAGCAGGCCGGGTGTGCTGAGGCGGGAGCCGGTCATCGCACCTCCTCCGCCCCGGCCGACGACCGGGCCTGGGCGGCGACACGGCTCGTGTAGACGGTCACGATGACCGCGAGGAGGACGGCGATGAGCGTGAGGCCGCCCACCAGTCCGACGAGGTCGACCGCGATCGGGGTGGGCACGGTCGGATAGGGATCGGGGACGGCCGCCCGCGCGAGCTGGGGCACGGTCAGGAGCACGACGGCGGCCCCCGCGACGAATCCGGCGAGCGCGCCGTAGCCGAGCACGATGGCGAGCTCGCGTCGTCGCAGGGCGGACTGGTCTCGCGATCCGAGCCCGATCGTGCGCAGCACCACGACCTCGAGGAGACGTGATCGCAGCTGGGCGCGCGTGACCGCGACGACCGCGATCGCGGCCAGAAGGAGGCATCCTGCCGCGGACCACCACAGGGCGAGGGCGGCGGACCCGAGCACGACGCGCCCCGAGGCATCATCGGAGGTCGCGATGAACGCGTTGGCCGGCAGCTGCGGGCGGAGGGCCGCGGCGACGCCCTCCTGGTCGTCGGTCGCGATCCAGAGGTCGCGCGGGCGGGCGGGCAGGTTGGTCACCCGCAGCTGGAAATGCTGCACGATGCGCAGATCGATCAGCACCGCGGCTTCGAGGGGAGCCGTCGGGATCGCGGGCACGATCATCGCCACCGTCGTGTCGAGCTTGTCGTACGAGTCCGACAGGAAGAACGAGAGCGGATCGCCGATACCCAGCTGGTACAGGTCGGCGACGCTCTGCGAGATCACCACGGGCGCCGTGAGGCGGTCGGTGATCGCCCCGTCGAAGCTCGGAGTGAGGCGGGCCTTCAGCGTGGCCTCCGTGACGGCGAGGCCGCGACCGCCCGAGGACGGGATGGGCGGCTCGAACTGCAGGCCCGGCGACTCGGGGATCCAGAAAGGGGGCAGCTCGACCTCGGTGCGGGAGCCGCCCGAGACGGTCGCGAGCTCGGTCATCTCGAACGTCGCGGAGCGGTCCTCGGCGACAGCATCCTTGTCGATCTCGATGTCGATCGCGAGGATCTGCCAGGGTCCGGTGTCGCCGAGGCTCGCCGCGAGATCTGCCGAGTAGAGGGAGCCGTCCCCGTCGGCGGGCAGGGGGCGCAGCACGCCGCTCGCGTCCGAGATCCACATCGTCACTGTCGGCGGCGTCGCGAACGCGGTGGTCCGCACCGTCAGCTCCACGGTCGCCGCGTCGGCGGCGAGCAGAGGGCCGGGCACGTCGCCCGCCATCGCCTCCGCCATCCCCTCGCGATCGATGGCGTCGGTGACGCTCGCGGACCGCACGAGCGCCTCGGGGGTCGCCGCCACGATCGAGCCGGAGTCGGTGCCGAGCTGCAGGTCCTGCACCTCGAGGGGAGCCGACGAGGTCACGCCGGGCAGCTGCCCGATGGCGTCGATCGTCGTCGTCGAGAGGCCGTCGCGCGCCGAGACGTGCACGTCACTGCCTGTGCGCAGTGCGGTCGTGCGGGTGAAGGAGTCCGACCAGGTCGCCGCGTAGCCGGCGGCGATCACGAGCGCCGCGCAGGTGACGGCGACCACCACGATGGGGGCGGCGACGAGTGCGAGGTCGCGTGCGACGGTGCGGGCCGCGAGCAGCTGGGTGATGCCGACGCGTCGGCCGAGACGCTCGTCGAAGCCGGCCAGGACGGGGAACAGCACCAGCGCCGCCAGCACGACGGCCACGAGCGCGAGGGCGGGTGCGACGACGGCGATCGGGTCGATCTCGGAGCCGCCCTCGTCGGTGGGGGTGACCGGCGATCCGTAGAGCCGCAGCTGCCACACCGACAGGGCGGCAGCGCCCGCGACCAGCACGAGGAGTCCCGGTCCGACCAGGCGCCGTGCGCGACCCGACGCCTCGCTCGGATCCCGGACGGTCTGCCGCCGCGCCGACCGCAGGGCGCTCACGGTGAACGCCAGCACGGCGACCGCCGCGACGCCCACCGGGACGGCGACGATCAGCACCGTCAGCGTCGCGAGCACGTCGCCCGCACCGCCCGCCAGGAGCGCCGCGATCGCGAGACCGGTGCCCAGGGCGGCGCCGCATAGGGCCGCGATGCCCGTCTCGAGCGCGGTCGTGCGGGCGACGTCGAGTGCCGAGGCTCCGCGCGACCAGAGGAGGGCGATCTCGGCGGCGCGGGTCGTGGTGAGCAGACGGGCCAGCTCGATGAGCGTGACCAGGCCGATCGCGGCGAGCAGCAGGAGTGCGACGGGCTCGATCGCGCGCAGACCGTCGACGCGGATGCCTAGCTCGAGAGCCGTGCGCTTGAAGCGGCCCTGCTGCTCGAGCGACGTCAGGTCGGAGGCGACCTCGCCACGCCAGTCGCTGCGCACGGCGTCCCAGGCCGGCACGCTCGCGGCCAGCTGGGACGCGGTGATGCTCTCGCGATCGGGCACGATCGTCCAGCGCGCCCGCGGACTGCTGTCGAGGGTCGCCCAGAGCGACTCGTCGACGATCACGGGGCCGAGCCCGGTGTCGTCGACGCCGTTGACGATCAGCGTGTTCCCGAGCCAGCGCGGGTCGAGGTAGTCGTCGATGCGCCAGGTCCCCGCCAGCGTGACGGGCACCCTGCCCAGGAGGAACGCATCGCCCACGGCGATGCCGAGCTCGTCCGCGGCCTCGGCCTGCACGACCACCTCGTCCGGCGTGTCAGCCCAGGTGCCGTCGACGAGGGTGGCCCGCTCCGTGAAGCCGGGCACGCTCAGCGCCTCGACCTTCCTCTCGATCCCCGGACCCGGGACGTCGGGGTCGGCGACCTGGGCGAATGCCAGGCCGGCCACCGTCCGGTCGACGGCGAGCGGGATCTCGGACCCGTCGGAGCGGAAGCTGCGCGCGATCGCCGCACGCACCTCGCGGTCCTGGCGGTCGGCATCCGCCTCGAGCGTGAGCGTCGCCCGCAACGCGAGGTCGGATCCGGCTCGCGTCGCGAGCTCGTCGCGCACGCCCTCGGTGGCGGCGTGTGTGAGCGCTCCCACGATGCCCAGCCCCAGGCCCGACAGCAGTGCGACCACCCCGAGCACGGCAGCGAACAGCACGAGATGCTCGCGCAGACGCTTGGCAGACAACATTGTTCGCAGACCTCGGTGGTGGGGGCGGTGGTCAGAGTCTAGTTTTGCTCGCGCGCGAGATCGGTTCCGACTCGACCTTGACAGCGGGCTGGTCTTAGTTCTACGGTTTATTTAGTCGTGAACAAAGAAGTTCGACCCGAGAGAAGCAGATGGCCATCCGCCCCGGCGCCCGCACCGACGTCAATCGCTCCGCCGTGCTCGCCCAGCTCGGGGCGCAGGGACCGACCTCCCGCGCTGATCTCGCACGACTGCTCGGCGTCTCGCCTGCTCTGATGACCCAGCTCACCAAGGACCTCCTGAGGGACGGACTCCTCGTAGAGCTCGAGCACTCACCGTCCCAGGGTGGCAGGCCCGCCCGGATGCTGGGGCTGGCATCCACCGCCGGCCGCGCCATCGGCGTGAAGGTGGTCACCGACCATGTCGCGTTCGTCGAAGTCGAGCTGGACGGACGCGTGCTCCGCTCAGCGAGCGAGCCGTTCGACGCGACCGCTCCCACGTTGCTGGCCGACCTGGCCGCCCTGCTCGTGCGATTCATCGACGGCGGTGGTGAGGCTCGCGTCCTCGGTATCGGGGTCGGAGTGCCGGGCACCGTTGATCGGCAGGGGAACGGCGTCGTCGACTCCACGCAGCTCGGCTGGAATCAGGTTCCGCTCGGAGAGACCTTACGACGGGCCCTCAACCTGCCGGTCATCGTCGAGAACAACGTGAACGCGCTGGCGATGGCCGAGCGGCTCTACGGCGTCGGACGCCGCCACGACAACTTCCTCGTCGTCACGATCGGTACCGGCGTCGGCGCCGGCATCGTGGTCGACGGGGTCGTCCTGCGCGGTGCGAACGGAGGGGTCGGCGAGATCGGGCACGCTCCGGTGCTCGTCGACGGACCCCTGTGCACCTGCGGCAATTCGGGGTGTCTGGAGGCACTGATCGGAGAAGGCGCGCTCGTCCGCACGGCTCGCGAGCGTGGAGTCGTCGGCATCGAGGCGGGAATGGCCGCCCTTCGGGCGGCCGCTGACGCGGGAGACGGACGCGCATCCGAGATCTTCAGTGAGGCCGGACATCTGCTGGGGCGTTCGCTCGCCGGTCTGGTGCAGGTGCTCGACCCGGACCTCGTGATCCTGCTGGGGGAGGGGACGGCGGCCTGGCCGCACTGGGCCTTCGGATTCGAGCCGGCGTTCCGTGCGTCGCTTCTGCCGTTGCGCCGTGGAATCGCCGTCGCCGTCGAAACCTGGCAGGACGAGAGCTGGGCGCAGGGGGCGGCCTCGCTCGTGCTCGCCACGCCCTTCGACTCGGATGGAGTGGCCGGCGACCAGGGCGAGCTGGTGCGCGCTCGGCTGGTTGCGGGCGGTGCTCCATGACCGCCGTCCTGACCCCGACCACGCCTCCGCCGCTGGCACCGCCTGAGGTGCCCGCCGCCGTCCGGCGCCCCCGCACGCGACTGCGCTATGCGCTCACCGTCCTCGCCTTCCTCCTGCCCAGCGCCATCCCGCTGACGATGTTCGTGCTCGGTCCGATGGTCGCGGCCGCCGTGGTGAGCCTCACCGAGTGGAACCTCCTCGCGCCTGCGCGGTTCGTGGGATTCGACAACTACGCGAAGCTGCTCGCCGACCCCGAGACGGGGGAGATCTTCCTGCACACGTTGTACTACATCGCCGGCTACCTGCCGATCGTGTATGTCAGCGGGCTCGCCCTCGCATTGGCCCTCAACGCCAAGCTGAAGGGGCGCGGCCTCCTGCGCGGCCTGTACTTCCTCCCTGTCGTCACCAGCTGGATCGTCGTCGCGCTGGTCTGGCGCTGGCTTCTGAACCCGAGCACCGGCGTCGTGAACACCGTGCTCGGCTGGGTCGGCATCGATGGACCCGGCTGGTGGACCGATCCGACCTGGGCCATGCCGTCGATCATCATCGCGTCCGCGTGGAAGGACATCGGTTTCGTGATGGTCATCCTGCTCGCGGGGCTGCAGTCCATCGATCCCGAGCTCCTCGACGCGTCACGGGTAGACGGCGCGGGCTGGTGGCGACGGCTGTTCAGCGTCACTCTTCCTCTGCTGAGCCCCAGCACGTTCTTCGTGGTCGTGATCTCGCTGATCAACGGATTCCAGGTGTTCGACCAGGTGTATGCGATGACAGGCGGCGGTCCGGGTGGCTCGACACAGGTCGTCGTGCAGCAGATCTATGACCTCACGTTCCGATACGGGGCCGCAGGAGAAGCGTCCGCCCTCAGCTGGATGCTGTTCGCGGTCGTCCTCGGGGTGACGGTGGTGCAGATCATCGGCCAGAGGCGGTGGGTGACCTATGGATGAGCGGCTGAGCACGCGCTGGGTCGCGTTGCACGGGATCATCATCCTCGGCGCGTTCGCCATGTTCTTCCCCTTCCTGTGGACGATCATCACGTCGATCACGCCGGGCGCGAGCCTCACCCTCTCGCCCGCGCTGATTCCATCGAATCCGTCGCTCGGCGCATACGCCCGCCTCTTCACCGAGGGGCCGTTCGGCCGCGTGGTGCTCAACAGCCTCGGACTCGCCCTCGTGACCACGGTCGCTCAGCTGCTCACCAGCGCCACGGCCGCCTATGCATTCAGCAGGCTTCCGTTTCGGGGCCGAGGTGTCGTGTTCGCGGTGTACCTCGCGACCATGATGATCCCGCTGCAGGTGCTCATCGTGCCGCTGTTCGTCGAGCTGAAGGCGTTCGGACTGCTCAACACCTACCTCGGTGCCCTGCTGCCGACCTTCGCCAGCGCCTTCGGCATCTTCCTGCTCCGGCAGGCCGTCAATCAGGTGCCACGGGAGCTCGATGAGGCCGCGATGCTGGATGGTGCCGGCCATTTCCGCACGTTCTGGCAGATCGTGCTCCCCAACATCCGGCCGGCCCTCGCCACCCTCACGGTGTTCGCGTTCATGGGCAGCTGGAACAGCTTCCTCTGGCCGCTCGTCGTGCTGCGGAAGCCCGAGCTGCAGACCCTGCCGATCGCGCTCGCAGGCCTGCAGGGCCAGTACACGACCGAGTGGGACATCGTCATGGCCGGCTCCGTCATCAGCGTGCTGCCGATGCTCGCGCTCTACATCTTCGCCCAGAAGTACGTCATCCAGGGCGTCGCCAGCTCCGGGATCAAGTGACCGGAAGCCATCACCATCACCACCACCTGCACCGCGACCTACATCCATATCGAAGGAGATATCGACTCATGAAGACACCGCTGCTGGCCACTCTCGGCCTGCTGAGCGTCGCAGCCCTCGCCTTGGGAGGCTGTTCCGCATCCGGAGGGGCCGACGACGGTCCCGTCACCATCACGTACACCAACTTCATCTCGAACGACGGCAACGAAGACAACCTGCAGGCGATCGTGGACGCGTTCGAGAAGGACAACCCCGACATCACCGTCGAGGTCACGACCCTGCCATACGGCGACTACGGAACCGCGCTGCAGACCGACCTCGCTGCAGGCACCGTCAGCGACGTCTTCGACATCGAGTACTCGAACTACGCGCAGTACCAGGCAAATGGGGTCCTCGCGCCCATCGAAGTCGCGAACACCGACGCCTACCGACCGTCGTTGCTCGACGCCTACGCGACCGAGGGCACGCAGTACGCATTGCCGAGCTCGTTCTCGGACGTCGTCCTGTACTACAACAAGGACCTCTTCGACGCGGCCGGACTCGAGTACCCGTCCTCAGACTGGAACTGGGCCGATGAGAAGTCCGCGGCCGAAGCGCTGACCGACCAGGCTGCCGGAGTCTGGGGTGACCACCAGCCGGTCAGCTTCTACGAGTACTACAAGGCACTTGCGCAGAACGGCGGCCAGTTCCTCAACGACGATGGCACCGCTGTCGCATTCAACACGCCCGAGGGTATCGAGGCTGCCAGCTGGCTGGTGGACAAGAGCGGCACCGTCATGCCGACGATCGAGCAGGGTCAGGGAACGCCCGACTTCGACACCAACCTGTTCAAGGATGGCAAGCTCGCGATGATGCACACGGGCATCTGGATCTTCGGCGCAGTGGCTGATGTGCCGTTCGGGTGGGACATCGCGGTCGAGCCGGGCAACACCGCTCAGGCAAGCGCCGTCTTCTCGAATGCCGTCGGAGTCAGCGCGACGTCCGAGCACGCACAGGCGGCTGGCAAGTTCGCCGAGTACATCACGTCGTCCGACACGATGATCGACGTCCGCCTCGAGTCCGGCTGGGAGCTCCCGCCGATCTCCGATGAGGCCAAGCTGGCCACCTACCTCGACAAGGGTCTGCCCGACAACCGTCAGGCCGTGTTCGACTCCCTCGACGGCATCGCGCTGCCGCCGGTAGTCGCCGCGGGTCAGACCGAGATGCAGGACATCATGACCGAGGAGTTGGTCGAGGCGCAGTCTGGTCGCAAGACCGTCGAGGAGGCTCTGGACAGCGCCGAGGAGCGCATCAACGCCGCCATCGGCTAAGCCGAGTGGGTCGAGTAGCCGCACGGCGCGGCGCATCGAGTTACCTCACCGGTCTCGGTGCGCCGCTCTGCGACTGCGCGACTCCCTCGCGTTCGATACAGGACTCTCACGAAGGAACTTCATGACCAACGCACCGGTGATCGTCGACCGCGCGGCTCTGGCGACACTCGGCGCCGAGAGCCGCGCACGCATCCTGTCCCTGCAAGATGTGGGAGGCGCCTATCCCGCCAGTCCCACCTTCTCTGCCTATCGCGGCTACGCATGGTTCCGTGATGGTGCATTCGTCGCCGACGGCATGTCCGCCGCCGGTGAGGTCGAGTCGGCGTCCGCCTTCTTCGACTGGTGCGCACGTACGATCGAGTCCTGCGCACCGCGAATCGGGCGCATCGCGGCGGCAGCCGCATCCGGCACCCCGGTCTCGGACGACGAGATGCTGCCGACTCGCTTCACCCTCGATGGCGTCGACGGCACGGCGGGCGAGTGGTGGGACTTCCAGCTCGACGGCTACGGGCTCTGGGTGTGGGCGCTCAGCGAGCATGTCACCCGGCACGGTCTGGACCCGGCGCGTTGGGTGCCTGCCGTCGAGCTGACCGTCGACTACCTGGCGTCTTCGTGGGGAAGGCCCTGCTACGACTGGTGGGAGGAGCACGTCGACCAGGTGCACGGGTCGACCCTCGGCAGCATTGCGGCGGGACTCCGCGGGGTCGCCGAACTGGTCGGCGTGGACCCAGCGCGGACGCTCGTCGCGGCGCGCACGGCCCAGGACGTGCGCGCATACCTGCTCTCCGCAGGGGTGCGCGACGGGCACCTGGTGAAATGGATCGGCTCGCAGCGCGTCGACGCAAGCCTCGCTGCGGTCGTCGGTGTGCTCGGAGTCGTCGACGCCGCCGGCCCGGTCGGCCTCGCCACGATCGCCGAGATCGATGCGCAGCTTGCCGTCGCCGGCGGCGTGCACCGCTTCGCCGGCGACACCTTCTACGGGGGCGGGCAGTGGCCGCTGCTCAGCTGCCTGCTCGGGCTCGCGCACGCCGCATCCGGCGACCGTGACCGGGCCCTCGAGCTGCTGCGCTGGGCGGCGGGGACCGCGCGCGCGGGCGGCACGATGCCCGAGCAGGTGGCCGATCATCTGCTCGACCCGTCACGGGTCGACGAGTGGGTGAGACGATGGGGCACGTCGGCGGATCCGCTGCTCTGGTCGCACGGCATGTTCCTGCGTCTGGCTGCCGAACTCGGAGTGCTGGAGTGATCCGGCACCGTCCTGCAGGTTCGGGGCACCCCTACTCCGTCGACACCGAACAGCGCTGTCCCGTCGATCCGGTGGCCGGTGAGGTCCTGACGCTCGGGGTGCGGAGCTCCCCAGGTGTCGGTCAGGTCGCTCTCGAGTGGCAACGTGATGGGATCGATCAGCCGATCCTCCAAGTGCCTCCCGTCGAGCGACGTTCGCGCGGACAGGTGCAGGACGGCGGTCACCTGGCTTCCGCGCAAGCGCGCCTGGCGAGGACCGCCGGCGGGTGGAGCATCGAGCTGTCAGGCCTGTCGGCGGGCGAGCGGCTGCGCTACAGGTTCACCGCGAGGCCCGCGGACAGCCCGCGAACGGAGGCGACGCGCTGGTTCGAGACCACAGTGAACGGCTGGACAGACGGCGCCCCCGGCCTCCGCGAGACAGGCACTCCGCGGGTGGTGGTGGGAACCCCGCGCGCGCTCGGCGATGGCGCGCGGGTACGCCGTGTACGCATCGCCCTGCCGCTGGCAGCCGGGGAGCGGGTCGTCGGCTTCGGGGAGCGCTTCGACGCCCTTGACCAGCGCGGCACGCGCCTGGACTCGGTAGTCTTCGAGCAGTACAAGAGCCAGGGGGCCGAGCGGAAGACCTATCTGCCGATGCCCTTCGCGCACGTCGTGGGCGGCGAAGGATGGGGATTCCACGTCCACACCTCGCGGCGCGTGTGGTTCGACGTCGGCGACAGCGACCCGAATCTGCTGTGGATCGAGGCCGAGACCGGGCCCGACGGCGTGCTCGACATCGCCTTCTTCGACGGCAGCCCGCGCGAGGTGCTGGCGGCGTTCCTCGGAGAGGCCGACCGCGCCGAGCTGCTGCCCGAGTGGGTGTTCCGGCTCTGGGCGAGCGGCAACGAGTGGAACACGCAGGCCGAGGTGATGCGTCAGATGGACGCGCACCGCGTGCATGGCATACCCGTCGGCTCGGTGGTGATCGAGGCCTGGAGTGATGAGAGCACCTTCACCACCTTCCGGGACGCCGTGGCGGAGGTCCGTGACGGAGGGTCGCCGGCTCGGCTCGGCGACTTCGCGTTCCCCGCGGACGGCGCGTGGCCGGATCCGAAGGGGATGGCCGACGAACTGCACGCGCGCGACATCCGGCTGCACCTCTGGCAGATCCCGCTGCTCAAGATGCGTCCCCACCCCGCCGGACAGCTGCGGGCGGATGTCGAGGCTGCGATCCGCGACGATGTCCTGATTCGTGAGCCTGGCACCGACGGCCGGCTCCGCCCGTACCGCAACCGCGGCTGGTGGTTCCCGCTGGGGCTCATGCCCGACCTGACGGACGCCCGCGCCGCGGCGTGGTGGACCGACAAGCGCCGCTACCTCGTCGACGAGGTCGGCGTCGACGGGTTCAAGACCGACGGCGGCGAGCATGCATGGGGCCGTGAGCTGGTCTATCTCGACGGCCGGCTCGGCGACGAGAAGAACAACACGTTCCCCGTGCACTACGCGGCCGCCTACGGCGACCTGCTGCGGCGCAACGGCAAGGCGCCCGTGACCTTCAGCCGCGCGGGATTCACCGGCAGTCAGGCGCATGGCGCGTTCTGGGCTGGCGACGAGAACTCCACCTGGGACGCCTTCCGCTGGTCGCTCCTCGCCGGTCTCAACGCGGCAGCGAGCGGCATCGTCTACTGGGGCTGGGACCTCGCCGGGTTCAGCGGGGAAGTGCCGACGGCCGAGCTCTACCTGCGCTCGGCCGCGGCTGCCGCGTTCGTGCCGATCATGCAGTACCACTCCGAGTACAACCACCACCGCACACCGTCGCGCGACCGCACGCCCTGGAACATCGCCGAGACGTCAGGAGATCCGCGAGTTCTGCCGGTCTTCCGCGCCTTCGCCGAGCTGCGCGAGCGCCTGGTGCCATATCTGGCAGCGGAGGCCGCGCGCGCGGTCGCCGCGGGGGAGCCGCTCATGCGCCCGCTGTTCTTCGACGCTCCGGCCGAGGCCGAGGCCGAGGTCTGGCGGCACCCGCTGCAGTGGATGCTCGGCGACAGCCTGCTGGTGGCTCCGGTCGTCGATGAGGGAGCGATGTCGGTCTCGGCCTGGCTGCCTCCCGGAAGCTGGGTCGATGCGTTCACGGGCGAGACCGTCGTGGCAGGCGAGGGCGGACAGGTCGTCGAGCGCGCCACGCCAATCGATGAGCTGCCCGTGTGGGTACGGGCCGGCGACTGGGACCGGTTGCGAGGTATCTTCGCGCGCTGACCCTAGGCTGGCCGGATGCTGCAGCCGATCCTCGCCGGGTTCGTCGCCGCGATCTCGGGATTCGCGTCGTCGTTTGCGCTCGTGATCGCCGGCCTCGTCGCCGTCGGAGCGACCGACGACCAGGCGGCGTCCGGGCTGCTGGCGGTGTGCCTCGCCATCGCCGTGGTCTCGACGGTCGGCGCGCTCTGGCTGCGCCTGCCGTTGGCGATCGCGTGGTCGACGCCGGGCGCAGCCGTGCTGCTCGCGTCGGCGGGCGGTGGCATCGAGTTCTCGGATGCGGTGGGCGCCTTCCTCGTGAGCGGCGTGCTGATCGCGCTGTGCGGCCTGTGGCCGGCCCTCGGGCGAGCGATCACCAGCATCCCGAAGCCGCTCGCGAGCGCGATGCTCGCCGGCGTGCTGCTGCCGATCTGCCTCGCGCCGGTCATGGCGGTGGCGCAGCTGCCGCTCTACGCGGCACCGATCGTGCTGGTGTGGCTCGTGCTCTACCGGCTCGCGCCACGCTGGGCGGTGCCCGCCGCGATGCTGGTCGCCGTCATCGCGATCGTCGTCTACGCGGGCACCGGCTGGGTCGCCGACGCCGACCTCTCGCCGCACTTCGCGCCGGTCCTTCCGACGTTCGACCCGTTCACGATCCTCAGCGTGGGACTCCCCCTCTTCATCGTCACGATGGCGGGGCAGAACGTGCCGGGCTTCATCGTCATGACGAGCAACGGCTACGTCGCGCCGCCGCGATTCGCCCTCGTGGGGACCGGGCTCGGATCGGCGGGAGCCGCACTGTTCGGCGGACACGCGATCAACCTCGGCGCCATCACCGCGGCGATCATGGCGGGCGAGGAGTCGCACCCCGACCCGAGGCGCCGGTGGGTGGCCACGCTCACCAACGGCATCCTCTACATCCCCCTCGGCCTCGCCGCCGGCCTCGCGGTCGCCCTCGTGAGCGCCGCCCCGGCGATCCTCATCACTGCTGTCGCAGGACTGGCGGTGCTCGGGGCGCTCATCTCGAGCGTCGTGGGCGCGCTCGAGGATCCCACCCACCGCATGACGGCGATCATCACGTTCCTGGTGGTCGCGTCGGGCGTCGCTCCGTTCGGCATCGGGTCGGCGTTCTGGGGCCTCGTCGCCGGCGGACTCGTCATGGGATGGCTGGGCTGGCGTCGCCGCCCGCGGGTGGCGGAATCCTCCGCGCCCGACGCGCGTTGACCTCCGTGTGACCACCCCGCTCTCCGTCCTCGACCTCGCCGCCGTCTACGACGGGGGGTCGCACGCCGAGGCGCTGGCCGACACGATCTCGGTGGCCCGCGAGGCGGATCGCCTCGGATACCGGCGCTTCTGGGTGGCCGAGCACCACGGCATGCCGGGTATCGCCAGCTCGTCGCCGCCGGTGCTGATCGGGGCGATCGCGGCCGCGACCTCGTCGATCCGGGTCGGCTCGGGCGGGGTGATGCTGCCCAACCACTCGTCGCTCGTGGTGGCCGAGCAGTTCGGCACCCTCGTCGCCCTGCACGGCGATCGGATCGACCTCGGCCTCGGCCGCGCCGCCGGCACCGACCCGCTCGTGTCGGCCACCATCCGCCGGGGCGTCGGAGCCGAGAGCGTCGAGGACTTCCCGCAGCAGGTCATCGAGCTGCTCGCGTACTTCGGCACCATCCCCGCGCTCGAGGGCGGACAGGGTTCGCGCATCGTCGCCGTGCCCGGCATGGGCGACGCACCCGAGCTGTGGCTGCTCGGATCGAGCGACTTCAGCGCGCGCCTCGCGGGGATGATGGGACTGCCGTTCGCGTTCGCCCACCACTTCGCGGGGGGTGAGACCACGCCGCTGGTGTTCGAGCTGTACCGGCGGTCGTTTACCCCGTCGGTGGTCATGTCGGAGCCGCACGCGATGGTGTCGATCGCCACGCTCGTCGCCGACAGCGCCGCCGAGGCCCGGCGTCTCATGCTGCCGCAGAGCCTGCTGCAGCTGCAGATGCGCACCGGTCAGCTGCCGCGCCGCATCCCGACGATGGCGGACGCCGAGGCGCACCAGTGGTCGGATGCGGAGAACGCCTTCGTCGACGAGCGTCTCGCCCAGCAGGCGGTCGGCCCCCTCGACCACGTCCGCGCCCGCATCGACGCGCTCGTCGCGGCGACCGGGGCGGACGAGGTCATCACGGTGCCGCAGGGTCCGACGGTCGACCACCGCCTCCGGACGGTGCGCGAGCTCGCCGCCTGAACTCGCGTCTCCGGCGAGCGCGGTGTGTCGCGCCCACCGCGCCTCGCCGAGCAGGCGCGCTCGATGAGACACACCGCGCTCGCTTTCCACAGGAGGTGCGTGTGCACAGATGCTGCCGGCGCTCGGGGGCGGGGGGATTCCCGCGTCACTCTCGGTACATGGCTTTCATCACCAGCGCATCCATGCCCACCGCCGCAGACCGGAATCAGCTGGCGCGTCGAGCGTCCCGTGGTGAGCTGATCAGGATCACGCGGGGCGTGTACATGACGGCGGAGGATGCCGAGGGCCGGCGCCCCCGTGATGTCCATCGTGACCTTGTGCGAGCACGCGCTCTCACCGCCCGAGAACCCCTGGTGTTCTGCGGATCGTCCGCCGCGGCCATCTGGAATCTTCCGCGCATCGGCCCGTGGCCGGAGCGGGTCGAGGTGATCGACCATCCGGCCACGGGCGGACGTTCGCAACCCGGCATCCGCAGAAGGTCGCTGGGATTCCCGCCGGAGCTCGAGGAGATAGACGAAGTGCTCCTGACATCGCTGACCGACACCGTCATCGGCCTCGGGCGATGGGAGTCCTTCGCGAATGCCGTGCTTGCGGCGGATGCCGCACTCCGAGGGCTCCCTCGGCAGAACGGCGGGCGTCTGACAGCCTCCCGGCCCGAGTTGCTGGTGCGCATAGGCGAGCTGGGCAGGGCTCGCGGGTCCGCGAAGGCCCGGCGAGCCGCGGAATTCGCCGACGGCGCATCAGAGAGTCCGGGGGAGTCGCTCAGCAGAGTGCAGATCGATGCCCTCGGGCTGTCGACGCCGGAGTTGCAGGTGGAGTTCGTCGACCATCTGGGGCGGATGGCGGTCGATTTCTTCTGGCGCGGACTTGGATTGGCAGGGGAGTTCGACGGGATGGGCAAGTACACCGACGGCGCGATGACCCGCGGGAGGTCGGTGTCGGAGGTGCTGGCCGCCGAGAAGGAGCGCGAGGAGCGCCTGCGTGCCCTCGGCGTTCGCGTCGTGCGGTGGGGCTGGCGAGAAGCACTGCACCCGTCCCTGCTGCGTGCGCGTCTGGCGAGCGCAGGGGTTCGGTGAGCGAGCGCGGTGTGTCGCATTCACCGCGCTAGGTCGATCGGGCGCGCTCGGTGCGACACACCGCGCTCGAGGAACAGGGGAGGGTGGGGAGCTAGGCCAGGCCGCGGCGCGCGAGGAGGGGCGCGATCTCGGCGTCGCGCCCGCGGAACTCGCGGAACGCGTCGAGGGCGTGCCGCGACCCTCCCACCCCGAGCACCAGGGTGCGGAAGCGGTCCCCGTTCGCGCGGGTGAGTCCGCCGTTGCCGCGGAACCACTCGACCGTGTCCGCGTCGAGCACCTCGCTCCAGATGTATGAGTAGTACCCGGCGTCGTAGCCGCCCGAGAACACGTGCGCGAAGTACGCGCTCGAGTACCGCGGGGGCACTGCCGGGTTGTCGAGGCCGACGCGCGCGAGGGCCGCCGCCTCGAAGGCCGCGACGTCGGTGACCGCTGCGGCCTCATCCGCGGTCAGCGTGTGCCAGGCCTGGTCGAGAAGCGCCGCGGCCAGGTACTCGCTGGTCGCAAAGCCCTCGTTGAAGGTCTCGGACGCGTGGATGCGGTCGACGACACCGGCGTCGAGCGGCTCGCCCGTGACGTGGTGCTTCGCGTAGTTCGCCAGAACCTCGGGCCACAGCATCCACATCTCGTTGACCTGGCTCGGGAACTCGACGAAGTCGCGGAACACGCTCGTGCCCGCGAAGCGCGGGTACCTCACCCGCGCGAACAGCCCGTGCAGCGCGTGCCCGAACTCGTGGAAGAACGTCGACACCTCGTCGAAGGTCAGCAGTGTCGGCGATCCCGCGGCCGGCTTCGGCACGTTGAGGTTGTTGACGACGACGACCGGATGCTGCAGCAGGTCGTTCTGAGAGATCAGCGAGTTCATCCAGGCGCCGCCGCGCTTGGAGTCGCGGGTGTAGAGGTCGAGGATGTACAGCCCGACGGGGGAGCCGTCCTCGTCGGTCACCTCGAACACGCGCGCGTCGGGGTGGTAGGCCACCAAGTCGGTGCGCTCGGTGAACGTCACCCCGTACAGCTTCGTCGCGGCGAAGAACACGCCGTCCTGCAGCACGCGCTCGGCCTCGAACCAGGGGCGCAGCGCCGCGGTGTCGACGTCGTAGGTCGCCCGCCGCACCTTCTCGGTCAGCGGTGCCCAGTCCCACGCCTCCACCGGCACCGGCGCGCCCGGCATGCCCTCCAGCGCCGCCTGCTCGGCGTGGGCGTTGGCGGCCGCCGAGTGCGCGAGGGGCTCCAGCATCTCGGCGACGGCCTGGGGGGTGCCGGCGGTCTCATCCGCCGTCACCGCCGCGGCGTGGCTCGCGAAGCCGAGCAGCTCGGCCCGCTGGGCGCGCAACCGCGCGATCTCGAGGACCAGATCGCGGTTGTCGTGCTCGCCGCCGCGGGATCCTCGGGCGCGGCTCGCGGTCATCAGACGCTCGCGGGCGCCGCGATGGGTCATCGACGCGAGGTAGGGATGCCCGGTCGGGAGCACCAGCGTGAGGAGCCAGCCGTCGAGGTCTCGGGATGCGGCCGCCTCGGCCGCCGCCGACACCTCCCCGTCGTCGAGGCCCGCGAGCTCGGCCTCGTCGGTGATGTGCACAGCGAGCTCGTTCGTATCGGCGAGCAGGTTCTTCTCGAAGCGCGTCGTG
>CAXTSE010000021.1:0-52627 GCA_964246985.1 uncultured Microbacteriaceae bacterium
GCCTCGATCGGAGCCGTGTGGCTGGCAGCCGTCCTCGCGAGCGCCCTGCTGCTGCTCTCGCTGTTCATCATCACCAAGACCCCGCCGAACCGCATCGGTGCGCGCCTGCGCGAGCTGTACGCCTACCTCTTCGGCGCCGAGCTGGCCGAGCCGACCCCGAAGGCCGCCAAGGCCGACGAGACCGAGCAGCTCGGCTCGCTCACCGACCTCGGGCTCGACATGGACGACCCCGCGTCGATGCCCTGGTGGCGCCGCACCAAGAAGACCACGGAGCCCGCATTCGACACCCCGGTCGTCGACGGGGCGACGGATGTCATCGCCTCCGATCCCATCGCATCCGAGGTCATCGCCCACAGCGCCGACGGCCACGGATTCGACATCGACCTGCTCGAGGAGCTGGTGCGCGCCGAGGACGCGGTCAAGCGCTTCACCGGCGAGGTCGATGGCTTGCCCGGCGCACCCGTGCACGGCGCCACCTCGATGCAGGAGGACGAGGCGCCCGCACGCGAGCCCGTCCCGGCTGCTCCCTACGAGCACGTCGCGGGCGACCCGGTGCCCGCCGGGCACGCCGAGGCCCCGCGCCCGCCCGCCCAGCGTCGGGTGTACCGGCTTCCTCCCGCATCCGTGCTGGGAGCGGGCACGCCGCCGAAGGCGCGCACGCCCGCCAACGACGAGGCGATCGCGTCGATCACCAGCGTGCTCACGCAGTTCGGCGTCGACGCGCGCGTCACGGGCTTCAGTCGCGGACCCTCGGTCACGCGCTACGAGATCGAGCTCGGACACGGGGTGAAGGTCGAGCGGGTGACGGCCCTCGCGAAGAACCTGGCCTACGCGGTCGCCTCGAACGAGGTCAACATCCTGTCGCCGATCCCCGGCAAGAGTGCGATCGGCGTCGAGATCCCCAACAAGGACCGCGAGATCGTGTCGCTCGGCGACGTGATGCGCTCGGGGCCCGCGCAGAAGAGCGCACACCCGATGACGATCGGCCTCGGCAAGGACGTCGAGGGCGGGTTCGTCGTCGCGAACCTCGCCAAAATGCCCCACCTGCTCGTCGCCGGCACCACCGGCTCGGGCAAGTCGAGCTTCATCAACTCGATGATCACGTCGGTGCTGATGCGCGCGAAGCCCGCCGAGGTGCGCATGGTGCTCATCGACCCGAAGCGCGTCGAGCTCGCGGCGTATCACGGGGTGCCGCACCTCATCACGCCCATCATCACGAACCCGAAGAAGGCCGCCGAGGCGCTCTCCTGGGTCGTGAAGGAGATGGACATGCGGTACGACGATCTCGCGTCGTTCGGATTCCGTCACGTCGACGACTTCAACCGGGCCGTGCTGGCGAACGAGATCGTCCTCCCCGTGGGCAGCGAGCGCACGCTGCAGCCGTATCCGTACCTGCTCGTCGTCGTCGACGAGCTCGCCGATCTCATGATGGTCGCCCCGCGCGACGTCGAGGACTCGATCGTGCGCATCACCCAGCTCGCGCGCGCCGCCGGCATCCACCTCGTGCTCGCCACCCAGCGCCCGAGCGTCGACGTGGTCACCGGGCTCATCAAGGCCAACGTGCCGTCGCGGCTCGCCTTCGCCGTGTCGTCGATGACCGACTCGCGCGTCATCCTCGACCAGCCGGGAGCCGACAAGCTCATCGGCCAGGGTGACGGACTCTTCCTGCCGATGGGCGCCTCGAAGGCGATCCGCGTGCAGGGCGCATGGGTCACCGAGGACGAGATCGCGGCCGTCGTCGCGCATGTGACCGAGCAGGCACGACCCGAGTACCGCGATGACGTGGCGGCCGTGGTCGAGAAGCGCGAGGTCGACGGCGACATCGGCGACGACCTCGACGTGCTGCTGCAGGCCGCGGAGCTGGTGGTCAACACGCAGTTCGGATCGACGTCGATGCTCCAGCGGAAGCTGCGGGTGGGCTTCGCCAAGGCCGGCCGACTGATGGACCTCCTCGAGTCCCGCGAGATCGTCGGACCCTCCGAGGGGTCGAAGGCGCGGGACGTCCTGGTCACGGTCGAGCAGCTGCCCGACGTGCTGGCCAAGCTGCGCGGCGGGCCCGGTGCGCCCACTTCCACCCCCGACCCCGTCGAGGATCAGTTCAGCGGATACGCTGAGGATGAGGGCTCCTCGGACGAGGACGCCTGGCGGCTGACCGGCAGGGAGTGACCACATGGCGACCTCGCCAGGCACCGATCCCGCCCCCGGCAGCGTCCCGCCGGTCACCCCGAGCGCCGTGCGCGTGAACCCGATGCGCGGTCGCGTCGTGGCGATGGGCGAGACCCCCGCCAGCGCCGGGAACGCGGCCAACATCATCACGGTCGTGCGCATCCTGCTCGCGCCGGTCTTCATCTACCTGCTGATCGCGGATGCGGGTGCCGACACCTACCTGCGCTACATCGCCGCCGGGCTGTTCATCCTCGCGATCATGACCGACTTCGTCGACGGTCTCATCGCCCGCAGTCGCAACCTCGTCACCGACGCCGGCAAGCTGCTCGACCCGATCGCCGACAAGGTGCTGATCGGCGGGGCGCTGGTGTCGCTGTCGATCCTCGGCGAGCTGCCCTGGTGGGTCACGATCGTCATCCTCGTGCGCGAGGTCGGGATCACCGTCCATCGGCTCGTGCTGGCGCGCAACCACGTCATCCCGGCGTCCTGGGCGGGCAAGCTCAAGACCGTCGTGCAGGCTGTCGCGATCAGCCTCGCTCTCGTGCCCTTCGGCTCGCTCCTCGGACTGCAGCAGCCGTTCGACGTGCTCAACACCGTGCTCATGAGCGCGGCCGTCGTGCTCACGATCGGCAGCGGCCTCGAGTACGTCTGGCAGATCTGGAAGTACGACCGGTCTGCGCACGCCGCGTCTTCCACGAGCTCGCCGCCCGCTGCGTGACGGAGTCCGTCGATGCCGCCCGCCTCATCGCCCTGCTGCGGGAGCGCGGTCTCACGGTCGCCGTGGCCGAGTCGCTCACGGGTGGGCTCGTCGTCGCCGAGCTGATCGGGGTGCCCGGAGCATCGGCCGTCGTCCGCGGGGGAGTGGTGGCCTACGCGACCGAGCTCAAGGCGCAGCTGCTGGACGTCGACGAGCGGCTGCTCGCCGCATCGGGACCGGTCGATCCGGAGGTCGCCGCGCAGATGGCACTCGGCGTGCGGAGCAGACTGGGCGCCGACGTGGGGCTGGCGACCACCGGCGTGGCCGGCCCCGATCCGCAGGACGGGCATCCCGTGGGCGAGGTGTGGATCGCTGTGGCGGTCGGCGATTCCGTCACGACGCGTCGACTCGAACTGGGGGGTGACCGCGCGGCCATCCGCCGGGGTACCGTCTCCGAATCACTGATGCATGCGGTGCGGAGGCTGTCGGAATAGCGGGCGTTTCGATCTCGTTACAGATGGTGTCGTCACACCGTTTGCACAGTGGGCACGATTTAGAGTTCACGTATCGACCGGGTAGGGTAACCATCCCGAGAAGGAGGACACCATGATTCTGGTTCGTCAGGAAATCGGTGACGTCCTCCGTGACTTCCGACTTCAGAAGGCCATGACGCTGCGTCAGGTCGCGAGCCGTGCGAGTGTCGCGCTGGGCTACCTGAGTGAGGTGGAGCGAGGCCAGAAAGAGGCCAGCTCCGAGATCCTCGCGTCGGTGGCGGATGCGCTCGACACCCCGATCTCGGTGATCATGCGCGAGGTCGGCGACCGTCTCGCCATCGTCGAGGGCGTCAGCTTCGACTCGCCGGCCGTGCCCGACACGCTGCCGGACGACCTGGTCGCCGAGTTCGACGCCGACCTGGTGTCGCGCTGACCGGTACCCCCGGTCTGCCCGGCCGTCGATGAAGCTCAGCGAGTTCCAGCGGGCCGTCACCGATGAGTTCGGCGCGTTCGGACGCGTCCTCACCCGCGACACGGTGATCGTCGAGCTCGGCAACAGGACCGCCGACGAGGCACTCGCCTCGGGCACGTCGGCGCGCGAGGTCTGGCTCGCGCTCTGCCGTGTGCAGGAGGTGCCCCCGCAGCGGTGGCACGGTGCCGGGCGTCCGACCCCGCCGCGCGGCTGAGGTCGATCAGACCTGCCCGCGTCCTGGTGCGACACGCCGACACGCCGCGTCCGTCGCCTGTCGAATATCCGTTCGAACGGGCGTAGTCTCCTACACATCGTCCTTCGAAGACGAGTTGTGCACGTTTCGCCCGGCGTTCCGACCTGATGTCGGTACCCGGACATAGCGTCGGACCCGTCGAGATCGACAAGCCCTGTCGAGATATCGCTCACCTTGCACCACCGGTGAGCGCAGGATCGGCAGCCTATGGGCGCACCGTTGCACCACCGAATGAAGGAGTCAGGCCATGCCCTCACCCGCAGACCGCGAGAAAGCCCTCGAGACGGCCCTCGCACAGATCGACCGACAGTTCGGCAAGGGCAGCGTGATGCGCCTCGGCAGCGACGAGCGTGCGCCGGTCGCCACCATCTCCACCGGATCCATCGCCCTCGACGTCGCTCTCGGCATCGGCGGCCTGCCCCGCGGCCGCGTCGTGGAGATCTACGGACCCGAGTCGTCGGGGAAGACCACGGTGGCGCTGCACGCGGTCGCCAGCGCGCAGGCCGCGGGCGGCATCGCGGCGTTCATCGACGCCGAGCACGCGCTCGACCCCGAGTACGCCAAGAAGCTCGGCGTCGACATCGACGCGCTGCTGGTGTCGCAGCCCGACACCGGCGAGCAGGCGCTCGAGATCGCCGACATGCTCGTGCGCTCCGGCTCCATCGATCTGATCGTCATCGACTCGGTCGCGGCTCTCGTGCCCAAGGCCGAGATCGAGGGCGAGATGGGCGACAGCCACGTCGGCCTCCAGGCGCGTCTCATGTCGCAGGCTCTCCGCAAGCTCACCGGTGGTCTCAGCCAGACCAACACCACGATGATCTTCATCAACCAGCTCCGCGAGAAGATCGGCGTGTTCTTCGGCAGCCCTGAGACCACCGCGGGTGGCAAGGCGCTCAAGTTCTACGCCTCGGTGCGCCTCGACATCCGACGCATCGAGACCCTCAAGGACGGCACGGACGCGGTGGGCAACCGCACTCGCGTCAAGGTCGTCAAGAACAAGATGGCTCCGCCCTTCAAGCAGGCCGAGTTCGACATCCTCTACGGTGTCGGCATCTCCCGCGAGGGCAGCCTGATCGACTACGGCGTCGAGCACGAGATCGTGCGCAAGTCGGGTGCCTGGTACACCTACGACGGCGACCAGCTCGGCCAGGGCAAGGAGAAGGCGCGCGAGTTCCTCATCCAGAACGCCGACATGGCCGACGAGATCGAGAAGAAGATCCTCACCAAGCTCGGCATCGGCGCGGAGGGCAAGGCGGCTCAGGCCGCTGCGGCCGAGGCTGCCAAGCCGGGTCCGGGGGTCGCCGACCTCGACGAGTTCCCGATGCCCGCCGCTGTCGGCCGAAAGTAGAGCGCACCATGTCACGGTCCGACGGCGGCCTCGCCCGCGTCAGCTATCTGCCCGGCGTCCAGCCGCCGTCGGACCATGCTGCGGCTCCCGAGCCCGCAGCGCCCACCTTCAGCGGCCTCTACGGCGACGCCGACCGCTCGCCCGACTCGGTCGACATCGGTGAGACGGCCGACGAGGTCGCCGAGCGCGAGCAGGCCGAGGCGGATGCTGCGGCCGAGCGCGACCCCGAGCGTCAGGCGGCGCGGGCAGAGAACGTGTCGATGCATGCCCTCACCCGCCGTGGTCAATCCCGCCGAGAGCTGGAGCGCACCCTCCGATCGCGTGACATCGACGACGAGATCATCGACGCTGAGATCGAGCGCCTCGAACGTGTCGGCCTCGTCGACGACATCGCGCTCGCTCAGAACCTCGTCGGAGTGCTGCAGGAGCGCAAGGGTCTCGGTCGCAGCGGCATCGCCGCCGAGCTCACGCGCCGACTCCTGTCGCCGGCGGCGATCGAGTACGCGCTCGAGCTGGTCGACTCCGGCGATGAGCTGGCACGGGCCCGTGAGATCGCGGTTAAGCGCGCGGGTCAGCTGCGCAGCTACGACCAGGCGACGGCCACCCGGCGGCTGTCGGCCTTCCTCGCCCGCCGCGGGTACAGCGGCAGCACGGTCCGCTCGGCTGTCGACTACGCGATGCAGTCCCGCGGATCCGGCTCGACCGTGCGGTTCCGCTGAGTCCAGCGCGCGACGCTATAGCCTGAGCGCATGATCACAGCGCAGAAGGCCTCGCTCCCCATCCTCGGCGTCCTCGTGGCCGTGGCGCTGAGCGGATGCTCGCTCCTGTCGCCGGCGGCTCCCGCCGAGACCGCCGCGCCGACCACGGCCCCGGTGACCCCGGCGATCACCGCCGACGACCTCAACGACACCACCTGGACGGGCACCGACTCCCAGGGCACCGTGACGACCTTCACGTTCCACGAGGGCGGCAGCACGGCGGTCACCTTCGGCGACAACTCCTATGACGACCCCGCCGACACCTGGACGCTCGAGGGCAGCAGCCTCGAGGTCTCGATCAAGAACGTCGAGGGCGTCGGGGATGCCACCTACGTCGGCGACGTCGTCAGCGCGACCGACCCCATCGACCTCGCCCTGACCTTCTCGCTCGACACCACGTCGCGCACTCTCACCATCGCCCCGCAGTAGTCGGCTCGCTGTCTGCACGCCGGGATTTAGACTGGGCAGACCATGACCCTCACGATGCCCAGCGCCGACAGCGCACCGAGCGCGCGCATCCGCACGTACGAGGTGCGCACCTTCGGGTGCCAGATGAACGTGCACGACTCCGAGCGCCTCAGCGGATCGCTCGAGGCCGCCGGCTACGTGCGGGCCGACAGCGGCGACGCCGATGTCGTGGTGATCAACACCTGCGCGGTGCGGGAGAACGCCGACAACAAGCTCTACGGCACGCTGGGCCATCTCGCCTCGACGAAGCGCGAGCGCGAGGGCATGCAGATCGCCGTCGGCGGATGCCTCGCTCAGAAGGACAAGTCGATCATCCTCGAGAAGGCGCCCTGGGTCGACGTGGTCTTCGGCACGCACAACATGGGCGCGCTTCCGACCCTGCTCGAGCGCGCCCGCCACAACGGCGAGGCGCAGCTCGAGATCCTCGAGGCGCTCGAGACCTTCCCATCCACGCTCCCGGCGCGCCGGGACTCCACGCACAGCGGCTGGGTGTCGATCTCGGTCGGCTGCAACAACACCTGCACGTTCTGCATCGTGCCCGCGCTCCGCGGCAAGGAGAAGGACCGTCGCCCCGGCGACATCCTCAGCGAGATCGAGCTGCTCGTGGCCGACGGCGCCATCGAGGTCACCCTTCTCGGCCAGAACGTGAACTCCTACGGAGTCGAGTTCGGCGACCGCCTCGCGTTCGGCAAGCTGCTGCGCGCGGCCGGTCAGATCGAGGGCCTCGAGCGCATCCGGTTCACCAGCCCGCACCCCGCCGCGTTCACCGACGACGTCATCGACGCCATGGCCGAGACCCCGAGCGTCATGCCCCAGCTGCACATGCCGCTGCAGTCGGGATCCGACCGCATCCTCAAGGCGATGCGCCGGTCGTACCGCTCGGAGCGGTTCCTCGGCATCCTCGACCGGGTGCGCGAGCGCATGCCGCACGCGGCGATCAGCACCGACATCATCGTGGGATTCCCCGGTGAGACCGAGGACGATTTCCTCGAGACGATGCGGGTCGTCGAGCAGGCGCGTTTCGCCTCCGCCTACACGTTCCAGTACTCGATCCGACCGGGGACCCCGGCCGCCGACCTGCCCGAGCAGCTCCCGAAGGCCGTGGTGCAGGAGCGCTACGAGCGCCTCACGGGTCTGCAGGACGAGATCTCGGCGGATGAGAACCGGCTGCTCGTCGGCACGTCCGTCGAGGTGCTGGTCGCCGCAGCGGAGGGCCGTCGCGACGCGCGACACGACCGCATGACCGGGCGCGCGGAGGACAACAGGCTCGTGCACTTCGACGTGCCGGCGGGCGGTCCGGTCCCGCGTCCCGGTGACGTCGTGAGCGTGGTCGTGACGCGTGCGGCGCCGCACTATCTCATCGCAGCATCGGCCGACGGCGTCCTGCCGGTGCGTCGCACGCGCGCCGGCGGCGCCTGGGACGCGGCCGAGGCGGCATCGTGCGCCGTGCCCGCGCCGTCCGACGGCTCGGTCGCCGGCGGCGCGATCAGCATCGGCCTGCCGACGCTGCGAGTCGGCGCCTGAGCACCCTCATCGCGATCGTCGGCCCGACGGGGACCGGCAAGTCGCAGCTCTCGCTCGACCTCGCGGACGCCCTCGTCGCAGAGGGCGGGAGAGCCGAGATCGTCAACGCCGACGCCATGCAGCTCTACCGCGGGATGGACATCGGCACCGCCAAGCTGCCTGTCGGCCAGCGACGGGGCGTGCCCCACCACCTGCTCGATGTCCTCGCCCCCGACGAGGAGGCGAGCGTCGCGCGCTATCAGACGGATGCGCGCGCCGTCATCGACGGAATCCTCGCCCGCGACGCCGTCCCGATCCTGGTGGGAGGAAGCGGCCTCTACGTCTCGAGCGTGGTCTACGACTTCCGATTCCCCGGCACCGATCCCGCGATCCGCGCGCGCCTCGAGACGGAGCTCGTCGAGCTCGGCCCAGGCCTCCTCCACCGGCGCCTGGCGGAGGTCGATCCCGCGGCCGCGTCGGCCATCGGCCCGGCCAACGGGCGCCGGCTCGTGCGGGCGCTCGAGGTGATCGAGCTGACCGGCGAGCCGTTCGGGGCCGGGCTGCCCGACAAGGGCGCTCACTGGCGCCCGACGACCACGATCGGCCTGCGTGCCGAGCGCGCGAGGCTGGTCGCCCGACTCGACGAGCGGGTGCGCGGCATGTGGGCCGACGGTCTGGTCGACGAGGTCGCGGCGCTGCGCCCGTCCGGATTCGGCGTCACGGCGAGCCGCGCGATCGGGTACGCGCAGGCGCTCGCCCAGCTCGACGGGGAGCTGGATGCCAAGCAGGCGATCGAGCTGACCTCGGCGCTGACCCGCAAGTACGCGCGACGTCAGGTCGGCTGGTTCGGCCGATATCGCGACACGTCGTGGATCGACTCCGAGGCCCCCGACCGCGTCGCCCAGGCTCTCGCCGTTACGCTTTCCCGGTGAGCACGCTGCACTTCACCAAGGGCCACGGCACGGGGAACGACTTCGTGCTGTTCGCCGACCCGCACGGCGAGACCGAGCTGACCGGCGACGAGCTCGCGGCGCTGGCCGACCGCCACTTCGGCGTCGGAGGCGACGGGGTCATCCGCGCCGTGCGCTCGGAGGCGCTGCCCGCGGGAGCCGCCGCGCTGGCCGAGAACCCCGACGCGACCTGGTACATGGACTACCACAACGCCGACGGCAGCGTCGCCGAGATGTGCGGCAACGGCATCCGCGTCTACGCCGACTACCTCATCCGCGAGGGTCTGCTCGAGCTCGCGGTCGGCCAGACCGCGGCGATCGGCACCCGTGGGGGAGTCCGCGACCTGACGCGGCTCGAGAACGGATACGAGGTCGATCTGGGCGCGTTCGCCGTCGTCCCCGGAGAGGTCACCGTGTCGGCCCGGCGCCTCGCCGTGGCGCGTCCGGGTCTCGCGGTCGGGGTCGGCAACCCGCACGTCGTGGTCGCGCTGGCCGACGACGACGAGCTCGAGGCTCTCGATCTGTCCGACGCTCCCGACGTGCAGCCCGCACCGCCCGACGGGGCCAACATCGAGTTCGTCGTGCCGGCCGATCCGCTCATCGTCGGCGGCGTCGGCCGCATCCGGATGCGCGTCCACGAGCGCGGCAGCGGCGAGACCCTCTCGTGCGGGACGGGAGCCGCGGCAGCGGCCCTCGCAACGCGCCACTGGGCCGGCGAGGGAGCACCGTCGACGTGGTCGGTCGAGGTGCCCGGCGGCACGGTCGGTGTGCGCGTCTTCGCCGCGGCCGACGGCGATCACGTGGCACTCAGCGGCCCCGCCGAGCTGGTGTTCGACGGCACCGTCGAGCTCTGAGGTCGGCTCAGCGTCGCTTGGCCTTCAGCACGCGGTACCCCTTGCTCGTGAAGGCCCGCAGCACCGAGAAGTCGGACGGCAGCTCGGCCTGAAGCCAGCGGTGCAGCGAGTCCGACCCGAGGTTGCGCTGCACGACCAGGTACGCGTCGGTGCCGGGCTCGAGGCGGGGGAGCCAGGCGAGCAGCATGTCGTGCAGCTCGTTCTTGCCGACCCGGATGGGCGGATTCGACCACATCGTCATGAAGCTCACGTCGGCGGGAACATCCGCGGGCAGACAGGCGTTGACATTGTCGAGGCCGAGCGCGGCGGCATTCCGACGCACCAGGTCGAGTGCGCGCTCGTTGACGTCGACGGCCCAGACGGTGGCCCGTGGCGACAGCATTGCCAGCGACAGGGCGATCGGACCCCAGCCGCACCCGAGGTCGAGCAGGTTGCCGCCGGGCGGAGGAGCGGGTGTGCTGTGCAGCAGGACGCTCGTTCCGACGTCGATGCGCTCGGGGCTGAAGATGCCGCCGGCGGTGGTGACCGTGAGATCGCGACCGGCCAGGGTGACCGGGATCTGACGCAGCTTCAGCTCGCCGGACGGGGTCGAGGAGAAGTAGTGCTCAGGCTCGACCATGCAGAGAAACCTATCGAATACCAGGAAGTAGGGTGAACCCCATGAGTGCCGAAGATGACGACAGGATGCTGGATCGCGTCCTCGCGAACGAGGGCACCGCATCGGCTGGGGTGACCCGCTTCGGGGCGGGAAGCGCCCGCGCGACCGCTCTGCAGGACGACGACGGCCGCTCTCCGATCGACGCAGACGGCGAGCAGCTCGACCGCGACGAGCGCGCAGCGCTGCGCCGCGTCGCCGGTCTCTCGACCGAGCTCGAGGACGTCACCGAGGTCGAGTACCGGCAGCTGCGGCTCGAGAATGTCGTGCTGATCGGCGTCTACTCGCGCGGCTCGCTCGAGGACGCCGAGAACTCCCTCCGCGAGCTCGCGGCCCTCGCCGAGACCGCGGGCGCCGTCGTGCTCGACGGCCTGCTGCAGCGGCGGCCGCATCCCGACCCGTCGACCTACCTCGGCCGCGGCAAGGTGCAGGAGCTGGCGGATGTGGTGCGCGCCCTCGGTGCGGACACGGTCGTCGCCGACACCGAGCTCGCTCCGAGTCAGCGGCGTGCTCTCGAGGACGCCGTGAAGGTCAAGGTCATCGACCGCACCGCGGTCATCCTCGACATCTTCAGCCAGCACGCCAAGAGCCGCGAGGGCAAGGCGCAGGTCGAGCTCGCGCAGCTCGAGTACCTGCTCCCGCGCCTGCGCGGCTGGGGCGAGTCGATGTCCCGGCAGGCCGGTGGCCAGGTCGGGGCCGGCAACGGCATGGGAAGCCGCGGACCCGGTGAGACCAAGATCGAGCTCGACCGTCGTCGCATCCACACCCGCATGTCGAAGCTGCGCAAGCAGATCAAGGGCTACGCGCCGGCCCGCGAGGCCAAGCGCGCCAACCGCGATCGCTTCGAGGTGCCGAGCGTCGCGATCGCCGGCTACACCAACGCCGGCAAGTCGAGCCTGCTCAACAAGCTGACCCGCGCCGGCGTCCTGGTCGAGAATGCCCTGTTCGCGACCCTCGACCCGACGGTCCGCCGCAGCCGCACTCCGGACGGCCGGGTCTTCACGCTCGCCGACACCGTCGGCTTCGTGCGCAACCTGCCGCACCAGCTGGTCGAGGCGTTCCGGTCGACGCTCGAGGAGGTCGGCAACTCCGACGTCATCGTGCACGTCGTCGACGCCGCGCATCCCGACCCCGCGGCCCAGCTCGCGGCTGTCCGCGATGTGATCGGCGAGGTCGGCGCGCGCGACCTGCCCGAGATCGTCGCCTTCAACAAGAGCGACCTGGTCGACGACGACCGCAAGCTCGTGCTGCGCGGTCTCGAGCCGACGGCGATCTTCGTGTCGGCACGGTCGGGGGAGGGCATCGACGCGCTGGTCGAGCGGATCGCGGAGCTGATCCCCGCTCCCGAGATCGAGATGACGATGCTGGTGCCCTACGACCACGGCGAGGTCATCTCGCGGCTGCACGTGCAGGGCAGGGTGCTCTCGACCGACTACCGCGAGGACGGCACGCTGGTCACCGCACTCGTGCACCCGTCGCGCGCGGCCGAGCTGCAGGAGTACGTCACCGCGTGACGCCGCGCGACACGGAGCGCGGCTCGATTCGCGCCCCGTCTCGTCGCTCTGTCTAGACTGGATGCACGGTCGGGCTCGCCTCGACCGGGAGCGACAGCCGAGCCCGGCACCCGCCCCACCGGATGCGCTGAGCGCAGATCGATGGACGGATGAGCAGGGAGGCATGATGATCGCGATCGACGAAGCGGACCAGCCGGCCACCCCGCAGCCCGCCGCTCCCACGACGCCGACCCACTCCTTCGAGCTCTGGCCGCCGCGCAACGCCGCCTCCGAGGAGGCGCTGCACCGGCACCTGCCCGCGCTGGTCGACACGGCGCCCGAGTTCATCTCGGTCACCTACGGCGCCAGCGGATCGTCGCGCGAGGCCTCCTTGGACGTCGTCCGCCGCCTGCTGCAGACCACTCCCGTCACGGCGATGGCCCATCTGACCTGCATCGGGTCGACCTACGACGAGGCGACCCGGCTCATCCGCGAGTTCCTCGATGCCGGGGTCACGAGCTTCCTCGCACTGCGGGGCGACCCGCCGACCGGGATGAGCGAGGCGGATGCGGAGCGCACCGTCGCGCTCGGCGACCTGCGGAGCGCCGGCGAGCTCGTGCAGCTCATCCACCGCGTGCAGGCCGAGCGCGAGCCGTTCGTCCAGCACGCTGTGCCCGGATTCCCGACCGGCAAGCGGCTCGGGAGCGGCTCGAAGGTGACCATCGCCGTCGCGGCGTACCCCAACGGGCATCCTCACTCCCGCTCCCGCGCGCAGGACCTCGACACCCTCCTGGCGAAGGAAGCCGCCGGCGCGAATCTCGCCATCACGCAGCTGTTCTTCGAGGCAGACGAGTTCCTCGAGTTCGAGAGCGAGGCGCGCGCTGCGGGCGTCACGATGCGCATCCTGCCCGGCATCATGCCGGTGCTGAGCGTCGCGCGACTCACCCGCATGCTCGAGCTCTCGGGCGAGGCGATGCCCCGGCGTCTGCTCGCCGACCTCGAGAAGGCCGAGACACCCGACGAGGCGGCCGCGGTGGGGATCGCGGCCTGCACCCAGCTGGCACGCGACCTGCTCGACGGCGGCGCGTCCGGCATCCACCTGTACACCTTCAACCGATCTGAAGCCTCAGTTGCCGTGCTCGACGGTGTCGGTCTGCTCCCACGAAAGGAACCGACTCATGACTGATGCGACCTTCCCCACCGGAACGATCCTGGGGTATCCGCGGATCGGCCGCCGCCGCGAGCTCAAGCGCGCCGTCGAGGCGTTCTGGAAGCACGACATCGCCGCCGACGAGCTCGAGCGGATCGCCGCCGACCTGCGCTCGGCGACCCGCGAGCGCCTCGCCTCCCTCGGTCTCGGTCGCGACGACTCGTCGATGCCGGAGTCCTTCTCGTTCTACGACCAGGTGCTCGACGCCGCGACGACGGTGGGTGCCATCCCCGAGCGCTTCGCCGATCTCGTGGCCGAGGACGGCTCGCTCGACCTCGCCGGCTACTTCACGATCGCGCGCGGCGAGGGCGACAAGGCTCCGCTCGAGATGACCAAGTGGTTCGACTCGAACTACCACTACCTCGTTCCCGAGATCGGGCCCGACACCTCCTTCCACCTGGCCAGCGATCGTCTCGTCCGCGAGGTCGCCGAGGCGACGGCGGCGGGGTACGTCACCCGTCCCGTCATCGTCGGCCCCGTCACGCTGCTGGCGCTGAGCAAGCCGGTCGACGGCGCCGACGCGGACTTCGAGCCCCTGTCGAAGCTCGACGAGCTGCTCCCGGTCTATGTCGAGCTGCTCGGGCGACTGGCCGAGGCCGGTGCCGAGTGGGTGCAGCTGGACGAGCCCGCGCTCGTCAGCGAGTCGATCGAGGTACCGCGGGGTGCGCTCCTGGCGGCTGTGCAGGCTGCCTACGACGTGATCGGCTCGGAGTCGTCGCTCGGCATCCTCGTCGCGGCCCCCTACGGCTCCCTCGATGACGCACTGCCCGTGCTCGAGGCGGCACCGATCGACGCGATCGCGCTCGACCTCGTGAAGGGCGACGTGCCGATCGACGTGTCCTCCGGAAAGGTGCTGGTCGGCGGCGTCGTCGACGGCCACAACATCTGGCGCGGCGACCTCGACGCTGCGTTCGGCAAGCTGGAGGCGCTGGCCGCCTCGGGCGCCACGGTCGCCGTCGCGACCTCCACCAATCTCTTCCACACGCCGCACGACGTCGAGGACGAGCCGCAGCTCGGCGAGCGGCTGCAGAGCTGGCTCGCCTTCGCCGACCAGAAGGTCGAGCAGGTCGCGGTGCTGGCCCGAGGCCTGCGCGACGGCAAGGCCGCGATCCAGGGCGAGCTGGAGGCCGCATCCGCAGCCCTGTCGGATCGTCTCGGTGCCCCCGGCGTCCGCGATGGCGTCGTCCGCGAGCGCGCCGCCGCCCTCGGAGCCGCTGCCTTCCGCCGCAGCGACTACGAGGTGCGACGGGCGGCGCAGGAGCAGGAATTCGGCCTGCCGGCGCTGCCGACGACGACAATCGGCTCGTTCCCGCAGACGGGGGCGATCCGCACGGAGCGCGCGCGGTTCGCGTCGGGCGCCATCGACCGCTCCGAGTACGAGGGCTTCCTCGAGCGCGAGATCGCCGATGTGGTCGAGCTGCAGGAGCGGATCGGACTCGATGTGCTCGTCCACGGCGAGCCCGAGCGCAACGACATGGTGCAGTACTTCGCCGAGAACCTCGACGGATTCGCGGTCACCGAGAACGGCTGGGTGCAGTCCTACGGCTCGCGCGCGACGCGGCCCTCGATCCTGTGGGGTGATGTGTCGCGTCCGGCCCCGATCACGGTGCGCTGGTCGACCTTCACGCAGAGCCTCACCACGAAGCCGGTGAAGGGCATGCTGACCGGCCCGGTGACGATCCTCGCCTGGTCGTTCGTGCGCGACGACCAGCCGCTCGCCGAGACCGCCAACCAGGTCGCCCTCGCCCTGCGCGACGAGATCGCCGACCTCGAGACAGCCGGGATCACCATCATCCAGGTCGACGAGCCCGCCCTGCGCGAGCTGCTGCCGCTCAAGAGGCACGACCAGGACGCCTACCTCCGGTGGTCGGTCGATTCCTTCCGTCTGGCGACGGCCGGGGTCGCCGACACCACGCAGATCCACACGCACCTCTGCTACTCCGAGTTCGGTGTGGTGCTCGACGCCATCGACAGGCTGGATGCGGACGTCACCTCGATCGAGTCCGCCCGGTCGCGCGGCGAGGTCGTACCCGAGCTGGAGCGCAGCGGCTTCGGCCGAGGCATCGGTCCGGGCGTCTACGACATCCACTCGCCGCGGGTGCCGAGCGAAGCCGAGGTGCAGGAGCTGCTCGAGGCCGCTGTCGCACACATCCCCGAGCGTCAGGTCTGGGTCAACCCGGACTGCGGCCTGAAGACCCGCGGCTACGACGAGACCGTCGCGTCGCTGGAGAACATGCTCGCGGCCACCCTGGCCGTCCGCGAGCAGCTGGCGACCGCACGATGACCCCCGCCGCTCTCATCACCCGCACCCGCACCACCCGCACCACCCGCACCCGCCCCATCCATCCCCGATCCGCGAGGAATCCGCACAGCATGAAGATCGCCCGCATCGCCGCCCCGCTCGCCCTCGTCGCCCTCGCCCTCGCGGGCTGTGCGACGACCACGCCCGACGCGCCGTCGAGTTCGACCCCGACGGCCGCCGCCGAGTCCGGCGCGTGCGACCAGGTGAGCATCAGCGTCGAGTTCGGAGCCCTGGACGCGCCGCGCGTCGACGAGTGCGCCCCGGCCGGCCCCGCATCCGACGCCCTCGCCGCGGTCGACATCACCACCGAGGGCACGGCCGACTACGGCGACCAGGTCGTCTGCCGCGTCGACGAGCTCCCGGCTCCCGCCGACGAGACGTGCGCCACCCTGCCCGCCGACGCCTACTGGGCGCTGTGGATCAAGACCTCGCCCGACGCAGAGTGGGAGTACGCCCAGGAGGGTGTCGGCACCCTGCAGGTCGAGGACGGCCAGTCGCTGGGCCTCGTGTACACCGAGGGCACCGACTCCGTCCCGCCGACGGACTGATGCCAGGCCGCCGCCTCGCGTCGCTTCGGACAGCGGTCCTCCTCGCAGCGGGATTCATCCTGCTGCGGGTGGTCTACCGCGTCGTCTTCGGCGGCGCCTCGGGCGGCGGCACCCTGCTCCTCGATCTGCCCCGGCTGCCACTCGCCGGCCCGTTCCGTCACATCCTGCTGTTCGGCCCGGTCACGACCGGTGGCCTGGCAGGTGCGGCTCAGACGGCGCTGCCCTTCGCCGCGGTCATCCTCGCATTCGGCTTGGTCGGCGCGGTCATCGACCTGCGACGGCTGCTGACGCGGGGCGCCGTCCGCGGACCGCTCAGGTCGGTGTCCCGCGCCCTCGTGATCGCCTGGGGTACCTTCCCCGCGCTCCGCGACGCGGTGCGGCGGGTGCGCGTCGCCCGCGAGCTGCGGGGGGAGCGCTCCGTCGCCTCCGTCATCGTGCCCGTGCTCGAGCAGACAGTCGAGCGGGCCGTCGCCCTCGGCGCGTCGATGGAGCTGCGGGGGTACGCGGCCGAGCGTCGGTCCGACCCGGTGTGCGAGCGCCCGGCGACCCTCCGGGATGCCGCGCTCGGCTACGAGGGCCGGTGGACTCTCGAGGCGATCGACCTCGACCTCGAGCCCGGCACCCTGACGCTCGTCACGGGCGCGACCGGAGCGGGCAAGTCGACGCTCCTGCACGGGCTCAGCGGGCTGCTGCAGCACGCCATGGACGGTCGTCAACGCGGACTCGTCGAGGTCGGCGGTGTCGACAGGCTGTCCACACCGCCGCGCGAGACCGCGGGGTTCGCGTCCGCCGTCGCGCAGTCCGTGCGGTCGTCCTTCGTCGCGGCGACGGTCGCCGAGGAGATCGGCTTCGCGCTGGCCGTCCGCGGGGTGGCCGGGGGGATCGTCGCGTCTCGGGTCGCCGACACGGCGGCCCAGCTCGGCATCGGCCACCTGCTCGATCGGGAGGTCGTCGCCCTGTCGGCCGGTGAGGCCTGCCTCGTGGCGATCGGCGGGGCGATCATCTCGCAGCCGGTGCTCCTGCTCGTCGACGAGCCGCTCGCCGATCTCGACGCGGCCGCCCGGCTGCGCATCGTCGGCGTGCTCGATCGACTCGCCCACGAGGCGGGCGTGTGCGTCGTGGTGGCCGAGCATCGGATCGACGAGTGGGACGGTGTCGCCGACGTCCGGCTCGAGCTGCGAGACGGCTCCGTGCGGACCATCGACCCGATCGATTCGAGCCGTGTCGACCCCGCCGACGCGGCGGACCCTGGTGAACGTGCGGCCCCGTCCGGTGCGGCCGTCGCTCGCATCCGCGGACTCTCCGTCGACCACGGCGGACTCGCCGCTGTCAGCGACGTGTCGCTCGAGCTCGCCGCCGGGGAGCTGGTGGCGCTCCGCGGGCCGAACGGCGCGGGCAAGTCGAGCCTGCTCCATGCCATCGCCCGCCCGACGACGGCGGCCGTCGTGGAGGTGCGGGGTGCCGACATCCGGAGGCTCCGGCCGCGAGCCCGGCGCGGGGCTGTCGCGCTGGTGCCCGAGGCGTTCGACGATCTGCTGTTCACCGTCACCGTCGCCGACGAGTGCCGCCGGGCCGATCGCCGTGCCGCATCCGAGGCGCTCCCGACCGCGCAGACGTTCGCCCGCCTGCTCGGCGCCGGGGGCGAGGAGCGGGTCGACGCCCTCCGGCCGCGGCATCCGCGCGACCTGTCGGCGGGGGAGCGGCTCTGCATGGTGATGGCGATCCAGCTCGCCGCCCGCCCGGCGGTGCTGCTCGTCGACGAGCCGACCCGCGGACTCGACGCCGAGTCCCGCCGGCTGGTCGGTGACGCGCTCGCGGCGGCGGCCGCATCGGGAGTCGCGGTCGTGATCGCGACGCACGACTCCGCGTTCGCCGCGCGCATCGCGACGCGCACCCTCACGATGACGGCCGGGCGGATCGACGAGCCCCGTCGGGCGGTGACCGCATGACCGTCGTCTCCGCGGCACGCACCACGCCCGCGCCGGCCTCCCGCGGACGCTGGTCCTCGTGGGCGCTCGTCCTCGCGAGCGTCGTCGCCCTCGCGGGGTTCGGGTGGCCGCTCGTCGCGGCCGCTCTGCCGTCCGAGGCGCAGGGGGCCGCCCCCATCGTGGCGGTGGCCCTCCTACCCGCGGCGGCGCTTGCCGTCGCACTGACCCTGGATCGCGAGATGTCGACAGCGACGACCGTGGCGCTGCTGGGGGTGCTCGCGGCGGTCGGCGCCGCGATCCGCATCGGCGGCACGGGCGTCGGCGGGATCGAGGCGGTCTTCATCCTGCTGATCCTCGCGGGGCGGGCCTACGGGGCACGCTTCGGGTTCCTGCTCGGCCTCCTGACCATCGCGCTGTCGTCGGTGCTGTGGGGCGGGATCGGTCCGTGGACGCCGTTCCAGGCGTTCGCATGCGGGTGGGTGGCCGCCGGCGCCGGGCTGCTGCCGGCGATCCGCGCACGCGCGCTCTCGCCTCGTGCCGCGGCGCGGGTCGAGATCGCCATGCTCACCGCCTACGGGGTCGTCGCGTCCTACGCCTTCGGCCTCGTCATGAACCTCTGGTTCTGGCCGTTCGCGGTCGGCAGCGGCACCGGCATCTCCTACGAGCCCGGTGCACCGCTCGGCCAGAACCTGGCGTCCTTCGGCCTCTACTCGCTCGTCACGTCGACGCTGACCTGGGACACCGTCCGAGCGATCACGACCGCCGCGGGCATCCTCCTGGCGGGCCCGGCCGCTCTCGCGGCGCTCCGCCGGGCGAAGCTGCGAGGGTCTAGACGCTGAAGTAGCGCGCCTCCGGGTGGTGGAAGACGAAGGCGTCCGTGGACTGCTCGGGGTGCAGCTGCAGCTCCTCCGACAGCTCGACGCCCATGCGCTCGGGCTTAAGCAGCTCGACGACCTTGCGGCGATCCTCCATGTCGGGACAGGCGGGGTAGCCGAGAGAGAAGCGCGCCCCGCGGTAGTCGAGCTTGAACATGCCCTCGACCGTGTCGGGGTCCTCGGACGCGAAGCCCAGCTCGGCGCGCACGCGGGAGTGCCAGTACTCGGCGAGCGACTCCGTGAGCTGCATGGTCAGCCCGTTGAGCTCGAGGTAGTCGCGGTACCTGTTCTCGGCGAACATCTTCGCCGTGAACGCGTCGACGGCCGATCCGGCCGTGACCAGCTGCATGCCGACGACGTCGACCTGTCCCGACTCCTTCGACCGCACGTAGTCGGCGAGGCACAGGTGCCGGTCGCGACTCTGGCGGGGGAAGTGGAACCGCAGCCGCTCCGTGCCGACGGGGCCGCCCGATCCGCCATCCGGGGCGATCAGCCCGGCCGGTCCCAGCACGCCGGTCGGGTCGTCGCCGTGGTGGAGGATGACGAGGTCGTCGCCCTCGGAGTAGGCGGGGAAGTAGCCGTAGGCCACCGACGCATCCAGCATGCCCTCGGCACGGATGCGGTCGATCCAGTACCGCAGGCGCGGGCGCCCCTCGGTCTCGACCAGCTGCTCGTAGCTGGCACCGTCCTCGGCGCGGCTGGGCTTCAGACCCCACTGCCCCATGAACGTGGCGCGCTCGTCGAGGAACGCGGCGTAGTCGGCCAGTGCGACGCCCTTGACGATCCGGGTGCCCCAGAACGGCGGAGCGGGCACCGGGTTGTCGCTGGCGACGTCGGATCGCGCCGGCATGTGCTCGGGCTCGGTCACCACGAGCGTGCTGCGGGCATGGATGCGCTTCTTGAGCGCCGGGAGCCCCACCTCGCCGCGGTCGGCGCCGCGGGCGATCGCCACGAGCGGCTCCATGAGCGCGAGCCCCTCGAATGCATCGCGGGCGTAGCGCACCTCGCCGTCGAAGATCGACGCGAGGTCGTCCTCGACGAACGTGCGGGTGAGCGCCGCCCCGCCGAGCAGGATCGGCCACTTGGTGCCGAGGCCGCGTGCCGTCAGCTCGAGGAGGTTCTCCTTCATCACCACCGTCGACTTGACGAGGAGCCCGCTCATGCCGATCACGTCGGCTCCGTGCGTCTCGGCGGCCTCGATGAAGGCGCTCAGCGGCTGCTTGATGCCGATGTTGATCACGTCGTAGCCGTTGTTGGTCAGGATGATGTCGACGAGGTTCTTTCCGATGTCGTGCACGTCTCCGCGCACGGTGCCGATGACCATCGTGCCCTTGCCGGCCGCATCCGACTTCTCCATATGCGGTTCGAGGAGGGCGACCGCGGCCTTCATCACCTCGGCGGACTGCAGCACGAACGGCAGCTGCATCTCGCCGCTTCCGAAGCGCTGGCCGACGACCTGCATCCCGGCGAGCAGATGGTCGTTCACGATGCCGAGCGCGGTCATGCCGTCGGCGCGTGCCTGATCGAGGTCGGCCTCGAGACCCTTCGCCTCGCCGTCGATGATGCGGCGCTCCAGTCGGGCGCCCACCGGCAGGGCCGCGAGCTCGGCGGCGCGCTGGTCCTTGAGCGCGGCCGAGTCGACTCCGGCGAACAGGTCGAGCATCGCCGAGAGCGGGTCGTAGGTCAGGGTGCCCTCGGCGTCGTACTCGCGCTTGTCCCACACGAGGTCCATCGCGACCTTGCGGCGGTCGTCGGGCACCGACGCGAGCGGCACGATCTTGGCGGCGTTGACGATCGCCGAGTCGAGGCCGGCCTCCACCGCCTCGTGGAGGAAGACCGAGTTGAGGACGGACCGGGCGGCCGGGTTGAGCCCGAACGACACGTTCGAGACGCCCAGCGTGGTGTGGATGCCGGGGTACTTGGCGGTGATCTGGCGGATCGCGTCGATGGTCTCGATCGCGTCGCGTCGGGTCTCCTCCTGGCCGGTCGCGATCGGGAAGGTCAGTGCGTCGACGATGATGTCGTCGACCCGCATGCCCCACTCCTCGACGAGGGTGTCGACGAGCCGGGAGGCGATCCGCACCTTGTTCTCGGCGGTGCGCGCCTGCCCCTCCTCGTCGATGGTCAGCGCGATGACGGCGGCGCCGTGCTCCTTGACGAGGGGCATGATGCGCGAGAACCGCGACTCGGGCCCGTCGCCGTCCTCGAAGTTCACCGAGTTCACGACCGGCCGGCCGCCGATGAGCTCCATGCCCGCGCGCAGCACCGCGGGCTCCGTGGAGTCGACGACCAGCGGCAGCGTCGACGCGCTCGCCAGCCGCGAGACGACCTGGTTCATGTCGCTGACGCCGTCGCGCCCGACGTAGTCGATGCACACGTCGAGCAGATGAGCGCCCTCGCGCACCTGGTTGCGGGCGATGTCGACGCAGTCGTCCCAGCGCTCCTCGAGCATCGCCTCGCGGAATGCGAGCGAGCCGTTGGCGTTCGTCCGCTCGCCGATCGCGAGGTACGACGAGTCCTGGGTGAAAGGCACGTGCTGGTAGAGGCTGGCGACGCCGTTGTCGTCCTCGAGCGTGCGGGTCAGCACGCGCGCGCCGCCGACGCGGTCGACGACGGCCTTGAGGTGGGCGGGGGTGGTGCCGCAGCATCCGCCGACCAGCCCGAGGCCGAACTCCTTGACGAACTGCTCGTGGGCGGTCGCCAGCTCGTCGGGAGTGAGCGGATAGCTCGCCCCGTTCGCGCCGAGCACCGGCAGCCCCGCGTTGGGCATGCACATCACGGGGATGTGCGCGAACTTCGACAGGTGGCGCAGGTGCTCGCTCATCTCGGCCGGGCCGGTGGCGCAGTTGAGGCCGATCATGTCGATGCCGAGCGGCTCGAGAGTGGTCAGCGCGGCGGCGATCTCGCTGCCCATGAGCATGGTGCCGGTCGTCTCGACCGTGACCTCGACGAAGATCGGCAGGCGGATGCCGGTCTCGGCGATCGCCTGCTTGCAGCCGTTCACCGCCGACTTCGTCTGGAGGAGGTCCTGGGACGTCTCGATGAGCAGCGCGTCGGATCCGCCCAGGATGAGCCCACGCGCCTGCTCGGCGAACGTCGAGCGCAGGTGGGCGTAGGTCGTGTGCCCCAGGCTCGGGAGCTTGGTGCCGGGGCCGATCGAGCCGAGCACCCACCGCATCCGGCCGTCCTGCGCCTCGAAGTCCTCGACGGTCTGCCGCGCGATGGCGGCGCCGGCGTGGGCGAGCTCCTCGATCCGGTCCTCGATGCCGTAGTCCGACAGGTTCGACCAGTTGGCCCCGAAGGTGTTGGTCTCGATCGCGTCGATGCCCGTCTCGAGGTACTCGCCGTGGATCGCCGCCAGCACATCGGGCCGGGTCACGTTCAGGATCTCGTTGCAGCCCTCGAGCTGCTGGAAGTCGTCCATCGACAGGTCGGCCGCCTGCAGCATCGTCCCCATGGCACCGTCTGCGATCACGACCCGCTCGGCGAGGGTCGACATGAGCCTCTCGGATCGCGCCGGGCGCACAGCGCGGGTCACGTCGAGCGACGGTGGGGCGGCGAGATCTGCAGAGGGCACCGGATCAGCTTAATCGGCGGGGTAGGCGGGCGCTCGGCGCCGGGCGCGCGGCCTCACGCTGAGGAGCTGCTCAGCCTGCCGCCCTATCCTCGCGCCATGCAGCTGGCATACGACCTAACCGGCGCGGGGGACCGCACCGCCCTCCTCGTGCACGGCATCCAGTCGGCGGGCCGGGCGTGGCATCGTGTCGCTGCCGACCTGGTCGCGGACGGCTACCGCGTGATCACGGTCGATCTCACCGGCCACGGGGCGAGCCCGCGGGCGCGGCGCTACTCGCCCGCGGGGTGGGCGGATGACGTGGTCGAGACGGTCGCGCCGCTTCTGACCGGCGCGCCCGACCTGGTGGTCGGCCACTCCCTCGGCGCGCTAGTCGCGAGTCTCGCGGTCGAGAGGCTCGACGCTCGAGCCCTCGTCTACATCGACCCGGCGTTCGCATTCCCCACGGGTGCGCTCGGCGTCGGGTACAAGATCGTCTTCGGTCTCGCCCCGCGGCCGACCCGAGCCGTCCTCGCGCGGCTCAATCCCCGCTGGTCGCAGAGCGAGCTCGACATCGAGGTGCAGACGCTGCGCGAGTGGGACCGTCGCAGCCTGCGCGCCTTCGTCGACAGCGCCCCCCTGCGACCGCCGGAGCGGCTCGTCGCGCCGAGTCTCGTGGTGCTGGCGGAGCGCAGCTTCCTGATCACGCCGGGCGCGCGGGAGCTGCTCGTGCACCGGGGCATGGCTGTCGTCACGGTGCCGCGGACCGGGCACAACGTGCACCGCGACGATCACGCCGGGGTGATGCGCATCATTCGAGAATGGCTGGCCGAGCTCGAGCGTCCTGCAGGAGGTCAGACCGAGCGGAGGACCGCCACGACCTTGCCGAGCACCTCGGCGGTGTCGCCCAGGATCGGCTCGAACGCCGAGTTGCGGGGCAGCAGCCAGGTGTGACCGTCGCGCTGGCGGAACACCTTGACCGTGGCCTCGCCGTCGAGCATCGCCGCGACGATCTCGCCGTTGACCGCGTCCTTCTGCTGACGCACGACGACCCAGTCGCCGTCGCAGATCGCGGCGTCGATCATGGACTCGCCGACGACCTTCAGCATGAACAGATCGCCCTTGCCCACCAGCTGGCGGGGGAGGGGGAACACCTCGTCGACCTGCTGGTCGGCCGTGATGGGGATGCCGGCGGCGATGCGCCCGACGAGGGGCACCATCGCGGCGTCCTGCACCTGCGGTCCGGTGTCGACGTTGTCGCCCGAGCTCGACGGCAGCTCGATGAGCACCTCGAGCGCTCGCGGCCGGTTCGGGTCGCGACGGAGGTAGCCGCTCAGCTCGAGCTGATTGAGCTGGTGCGTGACGCTCGACAGCGACGAGAGGCCCACGGCGTCGCCGATCTCGCGCATACTCGGCGGATACCCGCGGCCGGCGACGGAGCGCTGGATCATCTCGAGGATCGCCATCTGCTTGTCGCTCAGGCTGGTGCGGCGACGTGTGCCGGGACGCTCGCCGCCCTCTGCTGACTCGCTCATCTGGGTCTCCTCCTGCGCTCGCAGATCGAATGTCGGTGGCCGGTGATCGACTCATCCCGACAATTCGAAACTGTATCCGCATCGCCTGTCGCTGGCAAACATCTGTTCGAGTGTGTCGCGACATCCGGGGCGCAGATACGGGATCAGGGTTGAACATACGTTCGATCGAAGGTATGTTCGGAACACAGGTTCGCACCCGCGGTCGTCTCCGGCCGAGATGGCAGCGGGTGCGGAACCTGACCAGAGACATCAGCAGGGCCCACCAGGCAGCACCGCGAGACGAGAGGCGCACATCATGAGCACCATCACCTACGGGTCGTTCGCACCGGCTCCGCGCCTCCGCATCACCTCGCGCGGCCGTGCGGTGCTGGTCGGCATCGTCGCCGTCCCCGCCGCCATCGTCGCCCTCATGCTGGGCGTGGGCGCTCCGGGTGCTGTCGCGACCGACACCGTGGTCACCGGCTCGCTCACCTACGTCACCATCGAGCCCGGCCAGTCGCTGTGGCAGATCGCCGAGCAGATCGCGCCGCAGGCCGACCCTCGCGAGGTCGTCGACGGCATCATCTCTCTCAACGGCCTGTCGTCGGCCGACGTGCAGCCCGGTCAGGAGCTCGCCGTGCCGACCGAGTACGCCGACTGACAGCACGAGCATCCCGGCGGCCGACCGAGGCCGGCGGCCGCTCGTAGACTCGGGCGGTGACCTCGCTCTCCGATCTGCCGATCCGCGACGACCTGCGCGGGCAGCATCCGTACGGTGCACCCCAGAAGGCCGTGCGGTACGCGCTGAACGTCAACGAGAACACCCACGCGATCCCCGAGGACGTGGCCCGGCACATCGTCGAGTCGCTCGCACTGGCCGTGCTCGGCGCCAATCGCTATCCCGATCGCGAGTTCACCGAGTTGCGCGAGGCGCTCGCGCGCTATGTCGGCGGCGGCGTGACCGCCGACCAGGTCTGGGCGGCCAACGGCTCCAACGAGATCATCCAGCAGCTGCTGCAGGCGTTCGGTGGACCCGGCCGGTCGGTGCTCGGCTTCCCACCGACCTACTCGATGCACGCGATCATCGCGTCCGGGACGGGCACCCGGTGGGTCACGGCGCCCCGCGACGCCGACTACGAGCTGTCGGCGCAGACCGTCGTCGACGCCATCGTCCGTGAGGAGCCCGCCCTGGTCTTCCTGTGCTCGCCGAACAATCCGACGGGCACACCCCTCTCCCTCGACGTGATCGAGGCGGCGTACGACGCGACCGACGGGATCCTCTTCGTCGATGAGGCCTACGCCGAGTTCATGCCCCATGACCAGCCGAGCGCGATCACGCTGCTGCAGGGGCGTGAGCGTCTCGTGGTGTCGCGCACCATGAGCAAGGCGTTCGCGTTCGCGGGCGTGCGGCTCGGCTACCTGATCGCCGATCCGGCGGTCGCCGACGCGCTGCGCCTCGTGCGCCTTCCGTATCACCTGTCCGCTCTCACCCAGGCCGCCGGCGTCGCCGCGCTGGCGCACGCCCCCGCGATGCTGGCGATGGTCGACGACATCGCCGTCCAGCGCGACCGCATGCTCACCGAGCTGCCCGAGCTCGGCTACCGCGCCTACGCCAGCGCGGCCAACTTCGTGCTGTTCGACGGAGTGGACGACCCGGAGGTGACGTTCGAGGCCCTCCTGGCCGACGACATCCTCATCCGCGACGTCGGTCTGCCCGGATCCCTGCGGGTGACGGCCGGCACCGCCGACGAGACGACCTACTTCCTGCAGCGTCTCGCCGCACTCGGGCCGGGCGGCGCGCGCCGGTAGGCTGGAACCATGAGCAGCAGCCCGCGCACAGCGAGCATCACCCGTGCCACGAGCGAGTCGAGCATCGAGCTCGCGCTCGACCTCGACGGCACCGGCACGTCCCGGATCAGCACCTCGGTGCCCTTCTTCGACCACCTGCTCACGGCCTTCTCGAAGCACTCCCTGGTCGACCTGACGGTCACCGCCACCGGCGACACCGACATCGACGTCCACCACACGGTGGAGGACACCGGGATCGTGCTCGGCCAGGCCATCAAGCAGGCGCTCGGCGACAAGAGCGGCATCGGCCGATACGGCGACGCCCTCGTGCCCCTCGACGAGGCTCTCGCGCAGGCCGTGGTCGACGTCTCCGGTCGCCCCTACCTCGTGCACGGCGGCGAGCCGACCGGATTCGCGCACCACCTCATCGGCGGACACTTCACCGGGTCGATGGTGCGGCACGTCTTCGAGGCGATCGCCTACAACGCGGCGATCACCGTGCACGTGAACGTGCTCGCCGGACGCGATCCGCACCACATCGCCGAGGCCGAGTTCAAGGCGTTCGCGCGCGCGTTCCGGCGCGCGGTGGAGCCCGATCCGCGGGTCGTCGGCATCCCGTCCACCAAGGGCGCGCTCTAGCCATGGCGACAGATGAGCTCGCCGGGTCGGCCCCGCCGTCCGTCGTCGTGCTCGACTACGGCTCGGGCAACGTCCATTCGGCCGCGAAGGCGCTCGAGGCGGCCGGCGCCGCTGTCGAGCTGACCGCCGACCGGGATCGCGTCGCAGCCGCTGACGGACTCCTCGTGCCAGGCGTCGGGGCCTTCTCGGCCGTCATGCGGGCCCTGCGCTCCGCGCGTGGCGACGAGCTGATCGACCGCAGGCTCGCGGGCGGGCGCCCGGTGCTGGGCATCTGCGTGGGCATGCAGGTGATGTTCGAGCGCGGAGTCGAGCGCGACGAGAACCCCGACGGTACCGAGGGTCTCGGCGAGTGGCCCGGCGTCGTCGAGAGGCTCGAGGCACCGGTGCTGCCGCACATCGGATGGAACACCGTCGACGCGGCCGAGGGCTCCGTGCTCTTCGACGGCCTCGCCGACGAGCGGTTCTACTTCGTCCACTCCTACGGCGCGCATGACTGGACCCTCGATCCGATCGGCGCCTTCGCGCACCCCCGCGTGACCTGGGCGACCCATGGCGAGCGCTTCGTCGCCGCAGCCGAGAACGGGCCGCTGTCGGCCACGCAGTTCCACCCCGAGAAGTCGGGGGAGGCGGGCATCAGGCTGCTTCGCAACTGGCTCCGCTCGCTGTAGGAGCGAGTGCGAGTACGCTCGACAACTTGTGTGCGGGTGCGCCGCGCGCGGAAAGACCGAGAATGACCGAGTTCAACAGGGCCCCGTCCCTCACCCTGCTTCCGGCTGTCGACGTCGCCGACGGCAAGGCCGTGCGCCTCACCCAGGGTGAGGCCGGCAGCGAGACCAGCTACGGCGATCCGATCGAGGCGGCCGACCAGTGGGCGTCCCAGGGTGCCGAGTGGATCCACCTCGTCGACCTCGACGCCGCCTTCGGCCGCGGCAGCAACCACTCGGTCATCAAGAAGGTCATCAAGAACACCCCGCGGAAGGTCGCGATCGAGCTCTCCGGAGGCATCCGCGACGACGCGAGCCTCGAGGCGGCTCTCGCCACGGGAGCGAAGCGCATCAACCTCGGCACGGCGGCGCTCGAGAACCCCGAGTGGGCTGCGCACGTGATCGCCGAATACGGAGAGGCGATCGCGGTCGGCCTCGACGTGCGCGGCACGGTGCTCGCCGCCCGCGGCTGGACCAAGGAGGGCGGTGACCTGTGGGCGGTGCTGGACCGCCTCGAGGAGGCGGGCTGCGCCCGGTACGTGGTCACCGACGTCACGAAGGACGGGACTCTCAAGGGCCCCAACCTCGAGCTGCTCGCGGAGGTCATGGCACGCACGCCGAAGCCCGTCATCGCCTCGGGCGGCATCGCCGACCTCGACGACATCGCGGCCCTGCGCGAACTGGTGCCGCGCGGACTCGAGGGCGCGATCGTCGGCAAGGCCCTCTATGCCGGGGCGTTCACCCTGCCCGAGGCCCTCGACGTCGCCCGACGCTGAATGTCGGACTCGGCCGGCGTCCCCTGGGCCGGACGCGCGTTCCACGCGAACCCGGGCGCAGGGGACGACGGGAGCGCGCCCGCTGGGCTGCTCGAGACGATCGCGCGCTTCCGGTCGCGTGAGCTGGACGCGGGCCACGTCGTCGCGGCCCTGGTCGGGAAGCGTCTGCTCCTCCCGCTGATGGCCGCTGCCGGCGACACGGGGGTGGGCGCCCACGGGCAGCTCGTCGACAAGACGCAGGAGCTGGCTCTCGTGACGACGGCGGGGCCCGACGGGCGTCCGGTGCTCCCGGCCTTCTCCTCGGTCGAGACGATGCGCGCCTGGAATCCCGCCGCCCGCCCGATCCCGGTCGAGACGTCCCGCATCGCCCTCGCCCTCGCGGCCGAGGGCACGCAGCTGCTGGTGCTGGATCCGGGGTCGTCCAGCGAGTTCGTGGTGCGGCATCCGGCCTTCGCGTCGCTCGCGCTGGGGGAGCCATGGACGCCGCCCGACGGCGATCCGGCCGTGCGGGAGGCGTTCCTCGCCTCGGCACGCGGCGAGGTCGCCGTGCGGGACCTGCAGCTCGTCGCCGGGGATCCCGAGGCGCGACTGCGGGGGACCGAGTTGCGCGTGCTGCTCGGGATCGCCCCCGATCTCGCCGAGGACGAGCTCGCGGCCCTCCTCTCCCGCCTCGGGGAGCGGTGGAGCACCGATCCGGTCATCGCAGCCCGCGTGGACTCGATCACCGTGGCGCCCGCGCCCGTCAGTTGACGGGTCCCGTCCACTTCTCGCCGGGTCCCTGGCCGATCGGGTCCGGAATGGCCGAGGTCTCGCGGAATGCCAGCTGCAGCGAGCGCAGGCCGTCCCGGAGCGGCCGGGCGTGCTGGTCGCCGATCTCGGAGGCGGCCGCGGTCACCAGGCCGGCGAGGGCGGTGATCAGCTTGCGCGCCTCGTCGAGGTCGATCTCGGAGGCGGCATCGGGGTCGTCGGCGAGGCCGAGCTTGACCGCCGCCGCGCTCATGAGATGCACGGCGACGGTGTTCACCAGCTCGACGGCGGGCACGTCGCCGATGTCCCGCACAGCGCCGTCGACATCCACGAACTGATCGTTCTCGCTCACAGCGGGTTCCTCTGCTAAACTCATGCGGGCTCCGGGGCCATCTCCCCGGTACGGCAGCAATGCCGAACGAAAGTGGAGAGATCCCACCCGTCGACCGCATCTCAAGGTTACCGGGTTCAAGTAGCACTCCGTCCGACAGCGGCGCTCACGCGCGGCCGTCGGATAGACAGGGTGCTGGTGAGCGGCGCGAGTCGCGGTTCCTTCCTGCTTTCGTGACCAATCCGAAACACAACGAAGGAGATCCGCATCAGCGATCCCAGAACTAACGACCGGATCCGAGTCCCGGAGGTCCGTCTCGTCGGCCCCGCGGGCGAGCAGGTCGGCGTCGTCCGCATCGAAGACGCCCTGCGCCTCGCGCAGGAGGCAGACCTCGACCTCGTGGAGGTCGCTCCGGAGTCGAAGCCGCCCGTCGTCAAGATCATGGACTACGGCAAGTTCAAGTACGAGCAGGCCCAGAAGGTCAAGGAAGCCCGCCGCAACCAGGCGAACACCATCCTCAAAGAGGTGCGCTTCCGCCTCAAGATCGACACCCACGACTACGAGACCAAGATGAAGCGCGCCGTGAGCTTCCTGCAGGCGGGCGACAAGGTCAAGGCCATGATCCTGTTCCGCGGCCGCGAGCAGTCGCGTCCCGAGCAGGGCGTGCGTCTCCTCCAGCGCTTCGCCGAGGACGTGCAGGAGTTCGGCACGGTCGAGTCCACCCCGACCATCGATGGCCGCAACATGGTCATGGTCATCGGGCCGCACAAGAACAAGTCCGACGCCAAGGCCGAGGCCATGGCCAAGAAGGCGGCCGACAAGCAGCGCGCACGCGATGCCGACGCAGCCGAGGCTGAGGCCGAGGCTCCTGCGGCGCCCGCCGCCCCCGAAACCCCGGCAGTCGCGGTTCCCGCAGCTGCCACCACAACGAAGGAAGAAAATGCCTAAGCAGAAGACGCACTCCGGTGCCAAGAAGCGCTTCAAGGTGACCGGCTCCGGCAAGGTCATGAAGCAGGGCGCGGGCATGCGCCACAACCTGGAGAAGAAGTCCTCCAAGCTGACCCGTCGTCTGAACGGCGAGGTCGTCCTCGCTCCGCAGGACGCCAAGGTCATCAAGCGCCTCCTCGGCAAGTAGCCCGAGACCCGACACTCGATATCTAAGGACACACTGACATGGCACGTGTAAAGAGGGCGGTCAACGCCGCCAAGAAGCGCCGGGTAATCCTCGAGCGCGCAGAGGGCTACCGCGGTCAGCGGTCACGCCTGTACCGCAAGGCGAAGGAGCAGGTCACCCACTCCCTCGTCTACTCGTACCGCGACCGTCGCGCCAAGAAGGGCGAGTTCCGCCGCCTCTGGATCCAGCGCATCAACGCCGCGGCTCGTGCGAACGGCATGACCTACAACCGTCTGATCCAGGGTCTGGGTCTGGCCGGCATCGAGGTCGACCGCCGCATCCTCTCCGAGCTCGCGATCCATGAGCCCGAGACGTTCGCCGGTCTGGTCGCTGCCGCCAAGGCCGCGCTGCCCGCCGACGTGAACGCTCCGGCCGCCGCCCAGGCGTAGGAACCCGGTTCCTGAGGAGCGCCGCGAAGCGACGCGTCTCGAAGGACCACCACGCACCACTGAAGGCGCGGAACCGACCAGGTTCCGCGCCTTCGCCGTTTCACCCCGAAGTATTCACGCCCGGTCGATACGATGCGGCCATGATCGACAACCCGCGATCGCCGCGGGTGCGTGCCGTGGCGAAGCTCGCCAAGCGCAGCGCGCGCCAGGAGACCGGGCTGTTCCTGGCCGAGGGCCCGCAGGCCGTCGTCGAGGCACTTGCCTACCAGCCCGAGTCGGTCGTCGAGCTCTTCCTCACCCCGGCTGCCCTCGACCGCTACGGCGATCTGGCCCACGACGCCGCCGAGCACGGGGTCGAAGCCGAGACCGTCAGCGAGCAGGTGCTCGAGGCGATGGCCGACACCGTCACCCCGCAGGGTGTCATCGCCGTGTGCCGACAGTTCGCTGTGACCGTCGAGCACCTGGTCTCGGGCGGACCCCGTCTCCTCGCGATCCTCGACGAGGTGCGCGACCCCGGCAACGCGGGCACCATCATCCGCGCGGCGGATGCGGCCGGCGCCGACGGCGTCATCCTCACGGGCCGCAGCGTGGACGCCTACAACCCGAAGGTGGTGCGCTCCACCACCGGCTCGATCTTCCATCTGCCCGTCGCCCAGCACGGCACCCTGGAAGACGCTGTGGAGGCCGTCCGCGCTGCGGGACTCCGCGTCCTCGCCGCCGACGTGAAGGGCGAGGACCTGCCCGACCTGCGGGACGAGCTCGTGCATCCCACCGCGTGGCTCTTCGGGAACGAGGCGCACGGGCTGGCCGACGACGTGCTGGGCTTCGCCGATCGGGTCGTCAAGGTGCCCATCTACGGCAGGGCGGAGTCGATGAATCTGGCGACCGCGGCATCCGTCTGCCTCTACGAATCGGCCTTCGCGCAGCGCTGACGGGGTACGCATACCACACGCGGATGCCGCCTGTATGTCGCAGGTTACGATCGTGCACCCCGCGTTGACCCGCGATCGGGGGACATGACATGGTGGTTCGATGGAGCCCCTGGTTGTTCTCGACAAGGTCAACAAGCACTTCGGTGATCTCCACGTCCTGAAGGACATCTCGACCACCATCGGCAAGGGCGAGGTCGTCGTGGTCATCGGGCCGTCGGGCTCGGGCAAGTCCACGCTCTGTCGCGCGATCAACCGTCTCGAGACCATCGACTCCGGGGTCATCTCGATCGACGGCAAGGCGCTGCCGGCCGAGGGCTCCGATCTTGCGAAGCTGCGTGCCGATGTCGGCATGGTGTTCCAGGCGTTCAACCTGTTCGCGCACAAGACCGTGCTCGAGAACGTCACGCTCGGTCCGCAGAAGGTGCGCAAGAAGAGCAAGGCCGAGGCCGACAAGCGCGGCATGGAGCTGCTCGAGCGGGTCGGGGTCGCCAACCAGGCCTCGAAGCTCCCGTCGCAGCTCTCCGGCGGCCAGCAGCAGCGGGTCGCCATCGCGCGTGCTCTCGCCATGGATCCCAAGCTGATCCTGTTCGACGAGCCGACCTCCGCGCTCGACCCCGAGATGATCACCGAGGTGCTGGACGTCATGGTTGGCCTCGCGAAGGACGGCATGACCATGGTGGTGGTGACCCACGAGATGGGGTTCGCCCGCAAGGCCGCCGACCGGGTGCTCTTCATGGCCGACGGCCAGATCGTCGAGGAGGGCACCCCCACAGACTTCTTCGAGAAGACCCAGAGCGATCGCGCGAGGGACTTCCTGTCGAAGATCCTCGCCCACTGACCGGTGGACGAGACACAGCAGACGAGAGGGAACCCATGAGATTCCGCAACGCGCTGACCGCGACCGCACTGGCGGCCGCAGGAGTACTTGTACTGGCCGGATGCACCGATTCGGCCGCGCCCGCAGGGGATGCCGACACGCCGGCGCCCACGAGCGAGAAGGTGCCCTACGAGGACGGCACGACGATGGCCGACCTCGCCGAGGCAGGCACCATCACGATCGGCACGAAGTTCACGCAGCCGCTGTTCGGCCTCGCCGGACCCGACGGCATCCCGCAGGGCTTCGACATCGAGATCGGCAAGATCATCGCGGCGCAGCTCGACATCGCCGCCGAGGACATCGAGTGGGTCGAGACCGTCTCGGCCAACCGCGAGCCCTTCATCCAGAGCGGCCAGGTCGACCTGGTGATCGCCACCTACACGATCAACGACGCGCGCAAGGAGGTCGTCTCCTTCGCCGGGCCGTACTACGAGGCCGGCCAGGACATCCTCGTCGCCGCGGGCAACCCCGAGGGCATCGACGGACCCGAGTGGTTCGCCGACAACCCGGATGCCACGGTCTGCACCGTGAGCGGCTCGACGTCGCTGACGAACATCCAGGAGTACACCACCAACATCCTCGAGGCCGCCGACTACGCCGACTGCCTCGACCCGATCCGCAACGGCCAGGCCGTTGCGGTGACAACCGACAACGTCATCCTGGCCGGCCTCGCCGACCAGAACGAGGGCGAGTTCGAGGTCGTCAACGCCCCGTTCACGCAGGAGCCCTACGGCATCGGCCTCGCGCTCGATGACACCGAGTTCCGCACCTGGATCAACGACGTGCTCGAGCAGTCGTACGAGGACGGCACCTGGGACGCCGCATGGGAGTCGACCGCCGGTGCGGTCCTCGACCTGCCGACGCCCCCCGCGGTCGACCGGTACTGACACCGCCACCTGATCGAGCACTGAGACGAGGCTGAGCGGCGCGATGGATGCGGTCATCGAGAATCTCCCCCTGCTGTGGGGCGGGTTCTTGCGCACCCTCGCGCTGCTCGGCATCGCCGGTGTCTCCGCGCTCGTCCTCGGGACGATCGTCGCGGCGATGCGCCTGTCGCCGATCTCGTCGATGCGCACGACGGCGACCGTCTACACCGAGCTGCTGCGCAACACCCCGCTGACCCTCGTGCTGTTCGGGTTCGCGGTCATCGGCCCGATCCTCGGGCTGCAGCCGAGAGGGGTCGATCCGCAGACGCAGTTCTTCATCCTCGCGGCGATCGGCCTGTCGCTCTACACCTCACCGTTCATCGCCGAGGCGATCCGCTCCGGGGTCAACTCGATCCCGGTCGGACAGGCCGAGGCGGCGCGCAGCATCGGCCTCGGCTTCTCGCAGACCCTGGGCTTCGTCGTGCTCCCGCAGGCCATCCGCATGGTCATCCCGCCGATCATCAACGTGCTGATCGCGCTCACGAAGAACACCTCGGTCGCCGGCGGATTCTTCGTGGTCGAGCTCTTCGGCGCCTCGCGCGCCGCCATCAACAACCGGGGGGACGAGGTCATCGCGATCCTGCTCTCGGTCGCCGCCTTCTATCTGGTGGTCACCATCACGCTCGGTCGGATCGCTGCCGTCGTCGAGAAGCGCGTGGCGGTGCTGCGATGAGCACGATCCTCTACGACGTCCCCGGACCGAAGGCGCGTCGCCTCGCTCGCATCGTCGGCGTCGTGGTCGGTCTCGTCGTCCTCGGCGCTCTCGCGGCGCTGATCGTCGGCCTGGCTCTGCCCCGCACCAACGCGGCGGGCGCCGCGGCGCCGGGCTACCTCGACCCGAGTCGCTGGGACATCATCAACGACCGCGCCTTCTGGCGCGCGGTCGGCGAGGCGTACTTCGCGGGCACCCTGCGCATGGCCGGAGTCGCCGCCGTGCTCGCCGTCGTCGTCGGCGTGCTGTTCTCCTTCGGCCGCACCGCGCGTCTGGCCGTCATCCGCATCCCGACGACGGTCGTGCTCGAGTTCTTCCGCGGCATGCCCGTGCTGCTGATGATGCTGTTCATCCTGCTGGTCTTCGCCACCGGACCGTTCTGGGCGGGCGTGTCCGCACTTGCTCTCTACAACGGGGCCATCATCGGCGAGATCCTGCGGTCGGGCATCGCCGCCCTCCCGCGCGGCCAGCGCGAGGCGGGACTGACCATCGGCCTCACCCCGCTGTCGACCCGTCTTCGCATCGAATTCCCGCAGGCGGTCCGCAACATGCTGCCGATCATCATCGCCCAGCTCGTGGTGCTGCTCAAGGACACCGCTCTCGCCTACGTGATCGCGTACCCGGAGCTGCTGCGGCTGGTGCCCAACCTGTCGAACTTCTACGGCACCAAGTACCGCGTCACGATCTTCCTCATCGTGCTGGCGATCTACCTGATCATGAACCTCCTGCTCTCGTGGGTGGCGCGCATCGTCGCCCGGCGCACGGGTCCCGGAGCAGGCACGCCGCGCATCCCGCGGCGCTTCGGCATCTTCGGCCCGCGACGCCCGGCCCCCGATCTGACCATGGCCAAGGTGCCCGACGCCGGGATGGGCAACGGCTCCTGACTCCCTCCGCCCGCCACTAAACTCGGGGATCGTGTCTGACTCTCCAGCGATCTCCGAGACCGGCGTCCAGGCGGCGGTAAATGCGGCGCTCGCCGCGATCTCCGCAGCCGGCGATTCCGCGTCGCTGAAGGCCGCCCGCGCGGCCCATTCCGGCGAGAGCTCGCCCCTCGCGCAGTTCAACGCGCAGATCCGCACCCTGCCCGGCGACCAGAAGGCTGCGGCGGGCAAGCTGATCGGCGAGGCGCGGGGGCGCGTCAACGCGGCTCTCGCCGCCCAAGAGGGGACGATCCTCGTCGCGGAGGAGGAGGCGCGCCTCGCGAGCGAGACCATCGACGTCACGGCCGTGCCGTCGCGCTGGCGGGCCGGCGCCCGGCATCCGCTGTCGCTCCTCATGGAGCAGATGAGCGACCTGTTCATCTCGATGGGCTGGGAGATCGGCGAGGGCCCCGAGCTCGAGCACGAGTGGTTCAACTTCGACGCGCTGAACTTCGACGAGGACCACCCCGCGCGCGCGATGCAGGACACCTTCTACGTGAACCCGGTCGAGCGTCACCTCGTGCTGCGCACGCACACCAGCCCTGTGCAGATCCGCTCGCTGCTGACGCGCGACCTCCCCGTCTACGTCGCCGCCGTCGGCAAGGTCTACCGCACCGACGAGCTCGACGCGACGCACACCCCCGTCTTCCATCAGATCGAGGGCATCGCCATCGACAAGGGGCTCACGATGGCCCACCTCCGCGGCACTCTTGAGCACCTCGCGCGGGCGATGTTCGGCGACGGCGCGCAGATCCGCCTGCGCCCCAACTACTTCCCCTTCACCGAGCCGAGCGCCGAGATGGACGTCTGGCAGCCGAACGCCAAGGGCGGCGCGCGCTGGGTGGAGTGGGGCGGCTGCGGCATGGTGAACCGCAACGTGCTGCGGTCCGCGGGCATCGATCCGGATGTCTACCAGGGCTTCGCGTTCGGCATGGGCATCGAGCGCACCCTGCAGTTCCGCAACGACATGAACGACATGCGCGACATGGTCGAGGGCGACGTGCGGTTCTCGCAGCAGTTCGGGATGGTGGTGTAGCCGTGCGCGTACCGATCAGCTGGCTCGGCGAGTGGGTCGACCTGCCCGAGGATGTCACCCTCGACCATCTCCACGCGGCACTCGTGCGCGTCGGCTTCGAGGAGGAGGACGTCCACGGCTTCGAGGTGACGGGTCCTGTCGTCGTCGGCCAGGTCGTCTCGGCCGTGCCCGAGCCCCAGACCAACGGCAAGACGATCAACTGGTGCCAGGTGGATGTCGGGTCGGGTGACGTCCGCGGCATCGTCTGCGGTGCGCACAACTTCAGCGCCGGCGACAAGGTCGTCGTGTCACTGCCCGGCGCGGTGCTGCCCGGACCCTTCCCGATCTCGGCCCGCAAGACCTACGGCCACGTCTCGGATGGCATGATCGCCTCCGCGCGCGAGCTCGGCCTGGGCGATGAGCACGACGGCATCCTGCGGCTGATCGAGCTCGGGCTCGACCCGGAGCCGGGGGAGGACGCAATCGCCCTCCTCGGGCTCGCCGACTCAGCCGTCGAGATCAACGTGACTCCGGACCGCGGCTACGCCTTCTCCGTGCGCGGCGTCGCCCGCGAGTACGCGCACTCGACGGGAGCGACATTCCGCGACCCCGCCGCCGCGGTCTCGGTGGTCGAGCCTGCCGAGAACTTCCCGGTGCGGATCGACGACGACGCCCCCATCCGCGGCCGGGCCGGTGTCCACGTCTTCAGCACGCGCGTGGTGCGCGGTATCGACGCGACCCTGCCCACACCGCCCTGGATGGTGGCGCGCCTGAAGCTCGCCGGCATCCGCTCGGTCTCGCTCGCCGTCGACATCACCAACTACGTGATGCTCGAACTCGGCCAGCCCACCCACGGCTACGACCTCGCGAGGCTGCAGGGCGGCATCACGGTGCGCCGCGCGACCGAGGGCGAGAGGTTCGAGACCCTCGACCACGTCGTCCGCACGCTCTCGAGCGAAGATCTGCTCATCGCCGACGACTCGGGGCCGATCGGCCTCGCGGGGGTCATGGGCGGCACGACGACCGAGATCTCGGATGCGACCACCGACGTCCTCGTCGAGGCGGCCGGCTTCGATCCGGTCTCGATCGCTCGCACCGCCCGTCGCCACAAGCTGCCGAGCGAGGCGTCGAAGCGCTTCGAGCGCGGCGTCGACCCGCGGATGTCGCCGATCGCCGCTCAGCGCGTCGTCGACCTGCTCGTCGAGCTCGCGGGCGGCACCGCCGACCCGCTCGGCTCGTTCGTCGACTCGAGCACGGCCCCGGCGCCGATCACCCTGCCGCTCGCCCTCGCATCGGCCGTCATGGGCGTCGCGTACACCGACGACGAGGTCGTCGGCTCGCTCGAGACCATCGGAGCGACCGTCGTCCGCGACGGCGACAGCCTCACGGTCACCCCGCCGAGCTGGCGGCCCGACCTGACCGACGAGCCGACGCTCGTGGAGGAGGTCGCCCGGCTCACCGGCTACGACCGGATCCCGTCGCTCCTCCCCGACGCCCCCTCCGGGCGCGGACTCACCCGCGCGCAGCGCGCCCGTCGGCGCGCCGCGCAGACGCTCGCCGCCGCCGGCGCGACCGAGGTGCTCACCTATCCCTTCACGTCGGCCGCGACCGTCGAGCGGTTCGAGCCGGGCGCGACCGCAGTCGAGCTCGCCAATCCGCTCGACCCGGCGTCGCCCCTCCTCCGCCGCAGCCTCCTGCCCGCACTGCTCGACACGGCACGGCGCAACCTGTCCCGTGGCCTCGTCGACCTCGCGATCTTCGAGCTCGGCACGGTGTTCCTGCCGGGGGCCGAGGCCATCGGCACCGACACGATCCCGGCCGGGGCGACCCGTCCGGACGACGATCAGCTGGCCGCGCTCGGCGCGGGCATCCCGCCGCAGCAGTGGCGGGTCGCGGCGCTCTTCCTGGGCGACGCGCTGCCGAAGCAGCCGGGAACGGCGGCGGTGGCCGCGGGCCTGCCCGATGCGATGGACGCCGTGCGCCAGCTCGCCCTGGCCCTCGCCGTGCACCCCACCTTCGCCACGGGCTCGCACCCCGCGCTGCACCCCGGCCGCACGGCCGAGGTGCGTGTCGGCGACCTGGTCGTCGGCGTCGCGGGGGAGCTCCTGCCGTCGATCGCGGCGGACCTCGACCTGCCGCGCACGGTCGCACTCGTCGAGCTCGATCTGGACGCGCTGATCGAGGCGGGGGCATCCGAGATCTCGGCGGTGCCGATCGGCACCATGCCGGCGGCGACGCAGGATCTCTCGCTCGTGGTCCCCGCGGATGCCGCAGCCGGCGACGTGCTCGCCGCGGTCGTCGAGGGGGCCGGCCCGCTTCTCGAGCACGCCCGTCTCGTCGACGACTACCGCGGATCCGGTCTGCCCGACGGCTCCAAGTCGCTGACCTTCGCGCTGCGTTTCCGCGCCCCCGACCGCACGCTGACGGCCGCCGAGGCGACCGAGGCGAAGCTGGCGGGGGCATCCCGTGCCGAGGAGCGGTTCGGGGCGACCGTCCGGGCCTGACACCCGGCCAGCCTGACGCCCGACCAGCCCGACTAGCCTGCTCGCACGATGTCGAGCACCCGGACGTCGATCCACGCCAGGTCGCTCGCCACGCGCATCTCGTAGTTCTCGGTGCCCACGAACGTCGTGAAGTCGGGGTGTCCGTGCGCGATCGCGTACGCGGTCAGCTCCGCGAGCAGGTCGGGCGTGATCGGCACCTTCTCCTCGTCGGTCGACGCCGTCAGGTAGAAGTCGTTCAGAGCCAGCAGCCGACTCAGCTCGGTGACAGGGTCGCGGTGATCGTCGACACGCAGGTCGGCCGCGATGTCGTCGCCTCCGCCGTACCCCGCGCCCTCCCGCACCACGAGCAGGGCAGCCGACTGCCTGCCGCGCTTGTCGCCGCCCGCCTGATCGCCCGCGGTCAGAGCGGCCAGCAGCCGGTCGCCGAGAGGTGCCGCGCTGTCCGAGTCCCGCCAGGCGGCGTGCATCGCGAGCACCACATCCTCGCCCGCGAGGCAGTTGCCCTGGATGGCGACGCCCTCGCCCGTGAGGCCGCCCGCCCACGAGATGCAGGCGGACCCCGTGTGGCTCGCTGCGGTGCCTGCCGCATCGACGATGCCGACCTGCCGGTGGTCGCGCCCGCCGTCGTCCGCGAGCAGGTCGTCGAGGACCTCCGAGGCCCGTGCACCCCCACCGAGCGCCGAGAGCGCGCTCCGCTTGAAGGCGACGTTGGCGTCCGCCTGCGTCGCGATCGCGCCGGCGCCGGCGGATGCCGCGGGAACGGCCGACCCGACCGCGAGGAACTTAGACGCCACCGCGACGCCCCAGGATTCTCCGTCGGCGGATCGCGCCACGATGGAGAAGGTCATGCGCGGGCCCCTACTTCTTGCCGCCGCCCAGCAGTCCGCCGAGCAGTCCGCCGGCGATGTCCTTGCCCTGCGGGCTCGACAGCAGTCCGCCGAGCAGGTCGCCGATGCCCCCACCCGACGATGCCGGCTTCGCGGGCGCTGCGGGCGCTGCGGGCACCGTCGAGGTGCTCGATCCGCTGCCCGTCTTGCCGCTGAGGAACTGCTGCGCCAGGAACGACAGCACGATCGGTGCGACGATCGGCAGGATCTGCTTGATCAGGTCGCCGGTGACGTTGCCGGCCGTCGACTTCGTGGCCGACGAGGCGAGCTTCGTGGCGACCTGGTCGGTGTTGGACCCGAACACGTTCTTGACGATCTTCTCGCCGTCGTCGGTGTCGATGTCCTGCAGGCCGCGCGGCGCGGTGGCCTTGTGCTTCACGAGGGCCTTCTCGAGCGACGCGGCTCCCTTGGTGTCCTTCGCGTTGGCGGCGAGTCCGCCCACCAGGCCCGGAAGCACCTGCTTCACGGCCGCCTCGGCGGTCTTCTCGTCGACGCCCAGCTTCCGGGCGATGTCGCCGATCGGGATCTGATCGAGCAGCGCGTTGAGGTCGGTCATGGGAGCCCTCTTCCGTCGTGCGGTCTGCCGTTCGAGTCCGCGAACTGCACTCAGATTAGCCCCGCCGCGAGCGCACGCAGTAGGGTTCACTCCATGGTCACGACGCGGAACGACATCCGGAGCCTCGCTCTCCGTGGTCTCCGTCGTACCCGCCGCAGCGCTCGCCGAATGATGGCGACGCCGTCGGTCTGACCTGATCAGTTCCGCGCGACGTCGCCGCCTCGACCACGTCCCGTCGAACTCTAAGGTTGATCCATGCCCATCTCCGTCGCCGTCGCAGGCGCGAGCGGATACGCCGGGGGCGAGCTGCTGCGGCTGCTCGCCCAGCACCCGGACTTCGAGGTGACCATCGTCACCGCGCACCAGAATGCCGGACAGCCCCTGGCGGCCGTCCATCCGCACCTCATCTCCCTGCGGCACCTGATGCTGCAGGACACGACCTCCGGGATCCTCGCGGCCGCGGACGTGGTGTTCCTCGCCCTGCCCCACGGCATGTCGGGAGCCATCACCGCCGAGCTTCCCGACGACGTGCTCGTCGTCGACTGCGGCGCCGACCACCGGCTCGCCGATCCCGCCGACTGGGCCGCCTACTACGGCGGCGAGTACCACGGCGCCTGGACCTACGGCCTTCCCGAGTTGCTGCTCGGTCCGGCCGCTCCCGACAGCGCGCCGCCCACGCAGCGCGTCAATCTGGCCGGGGCAACCCGGATCGCGGTTCCCGGCTGCAATGTCACCGCGATCACGCTGGGGCTGGCCCCCGGCATCGCCGCAGGAGTCGTCGCCCCGGACGACCTCGTCGCGGTGCTCGCCGTCGGCACCTCGGGCGCGGGCAAGAGCACGAGCGTCGGCCTGTCGGCGAGCGAGATCGCGGGATCCGCCTCCGCCTACCAGGTGGGCGGGATCCACCGTCACACCCCCGAGATCGTGCAGAACCTCACGGCGGCCGGTGGCGTCGGCGTCACCGTGTCGTTCACGCCGGTGCTCGTCCCGATGTCGCGCGGCATCCTCGCCACGTCGACGGCCAGGCTGGCACCCGGTGTCACGGCGGCCGAGGTGCGCGCCGCCTGGGAGCAGGCCTACGCCGACGAGCCCTTCGTGCACCTCCTCCCCGCGGGCATGTTCCCGCGGTCGGGCGACGCGACGGGCGCCAACACCGCGCTCATCGGGCTGGCGGTCGACGAGCGCGCCGGCCGGGTCGTGGTCATCAGCGCCATCGACAACCTCGTCAAGGGCACGGCCGGGGCGGCCATCCAGTCGGCCAACATCGCGCTCGGTCTGCCCGAGACGGCGGGCCTCCCCGTGGACGGAGTGGCACCGTGAGCGTCACCGCAGCCGAGGGCTTCGAGGCCTCCGGCATCGCCATCGGCCTCAAGTCGACGGGCAGGCCCGATCTGGCGCTCGTCGTCAACCGCGGTCCGCTGCAGAGCGCAGCCGCCGTCTTCACGAGCAACCGCGCGCAGGCCAACCCGATCATCTGGTCGAAGCAGGTCGTCCTCGACGGCACGGTCAGCGCGATCGTCCTCAACTCCGGCGGCGCGAACTGCTTCACCGGATCCGAGGGCTTCCAGACCACGCACCTCACCGCCGAGGTGGTCGGCGAGGCCCTCGGGATCAGTGCCGGGGACGTTCTCGTGTGCTCGACCGGGTTGATCGGCGACCAGCTGGATCGCGCCAAGCTGCTCCCCGGCGTCGCCATCGCATCCGCCGCCCTGTCGGCCGACGGCGGTGCGGATGCGGCGGCCGCCATCATGACGACCGACTCGGTCCCGAAGACCGCGGTGCGCACCCGCGACGGCTGGACCATCGGCGGAATGGCCAAGGGCGCGGGGATGCTCGCGCCGGGGCTCGCCACGATGCTGGTCGTCATCACCACGGATGCCGCCCTCGACTCGGGTCAGCTCGACCGTGCCCTGCGGTCGGCGACCCGCGTCAGCTTCGACCGCCTCGACAGCGACGGCTGCATGTCGACCAACGACCAGGTGTCTCTGCTGGCGAGCGGCGCATCCGGACTCACCCCTGACGTCGCCGAGTTCGCGGCCGTGCTCACAGAGGTCTGCCTCGACCTGGCCGTGCAGCTGCAGCACGACGCCGAGGGCGCGAGCCACGACATCGTCATCGAGGTCGCGGGCGCCGCGTCCGAGGACGACGCCGTCGAGGTGGGCCGCTCGATCGCGCGCAACAACCTCTTCAAGGCGGCGGTGTTCGGCAACGACCCCAACTGGGGCCGGGTGCTCGCGGCGATCGGCACGACGCGGGCCGCGTTCGATCCCTACGACGTCGACGTCCTGATGAACGGCGTTCGCGTCTGCACGGCCGGGGGTCCGGACCGTCCGCGCGACGAGGTCGACATGACTCCGCGTCGACTGCTCCTGCAGCTCGACCTGCACGCGGGCGACGAGACCGCGACGATCTACACCAACGACCTCACGCACGACTACGTGCACGAGAACTCGGCGTACAGCTCATGAGCGGCGACATCGAGCAGCTCGACCAGCGCGCCCAGGACGCCGAGCTCAAGACCCACACCCTCATCGAGAGCCTCCCGTGGCTGAAGCGGTTCGCGGGCGAGACGATCGTGGTCAAGTTCGGCGGCAACGCCATGGTCGACGCCGACCTGCAGCGCGCCTTCGCCGAGGACATGGTCTACCTGCTGCACGTCGGCATCCGGCCGATCGTGGTGCACGGCGGCGGTCCGCAGATCTCGTCGATGCTCGCCCGACTGGGCATCGAGAGCGGGTTCGTCGGCGGCTACCGCGTCACGACGCCCGAGACGATGGAGGTGGTGCGCATGGTGCTCACCGGGCAGGTCAGCCGCGAGCTGGTCACCCTCATCAACGAGCACGGCCCGCTCGCCTCGGCCATCTCGGGCGAGGACGCGGGTCTCTTCCAGGGCCGCCGCCGCGGTGCACTCGTCGACGGGGAGCTCGTCGACATCGGACTCGTCGGCGACGTGGTGGACGTGGATCCGGCCGCTGTGCTCGCCGAGGTCGCGGCGGGTCGCATCCCGGTGGTGTCGTCCATCGCTCCCGACATCGACGTGTCGGGGCAGTCGCTCAACGTGAACGCCGACTCCGCCGCCGCCGCGCTCGCCGTCGCCGTCGGCGCCGCCAAGCTCGTCGTCCTGACGGATGTCGCGGGCCTCTACCGTGACTGGCCCGACCGCGACTCCCTCGTCTCGGTCATCGACACGCGTGAGCTGTCCACCCTCCTGCCGACGCTCGAGAGCGGCATGATCCCCAAGATGATGGCGTGCCTCGAGGCCGTCGAGGGCGGCGTGGCCAAGGCCGCGATCATCGACGGCCGCCGGCCGCACTCGATCCTGCTCGAGATCTTCACCGACGCCGGCATCGGCACAGAGGTGGTCCCCGCATGAACGTCCTAAGTGGGTCGAGCAGCGCCGACGGCGCGTATCGAGACCAGCACGCCGCGTACCTCATGAAGTCCCTCGCCCCGCCCCTCCTCGTCCTGGAGCACGGCCAGGGCGCTCGCGTCTGGGACGTCGACGGCACCGAGTACCTCGACTTCCTCGCCGGCATCGCCGTCAACTCGCTCGGCCACGCGCATCCGGTGTTCGTCGAGGCGGTCAGCCGGCAGGCGGGGCGGCTCGCGCACGTGTCGAACTACTTCGCCACGCCCCCGCAGCTCGAGCTCGCCGAGCGCCTCGTGCGGCTGAGCGGCGGATCACGGGTCGTCTTCCAGAACTCGGGCGCCGAGGCGATCGAGGCCGCCATCAAGCTGGCCCGCCTGCACGGCGCGAGCGCGGACGGACCGGGAGGTCACCGCATCCTCTCCCTCGAGGGCGCGTTCCATGGACGCACCATGGGCGCGACCTCGATCAGCGGCAAGGCCGCCCACCGCGCACCCTTCGAGCCTCTGCTGCCCGGCACCGAGGCGATCCCCGTGACGATCCGCGCGCTCGAGCAGGCCCTCGCCGCCGGGGGAGTGGCCGCCGTCGTCATCGAGCCCATCCAGGGCGAGGCGGGCGTCGTCGACCTGCCCGCGGGCTTCCTCGCGGCCGTCCGCCGCCTCACGACCGCGGCCGGAGCGCTGCTCATCGTCGACGAGATCCAGACGGGTGCGGGCCGCACGGGTGACTGGTTCGCGTTCCAGGGCGCGGGCCAGCTCGACCCCGGCACGCTGCCCGACGCCGTCGCGGTCGCCAAGGGCATCGGCGGAGGCTTCCCGATCGGCGCCCTCATCGCGTTCGGTGCGGCCGGCGAGCTGCTGCAGCCCGGGCACCACGGGTCGACCTTCGGCGGCAACCCGCTCGCGACCGCCACGGCCAACGCCGTTCTCGGAGAGATCGAGAGCGCGGGCCTGGTCGAGAATGCCGGCCGGCGCGGCCGGCAGCTGCGGGAGTCGCTCGGGGCGATCGGGTCGCCCCTCGTCACCGACATCCAGGGGCGCGGCCTGATGCTGGGGGTCGGGCTCTCGCACCCGGTCGCCTCCGCTGTCGTGGCCGAGGCCCAGCGCCGCGGACTGATCGTCAACGCGGCGAGCGACAGCCGCATCCGCCTCGCACCGCCGCTCATCATCGGCGACGCCGAGATCGGCGAGTTCACCCGCATCTTCGCCGACTCGCTCGCCGCCGTGGCAGCCGACCTGGCTGCGCCCCAGACCACAGGAGCATCCTCATGACCCGCCACTTCCTCCGGGACGACGACCTCACGCAGGCCGAGCAGACCGAGATCCTCGATCTGGCCGAGCGCATCAAGGCCGATCGCTGGGGGATGACGCCCCTGGCGGGTCCGCAGACCGTCGCGGTGATCTTCGACAAGTCGTCGACCCGTACGCGCGTCAGCTTCGCCGTGGGCATCGCTGACCTCGGCGGCAGCCCGCTCATCATCTCGACCGCGAACAGCCAGCTCGGCGGCAAGGAGAGCCCCTCCGACACGGCGCGGGTGCTCGAGCGCCAGGTCGCGGCGATCGTCTGGCGCACCTATGCGCAGTCCGGGCTCGAGCAGATGGCCGCCGGAACGACGGTGCCGGTCGTCAACGCGCTGAGCGACGACTTCCACCCCTGCCAGCTGCTCGCCGACCTCCTCACGATCCGCGAGCACAAGGGCGCCCTGGCCGGGCTCACCGTCACCTTCCTGGGCGATGGAGCGAGCAACATGGCGCACAGCTACCTGCTCGCCTGCGCGACCGCCGGCATGCAGGTGCGGGTCGCGTCCCCGGAGGAGTACGCACCGGCGGATGCGGTGGTCACCGCCGCCGACGCGCGTGCCGCCGAGACGGGCGGCTCGGTCACCCTCTACACCGACCCGCTCGAGGCCGTCGCCGGTGCCGACGTCGTGGTCACCGACACCTGGGTGTCGATGGGCAAGGAGGAGGAGAAGGCGCACCGCGTCGCGACCTTCGGCGGCTACCAGGTGACGACCGAGCTGATGTCGCTCGCGAAGCCGGACGCGATCTTCCTGCACTGCCTCCCCGCCGACCGCGGGTACGAGGTGGCGGCCGAGGTCATCGACGGACCCGCCAGCGTCATCTGGGACGAGGCAGAGAACCGGCTGCACGCGCAGAAGGCACTCCTCGTCTGGCTCCTGGAGAAGGCGGCGTGACCGGCTCTCTCTGGGGTGGTCGCTTCGCCGACGGCCCGTCGCCCGAGCTGACGGCCCTCAGCCGCAGCACCCACTTCGACTGGGAGCTCGCCCCCTACGACCTCGCCGGCTCACGGGCGCACGCGCGCGCCTTGAACGTCGCGGGCTACCTCGACGCCGACGAGCTCGAGCGGATGCTGGCGGGCATCGACGCGATCGATACGGGGGTGCGCGACGGCTCCATCCGCCCCCTCGAGTCCGACGAGGACGTGCACTTCGCCCTCGAGCGCGAGCTCGTCTCCGCGGTCGGCCCGGACCTCGGCGGCAAGCTGCGCGCCGGACGCAGCCGCAACGATCAGATCGCCACGCTCGTCCGTCTGTACCTGCTCGACCACTCCGCCGTCATCTCGCACGCTCTCGTGCAGCTGATCGACGCGATCGCCGCCCAGGCGACCGCGCATCCGGATGCCGTCATGCCCGGCCGCACCCACCTGCAGCACGCCCAGCCGATCCTGCTCGCGCATCACCTGCTCGCGCACGCGTGGCCGCTCGTGCGCGACCTCGAGCGGCTGCGCGACTGGAGCCTCCGGGCGCGACGCTCGCCGTACGGTGCGGGCGCACTCGCCGGGGGAGCGCTGGGGCTCGACCCCGACGCGATCGCCGCCGAGCTGGGGCTCGGCGCCCCCCTCGACAACTCGATCGACGCCACCGCCGCTCGGGACGTCGTCGCCGAGTTCGCGTACATCGCCGCGCAGATCGGGATCGACCTGTCCCGCTTCAGCGAGGACGTCATCCTCTGGGTGACCCGCGAGTTCGGCTTCGCCCGGCTCGACGACGGATTCTCGACGGGATCGTCGATCATGCCGCAGAAGAAGAACCCCGACATCGCCGAGCTCGCGCGTGGCAAGTCGGGGCGGCTGGTGGGCAACCTGACCGGGCTGTTGACGACCCTGAAGGGCCTGCCGCTCGCGTACAACCGAGATCTGCAGGAGGACAAGGAGCCGGTCTTCGACTCGGTGCGCACCCTCGAGGTGCTCCTGCCCGCCTTCACCGGCATGATCGCGACCCTCGACTTCGACGTCGAGCGGATGGCGGAGCTCGCGCCGCAGGGGTTCTCGCTCGCCACCGATGTGGCCGATCACCTGGTGCGGCGGGGAGTCCCGTTCCGCGAGGCGCACGAGATCTCGGGAGCGCTGGTGCGGTTCTGCGAGGAGCGCGGTCTCGAGCTCGACGCCCCGAGTGATGCCGACTACGCCGCGATCGACCCGCGGCTCACCGCGGACGTCCGCGGTGTGCTCACCGTGGACGGCTCGATCGCCAGCCGCGCGGGCACCGGCGGCACGTCTCGCGCCCGAGTCGACGACCAGCTGGTGGCGCTGACCGCCGCCGTGCGTGACCTGAGGAGCCCCGAGTGACCCTGTCCGGACAGAGCGACCGCGAGCAGCGGCGCCAGGCCGCGCGCGACGCGCGGCAGGAGCGCGCCGCCGCCGGCGCCGCCAAGCGACCGTGGCTGATCCCGCTGCTGGTCGTGATCGCGGGAGCCGTCGTGGCCTGGGCCGTCATCAGCTCCGCGCTGCGGGGCCAGTTCTTCTGACGCCGTGGTCGTCGACCTGAGCGCTCCGGCGACCGAGGTCGCGCCCCTTCTGCTGGGGGCGACCCTGCACGGCCGAGGCGTCAGCATCCGCCTCACCGAGGTGGAGGCCTACCTCGGCGGGACCGACCCCGGATCGCACGCCTTCCGCGGCCCGACCCCGCGCACGGCCGTCATGTTCGGCCCGCCCGGTCGCCTCTACGCCTACTTCACCTACGGCATGCACGTCTGCGCCAACGTCGTCGTGGGGGAGGAGGGCACCGCCACCGCCGTCCTCCTGCGCGCCGGTGAGGTGATCGACGGCGTCGACACCGCGCGCGAACGTCGCACGACGAGCAGGCGGGACGCCGACCTGGCGAGCGGTCCGGCCCGCCTCTGCGTGGCGCTCGGCATCACCCTCGCCGACGACGGCGCGGATCTCGTCGGCCTCGCCCCCCGCGACAGCCCCGTGCGCCTCGAGCTCGCCCACACCCCGCTGCCCCCGGCCGGCATCCGCACCGGGCCGCGCACCGGCGTCTCGGGCGAGGGCGGCTCCGACGCCTACCCGTGGCGGTTCTGGATCGACGGCGACCCGACGGTGTCCCCGTACCGGCCGAGCGTGCCGCGACGCCGCGCCTAGCGCGTCCCCGGACCCACGGTGTCCGCCGCCTCGGCGAAGAGCTCGTCCAGCTCGTCGAGCTGATCGGCCGACGTCAGCGAGAAGCGGTGCATCCACACCTTCTTCGTGGTCGCGAACGCCGTCCGCAGCCGCGGATGCGACGCCTCGCGCAGCAGCTCGATGCCGACCTCGAGATACCCGCTCTTCACGTAGGCCGACGTGAAGCCGCGCTTCCGCGCGTACCCGATCGAGGTCCGGCTGATGCGCTCCTCCACGTCGGGCAGGGCGCCGACCTTCGCGCGGTAGGCCCGCAGCAGCTCCGTGTGCAGCGGGCGCTCGCCTTCCAGCAGCTCCGTCCACGTCGATCGCACCATGGCATCCACGGTAATCTGGCTCGGTGCCCCAGCAGAACGATGCCTCCTTTCCCGATGTCTGGGAGGAGCTGCAGTGGCGGGGCCTCGTGCACGTCTCGACCGACGCGGCTGCCCTGAAGGCGCTGCTCTCGGGTGAGCCGATCACGTTCTACTGCGGGTTCGACCCGACGGCGCCCAGCCTGCACCTCGGCAACCTGGTGCAGCTGCTCACCATGCGCCGTCTGCAGCTGGCGGGGCACAGGCCGCTGGGTCTCGTCGGCGGCTCGACGGGCCAGATCGGCGATCCGCGCCCCACGGCCGAGCGCACCCTCAACAGCAAGGACACGGTGGCCGAGTGGGTGGGCTATCTCCGCGGTCAGATCGAGCGCTTCCTGTCGTTCGAGGGCGACCCCGAGTTCGAGGGCGGCAACGCCGCGCGCATGGTCAACAACCTCGACTGGACCGCCGACCTCACCGCCATCGACTTCCTCCGCGAGATCGGCAAGCACTTCCGGGTCGGCACGATGATCAAGAAGGATGCGGTCAGCGCCCGCCTCAACAGCGACGCGGGCATCTCCTTCACCGAGTTCAGCTACCAGGTCCTGCAGGGCTACGACTTCCTCGAGCTCTACCGCCAGTACGGATGCGTCCTGCAGACGGGCGGCAGCGACCAGTGGGGCAACCTCACCAGTGGCACCGACCTGATCCACAAGGCCGAGGGGGTGAGCGCGCACGCCATCGGCACGCCGCTCATCACGAACACCGACGGCACCAAGTTCGGCAAGAGCGAGGGCAACGCGGTGTGGCTCGATCCCGCGCTCACGTCGCCCTACGCGTTCTACCAGTTCTGGCTCAACACCGACGACTCCGATGTCGTCTCCCGCGTGAAGGTCTTCACGTTCCTCCCGAAGGACGAGATCGAGCGGATCGCGGCCCAGGTCGAGTCCGAGCCGTTCCGTCGCGAGGCGCAGCGCATCCTGGCCCGCGACGTGACCTCACTCGTGCATGGCGTGGATGCGACGGACGCCGTCATCGCCGCATCCGAGGCTCTCTTCGGCCAGGGCGACCTCGCGTCCCTCGACGCCGGCACCCTGCGCGCGGCGATCGCCGAGCTGCCCTCGGCGACGGCGTCCTCCGAGGCGTCGATCGCGCAGCTGCTGGTCGACTCCGGCCTCACCTCGAGCCTCGGCGAGTCCCGCCGAGCCATCGAGCAGGGCGGCGTCTACCTGAACAACACCCGCGTCGACGACGTGTCCGCGACCCTCGGCGATGCCCTGCTCCCCGGCGGGGTCGCCGTGCTGCGGCGGGGAAAGAAGACCCTCGCCGGAGTGGTTCCGGCGTGAGACACCGCCCCGACACGGGGCGCACGCACGCGGGCAATCGTGGCAGCCGGTCATACCGTGTGTCATAGGCTCGCCCTGAGGAGGACGACGTAAGTGGACACTGAGAACACGGCTGGCGGCGACGACGAGCTCGCCCGACGCCTCGCCGCGTCCGCGCCGCCCGCCGGCGAGCCTGTCCCGGATGCGGAGTCAGCCCCCGCGGCGCCCGCCGCCCCGCCCGCCTTCCGCGCTCCCGAGTTCTTCGGCGCGGACGAGCTGGCAGCGCCCCCACCCGCCGTCGTCCCTCCGGCCGCCACACCTGTCCCGCCTGCGTTCGTCGCCCCGCCGGCGGCCCCGGACCAGCCCGCTGCCTCGCCACCGCCGTCGTACACGGCACCGCCGTCGTACACGGCACCGCCGGCCTACACCCCGCCGCCCGCGTATACGGCGCCGCCCGCGTACGCGACCCCGCCCGCCTACACAGCGCCGCCCCCTGTCGCGGCTCCGGCGCAGCCCGCCGCGTCGCCCTCCGCAGCCGAGCCCGCGCCGACGCCTCCAGCCGGGTCCGAGGCGTCGCCGACGGCCGAGCCCACCACGTTCCCGCAGTTCTCCGCACCGTCCGCGTCGCCCCAGGATCCGACGCCGCCGACGCCGACGCCCGACGCGACCGCGACGCCGGACGCGGTGGCTCCCCAGCCCCCCGCCGCGGCGCCGACGTGGGCAACCACGACGTCCGCTCCGAGCGACCCGCCGCCGACCGCAGGGGGCCCGCTGTTCCAGGCCGCGTCCGCGGTCGAGGACGCACCGGGTGATGCGCCCGCGGGTCCGTCCGTCGCCCGCAGCTCGTATCTCCCCCCGACCCCCGCCGATGGGTCACCTGTCATCGCGCGTCATGCGGCCGCCGAGCCCGCCGTGCCCGATACGCAGACGCCGTCGGTGCCGAGCGCCGACCCGCCCGCGCCGCAGACCGATCCCGCGCCCGTCGCTCCCATCGTGAACCCGTACCTGGCGCCGCAGCCGGCCCCGGACCTCTACTCGACGCCCGCGACTCCGCCTCGTCCGGAGCCGTCCGTCGAGACGGTCCTCACCGAGCGCGTCCCGGAGACGCCCGCCCCCGCACCCTGGGCGCCCCAGTACTCGGCCCCGGTATCCGCTCCGCCGCCGGCGGCTCCGGAATCTTCCGACGCCCACGCCGACGGGACGGCCGCCGGCACTCCGGTGTTCTCCAGCGGCGAGACCGCCGCGCCCTCGGCCGCATCCGCCTACGGAAGCCCCCCGGTCGGAGAGACGGACTCGGCGACCTGGTCGTCGATGGCGCCGCCGCCGGCTCAGCCCCCGACGCCGCAGTTCTCCGAGCCGACTCCTGTCGCGTCCATGCCGATCATCGTGACGCCGGACTCCCCGGTCGGCGCATCGACGGTGCCCGAGGGTGAGGCTCCGCAGCCGTGGTCGCTCGACGGATCGTCGACTGACCTGCCCGTCGAACCGGGTCCGGCGGCGACAGAGCCCGTGACCGGGGCACCCGAGCCCGCGCCCGAGACGGCCGAGATCGACCGGTTCGCAGCTCTGTTCGACCCCACGGGGCCCGCGCCTGTCATCACGCCCGCCGAGCCGGAGAGCCGGCCCGAGCCCGAGCCGCCGGCGGCGGAGCCGTCCTGGGAGCCGGTGCCGCTCAACGAGCCGGCGCCCGAGGTGGTCCCGCTCGTCGAGCCCGCTCTCGCACCTCGACCCGACCTCCCGCCGATCGCGTCGTCGTACGCACTGCAACCGCCGCCGGAGCAGCAGGATGCGCCCGCGCCGGGTCCGCTGGCGACACCGGCATCCGAGGAGCCGGCCTCACCCCTCGAACCGGAGGCACGCCCCGTCGCAGAGGCGCCGCCGAGCTGGCAGGCTCCAGCCGTGGGCGCCGCAGCAGCCACCCCGGAGATCGTCCGCTCGACCGCGCCCCTGGCGCCACCGCCCACCGCCCCTGCGTACGCGCCGACCGCCGTCCAGCCGGTGCAGCCGGGACCGGCGCCCGAACGACCCGGGCCCGCCCCCGCATCCGCATCTCCGGGAGAGGCGGCATCATCGGGACATCGCCTGCCCGCGGCCGGTGGCTCTCCCGCGGTTCTCGGCCTGATCGCGCCGGAGGCGGTGTCCGTCCCCGACCAGGCCCAGCTCGCCAAGTCGACGGCCTTCGAGAAGGCATCGCTCGCCGCCGCCGTCGTCCTCCCGGTCGTCGGCCTCGGGGTCGCGGTCACGGCGGCGGCCCGGAGCTCGAAGCGCCGAGGCTGGGTCATCGGACTCGTCAAGGCGGCTGTCGTGCTGGGTATCGTGTCCACCATCGCCGGCGGGGTCGGGGGAGTGCTCGCCTACCAGGAGTATCGGACGCAGCAGCAGCATGCCGCCGTGGAGGCCGCGAGCGCGGAGTTCTGCGCGACCGTCGAGGCGAATCCGACGATGATCGAGCTGCCCACCTTCGGATGGCCGGCGCCCGGCGCCAGCATCGCCGACTCCCTCGTGAGCATGCAGGCGTACCAGGACTCCTTCACGGCACTGGCTGCCGTGTCGCCGGAGGGCATCGCGTCCGACGTCTCGCAGGTGGCCACGGCGGCCGGCACGATCATCGAGTCGGTCACCGTATCGCGCACCCTCGACGACGCCTCGAATGTCGCCCAGATGAGTGCAGTCGCGGGCAATTCCGGCATCCCTGCCTGGGCCGCCGAGTACTGCGGGTGAACGCGACACGCCCGGGATGCGCCGAAATTTGGCGCGACTCGGACGCCCGCATAGAGTAACTACTCGTCACCCCAAAGGTGCGGAAAGCGGAAGAGCTTCCCGGCCTCAAGAGGGACAAAACCCCATCGCAAGCAAGTTTCGAATCGGCCATGTGCCGTGAGTAGAAATGCGTTACGATGGGGAACCCACGCGGTATCGGATCTTCGATCCCCAAGCGTGTCGCTCGACCTAGCGTCTGAGTTGACACCCACGACCGTGGTGGTTAGGTTTGTGAAGTTGCCCTGACGGCCCCCGAGAAATCGGGTGCATCAGGCGCGTCCGATCCTTGAGAACTCAACAGCGTGCACTATGTCAAATGCCAAATAACCTCGACGGTCGACCTCGGTCGGCCGTAGAGATTCCTTTGGATTGATTGATTGTCAGTAGACGATCTAACAGTCAGATCAAACTCGTCGCAGCCCATTCGATTCCCGAACAGCTGCGGCAACAGATGTGCCGGTGCCTTCGGGCGCCGTGCAATCAAACATTTACGGAGAGTTTGATCCTGGCTCAGGATGAACGCTGGCGGCGTGCTTAACACATGC
>CAXTSE010000022.1:0-51761 GCA_964246985.1 uncultured Microbacteriaceae bacterium
GACTGCGCCGACCCCTCCGACCGATGAGGGAACCGACTCCGACTAGAACGTAGGAACAGACACTGAACGCCGAATCGGCCCCGCATCGTGATGAGTGCGGGGCCGATTCGGCGTTCGTGGTGTGGGTGGGGTGAGCCTCTCCGGGGTTGGTCTCGACACGCCCCCGTTGCGAGCTACTCGACCAGCGAAGCGGCTCAGTCGTCGGAGCCGTGGCCCCCGCTGCCGTTGTCGTCGCTGCCGGAGTCGTCGGAGCCGTGACCCGAGTCATCTGAGCCCGAGTCGTCGGAACCCGAGCCCGAGTTGCCTCCACCGCCGGGGTTGTCGTCGCCGACATCGTGGCCGGGGCCGTCGTCGAGGCCCGAGTGCGAGGGGAGGTTGTCGTCGCCCGGCTCTGCCGAGTTCGACGGCGACGGCGTCGACGACGGGCTCGACGTCGGGGTGGCGGTCTGCGTCGGGATGAGCAGATCCGGCGCCTGGCCGATGTTGCTCGTGGGGGCGGCGGCGAGGGTCGCGGCGTTGACGGCGACCCCGATCGTGCCGAGGGCGATGACACCGGCGACGGTGATGGCGATGATCAGTGGCTTCTTCATGTACTTCACCGTAGGCACAGTCCGTCGAAGATGGGCCCCGCGGAGATCCAAGATACCTCCAAGATCAGCACCGGCGAGGCGCCCGTGGCACGCGATCGCGGCGCCCGCCGACATGATGGACACATGCGCGTGCTGATCATCGAGGACGACCCCGCGGTCGCCGCCGGCATCGCCGACGGGCTCGGAGCCGCGGCGATCGACGTGGTGCACGCGGAGGACGGGACGACCGGGCTGGCGATCCTAGATGAGACGTTCGACCTCGTGGTGCTCGACCTGGGGCTCCCCGACATGGACGGAACCGAGGTGGCCCGCCGCATCCGCGCCACCAGCGAGCTGCCGATCATCATCGTCAGCGCACGCGGCGACGAGGTCGACCGCGTCCTCGCCCTCGAGCTCGGGGCCGACGACTATCTCGTCAAGCCGTTCGGGATGCGGGAGCTGCTCGCGCGGATCCGTGCGGTGACGCGGCGGACGGGCGCGGAGAGTCTCGGGGGCTCGGTCTCGACAGGCTCGACCAGCGCTGGGGGCTCGGTCGACGGCAGCCGCGAGCTCGGCGCACTGACGCTCGATGCGCGCTCGCGTCGCGCGAGCATCCGCGGCACCGAGGTGCACCTGACGCCGACCGAGTTCGACCTGCTCAGCTACCTGTCGGCCGAGCCGGGGGCGGTGCATCGTCGGGCCGACATCCTGCGCGACGTCTGGCACACGGAGTGGTACGGCGCCACGAAGACCCTCGACGCGCACATCGCCGCGATCCGCCGCAAGCTCGGCGGCCCGGCGTGGATCGAGTCGGTACGCGGCGTCGGGTTCCGGTTCGAGGTGCAGGAGTGAGGGGCGGGCTGTGACCCGGCGGCTCGTCGCGGCGTTCATCGCGGTGGTGCTGCTGGCCCTGCTCGTGCAGGACATCCCGCTCGCCGGCTACCTGCGCGACGTCGAGCAGGAGCGCATCGTGACCGCCCTCGAGCGCGACGCGTTCGTGCTCGCCGGCCGCAGCGAGGAGGCCCTCCACGACGCGGTGCCCGACGCCGACGGCACGGTGTCGTCGCTCGTGCAGCAGTACAGCGAGGCGAGCGGCGCGCGGGTCGTCATCACCGATCGGGCCGGCATCGCCATCGTCACCAGTGACGCCGACACCGGCGCCGTCGGGGAGTCGTTCCTCACCCGGCCCGAGGTCGAGCAGGCGCTGGCGGGCGGGGTCATCAGCGGCACCCGCTTCTCGACGACGCTCGACGAGAACCTGCTCTACGTCGCCGTTCCGGTGCTGAGCGGCAGCGACATCTTCGGCGTCGTGCGTCTCACCTACCCCGAGCGCGTGGTCACCGACGCGGTCAACCTCAAGATCCTCACCGTCGGGCTGGTCGGACTGTTCACCGTGCTGCTCGCGGCGGCGATCGGCTTCGTGCTGGCGCGCGCGACGTCCCGGCAGCTGCGCCTGCTGCGGGATGCGACGGAGCGCTTCGCCGACGGCGACCGTCGCGCGCGCGCCGACGACGCATCCGGAGCCCCCGAGCTGCGCAGCCTCGCCCGCTCGTTCAACGGGATGGCGGGGCGAATCGACCTGCTCCTCGAGGAGCAGCGCGCCTTCGCGGCGGATGCCTCCCACCAGCTGCGCACGCCCCTCACCGCTCTGCGGCTGCGGCTCGAGCGCGCCTCCGACCTCGCGCACACCGACCCGGATGGCGCGGTCGAGCGCCTCGAGGCCGCCGACGCCGAGCTCGACCGGCTCGAGAACCTCATCGAGGGTCTGCTCGTGCTGAGCCGCGCCGAGGGGCGCGAGCTCGACGCCGTGGAGGTCGACGCCGACGAGGTGGCGCGGGAGCGCGTCGAGCAGTGGGGCGACCTGGCCGCCGAACGCGGACTGGTGGTCACCTACGCGGGCTCCCCCGGCATCCGTCTGCTGGCTGTGCCGACCGCGCTCGAGCAGATCATCGACAACCTCGTCGACAATGCGCTGTCGGTGAGCTCGGTGGGCCGGAGCGTGGAGGTGCGGCTGGAGCGGTTCCGGCCGCGGGTCACGCTGCACGTGCTCGACCGTGGTCCCGGTCTGGATGCCGAGCAACGGTCGCGCGCGTTCGAGCGGTTCTGGCGCAGCCGGGCCTCCGGTGCCGGCAGCGGTCTCGGGCTCGCGATCGTCGCGCAGCTCGCCCGCGCGAGCGGCGCGACCGCCGAGCTGCGAGCACGCGACGGCGGCGGCCTCGACGCGGTGGTGGAGTTCGACGCCCGCTGATCGAGCACCCTCCGCTGATCGAGCTTGTCGAGATCAAGGCCCCGAGCAACCCGGTGCCTGGTCTCGACGAGCTCGACCGACGGCGGTCTAGCCCGTCGGAGGCGTGAAGCCCTCCGGCGGCGTGAACCCGGCCGGGCCGGTCTGCGTCGACGTGTCGCCACCCAGTCCCGCGAGGCCCATGTCGGTCGAGGTCTCGTCGGCGGCGATCTCCTCCCCCAGGTCGGCGATGACGACCACGTCGCCCGCCGCGAGTCCCGTGGTGATCTCCACCGCCTCCGAGCCGATCGCGCCGACCTCAACCGGGGTCGACGTCACGACGCCATCTGAGAGCACGTCCACGGTGTCGCCCGTCGCGTCGGAGTGCAGCGTCGAGATCGGGACCGTCAGCACGTCCTCGCCGCTCGACACCGCGATGTCGGCGGTGGCGGCCGCACCGTTGAGGATCGTCGCCCCCGCCGGATCGACCGCGACGGTCACCGCGTACGCGGGCGTCGAGGTGGTCGACACGTTCGCGATGCCCACCGAGCTGATCCCGGCCTCATAGGTCGCGCCGGTCGACAGGATCGTGACGTCGGCCGTCTGGCCGACCTGCACCTTCGCGATCTGCGCGAGGCTGACCGTCGACTCGATCACGTAGCCGTCGTCGCCGATCACCGTGATCACCGCGGTCGCCGAATCGGCCGCGACCTCGTCGCCGACCGACAGCGCGACCTGCGCGACGGTCCCGGCGATCGGGGTGGTCAGGGTCGCGCCGGACAGCTGCTGCTGCGCGATGAGCACCTCGGCCTCGGCTGCCGCGATGGCGGCACGGTCGGCGACGATGTCGGCGGCGGATGCGGCGGTGGCCTCCCCGGCCTGGGTTGCGCCGGCGCTGGGGATGGCGGTCGTCGCGGCGGCTCGGGTAGTGCTCTGCGCGGGGGTGCTCGAGGGGGTCTCGACAGGTTCGACCGAGGCGTAGGCGGACTCGAGGGCGGCGATCGCGTCGTCGAGCGTCGTCATCGCGGACATGACGCTCGCCTGCGCGGCGGCGGTGACGGCCTGTGCCGAGCCGACACCGGTGATCGCCTCCTGGCAGGCGACGAGGAGCTGCTGGACGCTCGCGAGGTCGGTGGCGGTCGAGTCGCTCGGGGTGGTCTCGACAGGCTCGACCGACGGGTCCGTCGACTCCTCGGCCGTCAGTGCCGCCGACAGGAACGGGGCGCAGATCGTCGCGGAGGTCGCAGTCGCGTCCTCGGACGCCGCGAGCGAGGCGGATGCGGCATCCACCAACGCGAGCAGGCTCTGCTGCGCGGCGGTGACCTGCGCGAGGGCGGCGGTCTGGGCGGGAGTGGGAGTGGTGGGGGTGCTCGTGGGGGTGGTCTCGAGCGGCTCGACCGACGGGGCCGAGACCGTCGGGGTCGAGGCCGTCGGGGTCGAGGCCACCGAGGTCGTCGTCTGCGAGTCGAGGTCCGAGGCGAGCGCCTGCTCGGCCTGCGCGACCTTATCGGCGGCCTGGTCGACGGCGTCCTGCAGGTCGTCCGTTCCGACCGTGGCGAGGGTGTCCCCCGCGGCCACGGTGTCGCCGACCTCGACCGCGACGGCGTCGACGGTCCCCGCCGCACCGAACGCGAGGTCGCGGCGGGTCGCCGAGGCGATGGTGCCGCTGACACTCAGCGTCTCGGACACGGAGCCGAGCTGGGCCACCGCGGTGCGGTACTCCGCGGTGTCGCGGGTGGCGGCGAACACCGCGCCGCTCCCCGCGCCGGCCAGGACGACCGCGGCCACGGAGACCGCGATGAGCCGATTCCGCGTGAGGCGCCGTCTCGTCGCGGCCATCAGTTGCTGCCGCCCTGCGGGCCGCCGAAGCCGCCCGGTCCGCCGGCACGACTCACGCATCCGTCGTCGCCCGGGGTCGAGACCGTCAGGCTGGTGGCGGTGAGGCCGCCCGCGTCATCCGACTCGCCCTGCGCAGCGACGCACTGCCCGACCACGAGGGCGGATGCGTCGGAGGCGACGGTGTTCACATAGCTGGTGTCGGCATCCACGGTGACGTCGGTGGAGGCGGTGGTGCCGTCCATCGAGGTCGCGTCGACGGTGAGGGTGCTGCCCGAGACCGCGGTCACGAGGCCCGCCGTGAACCCGCCGAAGCCTCCGCCCGCGCCGTCGGGCAGATCGGTCGGGGCGCCGCTCGGCAGATCGGTCGGAGCGCCGCTCGGCAGATCGGTCGGCGCTCCGTCGGGGGGCGTCCCGCCTCCGGCACCGGGGCCTCCGCCGAACCCGCCGGTGCATTCCCCGTCCACCGCCGCGCTGATCGTCACCGCCGTGGCCGCCGTGGCCGCTGCATCGCCCGACGTGACGAGCACGCACGAGCCGACCTTCACATCCGCGAGCGTGCCGGCGACCCGGCTCTGGATGACGGTGTCGGGCGTGTAGCTCACCGCCGTCTGCGACTCGGCGTCCTGCACCTGCAGCACCGAGTTGGATGCGGCCGCGATGGTTCCCGAGATGCCGCCCCCGCCCGGCATCGCGGCCTGGTCGGCCGCCGGAGTGGTCGGATCGGCGGTGCTAGTGGTCGCGGCGGCTGAGCAGCCGACGAGCGCGAGCGCGCTGCCGAGGGCGAGGGCGACAAGGAGGGGTCTCGACAGGCTCGACCAGCGGGTGCGGGTGGCGGGGGTCATGGTGAGGCCTTTCATTCGGAGCGGAGAGCGTCGATGGGAGTGAGACGGGCGGCGCGCGTCGCCGGGTAGACCCCGAAGACCACGCCGATGGCGATCGAGACGCCGATCGAGAGGGCGACAGCCTCGGGCGAGAGCACGATCGAGCTGCCGATCACGCCGGGCAGCGCCAGGGTGGCGACCGAGCCGAGCACGGCCCCAAGCAGGCCGCCGGCCAGGCCGAGGATCGCCGCCTCGATGAGGAACTGGTTGCGGATCGCTCCCGGCGGTGCCCCGAGCGCCTTGCGCAGGCCGATCTCGCGGGTGCGCTCGGTGACCGAGACCAGCATGATGTTCATCACGCCGATCCCGCCGACCAGCAGCGACAGCGCCGCGATGCCGGTGAGCAGCACGGTGAGCGTCCGATAGATCGCGGTGGCCGTCGAGACGAGCGCCTCCTGGCTCGAGATGCTGAAGTCGGCGTCGGCGGCGGATGCGATCCCGTGCCGGGTGAGGAGGATCGCCTCGGCCTCCTGGTACGCCGCCGACAGCTGGTCGGCCGACGCGGCCTGGATGTAGATGGTCGACACGCTCGACGACGACGTGCCGCCGACGAGCACATTGGCTGCTGTCGTGAGGGGTACGACGGCGATGTCGTCGAGGTTGCTCGACGAGTCCGAGCCGGCGGATGCGAGGACGCCCACGACCTCGAAGCTCGAGCCGTCGATGGTGACGGCCTGCCCGACCACATTCGTGCGGCCGAACAGCTCGGTCGCGGTCTCGCTTCCGAGCACGACCACGCGCGCCGTCGACGACACGTCGTCGTCGGTGAGGAAGTCGCCGAACGCGAGCTCGCGTGAGCGCACGTCGAGCCACGACTCGGTTGTGCCGGTGACCGTCGTCGTCCAGTTGGTGTCGTTGGCCTCGAGCGCGAGGGAGGTGGACTTCTCGGCGGCGACTCCCCCGACATCCGGAGCACTGGTCGTCGAGGTGAGCGCCTCGGCGTCGGCGATGGTGAGGGTGGTGGCCGAGCCGAAGCCGAAGCGCTGGCCCGTGGTGTCGGTGCTCGATCCGGGAGAGACGATCAGCAGGTTGCTGCCGAGCGAGCTGATCTGGGCGCTGACGTCCTTCTGCGTGCCGAGGCCGAGGCCGACCGTGAGGATCACCGCGGCGATGCCGATGAGGATGCCGAGCACCGTGAGCAGGGACCGCAGCCCGTGGTCGCGCACCGCCGACCAGCTGGTGCGGAGCGTCTCGCCCCAGTTCATGCGCGCGTCCCGGCGAGCGCCGTGTCGGTCTCGCGCTGGATCAGCCCGTCGCGCACGAACACGATGCGACGCGCGTGCTCGGCAACCTCGAGCTCGTGGGTGATGAGCACGATGGTGCGACCGGAGTCGTTTAGCTCCTGGAACAGGGCGAGCACGTCGGCGGTCGACGCCGAGTCGAGGTTGCCGGTCGGCTCGTCGGCGAGGATCATCGTCGGCTCGCTGACGAGCGCGCGAGCCACGGCGACGCGTTGCTGCTGACCACCCGACAGCTCGCCGGGCTTGTTCTCGAGGCGGTCGCCTAGGCCGACGCGCTCGAGAGCGAGCTGGGCCCGGCGGCGGCGCTCGTCGCGGGCCACCCCTGCGTAGATCAGGGGAAGCTCGACGTTGCGCCACGCCGAGAGCGATGGCAGCAGGTTGAACCCCTGGAAGACGAAGCCGATCTCGCGGTTGCGGATGCGCGCCAGCTCGTCGTCGTCGAGCTCCTCGACATCGGTGCCGCCGAGCCGGTACGAGCCGGAGGTGACGGTGTCGAGGCAGCCGAGCAGATTCATGAGCGTCGACTTGCCGGAGCCCGAGGGGCCCATGATCGCGACGTACTCGCCCGAGGTGATGCTGAGGTCGATGCCCCGCAGCGCCTCGAACTCGACGGTGCCGCTCGTGTAGGTCTTCCTGACGTCGGCGAGCTCGATGACGGCGACGGATTCCGACGCGGCGCTCGCGTCAGCGGCGCTCACTGGCCCGGCGCCGTTCCGCTCGGCGGGGTGAAGCCGTCGGGCGGGGTGCCGCCTCCGGGGAACGTGCCGTCGGTCGGGAACGTGCCGTCGCCTCCGGGGAAGCCGCCCGTGCCCTGGTTGCCGCTGCCTGGCGTGAAGCTGGCGACGAGCACCTCGTCGCCCACGGCCAGACCGTCGGTGATCTCGGTCAGGTTGTCGGAGGTCTCGCCCACGGTGACCGCGGTCTCGGTCTTGGTGCCGTCGGCCGCGATGAGCGTGACCGTGCTGGTGCCGTCGGATGCGGTGGTGACGGCCGCGCTGGGGACGGTCAGCACCTCGGTGCGCCGCTCGTAGACGATCCGCGCCGTGGTCGAGACCCCGTCGAAGAGTCCGTCGGCGGTGCCGGTGACCGCGATCGTCACCGGGTAGGCGGCGGTGCCCGAGCTCGTGTCGGGCACGAGCCCGATGGATGCGACGGTGCCGAAGAACTCGGTTCCGTCGTCGGTCGACAGCTCGACCTGGTCGTCCTTCGCGACAAGCAGCACGTCGGCCTCGCCGAGGGTGACGTCGACCTCCCACGCGTCGGTGCCGGTGATGTGGAACGCCGCGGAACCGTCGGTCGAGCCTGTCGAGACCGCCCCCGAGCCGGTCGTCCCACCGGTGGAACCCGAGCTCGACCCCACGCTGTCGCCGACCGCGACCCCCACGCTGGTGACCGTGCCCGACACCGGGGCGACCAGGGTCGCATCCGCCATCGCCGCCTGCGCGGTGTCGACGGCCGTCTGGGCGACCGCGACCGATGCAGAGGCCGCCGCGCGTGCCGTGGACGTCGAGGCGCCGTCGAGCTGAGCTTCCGCCTCGGCCAGCGTGGCCTTCGCGCTCAGCAGCGTCGCGTTCAGCTGCAGCGTGTCGATGGTGGCGAGCTGCTGGCCGGCGCTGACGACCGTGCCTTCGGCGACTTCCACCGTCAGCACCGTGCCCGCTGCGGCGAACGAGACGTCCTCGTCGACCAGCGGGGTGAGGGTGCCGGTGGCCGACACGCTCTGCTCCATGGTCTCGAGGCTCGCCGTCGCGGTGGTCTCGATGGTCTGGGCCTCGGCGGTCGTGCTCGGCAGGACCACCCCGAACACGATGCCCACGGCCGCGCCGACGACCACGACGGCGGAGCCGATGATGATCCAGGTGCGACGGCGCAGTCTCGGCAGGCGGATCCTGGTTGCGGTGGTCTTCTTCACGCCCCCGAAGCTAGGGACGGGCGCTATGCGCCGGGCAAAGGCACTCTATGGAGAGGCTGTGAACGACGATCTCGCGAGCCGGTACCCGACCGGGAAGAGCTCCACCCGCCCCCGCCGCGAGACCAGCCCCAGATGCCGCGCCTCGCGAACAGTACGAACAGCACCCCGATCACGCCGAGCCCGATCAGGTAGAGCGAGCCGTAGTCGGCGAGCGCCTGTCTCAGCAGCCAGAAGACGAGGGCGCCGATGATCGGTCCCTCGATCGTGCCGACACCCCCGATCACCACCATGAAGATCATGAAGGCCGACCACTGCACCGAGAACACCCCGTCCGGCTGCACGCGCAGGGTAGAGATCGCGATGAGCGCTCCCGCGACGCCGGCTCCGGCGCCGCCGATCACGAACACCAGGCGCTTGGCCGCCTGTACGTTCACGCCGGAGCTCGCGGCCGCCACCGGGTCGTCGCGCACGGCGGTGAGCGCCAGGCCGAACCGCGATCTGGCCAGGAGGATGCAGACCAGGACGATGATCACGGCGAGCGCCAGCGCCGTCCAGTAGGTGACGGCGATGCGGAGGTCGCGCGGGAATCCCGACATCGCGGCGAGAGAGATGCCCGCTCCCCCGCCGATCTGGGGCACCTGGATCGCGAAGAGCCGCAGCACCTCGGCGATGACCCAGGTGCCGACGGCGAAGTATCCGCCGACCAGTCGGAACGCGAGGAAGGACACGGGTATCGCGACGAGCGCGCAGATGATCGCGACGATCGGGATCGCGGCGAACACGTTGATCCCGAACCTGTCGGCCAGGGTCACGATCCCGTAGGCGCCGACGCCGATGTAGGCCTGCTGCCCGACCGACACCATGCCGCCGAACCCGGCGAGCAGGTTCCAGGTGGACGCGAGGATCAGCAGGATGAAGAGGTCGACCATCGCGTAGATCGTCGACAGGCCGATCAGGTACGGCAGCGCCGCGAGCACGACGACGACCACCAGCGAGCCCGAGGTGCCGACGATCGAGCTGCGGGTCCAGCGCTGCACGCGCACCGGGACGGAGGCGCGAGGCGGAGCCACGACGGGGGTGGTCATGAGCGGGTTCTCCGTCCGGTGAGGCCGTTGGGGAGGAAAGCCAGGAACGCGAGGAACACGAGGTGCCCGATGAGGATCTGCTGGGCGGGCGCGATGGCCGCGCCCACCGTCTGCGCGACGCCGAGGATGACGGCTCCGGCGAACGTGCCCCAGAGGCTGCCGAGACCCCCGATGATGACGGCCTCGAACGCGAAGATCAGCAGCAGCGACCCCGAGCTCGGACTGAACGAGGTCTGGATGCCGGACACGACCCCCGCGACCGCGACGAGACCGAAGGCGATCGCCGCCGCGATCCCGTAGATCAGTCGCGGGTCGGCTCCGCTGAGCGCGACCGTGTCGGGGTCGTCGCTGACCGCGCGGACCAGACGGCCGTACTGCGTGCGTGACGTCAGCCACGACAGGCCGGCCAGGACGAGCACGGCGAACAGGAACACCAGCAGTGGGAAGACGCCGATCCGGATGTCGCCCGGCAGCGCGATCGACGCCGTGTCGAGGGCGCCGAGGCTGAGTCGCTGCTGATCGGCCGACATCGTCAGCAGCAGGGTGTTCTCGATGATGATCGCCAGCCCGAAGGTGACGAGCAGCGACGGCAGCGGCGAGGTGCCGAGGGTGCGCTGAAGCACGAATCTCTGCAGCACGAACCCGAGCCCGGCGATCAGCGGGACGATGAGCACCAGTGCCGCCAGAGGGGGCAGCCCGGCGCGGACGAGCACGAGGGCGCCGTACGCCGCGACCACGCCGAACGCGCCGTGTGCGAGGTTGACGAGTCGCATGACCCCGAAGAGCAGCGACAGCCCGGCGGCGAAGAGCGCGTAGAGCCCGCCCAGCAGGATGCCCTGCACGACAGCGTCGACGATGTTCACCTCACACCTCCGTGCCGAAGTAGGCGCGCGAGATGTCGGCGACGTCGAGGTCGGTGCCGGCGAGCGCGGTGCGTCCCTGCAGGAGGCAGTGCACGTGCGGCGATGCCTTCATGGCCTGGGCGACGTCCTGCTCGACGAGCAGCACCGCGGTGCCCTGCTCGCGGATCAGGGGCAGCCGGTCGTACAGCTGGCCGATGATCGCCGGGGCCAGCCCGAGGCTCACCTCGTCGAGCAGCAGCACCGACGGGTTGGCGACGAGGGCCCGCGCGATCGCGGTCGCCTGCTGCTCGCCGCCGGAGAGGTCGCCGGCGCGGCGGGCGCGGCGCTCGGCCACCAGCGGGAACAGCTCGTACACGCGGTCGATGGTCCACGCGCCCGCGCGCTTGGCGGACAGCCCGATCTGCAGATTCTCGTGCACCGAGAGAGAGGGGAAGAGGCGTCGCCCCTCGGGCACCATGACGATCCCGCGCCGCGCGCGCTCGTGGGACGGGAGCGTCGTGATGTCGACGCCGTCGTAGCGGATCGCACCCGACGTCGCTCGCAGCTGCCCGGCGATCGTCTTGAGCAGCGTCGACTTCCCCGCGCCGTTGGCGCCGATGACCGCGAGGATGCCGCCCGCATCCAGCGTGAGCGAGATCTCGCGCACCGCGGTGAGCTGTCCGTATCCGGCCGACACCGCATCCGCCTCAAGCATCGGGCACCTCCGGTTCGATGCCGAGGTAGACGCTGCGCACCTCGGGCGATGCCAGCACGGATGCGGGGTCGCCCTCCGCGATGATCCGCCCGTAGGTGAGGCACAGCAGCCGGGTCGCGACCGCCGTCAGCGCGTGGACGACGTGCTCGATCCACACGACGGTCACCCCGGAGGCGGAGACCGAGCGCACGAGCCCGACGATCTCGGGCAGCTCCTGCTCGGTCAGGCCGCCGGCGATCTCGTCGAGCAGCAGCAGCCGCGGTCGGGCGGCCAGCGCGCGCGCGACCTCGAGCCGCTTGCGGTCGAGCAGACGGAGCGCGCCGGCCTCGGTGTTGGCGAAGCGCTCGAGGTTGGCCTGCTCGAGCGCCGACTGCGCGAGGTCGCGCGCGCCGGTCCGCCGCTCGCCTGCCGCGAAGCTCGCCGCGACGAGCAGGTTCTCGTACACCGTCATGCCGATGAACGGGCGCGGGATCTGGTAGCTCGTGGCGATCCCGTGACGCGAGCGCCAGCTCGCCGAGCGGCGTGTGACGTCCTCGCCGTCCAGCAGGATCGCGCCCGTGCTCGCCTTCACGGTGCCACCGAGCACCGACAGCAGGGTCGACTTGCCCGCCCCGTTGGGGCCGATGATGCCGAGCACCTCTCCGGCTCCGACGCGCATGTCGAAGCCGGAGAGGACCTCCAGGCGCCCGAAGGTGCGACCCACGGCGCGGGTCTCGACGATCGGGACCTGGCTCACGGCTAGTTGGTCCAGTCGATCGGCTCGGGCTCGCCACCGGTGGGGATATCCGTGTGGTCGGAGTTCGAGACGATGACCAGCTCGAACGAGCCGTCGTCCTGCAGCCGCCACTGGCCGCCCACGAGCGGGGTCTTGGACACGTTCGGCACGGGGCCGCTCGTCCAGTCGACCGGACCGACGATCGTGTCGACCTTGAGGGTCGAGACCGCGTCGCGCACGTCGGCCGGGTCGGTCGAGTCGGCCTTCTCGAGCGCGGCGACCGCGACCTCGAACAGGGCCTCCGCGAAGCCCAGCGGCTGGGTCCACTGCTTGCCGGTGGCGTCGGTGAACGCGGCCGCGTAGTCCTCCGAGCTCTGGCCGGTCAGCGAGCTCGAGTACGGGTAGCTGGGAGCCCACCAGACCTCGGTCGACAGACCGTCGCCGATGTCGCCGAGCGCCTCGACCGACGACGGGAAGAGGATCGCCTTCGCCACCGTGGCCACCTGCGGCTGGTAGCCCTGCTGGACGGCCTGCTTCCAGAAGGTCGTGAAGTCCGGCGGGATCGGGATCGCCGTGAGGATGTCGTCGCCGTTCGCCTTGAACTGCGAGATCTGCGCCGAGAAGTCGGCCGTGCCGTTCGGGTAGGCGCCGGGGTTGTCCGGTGTCAGACCGAGGTCGGAGATGTACGGCGGGAAGCCGGTGGCCGTGTCGGCCCAGGCGTTGCCGTCCGCGTCGTTCGGAAGCAGAAGGGCGACCGAGTCGGCGTCCGGGGCGGCCTTGCTCCAGATGTCCGAGTAGACCGATTCGGCGTCCTCGAGACCCCAGAAGAAGTGGTACGTCCAGTCGAACCCGTCGTCGGGGGTCGCGCCGCGCCCGAAGTACCAGGCCTGCCAGGGGGCGACCGTCGAGATGCAGACCACCTGGTTGGCCTCGCACTGATCGGAGACCGGGTTGGTGGTGTCGGGGGTGGAGGAGACGAGGATGAGGTCGACGTCGTCCTCGAGGATCAGCTCGGCGGCGACATCGCCGGCGCGCTTCGAGTCGGACTGGGTGTCCTTCGAGATGATCTCGACGTCGTGCTCGGTGCCGTCGGCCGTCGTGATGCCGTTCTCCTCGAAGTACGCGGCCATCTGCTCGAGCACGAAGCTGTCGGCCTCGCCGAAACCGGCGAGCGCGCCCGTCTGCGGGGTGACGTAGCCGATCTTGATCGTGTCTCCGCCGGCGCCGTCGTCGGTTCCCCCGCCGAGCGTGGCGTTGCATCCGGCGAGCGTGATGGCGGTCACGGCCGACATGGCGACGATCGCCAGCCTCCGTGCGGTCGGAGTGGTGCGGGACCGTGTCACTGTGTGCTCCTCAAACATCGTTGTTCTGGGTGGAGGTGGTGCGGTTGCGGGACGGGTGGGGAGGTCAGGCCGACTCGGGGGCGAGCACGATGTCGAACCGCGTGCGCGTCCAGGTGCGGTCGCCCAGCTCTCGCCCGTCGGGGGTGGGGTCGGATGCAGACAGCTGCTCGAAGTCGAGCACGAGGGACTCCTTGACCCCGAAGACCGAGTCGCTGGCGAGCAGCTCGTCGCCGCGCACGAAGATGTGGGTGACGAGCGTGCGGTAGCCGGGCGCCGACACCATGAAGTGCAGGTGGGATGCGCGCATCGGGGAGCGCCCGACGGCCGCGAGCATGCCGCCGACCGGGCCGTCGTGCGGGATCGGGTAGGGCGTCGGAGTCAGTCCCCAGAACCGGTACTCGCCGTCGGTCTCGCTGAACAGATGCGCGCGTCCGGCGATCCTGCCGTCGGTGTACTGCAGGTCGTAGAAGCCGTCCTCGTCTGCCTCCCACACCTCGATGCGGGCGTCCGCGACGGGGGCGCCCTCGGTGTCGCGCACCGAGCCCTCGACCCAGCACGGCTCGCCGGGGCTCATGCCGGCGATGTCGCCGCCATTCGGGATGCGCGGGGCATCCGCGCTGAAGAAGGGCCCGAACACGGTGGCCTCGGTGGCGTCGCGGTAGGCCTCGTTGTTGACGGCCACCGTCTGCATCGAGAGCCCGAGCACGTCGGAGAGCAGGATGAACTCCTGCCGGCGGTCGTCGGTGATGTGGCCGGCGGCGGTGAGGAACGCGATCCCCTGCGCCCACTCGGCCTCGGTCAGCCGCACCTCGCGCACGAACGCGTGCAGGTGCCGGGTCAGGGCCTGCATGATGTCCTTCAGCCGGGCGTCCGGAGCGCCGTCGAACGACGCCACGACGGTCTCGATGAGGTCCTGCTCGCGCTGCACCTGCTCAGCGGTGAGCTCGTGGTGGGCGACGGTCATGACTGGCCTCCAGACTCGGATGCGGGGGTCCCCGCCCAGGCGGCGCGGAGCAGCGCCTCAAGCGACTCCTGCGTGACGGGCCGCGGGTTGGACGCGGGGATCGACTCGAGGCTGAGGCGCGCGGCCTCCGCGATGTCGGACTCCTCGAACCCGACGTCGCGGAGTGCCCGCGGCGCGTCGAGGTCGAGCCGCAGCTGCTCGAGACCCGCGAGACCGTCGTCCGTGCCGAACGCGTCGGCGAGCCGGACCGCCGCATCGGGCGCCGCCCCGATGTTGTAGGCCGTGACGTACGGCAGCACCGTGGCATGCGTCTGCGCGTGCGGCAGGTCGAAGGTGCCGCCGAGCACGTGGCAGATCTTGTGGTGCATGCCGGACCCGGCAGAGGCGAACGCGACAGCGGCGAGGTAGGTGCCGTAGAGCGCCTGCTCGCGCGCCTCGAGCGAGGCGGGGTCGGCGTGGATCCCCCGCAGTCCGGCCGCGAGCGCGCGCACGCCCTCACCGGCCATCGCCGCATTGATCGGATCGGCGCGGGGCGCCCAGAGGGAGTCCACGCAGTGCGCGATGGCGTTCAGCCCCGACGCGACCGACATGTCGACGGGGAGCGACACGGTCAGCTGGGCGTCGTAGATGACGGTGGCCGGCAGCACGCGGTCGTCGACACCCGTCGTCTTGCGCGCGGCCTCTGTCAGCCCCCAGACGTTGGTGGCCTCCGATCCGGCGTAGGTCGTCGGCACGGCCACGATCGGGATGCCGGTCGTCATGGCGATGGCCTTCGCGAGCCCGGTCGTCGACCCGCCGCCGATCGACACCAGCAGGTCGACTCGTCCGTCGACAGCGGCCGTGCGGGCACGCTCGGCGACCGCGATGGGCACATGCTGCACCACCTCGGTGAACCGCTCGGCGCCGTGCAGGTCGGCCGCGACCTCGTCGGCCAGACCGGCCTCGTACGGGGCGACCACGATCATCACGCGCTCGGCACCGCGTTCCTCGACCTCCGCCGTCAGCAGGGCTCGCGCCTGTCCGCTGCCGAAGCGCACCCGCTGGCCGAGCGTGCGGTGGTCGAAGGCGAGCGTCATCGGCGGGCGCCGTCCCGGCTCAGGACCTGCGACAGGGCATCCCGCAGCGCGGCGGCCGGGTCGGCGACCGCGCCGGCCGAGCGCCAGGCGACGATCTTGTCGGGACGCACCAGGATCACGCCGTCCTCGTCGACCTCGCGCGCCCGAGCCCAGTCGAAGTACAGGTCCGTCAGCTCACGGCCCGGCCCGATCACGACCGATCCGACCGTGATGCCGAGCTCGGCCGCGACGGTGGCCGCGGCATCCGCCCAGGCCTGCCCGGCGATGCCGGTGAAGACCGTGAACTGGGTGCTGGGCGCGAGGTCGAGGGTCGAGACCTTGTGCACGGTGTCGCCGATCCAGACGTGCGGCAGGGGCGATCCGGGGGTCGTGGTCGGCTGGTAGTAGAGCTCGGGATCACGGGTCGGCGCCGGGCGCGACGATCCGTCCGACACCACGGCGGTGGACTCGTAGAACTGACCCATCTCGACCCCGTGCGCGTTGAACTCGTAGTTCTTGATCTCCATCGCGGCGCGCATCGCCTCGCGCTTGGCGGCGCCGGCGGGGGTGTCCGCCTTGCGCTCCTCGATGCGCTCCACCATCTCGGCCTCGTCGGCCGCTGTGGTGACGCCGAGCGCGTCGAACAGCTGCACGAACTCGCGCGACGACTTGTTGGCCCGCGTCACGATCTGCCGCGCGACGGGTGCCCGCTCGGTGGTGTACGTGTCGAGCAGTTCGGCGCCGGCCTGGCCGCGCAGCACCGCCGCGAGCTTCCAGGCGAGGTTGTACGAGTCCTGGATCGACGTGTTCGAGCCGAGGCCGTTGCTCGGCGGGTGCCGGTGGATCGCGTCGCCGGCACAGAACACGCGGCCCTTCTGCAGCGTGGTCGCGAACATCTCGTTGTTGCCCCAGAGCGAGATGCCGGTGATCTCGGGCTCGAGGTCTGGCATGCCGAGCAGGTTGCGCACGATCACCTTCGCGGCCGCCTCGTCGACGACGGGCGGGGGCTGGGTGATGTCGTAGCCCCAGACGATCAGCCACTGGTTCCACGGGCGCACCATGCGCACGAGCCCTGCGCCGATGCCGCCCACGTTGGAGCCCGGCTGCACGACCCAGTAGAGCACCGACGGACGGTGTCCCACGAGCTGCTCGATGTCGGCGGTGAAGGTGATGTTCATCGACCCGGCGATGTCCATCGCGCCCTCCATGGGCAGGTCGATGTCGGCGGCGACCGCGGAACGCGCCCCGTCGCATCCGATGAGGTACTTGGCCCGGACCGTGTACGGCCGACCGGTCACCCGGTCGAGCACCGTCACCGTGACGCCGTCCGCGTCCTGGGTGTGCGAGACGTACTCGCTCGAGAAGCGCGTCTGCGTGCCGCGGGCGGTGGCGTTCTTGACGAGGATCGGCTCGAGGTAGTTCTGCGGGATGTCGCAGTTGAGCGTGGGCGAGGCGAGCGCGTAGTCGGCGTGCCGCGCGGGGTGCGTGCCCCAGGTGAGGATGCGACCGAGCTCCTCGCCCGCGATCGACGTGCAGAAGACCGTGTCGCCGATGAGGTGGTGCTGGGTGGCCTCGGCCAGCACCTGATCCTCGATCCCCATGTCGCGGAAGAACTCCATCGCGCGCTGGTTGGTGATGTGCGCCCGCGGGGTGTTGGCCGTCCAGCGGTACTTGGTGATCATGATGTTCGGGATCCCGAGGGTCGCCAGCGCGAGCGCCATCGACGAGCCGCTCGGACCCGATCCGACGATCAGGACGTCGGTCTCGACGACATCCGTGTCGGGCAGAGTGGTGGCGGCGATGCCGTCATCGAAAGTCGCCATGAGCTCCGGTCCTCGTCAACGCGGACGTCGTCGTCCCGCGTGGAGCCAGTATCGGCACGGTGCCCGCAGACGCGGACGGGAAGGCCGGAATCGGCTAGGACTTGGCCGAAACCGTCAACGCCGCCGAGGCGGCGGCCGCGCGGAACTGGGCCGGCGTCTCCTCGAAGCGCTCGCGGAACACCCGCGTGAAGTGGGCCTGCGACGAGAAGCCGCAGTGCATCGCCACCTCGCCCGCGGACGGCGATCCGGGCTGCCCGAGCATGCGGCGGGCGAGGTCGAGCCGCCGCTCGAGGATCGCGCGGGCGATGCCCGTGCCCGACTCGCTGAAGATGCGCGACAGATGGCGTTCGCTGATCCCCATGCCCCGCGCGACCTCCGCGACCGACAGCCGCGGGTCGCGCAGGTGCCGGTCGATGTAGGCGAGCGCCGACAACCGGTAGCCGGCGGAGCTGCGGGACGCGTCCCCGGAGAAGATCGCGCGCAGCAGGTCCATCGCTCCGTGCTCGGCGGCGACCAGGTTGCGCGGGGTCGGCTCGGCGAACGTCGAGCGGATCAGGCGGGCGAGGGCGGCGGCGTGCGCGTTGGCGCCGGGGATGCGGGCGAAGTCCATCGTGATCGGCTGCCGGGGCATGGCGCCGTCGGCCACCTGCTCGAAGGTCGAGCGCGGCACGACCATGGCGAACTCCTGGAGGCCCTGGGCGAATCCGCGCATGAAGGGCTCGTTGATGTCGCAGACCAGCAGGCCGCCGGGTCGCTGCAGGTGGACGCCGTCCTTGTAGTAGAAGAACGACTCGCCGAAGAGGGTGAAGTAGAGCGCGACGCCCTCGCCGGGGGTGCGCGCGATCTGCCGGGCATCGCGCTCGACGACATGCGCGTTGGCCGACACGTGTGCGACCTGGAGCTCGCTCAGCCGCAGGTTGAGCTCGGTCGCCTCGAGCGGCTTGCCGTTGAGGGTGCGGGCCTGCAGTCCGACCAGCGCGCGGGCGTTGTGCTCCTCCCAGAGCTCGATGCGCTTGGGGGTCTGGAGCCCGTGGGTGGAGAAGTGCTGGAGCGCGGTGGGAGCGGCGGCGGGCGCGAGAGGCGCCGACTCCGTGGGCGGGAACTCGCTGCCGTCCCAGAGCGCGGCGGTGCCCTCGAGTGCCGTCTGCGCCATCGCAACCTCCCGCTGTGGCGGTCAGCCTATTGCACCTCGCGCCCGCGATCCATAGTATCGACCCGCGAACTTGTGTTCGCCTGGCGAACACTTCCCGAGCTCTCCGACCATCGAGGTGACCGTGCGCGACAAGAGCGTCGACAGCGTCGCGGCCGCCCTCGACGGCATCCAGGACGGCGCCACGGTCATGATCGGAGGCTTCGGTCTGGCCGGCCAGCCCATCCAGCTCGTCGAGGGGCTCCTCGCCCAGGGCGCGCGCGACCTCACGATCGTGAGCAACAACGCGGGCAACGGCGACACCGGCATCGCGGCGCTTCTGGCTGCCGGTCGGGTGCGGAAGGTCGTCTGCTCGTTCCCGCGGCAGGTCGACAGCTACGTCTTCGACGCTCTGTACCGGGCGGGGAAGGTCGAACTGGAGGTGGTGCCGCAGGGCAACCTCGGCGAGCGCATCCGGGCGGGTGGAGCCGGCATCGGCGGCTTCTACAGTCCGACAGGCGTCGGCACCCTGCTCGCCGAGGGGAAGGAGACGCGCGAGATCGACGGTCGCCAGTACGTGCTCGAGCTGCCCATCCGCGGCGACGTCGCGCTGATCGGCGGCTTCCTCGGCGACCGGCTCGGCAACCTCGTGTATCGCAAGACCAGCCGCAACTTCAATCCGATGATGGCCTCGGCGGCCGAGCTGACGATCGCATCGGTGGACCGCGTCGTCGACGTCGGCGCCCTCGACCCGGAGGCCGTCGTCACGCCCGGCATCTTCGTCGACCGCGTCGTCGCGACCGGTGACCGCGAATGGCTGACCGGCCCCGCCGGACGACCTGACCTCGCCGTGCAGCCCGCATGAGTCTCGACCGGCACGCGCTCGCCGCGCGCATCGCCGAGGACATCCCCTACGGCGCCTACGTCAACCTCGGCATCGGGGCCCCGACTCTCATCGCCGACCATCTCCCGCTCGAGCGCGACGTCATCCTGCACACCGAGAACGGGCTGCTCGGCATGGGCCCGGCTGCCACGGGCGACGACATCGACCCCGACCTCATCAACGCGGGCAAGATCCCCGTCACCGAGCAGGCGGGCGCCTCGTACTTCAGCAACGCCGACTCGTTCGGCATGATGCGCGGCGGCCACCTCGACGTGTGCGTCCTCGGCGCCTTCCAGGTGTCGGTGACGGGTGACCTCGCCAACTGGCACACGGGTGCGCCCGATGCGATCCCCGCAGTGGGTGGCGCCATGGACCTCGCCATCGGGGCCAAGGACGTCTGGGTGATGACCGACCTCCTCACCAAGGACGGGCAGAGCAAGATCCTCGAGCGCTGCACCTACCCGCTCACCGGGGTCGCCTGCATCAGCCGGGTCTACACCGACCGGGGCGTGTTCTCGGTGGGTGCGGACGGCATCCGCGTGCTCGACACCTTCGACACCACGCTCCACGAGCTGCGCGAGCTCACCGGGCTCGACCTGCAGGAGGACTGACGATGGGCGCGAGCTTCGTCTACGACGCGGTGCGGACACCGTTCGGCCGGTACGGCAAGGCGCTCGCCGGGGTGCGACCCGACGACCTCGCTGCGTCGACGCTGCGCGCCTTGCTCGACCGGCATCCGGATCTCGACCCGGCCCGCATCGACGACGTGCTGCTCGGCGACGCCAACGGGGCGGGCGAGGACAACCGCGACGTCGCGCGCATGGCCGTGCTGCTTGCCGGGCTGCCGACGTCTGTCCCCGGCGCGACGGTCAACCGGCTCTGCGGCTCGGGGCTCGAGGCGGTCATCCAGGGCAGTCGGGCCATCGAGACCGGCGACGCGGGCGTGGTCGTGGCGGGCGGAGTCGAATCGATGAGCCGTGCGCCGTGGGTGCTCCTCAAGCCCGAGCGCCCCTACCCGGCCGGCAGCGAGACCCTCGTCTCGACCACCCTCGGCTGGCGGATGGTCAACCCCGCCATGCCGGCGCAGTGGACGGTGTCTCTCGGCGAGACCGCCGAGATCCTCGCCGATCGTTTCTCGATCGGCCGCGAGGAGCAGGATGCGTTCGCCCTCGCGTCGCACCAGCGCGCGGCAGCAGCCTGGGATGCGGGTGTCTTCGACGGCGAGATCGTGCCCGTTCCCGGGGTCGACCTCGCTCGCGATGAGAGCCTGCGCGCCGACACGACTCTCGACGCCCTGGCGGGGCTGAAGCCGGCCTTCCGGGCCCCCGACGTCGGCACCGTGACCGCGGGCAACTCGAGCCCGCTCAACGACGGCTCGGCGATGATCCTCCTCGGTGGGGAGGCGGGCGTCGCCGGGCTCCCGGCCGAGCCGCTGGCCCGCATCAGCGGCCGCGGCGTCGCCGGCAACGACCCCGATGTGTTCGGGATCGCGCCGGTCGAGGCCGCGAACCGGGCCCTCGCCCGCGCCGGGCGCACCTGGGGCGACGTCGACCTGGTCGAGCTGAACGAGGCGTTCGCCGCCCAGTCGCTCGCCTGCCTGCGACTGTGGCCTGAGCTCGACCCGGCGAAGGTGAACGTGCACGGCGGGGCGATCGCGATCGGGCACCCGCTGGGCGCCTCCGGGGCTCGCATCCTCGGACGCGCCGCGCACGCGCTCGAGGCGCGCGGTGGCGGTGTCGCCGTGGTCGCCATCTGCATCGGCGTGGGCCAGGGCCTCGCCGTCGTCCTGGAAAGATAGCGGCATGGACGACGCGGACGCCCCGGCCTCCGTCCAGTCGTTCGTCCGCGGCCTGGCTGTCATCCGCGCGTTCGACGCCGATCACCCGCGCAGGTCGCTGGCCGACGTGGCCCGCGCGACCGACCTGACCCGGGCGACGGCTCGGCGGTTCCTCCTGACCCTCGAGCAGCTCGGCTACGTGCGGAGCGTCGACCGCGAGTTCTCGCTCACCCCCCGTGTGCTCGAGCTCGGCTTCAGCTATCTGTCCGCCCTCTCGCTGCCCGAGGTGGCCCAGCCGCACCTCGAGGCGCTGTCGCGCGAGGTCGGCGAGTCGAGCTCGGCGTCGGTGCTCGACGGCGACGACATCGTCTACGTCGCGCGCGTCCCCACGCGGCGCATCATGTCGGTGTCGATCACGATCGGCACCCGGTTCCCGGCGTATGCGACCTCGATGGGGCGCGTGCTTCTGGCCGGGCTCGATCCGGCCGACCTCGACGCCCGCCTCTCGTCATTCGACGGTCACACGATCACCGACCGCACGATCACCGACGCCAGGCTCCTTCGCGCCGAGCTCTCGGCGGTGCGCGCCCAGGGCTGGTCGCTCGTCGACCAGGAGCTCGAGATCGGACTGCTCTCGGTCGCCGCCCCCGTGACGCGGGCCGGACGCGTCGTCGCCGCCATAGGCGTGTCTGCAGCGGTCGGCGCGGCTCCGGTCACCCAGACGGCGGAGCGCCTGATCGGCCCCCTGCGTGCGACGGCCGCGGCGCTCTCCGCCGAGGTCGAGCACCTCCCGCACACCTGAGAGAGCGGTCTGCTGCGCTAGCGCCGTTGTCGCGCCGCGACCGCCCGCTGCAGCAGGACGAAGACCAGCAGGATGCCGCCCGTGATGATCGTCGTCGCCTCGGGGCGGATGCCGCCGTCGCGCGTGATCAGCACGTTCATGAGTCCGAGGACGAGCGCGCCGATCACCGACCCGAGCACGTAGCCTGCGCCGCCGGTGAGCAGCGTTCCGCCGATGACGGTCGCCGCGATCGCGTCGAGCTCCCAGCCGATCCCGGTGATGTTCTGCGCGCTGCCGAGACGCGCCGTGTAGACGACGGATGCGAGGCCGGCGAGGGTGCCGCTGATCACGTAGATCCACACCTTGGTGCGCGCGACGGGCAGACCCATCAGGGCGGCCGACGGCTCGGAGCCGCCGATGGCGTAGACGGTGCGGCCCATCCGGGTTCGGTGCAGCACGAAGAACGCGATCGCGACCACGACGACCGCGATGAGCACGCCGGGCGTGATCACCAGGTCGTTGACCTTAGGTCCGTCGATGACCTTCAGGTTCTCGGCCAGCAGGCGCACGGGAGACTCGTCGGCGAGACGCTCGGGCACCGTGCTGAGGATCGACGCGAGCCCGCGCGCCAGGAACATGACGGCCAGGGTCGCGATGAACGGCTGCACGTTGAAGTACTGGATCAGGATGCCCGAGAACAGGCCGAGCACCGACCCGATCAGCACCATCAGCACCATGCCGAGCCACGGATCCATGCCGCTGTTGATCATGATGACGCCGGAGACGCTGGTCAGAGCGATGACAGCTCCGACCGATAGGTCGATGCCTCCCGTCAGGATCACGAAGGTCAGACCGACAGCGACGATGATCAGGTGCGCGTTGTTGATCAGCAGGTTGGACAGCGTGCTGAACTGCACGATGCGGCCGTAGGCCACCTCGCCGTAGACCACCATGCCGACGAAGATCGCGAGCGCGGCCACGGTCGGCAGCGACTCGAGCCGTAGGCGGAAGCGGCGCGTGCGCTCGACCGGCGCGGATGCGGCTGCCGGCGCGGTCGGTGATGTCTTGAGGTCGGTCATGAGGACACCGTCGCCTTCGTCGGAGTGGTCGGTGCGGCCGGGGAGGTGGGGGCGGGGGGCGTCGGCACCTGAAAGCTGCGGCGGCGGCGCAGCAGACTGCGCACGCGCTCCGACTGCAGGAGGCAGATCACGACGATGACGACGGCCTTGAAGGCCGGCGTGGCCGACGAGGACACCCCGAGGAAGACGACGGTCTTGTCGAGAGTCGCGATAAGGATCGCGCCGACCACCGACCCGGCGAGGTTGAACTTGCCGCCCGCGAGCGACGTGCCGCCGATGACGACCGCGAGGATCGCGTCGAGCTCGAGCTGGTATCCGGTGCGCGACACGTCCACCGTCATGACGCTGGCGGTGGCGAAGACGCCGGCCACCGCGGCGAGGATGCCGCTCGCGATGTACACGGCGAAGAGCAGCGCGCGACGGTTGACGCCCGCCAGCCGCGCCGCCTGCGGGTCCATGCCGATGGCCTCGATCATGAGGCCGAGCGCGCTGCGGCGCACCAGCAGCGAGATGACGACGACGATCGCGAGCGCCAGCAGGAACACGACGGGCAGGCCGACGATGTAGCCGTTGGCGATCCAGCGGAACGGGTCGTTCGTCGCCGAGGTGTTCTGACCGGCGGTGATCACCTTGGCGAGACCTCGGCCGGCGAGCATCATCACGAGAGTGCTGATGAACGGCTGCAGCCCGACGATCGCCACGAGGGCGCCGTTGACCGCACCGAGGATCGCCCCGAAGAGGAGCGACAAGCCGAGGGCTCCGAGCATCGCGCCCGCTCCCCCGTCGGGCCCGGCCGCCTTCAGGAACTCCATCGAGACGGCGCCCGAGACGACCATGATCGACCCGACCGAGAGGTCGATGCCTCCGGTGGCGACCACCAGGCACATGCCGACGGCGATCATCAGGATCGGTGCGGCGGCGCGGAGGATGTCGATGAGGTTGCCGACCAGGTTGCCCGTCGGGCCGACCGTGATGCCGAGGTACGACGGATCGCGGGCGACGTTGATGGCGAGCAGCAGCGCGACGGCGATGATGCCCCAGAAGTACGGGCGACGCACCAGCTCGGTGAGCGTCCCGAGGACGCCCTGCTTCTGATCGGTCATGAGCGCGAGCCTTCCTGTACGCCAGACGCCTGCACCCCGGCGGATTCGAGGACGTCGATGTCGTCGGCGACGATGCCCTCCGAGGCGATCGAGGTGACGATCGCCTCGGCGGTGACGCCGGGTCCGTTGAGGATCTCGGCGATCTTGCGTCGATCCTTCATGACGAGGATACGGTCGCTGAGGCGCACGACCTCGTCGAGTTCCGAGGAGATGAAGACGATGGCGACGCCGTCGTCGGCGAGCGCGATGATGCGCTCCTGGATCTCGGCCTTGGCTCCGACGTCGATGCCGCGGGTCGGCTCGTCGAGGATCAGCAGGTCGGGATGCGTGGCCAGCCAGCGGCCGATCAGCACCTTCTGCTGATTGCCGCCCGAGAGGTTCTTGATCGGGCGGTTGGGGTCGGCCGGACGGATGTTGAGCTCGTCGATGTACTTCGTGACGAGAGCGTCCTGGTCGCGCTTCTTGATCGGGCGGGCCCAGCCGCGCTTCGCCTGCACCGCGAGGATCAGATTCTCGCGGACACTCAGGTCGCGGATGATCCCCTCGTCGCGGCGGTTCTCGCTCGAGAACGCGACCTTCGACGCGAGCGCGGCGGCGGGGCTGCCGATGTCGGTCTTCGTCCCGCGGATCCAGACCGTGCCGCTGTCGGCCTTGTCGACGCCGTACAGCAGGCGCGCGAGCTCGGTGCGCCCCGATCCGAGCAGGCCGGCGAACCCGACGACCTCGCCGGCGCGCAGCTGGATGTCGGTGTTCTCGAAGGAGCCCTTGCGACCCAGCGCCTCGGCTCGGTACAGCGGATCGCCGGTGTGCTCGTGGTCGCGGCGTGCGCCCTGGGAGTCGAGCGACTTGAGGGTCGCGATGTCCTTGCCGATCATCTTCGAGATGAGGTCGGAGCGCGTGAGGTCGGGGGTGAGGTACTCGCCGACGTAGGCACCGTTGCGCAGCACCGTCAGGCGGTCGCTGATGGCGTAGACCTGGTCGAGGAAGTGCGAGACGAAGAGGATCGCGACACCCTGGTCGCGCAGGCGTCGCATGACGACGAAGAGGTTCTCGACCTCGTAGGCGTCGAGGCTCGAGGTGGGCTCGTCGAGGATCAGCACCTTCGACTCGGCGACCATCGCGCGGCTGATCGCGACGAGCTGCTGCACGGCGAGCGAGAGCGTCGACAGCGTGCGGCGGGGATCGAGCTCGCCGAGGCCAAGCTTCTCGAGGGCCTCGGTGGCCGCACGGTGGGTGGCGCGCCAGTCGATGCCGAACGGACCGCGGACCTCGTGGCCGAGCATGACGTTCTCGCCGATGGTCAGGTTGGAGCAGAGGTTGACCTCTTGGTAGACGGTCGAGATGCCCGCGGCCTGCGCGTCGGCGGTGCCCGTGAGACGCCGCACCTCGCCGCCGATGACGATGTCGCCGGCGTCGATCCGGTACACGCCGGTGAGGGCCTTGATGAGCGTCGACTTGCCGGCGCCGTTCTCGCCCATCAGGGCGTGGATCTCGCCGGGGAAGAGGCGGAACTGCACCCGGTCGAGGGCCTTGACGCCGGGGAACGCGATCTCGATGTCCGTCATCTCGACCACAGGAGTTGTGTCGGTCACAGCTGCGCCTTCGGTGCGGATGCGCGTCGGGTGACGATGCGCATCAAAGGGGTGCAGGGCGGACACTCAACCACCACGATGAGTGCCCGCCCTGCTCGGTCAGGAAAGATTTCCTAGAACTCGCGCTCCGGAAGGATCTCCGCAGCGGCCTCGGGCGAATCGAACGTCGCGCTCGGCACGATGATGTACGAGTCGACCGAGTCTCCTGCGAGCACGCTGTTCACCACGTCGAGGGCTGTGTCGCCGAACAGCGGGTTGTACTCGGCGACGAAGCTGAGCTTGCCGTCGGCCAGCGCCTGCAGGGCGTTCCGGGTGCCGTCGATGGTGGCGATCTTGACGTCGACACCGGGAACCAGCCCGGCCTCCTCGACAGCCTGGATCACGCCGAGGCCCATCTCGTCGTTCTGGGCGAAGACGAACTGGACGTCGTTGTTGTTGGCCTTGAGGACGGTCTCGAAGACGCTCTTCGCCTCTTCGGTCGACCAGTTGGCCGTCTGCGCGCCGAGCTTGGTGAAGCCCGTGGCGCCGCCGATGACCTCGTCGAAGCCGTCGTTGCGCTCGTTGACCACCGAGACGCCGGCCGGACCCTCGAGCGTGAAGTAGTTCGCGCCGTCCGGGAACTCGGACGCGGCCCACTCGGCGACCGACTTGCTGACCTCGATGTTGTCGGGCGCGATGCGCGTGACGTAGAGGTCGGTGTCGTTCGGCTCGATTCCGCGGTCGATCAGGATGACCGGGATCTCGGCCTCCTGAGCGCGCTGCAGCGACTCCTCCCAGCCCGAGCCCTCGGTGGCCGAGAGCAGGATGACGTCGACGCCCTCGTCGACGAACGACGTGAACGCGTCGATCTGCGACTTCTGGTCGAGGTTGGTGGCGGGAGCGTACTTCAACTCGAAGCCGGCCTCCTCGGTGAAGGTCGCCTGCATGTTGGCCTCGTTGGCCTGACGCCATGCGCCCTCCGGGCCGACGGCGACGAAGCCGACGGTCGTGAGGTCGTCGCCGCCACCGTCACCGGTGCCGCCGTTGTCTGTCGCGCATCCGGCCAGGCCCAGGGCCAGGACTCCGGCTGTGGCCACGGCCACTGCACGGGCGATTCGCCTCTTCGTGGACATAGATCTCCTCCTCGAGATCGCGGGCATGACGAATCAGCCCGACGGGTAGCCGCGCACCATTGCGCACGGCGGGTGATTGCAGGCTCAAACCGGGGGTGTGGCCTGGTCGAATGTTACCGGGAACATTCCCGTCAACGCAAGGAGTTCGCCTCCGAGATCGACGCGTCGTCGTCGTCATCGTCGGAATCGGCCGCGATGAGCTCGACGATGGAGTCCACGTTGAGAGCCGGCCCGTTGCTGACCTCGCCGATCTTGTGGCGGTCCTTCATGACCACGATGCGATCGCTGACGCGCACCACCTCTTCGAGCTCCGACGAGATGAAGACCACCGCGACGCCGTCCCGGGCGAGCTGGTGGACGCGGGCCTGGATGCTCACCTTCGCCGCGACGTCGACGCCGCGCGTGGGCTCATCGAGGATCAGCAGCCGCGGCCGGGTCGCCAGCAGCCGCGCGAGGAGGACCTTCTGCTGGTTCCCTCCGGACAGCGACCAGACCGGGGCGTCCGGGTCGGCGGGCACGATGCCGAGGGTCTCGATGTAGTGGTCGACCAGGTCCTCGCGCTCCGACCGGGACAACGGGCGCGACCACCCCCGGACGGCCTGCAGTGCCAGGACGATGTTCTGACGGATGGAGAGCTCGCCGATGACGCCCTCGACCCTGCGGCTCTCGGTCGAGAACGCGATCCGCTGAGTCAGCGCGGCCGACGGCGATGCGATCGCCACCGGCTTCTCGCGCAGCCAGATGCGACCCGAGTCGATGCGCTCGATCCCGGCCACCATGCGCGCGAGCTCCGTGCGCCCCGAGCCGCGCAGGCCCGCGAACCCGACGATCTCGCCCGCGTGCAGGTCGAGGTCGGTCGGTGCCAGCACGCCGCGGCGACCGATCCGCGTCGCGCGGTAGAGCGGGGGGCCTGTCGGATCGACGCGGTGCGCCCGGCGATCCGATCCGATCGCCTTGAGCGTGGCCAGATCCTTGCCGATCATGAGCGAGATCAGCTCGGCGCGGTCGAGCTCTCGGGTGAGATAGGTGCCGACGTTCCGACCGTCCCGCAGCACCGTCATGCGGTCGCTGATGGCGTAGACCTGCTCGAGGAAGTGCGACACGAAGAGGATCGCGACCCCCTGATCGCGCAGCCTGCGGATGACGGAGAAGAGCCTCATGACCTCGGCGTCCTCGAGGCTCGAGGTCGGCTCGTCGAGCACCAGGACCTTCGGATGCGTCACCGTCGCGCGCGCGATCGCCACGAGCTGCTGAAGCGGAAGCGAGAGCGTGTGCAGAGGACGGCGGGTGTCGAGGTCGGTCTCCCCGAGGTCGGCCAGCGTCGCCGCCGCCTGCGCGTGGGTCGTCGTCCAGTCGATCCCCCAGCGGCCACGGGCCTCGTGCCCGAGCATGACGTTCTCGCCGATGCTGAGGTTCGAGCAGAGCTGGGTGTCCTGGTAGGCGACGGCCACGCCGGCCGCGCTCGCCTCCGCCGGCCCGGCGAAGCGGCTCGCGACACCGCCCACCCGGATGTCCCCGCTCTCGGCCTGGTACACACCGGTCAGGGTCTTGATGAGCGAGGACTTGCCGGCGCCGTTGCCGCCCATGACGGCGTGCACCTCGCCGGGGAACAGGGTGAGATCGACGTCGTCGAGGGCCGTGACGCCGGGGAACCGCACGGTGATGCCCGACATCTGCACGACGGCTCGCCGACTGTCGAAGTCGGTGATCAGGTCGGTCATTCTGCTCCTCGTCGAACAGTGCGGGCGGGTGCTTCTCAGGAGGGACGGGGTGGGGCGGAGGAGTCGCGCACGATGAGCTCGACCGGGATCCGGGTGTTCTGGGGGATCTCGCTGCCTTCGATCGAGGCCCGCAGGACCTCGACCGCCCTGACCCCGAGGGCGTGGAAGTCCTGGCGCACCGTCGTCAGCGGAGGGAGGAAATGCCGGGCGACCGGCAGATCGTCGAACCCGACGACACTGACATCCTGGGGGACTCTGATGCCGTTGTCGTGGAATCCGTGGATGACTCCCAGGGCCATCTCGTCGTTGGAGACGAACATCGCGGTGTACTCCGGCACGTGCTCGACGCTGCGGGCGAAGTCGTAGCCGAAATCCGCCGTCCAGTCGCCGATCACGATCGGACGCTCGCGCACGCCCCACTTCTTGGCGCGGGAATGGAACGCCCGCTCCCGGCCGCGCGCGTCGAGCCAGTCCAGAGGTCCGGAGACGTGCAGGATGTCGCGGTGACCGAGCTCTGCGAGATGGTCGACGACCAGCTTGGCTCCCGCTGCCTGGTCGACGGAGACGGTGAGGAACACCGGATCCTTCTCCGCCTTCACGACGAGCACCGGGACCGGCACGGTCAGCTTCCGCAGCGCCATCACCGACGACGAACGCGGCGCGATCACGCAGATCGCGTCGACGCCCTGCGCGGTGAGCCGCTGGACCGCCTCGTGCGGCGAGATCTGGTCGCCGTCCCGCAGGGCGAGAGACGAGACCGAGTACCCGAGCTCGCGCGCCGCGTACTCGATCGCCCGCACCGTGCTGCTCGGACCGAATTCGACAGCGCTCTCGACGATCACGCCGATGCGGCGTGTCCGTCGGGTCGACAGGGTGCGGGCCGCGCTGTTGGGCCGGTACCCCAGCTCCTCGATCACCTCGAGCACGCGTGTGCGGGTGGTCTCCCGGATGTTCGGGTGCCCGTTGAGCACCCGCGAGACGGTCATGTGCGAGACGCCCGCCAGCGAGGCCACCTGCCGGATGTTCGGCTCCTGGCTCGCGCTCGGGGTCACCTGATCTCCGCCCATCGTCGTCGGCCTCACCGACAGAAGATGATCAGCATATCGACGCGCCTCACCGACTCGTGGCGAGTGCCTCGCGTCGACCCGCCTCGCGGGCCTCGGCGAGCCGGCGCTCGGTCGTCGCGCGGCGCCGGCGCCCGTTCCACAGCAGCCCGGCGATGATCAGCGCCACGCCGAGCAGCACGACGAGCTGCGGCCAGGGCACGGCCCAGACCACGACCTCCGTCGTCACCGGGTCGATCGTCTGCGTCGACCCGTCGAGCTGGATCACGTCGGGCTGGAGCGCGACCGTCACCGTCACCGGGCCCAGCGGCCAGATCGACCCCAGCCGCAGGTCGGTCGACCGCACGTCACCCGGCAGGAACTGCTCGGGCACCTCGCGCCCGTCGGTGACGCGCTCCCCGGCTGCGACGGCCTCGCCGGACACCGCCAGGCGCACGTTGCCGGAGTTGACCGCGGTGTACGACACGTCGATCCGACCCGGTTCGAAGGGATTCCACGAGGTGGCATAGCGGACGTCGAGGTCGGCCACCTCCAGGGAGGGCGCGACCACGCCGGTCACCCGCGTCATGACACGGAAGCCGACCCGGCTCTCGACCCCGAGCTGGGTGCCGTCCTCGGCGACGCTGGTCGACACGATCGACGCCGCGATGCCGGCGGCGTGATCGCCCGGTGTCGCGTTGTCGGGAACGTTGACGACGAACGGCACGATGGCCTGCTCCCCCGCCGGCACGGTGACGGAGTCGACCACGTCGATCCACGTACCGGCGTCGACCGACACCTCGTCCGAGTTCAGCATGTTGAAGCGTCCCGTGCCGGTGAAGTAGCCGTCGGCCGCCGTGAGGGCGAACGTCACCTCGACGTCGCCGAGGTTGCTCACCATGAGGTGATCCGACCGGGACCCGCCCGGATCGATCTCGGCCTCGACCCACGATCGACCGTCGTCGCCGACGCCGTCGGACGGGCTGACGGCCCAGCTGACCGGGCCATCGACGGCGGCCGCCGTCTGGGCTCCCGCCAGCGGGGCGATGCCGGCGATGGCCACGGCGAGAGCCGCCGACGCCGCTCGCGCGATCTTCTCGTGCAGGTTCACGGGGGTGCTCCTTCCAGGACCGCAGCCGTGGCCGCGGCGGGGTGCCGCGGCCACGGTCTGGGGCCGGGTGCTACTCGAACAGGGACAGGGTCAACCGGGCGACGTAGTTGCCCGGCTGGACCGTCACCGGCGTACGCAGGAACAGGTCGGCGGACGCGGTCCACTGGCCCTCCCCCGCAATGGCCTCGGAATCGGCCGCGATGGCCAGCAGCTCCTGATCGACCAGGCCCACCGCATCCGCACCCTCATCGAGGACGGTGTCGACCTGATCGCCCGCGGCCACCAGTCCCGACTCGCCGCCGTCGAGCAGCTTCGGGGTCCACCCGAGGTAGCTCGCGTCGATCGACTGGCCGTTGTCGCCGATGAAGTCGGTCGACGAGCCCACGACGTACCAGGCCGCGCCGTCCGCGATCTCCTCGGCGGTGCGGGTGTCCGTCACCGTGACCGTCGGCAGCTCGCCGAGGAACTGCCGCACCGTGTCGGTGGATCCCTCTTCGACGAGGGTCGTCGACGACGACTCGACGGTCAGCGCCAGGACGCCGGGCTCGACCAGCGGGGCGATCGAGACTCCGACCTCGACCTGGTCGGTGCCGAGCTCGTCATCCGCGAACGCCGCTCCCGCGACACCGACCAGCAGCACCGCGCCGACCGCTACTGCGGCGCCGCGGAGTACTCCAACATGCTTGTTCATTGCTTCTCCTTCGAAGACTGCGGGTCCGACGGGTGCCGGACCGGTTGGGGGAAGGGGTGGCCCGCCCGAGGACGGGCCACCCCGGATCACTCAGCTGCAGGTGTGTGCGCTGTAGGGCGCGGCCACCTCCACCGACACCGGCGCACCGGCCACGGTCGCCGTGGCCGTCACCGTCGCCGAACCCGCCGGCACGCTCACCAGACGGGTCGTGAACGCCTGGAACGCGTTCTTCCCCGCAGCCACCGACGCGAACGACTTCGACCCGAACGGCGTCGCGATCGACACCGCCACCGGCACCGCCTCGTTGTTCGTCGCCTGAACACTCAGCACCGACTTGCCCGCAACACATCGCGAGCTCGTCACCACCGACACATCCAGAGACGGCGCCACCGGGGCTGCAGCGAACTGCATGGTGTCGAGGTCGAAGAGATCGCCGGTCGGGCCCGTGTACGTGAAGTACACGTCGTGAACGCCGGTCGCCCCGGTCAGCTGCACCGTGGCGTCCGTCCACTGGCCCACGGTGCCCTGCACCGAAGCGGACCCGATGACGTCACCGGTCGGTGAGTCGAGGCGCACCTGGATCTGCCCGCCCGCCTGCAGCGGTCGCACCTTCGCAGTCACCGATGCGGCACCCGCGCCGAGGTCCACAGCCGAGAGACCGGTCCAGTCGCCGTTGTCGACGTCCGTCACAGCGAGGTTCGGCGCGTTGGTCCCGAACTGCGCCGAGCCCCCCGCGATCTTCGCCGTGGCGATGCCCTTGGACCAGCCGAGGGTCTCGGCCTCGAACACCGCGTACGGGTCGAAATCGGAGACCTGCGACGGACCGGCGTAGTCGCCCACCACCTGCTGGATCGTGCCGTCCGTGTTGAACGTCAGCTCCTGGATGTGCGGACTGCGGTAGCCCTGGGTCGTGTTCCCGTTGATGCGCTTGTTCAGGGTCGGCGCGTGATACGTGAAGTAGTACTTGCCGTTGAACTCGAACACCGACTGGTGGTTGTTGCCACCCGTCCCCGCTCCGAAGAACTGGGACTGGTTCGGGAACAGGACACCCGCGTACTTGTCCTTCGTCCACACCATCGGGTCGGTCGACATCATGTAGCCGATCTGACCGCCACCGGGGTATCCCGGCTCGGGGGTCTGATTGCCACCGAAGTCGGTGCCTCCGAAGTGAGACGAGTAGGACAGGTAGTAGATCCCGTTGCGCTCGAACACCTGGGCGGCCTCGAACGCGACAGGCGCGTCGACCACTGCAGCGGTACCCACCGTCGACACCATGTCGTCACCCAGCTTGATGACGCGGATGTTCTTCGGGTTGTTGAAGCGCTCGGCAGCCGGGAGGCTGGTCGAGGCCGGGCCGCCGCCGAAGTACAGGTAGGCCTGTCCGTCGTCGGTCACGAGCGGCGCCGGATCGAACAGCCACGAGACGCCCTGCGCGCCGGGGGTGCTGCTGTTGATGAGCGTGCTCGTGCGCTGGCTGATCCACGGACCCACCGGGGAGTCCCCGGTCAGCACGTTGCTCGAGCCGCCGCCGTTGGCGTAGTAGAGGAAGTACTTCGTGACGCCGTTGACGACCCGCTTCTCCATGCCGGGAGCCCACGAGTTCGCCGTGAACGGCGCGACCCCGTTCGGCCCGGCGACCTGGATCTCGCCGTGGTCGGTCCAGTTGACGAGGTCCGCCGACGAGATCACGGTCAGCTGGTTGATCTGTCCGTAGTTGATCGCGGGCGAGACACCGGTCGTGGCGTTCGGCGCGTACCCCTGCGTGTCGTTCGTCATGTACATGTAAACCCGGCCGTTGTCGACGAATCCGAAGCCGTCGGCCCCGAACTTGTGGCCTATGAGCGGGTTGTGCTCACCGGGCAGCTTGCCGACCACCTCGATGGTCTTCGAGGGAGGCGGCGGCGGAGGCGTGCCGATCAGCGACACCTCGTCGACCTTGAAGTCCATGAGGTGCGTGTCGGGAGCCGCCGTCGCGGTGGCGGGTGCCGTGTACGGGGTCTCGAAGAAGAGCCGGGTGGTTCCCACGCTCTGGGTCGTCGGGATCGTGAACGTGCCGTTGAAGTAGGCCCACTGCCCCTTCGTCGCCGTCACGCTGAGGAGGTTCGTGTACGTTCCCCCGCCGTAGTGCATGGTCGCGAAGAACTGCTTCGTCGCCGGCCCGGCGGCGTTCTCGTACTTGAGGCGCGCCTTGAGCGTGTACGTCTGGCCGGCCTGCAGCTTGCCCGACAGGTCCTGCATCGGGCCGGAACCGGTCGACGTCCGAGCGGTGATCACCGCCGCGCTCGACCCGGCGAACGCATCCGCCGTCGTGGCGAGCACGCCGGTGTCCGCGGCATTGCCGTTGTTGACGAACCAGCTCGTCGTGCCGCTCTCGAAGCCGCCGTTGAGGATGAGCTCCTCGTCGGCCGCCGACGCGCTGGCTGCGATGCCCGCGGTCATCAGCGCCGCGGTCGCCATGACCGCGATCAGCTTGTGTGGCAGATTCCTCTGCCTCCTGGGATGTTGCGTGTGCATTGATCCTCCTTGATCGGATGTGCGGTTGCAGTCACCCGGCTGCTGCCGGGCCCCTCCCCATGCCCCCCGCGGGCAACCACTGCGGGGGGCACGAGCTTCATGAGCAGGTGTGTGCGCTGTAGGGCGCGGCCACCTCCACCAACACCGGCGCACCGGCCACGGTCGCCGTGGCCGTCACCGTCGCCGAACCCGCCGGCACGCTCACCAGACGGGTCGTGAACGCCTGGAACGCGTTCTTCCCCGCAGCCACCGACGCGAACGACTTCGACCCGAACGGCGTCGCGATCGACACCGCCACCGGCACCGCCTCGTTGTTCGTCGCCTGAACACTCAGCACCGACTTGCCCGCAACACACCGCGAACTCGTCACCACCGACACATCCAGAGACGGCGCCACGGCCTTCACCACGCCCAGGCGCGCCAGCTCGAGGCTCAGCGCCCGCTCCGGTGCGTCGATCTGGTTCTGGCTGCCGAGCGGTCCGGCGGCGGCGGCCCGCGCCTCGGCCAGCGCATCCTGCATCGCCGCCCAGTCCTCCGCCGGGTAGTCGGCCGCGCGCTGCGACTCCGCGTGGGCGACGGCCGCATCCAGATCGCTGCGGTCGAGGGCGAGCCCCTGCGAGCTGAGCGTGTCGCTCAGCTGAAAGTCGTCGAAGTCGACATACCCGCCGGTCTGCTGCGTCGCATAGGAGAACAGCCCGATCCGGTGGCCCATGAAGTGGGTCAGGGTGCCGTCGAGCGTGTGCGGGCCGACCCGGTTGCCGAGCTTGGTCCAGGTCAGGCCATCGAGACTGACGTAGAACGTCGTCCACAGCTGACCGGACGGGTTGTCGAACTCCAGGTCGGCCTTCACCGACACCTCCGATGCGGTGCCGAGGGACACCGTGGTGCCGGGCACGAAGGTCTCGACGGCCGCCTGGTCGATCGCGGCCGAGAACGGCTGGAGGCGGTTCACCACCCCCACCGTGTTCACGCCGTCGACGCGCCGCACCGCGACGTACGAGAACGAGCGTCCGAACACGGCCAGGCCGGCGACGTCTCCGTCGCGCATGCCTGTGACGTCGAGCGTCGTCTCGGCCGACTGCCGCGGCCCGAAGGTCCGCTGCGTGAGCGTGTTGCGGGCCTCCTCGAGGTAGGTCAGCTCGTCGTCGTTCGCGAGCTTGAGGTGCTTGTAGCCACCGGTCACGACCTTGCCCGACGTCAGGCGCAGCCAGCCGTCGCGGTCGGTGAGCGACCAGTAGCGGTTGTCGGGAGCGTGGTTCCACTCCCACGTGAGCCCGAGGCGCGAGCCGTTCGGCGCGATCTCGGCGGCGCTGGCGGATTCGGTCGTCACCGGCGCTCCGACGAGCGACAGGTCGTCGACGGCGAAGTCCATGATGTGCTGAGCCGGCGCAGCCGCGATGGTGGCCGCGGTCGCGTACGGGGTCTCGACGAAGATCCGCATCGTGGCGAGGCTCTGGGTCGTCGGGACCGAGAAGGTGCCGGTGACCCGAGTCCATTGACCGCGTGTGACCGTCCCCGATCGCAGCACCGTGTAGGCGCTCCCGCCGTAGTGGGCCGTGATGTTGAACTGCTTGGTGGCGGGTGCGGCGGGGTCGTCGTAGCGCACCCACGCCGAGACCGTGTAGGTCACGCCGTGCTGCACCTTGCCCGACACGTCCTGTCGAGGCCCGGAGCCGGCGGTGGTGCGACCCGTGATCTGCAGCGCACCGGTGCCGGCATAGGCGCCCGTCGACGGGGTGAGGACCGCCGTGTCGTTGGCGACCCAGCCGGTGGCGCCGCTCTCGAATCCGCCGTTCTGCAGCAGCTCGATCCCGAGCAGGCTCGTGTCGAGCTGGGGCGCGGGCGGGATGGTCCAGGTCTCTTCCATGTACGCCTTGAGGGGCGCGTCGTTGTCGAAGTCGTCGGATGCGACGATGCTCTTCTGGCGCTCGAGCAGCTCCTCGGCGGGTGTCAGCTCGATGGGCTTCGCGAACGAGCCGCCCACCGGCACCGAGCCGCCCGTGCCGAAGGTCGGCCAGCCGTCCTGCCAGGTCGCGGGGATCAGTCCGGGGATGCGCCCGATCGGGAAGTTGTCGCGGAAGAACATGCCCCACCAGTCGGTGCCGCCGTCGGCTCGCGAGATGGGCACGAGGCTGCCCTGCGCGAATCCGCTCGAGTTCAGCACGCCGCGCGCCTCGTACGGGTTGCTGCCGTCGGCCGTGGCGTATCGGCCGAGCAGCTCGTCGGAGCGGAACAGCGCCACCTGGCGCCCCTGCCCCGAGGGCCAGGTGATGATGACGATGTAGTACTTCCCGTCGATGTACTGCACCTGCGCGCCCTCGAACAGCCCGCCGATGAACGGCGCGCCGGGGTAGTCGGTCGTGCGCAGGATGTTGGGGTACTCGGCGACGACCTGGGTCAGATCGCTGTTGAGCTTCACTGCGCTCGTCGACCCCGAGCCGTAGAAGATGTACGGCGTGCCGCCGTCCTGCTCGTCGAAGAAGAGGGAGGGATCATGGAACGATCGGCCCAGCGCGGTGCGGGTCCACGCCCCGTCGTCGATGTCGTCGGTGGTGTAGAGGTACGAGCCGCCGAGGTTGTTGGTGTTGAACGCGACGTAGAACCGGCCCTCGTGATATCTCAGCGACGACGCCCACTGGCCCTGCCCGTACGACGACTGCCCGTTGCGCAGCGAGAAGGCGTCGCCGATGTCGGCGCGGTCGAAGACGTAGTTCACGATCTCCCAGTTGACGAGGTCGTAGGACTTCATGATCGGAGCGCCCGGGCTCAGGTGCATGGTGGTGCTGATCATGTAATAGAGATCACGGCCCTCGTCGTTCTCGGCGGCAGGAACGCGCTCGACGCTCACATCGGGGACGTCCGCGTTGAGGAGCGGAACCCGGTAGGTGCCGTCGCCGCCGTCGGTCGATGTGTACGAGGAGTCGGGGTCCCAGTCGGAGACCACGGACGGCGCGATCGCCGCCGCCGGCAGGCTCGGTGCCGCGGCCGCCGAGGTGCCGACGGTGACCAGTCCTCCCGCCACGAGCGAGCCGACGGCAGCGAGAGCTCCGGCTCGGAGCGCTGTGCGCATGACCCTGCTGAACATCCGGTTCTCCTTTGAACGGACCTTCCGGCAGCAACGCCGGATAGCGCCGCGGAGGATGACCTGCGGGCGCTGCTATAGGGGGTGCGGCCGCGTCCGGACCCCTCGTCCGGCGAGCCGCGTGAGTGAAATGTTACCGGTAACACTTTTCGTTGGGCAACCCCTCGGTGCGAACTGTGCGGATGATGCACAGACTCCGTCGGCCCACCGGGGCACGTCGGCGGCCGCGCCTAGGCTGTGCGCATGGCCCGCCCCGCATCCTCGCCCTACGCCTGCAGCGCCTGCGGGTGGAACGGCCCCAAGTGGTACGGCCGCTGCCCCGAGTGCCAGGCCTGGGGCACGATCGTCGAGCGGGACGCGCCGCGTGCGTCGGTCGCTCCGGTGCGCCCCAGCGACGCACGCGCGGCCCGGCCGATCACCGATCTCGGCACCGACACCGTCTCGCACTGGCCGAGCGGAATCACCGAATTCGATCGGGTGCTCGGCGGCGGCATCGTGCCGGGCGCCGCGATCCTGCTGAGCGGCGAGCCCGGCGTCGGCAAGTCGACGCTGCTGCTCGAGGTCGCCTCGCGCATCGCCCGCGCCGGCGCGCGCGTGCTCTACGTCAGCGCCGAGGAGTCGGTCAACCAGGTGCGGCTGCGAGCCGAGCGCACGGGAGCGCTCACCGAGAATCTGTATCTCGCCGCCGAGACCGACCTCGCCACGATCCTCGGCCAGGTCGACGCGGTGATGCCGGGACTGCTGATCGTCGACTCGGTGCAGACGGTGTCGTCGTCCGCCTCAGACGGCGCGGCCGGGCAGCCGGCGCAGGTGCGCGAGGTGGCGGGGGCGCTCATCCGGTTGGCGAAGGAGCGCGAGCTGCCGGTGCTGCTCGTCGGCCACGTCACGAAGGACGGCACGATCGCCGGGCCGCGCATGCTCGAGCACCTGGTGGATGTCGTGTGCAGCTTCGAGGGCGACCGCCAGACGGCGCTGCGGTTCGTGCGTGCGCTCAAGAACCGCTTCGGCCCGACCGACGAGGTCGGCTGCTTCGAGATGACCGGCGACGGCATCGCCGAGGTGCCGGATCCGTCGGGCCTCTTCCTCTCGCGCGGCGCCGTTCCCGTCAGCGGCACCTGCGTCACGATCGCCATGGAGGGTCGGCGGGCGCTGCCGGTGGAGGTGCAGGCGCTCATCGTCAAGACGCAGGCCCCGCAACCGCGACGCGTGGTCAACGGCGTCGACGCGTCACGGGTGGCGATGCTGCTCGCCGTCCTCGAGCGCCGGTGCGGGCTGCCGCTGTCGGGGTCGGATGTCTACGTGTCGACGGTGGGTGGAATCCGTCTCGCAGAGCCCGGCGCCGACCTCGCGATCGCGCTCGCCATCGCGAGTGCCGTGCGCGACCAGGCCCTGCCGCACGACCTCGCGGCGATCGGCGAGATCTCGCTGGCCGGTGAGATCCGACCGGTGTCGGGGGCGCGCATCCGCACTGCCGAGGCGCGGCGCCTGGGCTACGCCACCGTGCTCGACGGCACGGATTCCGATGGCGGCGGGAGCGCGGTGCGCGCCGTGATCGCGGCGGCGTTCAGCCCGGCGGGTGCGGGCGTGGGTGCCCGTGACGCGATCGGGTCGGACTCGGCGTCGCGCGCCGACGTCCCGGCGTTCTGAGGCCGTCGACAGTGGCGCGGCGGGTGCTGGTCAGCGGACGGGTGCAGGGGGTCGGATTCCGGTGGGCGACGCGCGTCGAGGCGCAGCGTCTCGGGGTGGCCGGCACGGTGGTCAACCTGGCCGACGGCCGCGTGGAGGTGCGAGTCGGCGACGACGCCGCCTCGGACGCGCTGATCGAGTGGCTCCGCACGGGTCCGCCGGGCGCGGTCGTCGACGACGTCGACGTCTCCCCCGCCGACGGGCCGGCGCCCGCGGGCGGGTTCCGCATCCTCTGACCGGGGCGTCAGCTCCGGTCGTGCAGGAGATCCGGGCCCGATCCACACGGTTCCAGGAGCCGGAGTCCTGCAGAACGTGGAACTCCTGCAGAACTGCGACGGCGGACCCGCGATGCCGAGCGTCAGCCGCCCGCGACCGCCACGCGGCTGACGCGCACCTGCACGACGCTGGTGGCCGGGTCGGCATCCGTGTGGTTCGCGATCACGTCGCGCACCGCCGCGGCGACACTGCCCGCGACCTCGGCGGCGACCCCGGTCACCGCGACGCTGACGAGCACCTCGAGCTGCCCGCCCGATGAGCTCACGCTCGACAGCGGGACCGCGACGGCGACCGTGCCGGGCGGCAGCAGAAGCTGCTCCCCCAGCTTGCGCGCGACATGCGGGACGGGCTTGGCCGCGAAGACCTGCACCACTCCGGGCACGGCGATCACGGCGGCGTCGATGAGCGAGGCGAGGGGTGCTGTGTCGGTCATCGCGCGCCCCCATCTGCCCCGGCATCCGGGCCCGTCTCCGCTTCGACCGGCAGATGCACGTCGTCGACCGTGACGTCGATCGACCCGACGCGCAGCGGCGTCGACGAGATGAGCGCGCTGTAGACCGCGCTCCGCACGGTGTCGGCGATCTCGACGAGTGGGGCATTGAAGACGACGCTGATGGTGACGGACACGCGGATCTCTGCCTCGGCATCCGTCACATCCCCGTCGAGACGGCAGGTGCCGACCAGCACTCCCGGAACGCTGTCGCCCGCCAGCCGAACCAGCTCGCGCACCGCGCCCTCGGTGATCGTGAGCCGGGTGAGCGGGTCCGGGTCGGGGAAGGTGATGTCGCGACCGGCGCGCACCTCGGTGGCGATGACCGCCATCAGTCCGGCGAACCACGACTCGTCGAGCGGGGCGGCCTCGGATGCATCCCGAGCGATCAGCTCGGTCGACATCGAGCCGAAGCGCGCCATCGAGGCGAGCACCGCCTGGCATTCCGGGTTGCTGTCGATGGCCGCGATCGCCGGGGTGCGTCCCCGATCGTGGTACTCGGAGAGCGCGTCGAGGTCGTAGCCGGATCCGCCGATGCCGTTGTCCTCCGCCATGGTCACCTCCAGTCCTTCATCTGCTCGAGCACCGTCGCGCGGGCGCGCGCCAGCCGACCGCGCACCGTCGACACCGAGGTGCCGAGCTCGTCCGCGATCTCGTCGTAGGAGTAGCCGCCCACCTCTTTGAGCACCCAGACCTGGCGTGACTCCTCGGGCAGCTTCGCGAGCACGGCCGCCAGGGCGGTGAGCTGACCGGAGTCCACCGCGTGGCCCTCCGGAGTGCGCGTCGCCGTCGGCACCTCGTCGTCGAGCTCGGCCGTCTGCTTGCGGGCGCGCACGCGGTCCATCGCCTTGCGCGAGACGATCGTGCTCAGCCACGAACGCAGACGCTCCGGGTTCTCGAGCTCGGGAAGCCGCTGCCAGGCGACGATGAGCGCGTCCTGCACGGCGTCATCGGCATCTGCCGAGCTGTTGATGAGCCGGGTAGCGAACGCCCGGAGGTACGGCACATGACGCCGCACGATGACCCCGAAGGCGAGCTGGTCGCCGTCGGCGGCTCGCTTCGCGAGGAGGGCGTCGGATGCGCTCTCGAGCGGCCCTCCACGCATTCATCACTCCCAGCAAGCCCACAGGAAATCACCGTGACGAATGCAAACCTGTTGCCGTCTCAGTGATGAACACCCTACGGCAGGGGAACCTCCCCGCCGAGACACCACCCGATCAGAAGGAGCAGTACCCATGGCGCAGCCCACCGTCCCCACCACCGTCGTCACCCCCGGCGTCTCGCAGGGCACGACCACCATCGTCGACCCCGTCGTCGCCAAGATCGCCGGCATCGCCGCGCGCGAGGTGCCCGGCGTGTTCGCCCTCGGCGGCGGCGCGACCCGCCTCGTCGGCGCCGTGCGCGACGCCATCGGCCAGACCGACCTGTCGCAGGGCGTCAAGGTCGAGGTCGGCGAGAAGCAGGTCGCCGCAGACGTGACGATCGTCGTCGAGTACCCGCAGCAACTGCAGGTCGTGGCCGAGGCCGTCCGCACGGCCGTCGCCCTGTCGATCACCCAGCTCGTGGGCATGGACGTCGCCGAGATCAACGTGACCGTCTCCGACGTGCACATCCCCGGCGAGGACGACAGCGCCGACGAGACCGCGCGGGTCGTCTGATGTCGGTCACGGCTCAGGGAGTCGCGGCGGGCGTCGTCCTGGCGTTCGCCGCCCTCCTCTTCGGATTCTGGGGCTTCCTTCTGGTCGCCGTCTTCGGCGCCCTGGGCGGCCTGATCGCCGCGGCCGTCACCGGCCGGCTCGACATCCGGGCGGCCGTGGACGCCGCCCGCGGACCGCGGCGGGTCGGATGACCGAGTCATCCCCCGTCACCAGCCTGATCGCCGGGCGCGTGATCGTGACCGAGCGTGCGCTGCGTCGCACGCTCGGCGCGATCGCCGCCGAGGAGCTGGGCGTCACCTCGCGTGACGTCGAGGCCACGGTGCACGACTCCTCCGGATCACTGGCCGTCGACATCGCCGGACCGGTGGCCGTGGGCGGGTCGCGCACCCAGAGCGCCCTCGAAATCGCCCAGCAGACTCGTGCACGCGTCCGCGAGCACGGCTACGAATTGAGTGGCGCGCGCATCGCCGATGTGCGCCTGCGACTGACCGGCGCCCGTGAGGCGCAGAGAAAGCGTGTGACATGAGTTCGACAGCCATGAACCCGGCGCTGACGCGTCGGCTCATCCGGCGCGAGAGCTTCAAGTCGCGATCGCTCGCCGTATCGATCGCTCTCGGAGTGCTCATTCTGGGCGCCGCCTACCTCGGCACGGAGGCGGTGCTCGAGCTGATCGGCGCCGCGCCGCTCCTACTGAGCATCTCGGCCACGACCGCCGCCGTCCTCGGCGACGACCCGCTGGTCTGGATGCTGCCGGCGGCCGCAGGCGCCCTGCTGATCGGGATCATCCTGATCGTGCTGGCCCTGACGCCGGGAAGCCGTCGCCGGCACCGACTCGACAGCGACCGCGTCGCTCTCCTGGTGGATGACGACGTCCTCGCCGGAGCGGTCTCGCGCCGCGCCGCCGCGACCGCTCGCATCAACCGCGACCAGGTCAGCACCTCGGTGTCGGCCCGCGCCGCGCGCGTGACGGTGCGACCGTCGTCGGGGTTCCCCGTGAGCCAGGCCGAGGTGCAGCAGAGTGCCGACGAGCTGGTGACGGCGCTCGCGCCGAAGCCGCCCGTGCGCATCAGCGTGGCCGTCTCCTCGCAGGGGGTGGTGGGCGCATGACCCGCAGCAACCGCGTGCTCAACCGCCTCATCCTCGTCCTGCTCGGCCTCCTGGCCATCGGCGCGGCCGTGGTGCTCGCCCTGCCGGCGGTGGCCGCGACCGAGTTCGGCGCTGGTCTGCCGCTCCTCACCCAGGTGTTCGACGCCACGCGCGTCGCCGGGGCTGAGAACGACGGCGGTCTCGGATCGGTCGTGCTGTCGATCGTGATCGCCTCGGCAGCCGCGCTGATCATCCTCAGCCTCGTGTGGATCCTCACGCGTGGCCGCGGGCGATCGACGAGCGCCTACGAGCACGACTCGGTCAGCATCGACGTCAAGGTCATCGACCAGCTCATGACGGATGCGCTGCGTGCAGTCAGCGACGTCGTCTCGGTCTCCACGAGCGGGCATCGCGTGCGCGGCACCTCCGTGCTGCGTGCTCGCGTGAACGTCCGGCCCGGCGCCGATCTGCAGCGCGTCCGCGCGGCGATCGACTCCTCGGTCGACCACCTCGACACGACACTCGGCGCCTCCGTGCCGATGCTCGTGCACATCACCACGGGTCTGCGTGCATCATTCGCACGCGAAGAGCGCACCGTCTGACGAACCCGTCCGACGACGCGTCTGAAGGAAACAGAAACAACGAAAGGAACGCATCATGGCACTCTCCGACGACATCAAGAACAACGCCGAGAACCTCATCGGCAAGGGCAAGGAGGCTGTCGGCAAGGCGACCGACAACGACAAGCTCGTTGCCGAGGGCAAGGCCGACCAGCTGAAGGCCGGCGCCAAGGGCGCCGCGTCCGACGTCAAGGACACGCTCAAGGGCGACAAGTAGCACCTGCACCACCTCCGGCCGCCGACTGATCACGTCGGCGGCCGGAGTTCGTCACCCGCTGCAGTGCCCCCAACTGGGGCCAGCACTCACGCGATTGCCCCCGGTCGAGGGCTACAGGGCTCGAAGGCACGCCCATACGTTCGATGAGACGACTGCCGTTCGGCGGTTCGCACATCATCGACTGCCCAGGAGTTCAGCCCCATGACCCGTCCCCGCCCCGCCCTGCGATCCCGCATCACGGCTGCGACGAAGGACGAGGGCTTCTCGCTCATCGAGCTTCTCGTCGTCGTCATCATCATCGGCATCCTCGCCGCCATCGCCATCCCGATCTACCTCGGCGTCCAGAACTCCGCCAAGGACTCCGCCGCCCAGGCCGACCTGACCAACGCCAAGACCGCTGTCATCGCGTACGGCACGGCCAACCCGACCGCCACCACCGTCGCGGCAGCCGACCTGAAGACCTACGGCTACGCCGGCGCCAGCACCGACGTGACCGCGATCAGCTTCACGGGCGTCAACCCCAAGGAGAACTTCTGCCTGACGACCTACCGCGTCGGCGGCAGCGCGACGGGTGACCTGTTCAGCGTCCGCGCCGAGGGCAACGTCAAGAAGGGCGCCTGCGCCACGCCGTAACCGCGCGGAAGGGCGGCACCTCAGCCGAAGAGCCGGAACGCCACCGTCGCCGACTCGATGTCGCCGAGCTTGACCTGCAGTCGGTAGGTCGGCCCGTCGGCGTCGGCAACCGCGGGCGTGCGCTCCGTGTTGCAGGTGTCGGTGGATGAGCGGGTGCGGTCCCACGGGAACGGCGTCGTCGTCTTCGTCTCACCCGCGTTGAACGGGGTCGGGGCAGACGCCGGATCCGTCTGGCAGTCCTTCGAGCTCCAGATGCGGTCGTCGCCACTGGTGACGATGTAGTCCTGGGCCGCGGTCCCGACATCGATGGTGCAGGGCGCCGCCCCGGTGTTGGTGATCTTCATCGACACCTGGGGCTGGACGCCGGCGGCGTACTCCGCCGCATCCGTCACCGCCTCGACCGTGATCGTCGAGGGGTCGCAGGCGTTGCTGGCCGAAGTGAACTCGGGGGTCGGCGTGCCGCTGGGGGCCGCCGCCGCATCCGAGGGCGCGGGGGTCTGCTGGCTGGCCGGAGCGGATCCGGGGCGCACCACCAGCAGGATGATGACGACGAGCACGGCGACGATGCCGAGGGCGACGAAGAGCCGGCGTCGCCAGTACACAGCGGGCGGCTGCGGCCCGACAGGGGTGCGGATCGACGACATGCCGCCAGGGTAAGCCCGGATGCGGCGCTGAGGCGGTGAGGCTCCGGCGCGTCAGCGAACTGTCGGACCGTCAGAGAGTCTTGAGCATCCGGGTGTTGCCGAGGGTGTTGGGCTTGACCCGTGCGAGATCGAGGAACTCGGCGACGCCTTCATCGCGCGAGCGCACGAGCTCGGCATAGACCTCGGGCGTGACGACGCTCTCGCCGATCTCGACGTAGCCGTGCCGCGTGAAGAACGCCGTCTCGAACGTCAGGCAGAACAGCTTGTGCACGCCGAGCGCGAGGGCGTCGAGCTCGATCTGCTCGAGGATCGCGTGCCCGACGCCGCGCTGGCGCCAGTCCGCCGCGGCGGCGAGGGTGCGCACCTCGGCGAGGTCGTCCCAGATGACGTGCAGCGCACCGCATCCGATGAGCTCGCCGTCGGGCGTCTCCGCGACGCGGAACTCCTGCACCGCCTCGTAGAAGACGACGCGCTCCTTGCCGAGCAGGATGCGCTCCTGCACCAGCGGCTCGATGAGGGCCTGGATGCCGGGCACGTCGCCCGTACGGGCGGGCCGGACCACGAACGGCGGGGTCGCGGCTGCGTCGGAGGTCACCTAGCCACGCTACCCGTGTTCCGGATGCGGGCGGGCGACCTCCGACGGGCGGCCCGACTCAGGCGCGCGAGCGTCGCCGCACCGTGACCAGCACCCCGGCTGCGAGGAGGCCGACGGCGGCCATCAGGAGTCCGCTCGGGTCGGATCCGGTGGCAGCCAGGCTGCTGACCGAGGCCGCACGGGGGGCCGGTACCGCGAACTGCGCGGATCCGAACAGGTCGCCGAAGCTGCTCGCCACCGCCAGGGTGTGTGTCTGACCCGTGGTGAGGCCCGCGCCCGCGATCGACCAGCTGGCGAATCCGCCCGCGCCCACCTGCACCCAGCCGAGCGGCGCCGGGCTGGAGTACGCGTACCCGAACACCCAGTCGCCCGCCTCGACGCCGCCGATGTGCGCGGTCAGCACTTCCCCGTTGAGCGACGCGGTCACGTCACCGCCGTAGGAGGCCAGCTGCTCGGCGGTGAAAGCCGGAGGGATCAGGCCGAGCGTGCGCGTCTCGGCACGGTTGCTCTCGGGGGAGGATCCGGCGTCGTTGGTGACGACGACCGAGGCCGAGTACGCGGTGTCGTTGGCCAGGCCCACGAAGTTGTACCCCGTCTGGCTGCGTTCGGTGAGGACGTCCTGCTGGACGACAGCACCGTCGGCGTCGTACAGGGTGACGAGGAACGAGTCGGGTGCCGAGCCGGTCTGCGGCGCGAGCTCCCAGCTGATGTAGATCATCGGCGTCTTGTAGCCGTACGCCTCGACGAACGCCGTGGCCGCGGCCGGGGCTGCGTCGGAACGCTGCACCGCGCTCGAGGTCGCGGCCTCGCTCTCGTCGCCATCGCCTCCGACGGCGACGACCGTGATCGTGTACTCGACCCCGTACTCGGCCTCGTAATCGAGGACGAGGGGCGATCCGACGACGAGATCGCCAGGGCTGTAGACGACGTCGCCGTTCTCGTACAGCTCGACGTCATACCCCTGGATCGCCGCGCCGCCGTCGTAGGCAGGGGCGGTCCACGAGCCGGAGAGCGTGTCGCCGTCGATCGCAAGCGTCACGTTCTGCGGGAGGGTCGGGCTCGTCGCAGAGAGCTGCCCGCTGGTCTCGGCCGCGTCACTGCGCAGGCCGTCGGCCGACACCGCGGTCACGGCGAAGGTGTAGTCGCTGCCGAGGGTGAGGCCGGCCGCGACGAAGCTCGTGGTGCTGCTCGTCACGGTGGACGTCGTGCCGCCCTCGTCGGTGATGTCGATGCTGTAGTAGACGACCGGATTGAAGGAGTCGGCCGGTGCATTCCAGGCGAGGTCGAAGCCGTCGGCCGTGGCGAGGCGGGTCGCCTGGAGGTCGGTCGGTGCGTCGGGCGCGGAGAGCGGAGACGTGAACCGCACCTCGCCGTCGAAGTCGAAGCTGTTCTCGGAACGGTAGTTGATGAGATAGGTGTGGCCGGGCGTCGCGTAGTTGACCCAGAAGAGAGTCGGTGTCACCCCGTTGATCAGGATGTATCCGCCCAGGGTCTCGTCGAAGATGAAGACGTAGTAGATGCCGCCATCGTCCGGCTGAGCGTCCCACCGCACCGTCACCTGTCCATACGCGGACGCGGACGCCCACAGCGGATAGGGACCGGCGCCCGGTCCCACGTCGCCAGTCGCCAGCTGCGCGCCCCGCGCCGACGAGATCGGGGGTGCGGCGACGTCGCCGGTCTCGGGCGCCTCGACGACCTCGGGGGTGGGATCGGTGGTCTCGGGAGCGGTCTCAGGCACGACCTCCGGGATGCGATCGGCGGCCTCGAGCGCTGTCTCGGGCGCGACCTCCGGCGCAGTCTCGGGCACCACCTCCGGTGCGGCCTCGGGCAGGGTCTCGGACACGATCGCCGTGTCGGGCGCGCTCTCGTCGGCGTAGGCCGCTGTCGAGAAGACCGGGGCGGCGATGAGGAGTCCCGCGATGGCGAACGAGGCGAGGCCCCTGCTCGTGAGCTTATGCAAGATGAGCCGATCCGATTGGATGCCGCGTGACGCGAGCAGGAAGGTGGTTGCCCCGAGTCTCACGTTCCGCCCTCGTGTACCCCATTCCCAGTCCGAGGGTCACCCGGTCGCGTCCCGGCTAGCGGACGACGTTAATCGGATCGAGCCCGCCGATCCCCACCTGATGTGGGTTTCGACGGGCTCGAACGACGGCTCGGAGGACTAGACCTCGATCGCGCCGACAGCCTCGGGGAGGGCGTCCCGGCCCGGCTGACGACCGGTCGAGAACGTGAACTCCCCGTCGACGAAGTCGACCTGGACGTGGTCGCCGGCTACGAGCTTGCCGTGCAGGATCTCCTCCGACAGGCGGTCCTCGATCTCGTGCTGCACCGCGCGGCGCAGCGGGCGGGCACCCATCGACGGATCCCAGCCGAGCTCGATCAGCTGGCCCTTGGCGTCATCCGACACCTCGATCGTCATGTCGCGATCGAGCAGACGCTCCGACAGCCGGCCGAGGAAGAGTCCGACGACCTGCAGCAGCTCGGGACGAGACAGCTGCGGGAAGACGATCGTCTCGTCGACGCGGTTGAGGAACTCGGGCTTGAAGTGCTTCTTCAGCTCCTCGACGACCTTGGCGCGCATGGCGCGGTAGGTCGTGTCGGACGAGCCCTCGATCGTGAAGCCGACAGGGCCGCCGGTGATGTCCTTCGTTCCGAGGTTCGTCGTCATGATGATGACCGTGTTCTTGAAGTCGACGACGCGGCCCTGACCATCCGTCAGACGTCCCTCCTCCAGGATCTGGAGGAGCGAGTTGAAGATGTCCGGGTGCGCCTTCTCGATCTCGTCGAACAGCACGACCGAGAACGGCTTGCGGCGCACCTTCTCGGTGAGCTGCCCGCCCTCTTCGAAGCCGACGAATCCGGGAGGGGCACCGAAGAGCCGCGAGACGGTGTGCTTCTCGCCGTACTCCGACATGTCGAGCGAGATCAGCGCGTTCTCGTCGTCGAACAGGAACTCGGCGAGCGCCTTGGCGAGCTCGGTCTTTCCGACACCCGTGGGGCCGGCGAAGATGAACGAGCCCGAGGGGCGCTTCGGGTCCTTCAGACCGGCGCGGGTGCGTCGGATCGTCTTGGAGAGGACCGAGATGGCCTCCTCCTGACCGATGACGCGCTCGTGCAGAGCCTTCTCCATGAAGATGAGCCGGCTCGACTCCTCCTCCGTGAGCTTGAAGACCGGGATGCCGGTCGCGTTGGCGAGCACCTCGGCGATGACGCCCTCATCCACGGTTCCGGATGCGGCGACGTCACCCGACTTCCACTGCTTCTCGAGGCGCAGCCGCTCGCCGAGGAGCTTCTTCTCCTCGTCGCGCAGGGACGCGGCCTTCTCGAAGTCCTGGTCCTCGATGGCGGCTTCCTTCGTGCCGCGCACGGTGGCGATCTTCTCGTCGAACTCGCGCAGCTCCGGCGGGGCCGACAGGATCGACAGACGCAGGCGGGCGCCGGCCTCGTCGATCAGGTCGATGGCCTTGTCGGGCAGGAATCGGTCGGCCACGTAGCGGTCGGCGAGGTTCGCGGCCGCGACGAGCGCGCCATCCGTGATCGACACCTTGTGGAAGGCCTCGTACTTGTCGCGGAGGCCCTTCAGGATGTTGATCGTGTGAGGCAGGTTGGGCTCGTGCACCTGCACGGGCTGGAACCGGCGCTCGAGGGCGGCGTCCTTCTCGAAGTGCTTGCGGTACTCGTCGAGGGTGGTCGCACCGATCGTCTGCAGCTCACCGCGGGCGAGCAGCGGCTTGAGGATCGAGGCCGCGTCGATCGCGCCCTCGGCGGCACCCGCGCCGACGAGAGTGTGGATCTCGTCGATGAAGGTGATGATGTCGCCGCGGGTGCGGATCTCCTTGGTGACCTTCTTCAGGCGCTCCTCGAAGTCTCCGCGGTACCGCGAGCCGGCGATGAGCGAGCCGAGGTCGAGCGTGTAGAGCTGCTTGTCCTTCAGCGTCTCGGGCACGTCGCCGCGCACGATCGCCTGGGCGAGTCCCTCGACGACGGCGGTCTTGCCGACGCCGGGCTCGCCGATCAGCACGGGGTTGTTCTTGGAACGGCGGGAGAGGATCTGCATGACCCGCTCCATCTCCTTCTCGCGCCCGATGACCGGGTCGAGCTTGCCGTCGCGTGCGGCCTGCGTGAGGTTGCGGCCGAACTGGTCGAGGATCTGGCTGCCCTTGTCGGGAGCCGCGTCGTTGCCGCCGACGGCGACCTGCTCCTTGCCCTGGTAGCCGCTGAGCAGCTGGATGACCTGCTGGCGCACGCGGTTGAGGTCGGCGCCCAGCTTCACGAGCACCTGGGCTGCGACGCCCTCGCCCTCGCGGATCAGGCCGAGCAGGATGTGCTCGGTGCCGATGTACGAGTGGCCGAGCTGCAGCGCCTCGCGCAGAGACAGCTCGAGCACCTTCTTGGCGCGCGGAGTGAAGGGGATGTGACCGGTCGGCTGCTGCTGACCCTGGCCGATGATGTCCTGGACCTGCTCGCGCACGGCGTCGAGGGAGATGCCGAGGGACTCGAGCGCCTTGGCTGCGACACCTTCGCCCTCGTGGATCAGCCCGAGCAGGATGTGCTCGGTGCCGATGTAGTTGTGGTTGAGCATCTTCGCCTCTTCTTGGGCAAGGACGACGACCCGACGAGCTCGGTCGGTAAAGCGTTCGAACATGGCGATCTCCTACGGATCTGTGCTCGACGCCGACAGGGGTGGCGCCGATATACCGACTGTAACCACGGGGTCGGGGCAATACTCCCGTGTTCGCCGTCGGCGTGACCCGATGCGCGGATGCGGCCGCCGAGGGCTTGCGGAGGTTATCGATACTCGTTATGTTAACGATCATCGATAAGGAGAGTCTCATGGACAAGCACCTGAACGAGCGTCTCGACGCGGCAGGCCTCAGCCCCTGGGATGCCGCCGCGTTCCGTGTCTTCGCCGTCATCGCGGCGCTGGCCGGACTGCTGCCGGTCGGCTGGGCCGTCGCGACGGTGGTCGCGATCGCTGAGGGCCGTCTCGCCGTCGAGCTGCGGCTGGCGACGCCGGTCGCGGCTCCGATCCCGCCGGTCGATGCGGGGACCGGGCTGATCGACACTGTGGTCGTCACATCGGGCGCCATCTCGGGTGGGGCAGCGGGATCGCTCATCGCCGGCACGATCCTCAGCGCGCTCATCGGCGCCGTCGTAGCCGCTGCTGTCGCGCTCACCCTCTGGCGCCTGGCGCAGGGCCGCCCATTCCACAGATCGCTGTTCGGCGCGACCCTCCTCGCGGGTGCGGCCATGTCGATCGGCGGGCTCGTCGCGGCCTTCCTCTCCGGCTTCGGCGCGATGCAGGCCGCTTTCGACCTCGACCCGCAGGGCGACGTGTTCGTGCCCGGCTTCACCCTCGATCCGACGGTGATGGCCGTCGGCGCGGTGGTCCTCGCGTTCGCCTTCGTCTTCCGGGCGGGCACGCGCCTGCAACGCGAGACGGAGGGGCTCGTCTGATGGCGCCGGCCGAGCCCGACGAGGACGGGGGCCGCATCCACTGCCGGCTCGACGAGCTGCTCGCCGAGCGCGGCATGACGCTCACCCGGCTGAGCGAGCTCGTGGGGGTGAGCCTGGTCAATCTCTCGGTGCTCAAGAACGACCGCGCCCGCGCGATCCGCTTCTCGACCCTGACGGCGATCTGCGAGGCCCTCGAGTGCGAGGTCGGCGAGCTGCTGGTGGTCGCGCCGGCCGAGCAGGGCTGACGGTCCTGGCGCGCTCGATCGGCGACCGCGGCGGTAGCATCCGACCATGAGCAACCTCGAGCGCGACCCCGCCGAGCTGGTCTGCGAGAGCGAGAACGACGCCGCCCTCGACTCCGCCGCCCCGAGCGTGCAGATCCTCGAGCCGCGCGAAGTCCCCCTCGGCGGGCCTCGCGCGCTCATGGTGCGCCGCACCCTCCCCCAGCGCTCTCGCAGCCTCATCGGAGCCTGGTGCTTCGTCGACTCCTACGGGCCGACCCCGTCGGCGCGGGCCGGCGTCATGGACACCCCGCCGCATCCGCACACCGGTCTGCAGACGGTCAGCTGGCTGTACGCCGGCGAGATCGAGCACCGTGACTCGGTCGGCAGCGTCGCCCTCATCGAGCCCGGCCAGGTCAACCTCATGACGGCGGGCGCCGGGATCCAGCACTCGGAGGTGTCGACGGACGAGGCGCACAGCCTGCACGGCGTGCAGCTCTGGATCGCCCTCCCGGATTCCGCCAGGCACATCGCGCCGACCTTCGAGACGTTCGTGGCCACGCCGGTCCGCCTCGACGACGCGACGGTGCGGGTCTTCGTCGGAACCCTCGGCCTGCCCTCCGAGCCGCCGACCGTCACCACCTACACGCCCGTCGTCGCCGCGCAGCTCGACCTGCCGGCGGGCGGCACGGTGCGCATCCCGGCCGACCCGGCGTTCGAGTACGGGCTGATCGTCGACTCCGGGAGCCCGCGGCTGCAGGGGGTGACCGTGCCCGAGGCGCACCTCGGGGTCACGGCGACCGGCGCATCCGAGCTCGTCATCGAGGCGGATCTCGCGCCGGTGCGCGCGCTGCTCATCGGCGGAGTGCCGCTCGGCGAGCAGATCGTCATGTGGTGGAACTTCGTCGGCCGCAGTCACGACGAGGTCGTCGCCTATCGCGATCAGTGGCAGCGCGACGTCATCGACGGGGCGGATGCGGCGGGCCGCTTCGGCGCGGTCGCCGGCTACGACGGCGCGGCGCTTCCCGCTCCGGTGCTGCCGAACGTGCGGCTCAGACCTCGGGAGTAGCCGACCCAGCGGGCGCCGCCACCGGCGCGGGCTGCCCGGCCTTCAGGCGCTCCTCGGCCTCGATCTTCGCGTAGGCGCGGCGCTCGTTGCGGTCGGCACGGACGATCGACCGGATGACGACCGCGAACACGATCCCGAAGAGCACGGTGGGCACCAGCGAGAAGAGCGCGTTGCCCAAGAAGTCGGTCGGCATGGCGCCAGGATACGTCAGCGACCTGCGAAGTACACGACCGCGACGACCACGAGGATCACCACGAGTCCGGCGATCGCCACGAAGCGCGAC
>CAXTSE010000023.1:0-50559 GCA_964246985.1 uncultured Microbacteriaceae bacterium
GCCTCTCGATCAGCTCGCGGTAGCGATCCGCGGTGCGCTCGACGATCTCGTCGGGGAGGGTGGGTGGGGTGCCGGTGCGGTCCCAGTGCGCCGCCAGCCAGTCGCGCACGATCTGCTTGTCGAAGCTGTCGAGGCGGTGCTCGCCGCCCGCGGCATAGCTCGACGCGTCCCAGTAGCGCGAGGAGTCGCTCGTGAGCACCTCGTCGGCCAGGGTGATCGCGCCCGAGTGCGGATCGCGTCCGAACTCGAACTTCGTGTCGGCGAGGATCAGCCCGCGCTCCTCGGCGATCGCGGATGCGGCCGTGAACGCGGCGAGCGACGCGTCGCGCAGCGCCGCCGCATCCGCCTCTCCCACGATCGCGACCGTCTGCTCGTAGCTGATGTTCTCGTCGTGCTCGCCGAGCGGGGCCTTCGTCGCGGGGGTGTAGATCGGCTCGGGCAGGCGGTCGCCGTTCTGCAGTCCCGCGGGCAGCGGGATGCCGCAGACGCTCTGGGAGGCCTGATACTCGACCCAGCCCGAGCCGACCAGGTAGCCGCGCACGACGCACTCCAGCGGGAACATGTCGAGCTCGCGCACCAACATCGCGCGCTCCACGACACCGGGCGGGAGGTGCTCGCCGAGCGACGGGTGTCCCGCCGCGAGGTGGTTGGGCATGCCGAGGCGGGCGAACCACCAGAGGCTCAGCTGCGTCAGCAGCGCGCCCTTGCCGGGGATCCCCGGCTCGAGGATGTGGTCGAAGGCGCTCACGCGGTCGGAGGCGACCACGAGCACCCGGCCGGGCGCGGCATCCGAGGTGTAGAGGTCACGCACCTTGCCCGAATACACGTGGTTCCAGCGCAGCGCGACCATGCGCGGGTCGCCGCCGGTGGGGGTGTTGCCGACGATCGTGCTCATGACACTCTCTCTGCGATATCGGTGCGGAAGTGCCCGCCCTCGAGGTGGATGCGGCCGAGTCCCTCGTACGCGGCGGCGCGTGCCGACGGGAAGTCGCCCGCCCGCGCGACGACCCCGAGCACGCGCCCGCCGGTCGCGACGTAGTCGCCGTCGACGATCGCGGTGGCCGCGTGCGAGATCGTGACGCCCGCGATCTCGGCCGCCGCATCCAGGCCGTCGAGCCGCCGCCCGGTGACGGGCGCGTCGGGGTAGCCCTCGCTGGCGAGCACGACGATGACGGCGACGTCGGCGGAGAACTCCGGATGCGACGTCGCCCCCAGCGCGCCGGTCGCCGCCGCGAGCAGCAGCTGCGACAGCGGCGTGACGAGCCGCGGCAGCACCACCTGCGTCTCGGGGTCGCCGAAGCGTGCGTTGAACTCGATGACGCGGATGCCGTCGGCCGTCACGATCAGCCCGCAGTAGAGCAGTCCGACGAACGGGGTGCCCTCGGCCTCGAGCGCGCGCACCGTCGGGAGGGCGATGGTCGCCTGCACCTCCGCCACGAACCCGGCCTCGGACGCCCAGTGCACCGGCTGCGCCGGATCGGTCAGCCACGGCAGCGGCGAGTAGGCGCCCATGCCGCCGGTGTTCGGGCCCTGGTCGCCGTCGAGCGCGCGCTTGTAGTCCTGCGCGGGGCTGAGCGGCACGACGTCGTGCCCGTCGGCGAGGAAGAAGAGCGAGATCTCCTGCCCGTCGAGGAACTCCTCGACCAGCACCGGGCCCTGCTGCAGGTAGTGGGTCGCGTGCGCGAGCGCCGCCGCGCGGTCGGAGGTGACGAGCACGCCCTTGCCGGCCGCGAGCCCGTCGGCCTTCACGACGTGCGGGGCGCCGAGGTCGTCGAACGCCCGCCCGACCTCGTCGAGGGTCGTCGCGCGCACGGCGCGGCCGGTGGGCACGGAGGCCGAGTCCATGATGCGCTTCGCGAACGCCTTCGATCCCTCGAGGGCGGCGGCCGCGCGACCGGGACCGAAGACCGGGATGCCGACGGCGCGCACCGCATCCGCGACGCCCGCGACGAGGGGGGCCTCCGGTCCGATGACCACGAGCTCGGCGCCGGACTCGCGCGCGTACTCGGCGACGACTGCACCGTCGGTCGGGTCGAGCGCGACCACCTCGACCTGCGCGGCGATGCCGGCGTTGCCGGGGGCCGCGACGATCTCGTGGGCCGGGCCGCGTCCCTCTGCCGACTCGGCCAGCAGCGCGGTGACGATCGCGTGCTCCCGCGCACCGGAACCGAGGACGAGGATCTTCACCCGACCAGGCTACCGGCGCGCCGGGGCGGCCCGGATCGGGTGGGCGCGGGCTACGGTCGTCCCATGGCCAGGGCGCGGATCGACGAGGCGGAGGGCCGAGCGGCGGTGCGCCGGCAGCTGGCGGCGGCCGCGGACGGCGACCCGCGCGGCGACCGGGCCGACGCCGCTCTCGCCACGCGCTGGCTGCTGCAGGTGCTCTCCGACGCGGCCCCCGGAAACACCCTCGAGGTGCGCGTTCCGCCCCACGGCGCCGCCCAGGTGGTGGAGGGTCCGCGGCACACGCGCGGCACCCCGCCTAACGTCATCGAGATGGATGCGGCGACCTGGCTGCAGGTGGCGACGGGCGCGCTCGGCTGGGACGCCGCGCTCGCCGCGCACCGGGCCTCGGCATCCGGTCAGCGCGCCGACCTCGGCGGCATCGTGCCGCTCCCGTGGGAGAGAATGGAGGGGTGACCGCCCCCGAACCCGAGCCGCAGCCGACGCAGGTCACCATCCGTCGCGCACCGAAGCTGGGCATCTTCATCGCGATCGGCGCGTTCCTCGGAGCCCTCGCGACGCTGATCGTCACGAGCCAGTACCCGACGGATCCGGCGGTCGGCTTCGCCGCGACGGTCGGCTACTTCCTGCTGTTCGGCATTCCGGCCGGTGTGGTGCTCGGCGCGGCGGTCGGTCTCATCATCGACGCGGTCTCGCGGCGTCGCGCCCGGACCGTGACCGCGACGCGGGAGCTCGTCGACGTGGTCGACGACCGACCCGCGCCGGCGAACCAGCGGCCCGAGCTGCCCGGCCCGTCGACCGAGCGCGCGGACGACGCGCGCTAGCTGAGCTGGTTCGCCTCGACCCAGGCGAGGTACTCGGGGGTGACGGTGCCCGTCACGTAGTCGCCCGTGAAGCAGCTCATCTCGAGCGATTCGATGGGCGAGCCCTCGAGGATGGCCGACTCCATGTCGGCGACCTCCTGGTAGATGAGGTAGTCGGCGTTCAGCTCGGTGGCGATCTCGGGGATCCTGCGCCCCGACGCGATGAGCTCGGCCCGCGAGGGCATGTTGATGCCGTACACGTGCGGGAAGCGCACCGGGGGAGCGGCGGAGGTGAAGGTGACCGAGTTGGCGCCCGCGGTGCGCGCCATGTCGACGATCTCCTTCGAGGTCGTGCCGCGCACGATCGAGTCGTCGACGATGAGCACGTTCTTGCCCTTGAACTCGGAGCTCATCGCGTTGAGCTTCTGCTTCACGCTCTTCTGACGCTGCTCCTGGCCGGGCATGATGAACGTGCGGCCCACGTAGCGGTTCTTGTAGAAGCCCTCGCGGTACTCGATGCCGAGCTTCTGGGCGACCTGCATCGCGGCGGGGCGGGACGAGTCGGGGATCGGCATCACGACGTCGATGGAGCCCGACGGCGTGTACTTCGCGATCGTGTCGGCGAGGCGGTCGCCGAGGCGCAGACGCGCCTCGTACACCGAGATGCCGTTCATGATCGAGTCGGGCCGCGCCAGGTAGACGTACTCGAACGAGCACGGGATGAGTCGCGGATCCGCGGCGCACTGCCGCGAGAACATCTCGCCGTTGCGGGCGATGTAGATGGCCTCGCCGGGAGCGACGTCGCGCACGAACTCGTAACCGGCCGACTCGAGCACCAGCGACTCGCTCGCCACGACCCACTCGTCGCCGACGAATCCGGTCGCGCGCTTGCCGAGCACCAGCGGGCGGATTCCGAACGGGTCGCGGAAGGCGAGCAGGCCCTGTCCGGCGATGAGGGCGATCGCGGCGTACGAGCCCTCGACGCGCTGGTGCAGCGTCTCGATGGCGTCGAACACCTGGTCGGGGTCGAGGTCGGTGCCGCGCACCTGCGCCTGCAGCTCGTGCGCCAGCACGTTGACGAGCAGCTCGGTGTCGGAGCTCGTGTTGAGGTGCCGGCGGTCGACGTGGAACAGCGACTCGGTCAGCTCGCGCGTGTTGGTCAGGTTGCCGTTGTGCACGAGCACGATGCCGTAGGGCGCGTTCACATAGAACGGCTGCGCCTCCTGCTCGCGCGACGCGTCGCCGCGGGTCGCATAGCGCACGTGCCCGAGGCCCATGGTGCCGAGGAGGCTGCGCATGTCACGGGTGCGGTACGCCTCGCGCACCTGGCCCTTGGCCTTCTGCATGTGGATGATCGAGCCGTCGCTCGTGGCGATGCCCGTCGAATCCTGGCCGCGGTGCTGCAGCAGCGCGAGTGCGTCGTAGACCTGCTGGTTGACCGGACTCGATGAGACGATGCCGACGATGCCGCACATGCTGCGGTTCACTCCCGGATGCCGAGGAACGTACCCGAGGCCAGGTACGGTCCAGTGTCCCACACGTGTCAGACGAGCCGCTCGACGATCGGCCGCAGTGCGACGCGGTACGACTCGGTGTCCTCGCGCAGGCGCTCGTCGACCGCGATCGCGGTCTCGCCGATCCACCAGATGCCGGCGGCGGTGAGCGGCAGCACCTCGATCCGCAGATCGAACGGCGCGGATGCCCGCCCCAGCTTCGCCTCGCGCTCGGCCACCAGCTCCGTCAGCGTCAGATCCCCTCCACCCGTCATCATGCGCTCGGCGAGACGGATGCCGTGGTCGTCGTGCGCGACCGAGGCGAACGTGCGCGCGTCGTCGAGGTGGCGGCGCATGGCGCTCCGCCAGCCGTCGAGAGCCTCCTCGGGCGGCGAGGGGATGCGGGCGCCCGGCTCGACGATCGCCACCCACCACTGCATCCAGGCCCAGCCGAAGACCTCGTCGGTCGGCGCGGCCGCGTGCGGGAGGCCGGTGCCGAGCAGCCGGGGCAGGCCCGACGGATCGGGGATGCCGAGCGCGTCGCGCACGTACAGCGCGACCAGCACCTCGCGCGAGGCGTCCTCGGTCGCGCGCCACATGGATCCGCCCGCTGCGTGCATGACGGACAGGGTACGCGCCGCCGATACGCTGGAGCGGTGACTGACAGCTACGCGCAGGCCGGGGTCGACACGCAGGCGGGGGATCGCGCCGTCGAGCTCATGAAGGCGGCGGTCGCGCGCACGCACGGACCCGAGGTGCTGGGCGGGGTCGGCGGCTTCGCCGGGCTGTTCGACGTCAGCGCGCTGCGCGGGTACCGCCAGCCGCTGCTCGCGACGAGCACCGACGGCGTCGGCACCAAGATCGCGATCGCGCAGGCTCTCGACAAGCACGACACCATCGGCCAGGACCTCGTGGGCATGGTCGTCGACGACATCGTCGTGGTGGGCGCGAAGCCGCTCTTCATGACCGACTACATCGCGTGCGGCAAGGTCGTGCCGGAGCGCATCGCGACCATCGTCGGCGGGATCGCGACCGCGTGCGCCGAGACCGGGACGGCCCTCGTCGGCGGCGAGACCGCGGAGCATCCGGGGCTCATGCAGCCCGACGACTACGACGTCGCCGGGGCGGCGGTCGGCGCGGTCGAGGCGGACGCCGTGCTCGGCCCGGATCGCGTGCTGCACGGCGACGTCGTGGTCGCGATCGCCTCGAGCGGACTCCACAGCAACGGGTTCTCGCTGGTGCGACACATCCTCGGCACGCGCGGGGTCGCCGTCACGGATTCGTCGGCGGAGTTCGGCGGAGTCGTGGGCGAGGCGCTGCTCGAGCCGACCCGGCTCTACACGGCACCGCTCGTGCGGCTGCTCGAGGAGGTTCCGGGCGTGGTGCACGCGCTGAGCCATGTCACGGGCGGTGGCATCGCGGCCAACCTCGCGCGGGTGCTGCCGCGCGGCTCATGGGTCGAGGTCGACAGGTCGACGTGGAGCCCGCAGCCGGTGTTCCGCGTGCTCGCGGAGTGGGGCGGCATCACCCTCGGCGACAGCGAGGGCACGTGGAATCTCGGCGTCGGCATGTTCGCGGTCGTCGCCCCCGAGGCCGCCAGCTCGGTCACCCACGCGCTCACCGCATCCGGGCTTCCCGCCTGGGTCGCCGGACGCATCACGGTCGGCGAGCGCGACCTCGAGGGCTTCGAGCAGGGCGCGAAGGGCGTCGACGGCGGCGCCGTGCGCCTGGTCGGCAGCTACCGCAGCTGACCGGCTAGGACGCTCGCGCGTCGTCCTCGCCGAGGTCGTCGTCGGAGTCGTCGCTGGCAGCGGCGTACTCCGGCCACTTGCTCAGATCCTCATCGAGACGAGGGTTTCCCGACAGCTCTTCTGCGAGAGCTCCGTAGTTCGTGTCCGGGCTGAAGTACTTGAGATCGCGTGCGACCTTCGTGTGCTTCGCCTTCTGACGGCCGCGCCCCATGCGTGACCCCCTCGTGTATCAGGATGTGTCGAAACCGGATGTGAAAGACTCGCGGCAGTCTATCACGCAGGCACACCCACCCAGGATCGGGCCGGTACCCTGGACGACGTGACCGACCGCGCGACAGACACCGCTGTCGTCGTCATAGGCGCAGGGCAGGCGGGCCTCTCGGTCGCCTATTATCTGCGGCGTCTCGGGCTCGATCCGGGCAACGACTTCGTGCTGCTGGATCGGGGTCCCGGCACCGGCGGCGCGTGGCAGAACCGGTGGGAGGCGCTCCGCCTCGGGCACGCGCACCGGGTCAACGACCTGCCCGGGATGGACGAGCTCGGCATCAGCTTCGACACCGCCGATCGGCAGCTGCCGGCCAAAATCGTGGTGGCCGACTACTACGCCCGCTACGAGCAGCACTTCGGCCTCCAGGTGGTGCGTCCGGCGACCGTCACGCACGTCGCCGCCGACCTCGACGGGTTCACCGTGCGGTTCAGCGGCGAGTACGGCGCGAGGGAGGTCACCAGCGAGGTGATCGTCAACGCCACAGGCACCTGGGGCTCGCCGTTCGTCCCGTGGTACCCCGGCCGCAACGACTTCGCCGGAGAGCACCTGCACACCGTCGACTACCGGGACGCCGAGAGGCTACGCGACAAGAGGGTCGTCGTCGTGGGGGGCGGCACCAGTGCGATCGGCTTCCTGCTCGAGCTCGAGGGGGTCGCCTCCGAGCTGACGTGGGTGGCGCGCCGGCCGATCAACTTCCTCGACGAGCAGGAGCTCAACATCGAGGCCGGCGTCTCGGCGGTCGCGCTGCAGGACGAGGCGGCCCGCGACGGACGCGCCCTGCCGAGCATCGTGTCGACCACCGGCGTGCCGCGCACACGTCGCATCCAGTCGGCGATCGACCGCGGCCTGCTCGACATGCAGCCGATGTTCTCGTCGATCGAGCCGGAGGGCGTGCGCTGGGAGGACGGCCGATTCCAGCCGGCCGACGCGATCGTCTGGGCGACGGGATTCCGGCCCGAGCTGCGCCACCTCTCGCCGCTCAAGCTCCGCGAGAAGGAAGGCGGGATCACGGTGGGGCAGGGTGCGTCGTGGCGCAACCAGCGGGTCTTCTTCGCCGGCTACGGACCCACCGCATCCACGATCGGCGCGAACCGCGTCGGCCGCACCATCGCCCGCCAGGTCGTGGCGACGCTGAGCTCGCTGCGCGGCTAGGCCGCGGTGCCGCTCGATCCGGGATCCTCGTCGGGAGCCGGAACCACCTCGTCGCCCGGCGCCGGGACCTCGTCGAGGATGTCGGACGGCACCTGTGCGACCAGGAATCCGTCCGCGTAGAGGGTCAGCGTCAGCATGAGGTACCCGCCGTCGTCGCTGCTGAGATCGCAGAGGAACGTCGCGTCGTAGGCGGCCCCGACGCAGACGGCGACCACGTCGACGTCCGTGCCGTACATGAAGGCCGATGCGACGAGCTGCTCGACCTCCGACCGCACCCCGGCGGTGCCGGACACGGTGCCGAGCGGGTAGTCGACGTAGGGGTATGCGGAATCGGACCCGGTGTCGGATCCGTCCCCGGACCCCGACCCCGACTCGGAGGTCGGTGGCAGCGCCTCGGTTCCGGCCTGCGCCGGGTACGGCACGTACGGGACGCTCGCCGCCGAGATCGTGAGCGCCACGAGCCCCGCGAAGGCCAGCGCGCCGAGGTAGGTCAGCTCGGGCGGCCAGGCGCTGCGACGTTCGGCACGAACCCAGCGTCCGCGGGCGATGAGGTAGCCGATCGGCGGCAGCAGCAGCGCCCAGGCGGCGCTCGCCCCGTAGTAGCCCTTGCGGATGAGGGCCCCGCGGTCGAGGGCGGCGAAGAGCACGGCGAGTCCGACGAGCACCGGCCACGATGCCTGCACCGGGATGACGAGTCCGGTGAGGCGGGCGGCGACCCCGCACAGCCCGGCGAGGAAGAGCGCGATGATCGGCAACGACACGAGGAACCAGATGCCGAGAGTGTGAGGCGATCCGGCCTGCGACGTCTCCGGGGGCATCGCCGCGGCCGAGGTCGGCTCGTAGCTCCAGCTCGCCGGCTGGGCCAGGACGCCGTTCACCGGAGCCGCGTACGCGGCCGGCTCGACGATCGGCGCATGCACAGGAGCGGGCACGGACGCGGGGGCAGGGGCGAGGACCTCGACGGCGGGTGCGAACTTCGCACTCGTGTGCGCCGTCCACTGGACGCCGTCCCACCAGCGCCATGACGTCGCTGCGTCGAGGGGATCGTCGTACCAGTCGGCCGGCGCAGCCGTGATCGTCGGTGTCGACACGTTCCCCCCAGGTCGTCGAGGCCGAGCCTACGAATCCTCGGGTACGGGCGCGCGCCCCCGTTCGGGGAGGCGCCGTCAGGCGGACGCGCCGCGCAGGGCTCCCCACACCGCGACCGCAGCGGCCGCGCTCCACGCCTGGGGCCGGCAGGCGGCCGGATACGGGGCCGGGGACGGCTGGGCGGCGGCGGCATCACCGGAGTGCAGCTCCGGCATCCGGTAGTCGAAGGCCACCGCGGCGCGCAGCAGACCCTGCGAGAGCGTCGTCGCCTCGGACGCGAAGCCGTCGCTCGCGAGGCCGGCGATGGCGATCGCGGTGTCGTGGGTCCAGACGCTGCCGCCGTGGTACGAGAGCGGCCAGTATCCGGCCGAGTCCGTCGACATCGTGCGCAGGCCGAAGCCCGAGTCGAGCTCGGGCGTCACGAGGCGAGCCGCGACGAGAGCCGATTCCTCGGGGGTCAGCAGGCCGGTGCCGAGCAGGTGGCCGATGTTGCTGGTCAGAGTGTCGACGGGACGCTTGTCGGCGTCGAGGGCGATCGCCGGGTAGGCGCCCGCGGCGTCGGCGATCCAGAACGTCTCGCGGAACCGGGACGCCAGCCGCGACGCCCACGACCGCCATCCGTCACCTCCCGGACGGTCGAACGCGTCGAGCAGGTCGGCTCCGCGCATCGCGGCCTCGAAGGCGTACGCCTGCACCTCGCACAGCGCGATCGGACCCTCGGCGAGCGACCCGTCGCGCCACTGCACCGAGTCCCCGCTGTCCTTCCAGCCCTGGTTCGACAGCCCCTGCCCGGTCTCGTCGACGTACTCGAGCAGGCCGTCGCCGTCGCTGTCGCCGAAGTCGCGCATCCAGGCGAGCGCCGCCTCGAGGTGCGGCAGCAGGGCGCGCACCTCGTCGTCGGGCAGACCCGCGTCGCGCGCGTCGGCCAGCAGGCACACCCAGAGCGGCGTCGCGTCGACCGTGCCGTAGTAGAGCGGGGGGAGCGTGAAGCCGTCGTGCGTCGCCGCCCCGCGGCGCAGCTCGTGCATGATCTTGCCGGGCTGCTCGGCGGTGGAGGCCGTGCTCGTCACGCCCTGTAGCGCGGCGAGCACCCGCAGAGTGCCGCCGGCCATGTCGGTGCCGAGGGGGAGGAGGAGGCGTGCGGCCCAGATCGCGTCGCGCCCGAAGAGGGTGAAGAACCACGGGGCGCCGGCCGCGAAGAACTCGTCGCCGGGGGAGCGGTCGCTCACGAGGCGCAGCGCGTCGAGGTCGTCGAGCGCGCGGTCGAGCCAGCGGGCGAGCCGATCGTCGAGCCCGGCGGCGGCGGGAGCCCGCCAGGGGGCGGGGCCGGGCGCCGCCGTCACGACGGCGTCCGCGTCGACGGCGTGGAGGTCGAAGCCGACGCCGGTGCTGCCGCGAGCGGGCACCGTGACGTTCCAGACGAGGCGGATCGCGCCCCCGTCGGCCGAGACCGTCGCGCCCGGCGCGGTGAGGGTCGCGGTCACGCCGTTCCCGCCCCAGCGAGCAACACCCTCCTCGACGGTTACCGACGCCACCACGGAATCGAGCCCCTGCTTCACGGCCTCGGTCGCCGTCAGCTCGGCGCGCAGCTCGACCACCACCTCGGCCGTCACGGGCTCGCTCAGACGCGAGATCAGCTCGAGCACATGGCCGGCGCCATCGGGGGTGACCTCGCGAGCGAGGCTCGACCGGGTGTCGGGGTCGGCGCCGTCGGCGTCGAGCGCGCGATGCAGCGCCTCGAAGCGCACCCGCGACGCCGAGTCGGCGAGCGTCGCGATGTGCTCGCCCGCCACCCCGCCGACGGTCACGGTCAGCGCGCCGAGCACGCGGACATCCGAGACGTAGAGGCCGTCGATCGCCCCGGCGGCGCTGTCGCCCGCCATGCGGCCGTCGGCTCGCGACCACGCCTGCGTCGGCGCCCGGACCACCGCCACGGCGTCGTGGAGGAGGGGCTGGTAGCGGCGCTGCGATCCGGCGTCGGACATTGGAGTTCCCTGCGACTCTCGTGGTGCGGCGAGCGGAGTCCGGTTGACAGTGTCCGCTCGGTGGGTAACATAGCACCCAGGATTTGATCGTTCAAACGGCTGCACCGGCGCAGGCGACGATCCCATCCACCGGGCCGAAGGAGGTCGACGCATGGCGCAGCTGCCCACCGTCGACGACGTCGCCGCCCGCGCCGGGGTCTCGCGCCAGACCGTGTCGAACGTGATCAACACCCCCGAGATCGTGCGGCCCGAGACGCGCGACCGCGTCACCGTCGCCATCGACGAGCTCGGCTACCGGCCGCACGCCTCCGCGCGGCGGCTGCGCACGCGCCAGAGCTCGACCATCGGCATCCGGCTCGACCCCATCGTCGACGGCATCTCGGGGTCGATCCTCGACCGCTACCTCCACGCGCTCACCGAGCAGGCCGCCACCCGCGGCATGCGCATCATGCTCTTCACGGCCGCCGACCACGACGACGAGATCAGCCACTTCCGTCGCCTGCGCGACGGCGCCGACGTCGACGCCTTCGTGCTGACCGCGACGCACTACGACGATCCGCGCATCGAGTGGCTCGTCGGCGAGCACATCCCCTTCGTCACCTTCGGCCGGCCGTGGGGCACCACCGCCGAGGCCGGCGACACGTTCGACGACCCCGAGCGGCTCTGGATCGACGTCGACGGACAGGCGGGCACCCGCGCCGCCACCGAGCACCTCATCGGCCGCGGACACCGTCGCATCGGCTACCTCGGCTGGCCGGCCGGATCGGGCACCGGCGACGACCGCCGCCACGGCTGGGAGTCGGCCATGACCGCGGCATTCGGCGGGGCATCCGCCGACCTGGCCGACCTGGTCACCGAGACCGAGGAAGGCGTGCCGACGGCCCGCGTCGCGATCGAGGGCCTGGTGCGCGGAGGCGCCGACATCGAGGCGCTGGTCTGCGCATCCGACTCGCTCGCCCTCGGCGCCATGATGGCCGTGCGCGAAGCCGGCCTGCCGCACTTCCCGGTCATCGGATTCGACAACACCCCGGTCGCGAAGGCGGTCGGACTGTCGAGCGTCGACCAGCGACTCGCCCTCGTCGCCGAGGGCACCCTGCAGCTTCTGATGGGCGCGACAGGTCAGCGCGTCCTCCCCCACGGAGCCGGATCCGACGATCCGCGCCACCGACTGATCACCCCCCAGCTTGTCGTGCGCCGGTCGAGTCACCTGGAGCCCGTCGAGGAGGCCGGCGGCACCACGCCCGGCCATCCCAATCGAGAGGAAGAGCAATGAGCAAGAAGATCTGGGCGGGGGTCGCGATGGCGACCGTCACCGCCGTCGCGCTCGCCGGATGTGCCGGCGGCGGAACCGGTGGCTCCGGTGACTCGGGCACGCTGACCATGCTGATCGGCACGTCCGGCGATGCCGAGACCGCCGCCGTCCAGGCGGCAGCCGACGCCTGGGGAGCCGAGAACGACACCGAGGTCGAGGTCGTCGCCGCGGCCGACCTCAACCAGGAGCTCAGCCAGGGCTTCGCCGGAGACGACGCCCCCGACGTGTTCTACATGGGCTGGGACCAGTTCTCCACCTACGCCGCCAACGGCTACCTCGACCCGTACGCGGCCGACCTGCCGAACGCGGGCGACTTCTACCCGTCGCTCGTCGACACCTTCACCTACGACGGCACCTTCACGTGCGCGCCGAAGGACTTCTCGACGCTCGGCCTCATCATCAACACCGACCTGTGGGCGGCCGCCGGCCTCACCGACGCCGACGTTCCCACCGACTGGGACAGCCTCGAGGCCGTCGCCACGACGCTCACCACCGACACCACGGTCGGCCTCTCCTTCGGTCTCGAGTACGCGCGCCTGGGTGTCTTCATGAACCAGGCCGGCGGCGAGCTCGTCGACGGTGACACGGTCAGCGCCGACAGCGACGAGAACGTCGCCGGGCTCGAGTACGTGCAGAAGCTGCACGACGCGGGCGTGCTCAAGTGGCCGAGCGAGATCGACGCCGGATGGGGCGGCGAGGCTCTCGGAGCCGGCAAGGCCGCCATGGTGATCGAGGGTCCCTGGATCAAGGGCATCGCGGGCGACTTCCCCGACACCAACTACCAGGCCTACGAGCTGCCGGCCGGACCCGGCGGACAGTCGACCTTCACCTTCACCAACTGCTGGGGCATCCCCGCCAACTCGGACACCTCCGAGCAGGCAGCATCGCTCGTCGAGTACCTGACGAGCGACGACCAGCAGCTGAAGTTCTCGGACGCCTTCGGCGTGATCCCCTCGACCGAGGCGGCCGCGGCCACCTACGCCGAGACCTACCCCGAGAACGCGTCGTTCGTCGCGGGCGCCGACTACGCCGTCAGCCCGGTGAACTTCGCCGGCTCGTCGGAGGCGATCGCCGACTTCAACGCGCAGCTGGAGGGTCTGGTGGGCGGCGACGCCGCAACGATCCTCGGGTCGTTCCAGACCAACCTGCAGGCCGCGCTCGACGAGGCCAACGGGTAGGCACCCCGCTGACTGAGCAGCCCGCCGCAGGTGGGCGTGTCGAGATCAGCCGCTCGCGCGGTCTCGACACGCCCGCAGCGCGGGCTGCTCGACCCCCGAACTCAACGACGAGAGAGACGCACATGTCCAAGGGAATCCGGTCCGGCGAGGGCCGCTACGGCTGGCTGTTCACCGCGCCCGCCATCCTCATCATCGGCGTCTTCCTCGTGCTGCCGATCTTCCTGGCGCTGTATGTCAGCTTCAGCAACTGGAACGGCCTCGGCTCTCCGCTCGGCAACTCCGAGATCGTGGGCGGGGTCAACTACTCGAAGGTGCTCCTCGAGTCGGGGCTGGCGCAGACCAACTTCGGCACGTCGATCCGCAACAACATGTACTACGTGCTCGCGGTCGTCCCGCTGCAGACCGCGCTCGCCCTGTTCCTCGCCGTGCAGGTGAACCGTCGCCTGCTCAAGGGCCGCGGCTTCTTCCGCACCGCCTTCTACTTCCCGTCGGTGACGAGCTCGATCGCCATCACCACGATCTTCATCTTCCTGTTCGCGTCCTCGGGCGCCGTCAACGAGGTGATCGGCTGGTTCGGGGCGGAGGGGCCCAACTGGTTCACCGATCCGACCGGCATCCTGCACGGCATCCTCGGCGCCGTCGGGATCGGCAATCCGGGCGCGGATGCCGCCGCCGGCCCTCTCGGACTCACCTGGTGGGACTGGTTCGCCGGTCCGTCGGTGGCCATGTGCGTCTTCATCGTGCTGGCCGTCTTCACCACCTCCGGCACCTTCATGCTGCTGTTCCTCGCGGCGCTGCAGAACGTCAGCGGCGAGATCCAGGAGGCCGCCGAGATGGACGGCGCCGGTGCCGTGCGCGGGTTCTTCTCCGTCACGCTGCCGATGCTCAAGCCGACCCTGTTCACGGTGCTCACCCTCGGCCTCATCGGCACCTGGCAGGTGTTCGATCAGATCTACCTCGGCAGCCAGGGCGGCCCGGCGAAGACGACGCTGACCCCCGCGTTCCTCGCCTACGACACCTCGTTCTCGGACCTCAAGTGGGGGCAGGGCGCCGCGATCTCGTTCGTGCTCTTCGGCATCATCGTCGCGCTGACGCTGCTGCAGCGCTGGATCCTGCGAGATCGCGACCTCGGTCGCTCGGGGGTGAAGCGCGAGAGGCGCTTCGTCACGCGATTCCATCGGGATGCCGCGGCCGGCCTGGCGCTGAACGACGAGGCCATGAACACCCCGAGCGCGACCACCCCGAGCGACAGGAGCAGCCGATGACCGCCGTGACCGAGCGCGCGGTCTCGCCGCGCCCCGCCGGACCTCGCAGGATCGAGCCCCGCCGTCGCATCCGCGTCGACAGCCGCGTGACGATGATCATCACGTACGTGCTGCTCGGGCTGCTCGCGCTCATCTACATCTACCCGTTCCTGGTGTCGGTGGCGGGCAGCTTCAAGACGGACGCCGACTCGACCCAGAACCCGCTGTCGCTGATCCCGCAGACCTGGAGCTTCGCCGCCTACGAGCGGCTGTTCACGACGGTGCCCCTCCTCCAGTGGACGGCGAACTCGGCGTTCATCACGGTGATCGTCACGTGCTGCCGCGTGTTCTTCGACTCGCTCGCCGGGTACGCGCTGTCGCGCCTGAAGTTCCGGGGTCGCGGCGTGATCTTCGGCGCCCTCATCGCGGTCATGGCGGTGCCCAACGTCATCCTGCTCATCCCGCGCTTCCTCATGCTCAAGGAGCTGGGGCTCTATGACTCCTACGCGGGCATGATCATCCCGCTGCTCATCGACGCCGGCGGCATCTTCATCATGAAGCAGTTCTTCGAGTCGATCCCGGTCTCGGTCGAGGAGGCGGCGCGCATCGACGGGGCCGGCATCTTCCGCACGTTCTGGACGATCGTGCTGCCGATGGCGCGACCGGCCCTGATCACGCTCTTCATCCTGAGCTTCCAGGGCTCGTGGAACGAGTTCGGACACTTCATCGTGTCGCGGCAGGATCCCGACCTCAACACCCTCACGACGGGCGTCGCGACCCTCACCTCGGGTCAGCTCGGAAGCGGCAATCAGTACCCGCTGCGGCTGGCAGCCGCCGTGCTCATGTCGATCCCGGTCGCCACCATCTTCTTCATCTTCCAGCGGCGCATCATGTCGACGTCGGAAGGCGGCGAGAAGGGCTAGCGCCCGGTCCCTCGGGCGAGACCGCGGAGACCGACCGTGATTCCGGATGCCGGACGGTCGGTCTCTGCGATCTGACGAGCTAGAAGGGCAGCGTCACGCCGGTCATGCTCAGGAGCGAGGACAGCATGGTGACCGCGACGAAGGTGCCGAGCGCGAACGCGGCGACCTGGATGACCGTCACGACGGTGAGTGCGATGCGCGGGCCGCGCGAGCGAGCGTTCTGCGCCGCCAGCTTGCGACCGCGTGCGACGAAGTAGCCGATCGGCGGAAGCAGCAGCATCCACAGGATGCTCGGACCCTCCAGGCCGCGAGCGGCGAGCGCGCGACGGTCGAGACCCGCGAAGACCCAGAGCGGCACGAGACCGGCCACCACGGTGACGAGCCCGACGAGGCCGAGCGCCGAGGGGTCGGCCGCAACGGTGCCCGTTCCGACGACGGTGAGCGCTGCGAAGTTCGCGATGCCGCCCACGATGCCCCAGATGTAGAAGCTGAAGGCGAGCAGCCAGATCCAGATGGTGTTGGCCGATTCGGGCGCACCCGTGGCGGGCGCGGCGGCCGGGCCGCGCGGGATCACGGCGACTGTGGTGCTGGTCGACGGGGCCGCCGCGGGGGTGGTCGTCGCGGCCGCGGGTGCTGAGGGAGAGGATGTGGAGCGCAGCGTGCGGCGGCTCGGCATGGCGGGAGCGACCGGGGCGGCCTGCGTGACGACGCCGGCGGATGCGGAGTTGGCCGCCTCGAACCGCGCGTTGTCGGCGGCGAGGGCTGCGATCGCGGCATCCCACGGGTACACGGGGGCGCCGGGCTCGCGACCGGACATCTCGAGGTCGGTGGATGACGAGGACGTCGAACCCGACTCGGGCGTCACGACGACGCTGACGACGGGGTCGTCGGCGAAGAGCTGTCCGAAGCGCTGCGGCCCGGCGGTCTGCTGCGTCGGGAGGTACTGGGGTGCGGACGCGGCCTGTTCGTACGGGCTGGCCTGCACGTACGGGGTCGCCGGGACGTACGGGTCGGCTGCGGCCTCCACGGTCGTGGCGGCGGCGAGGTCGTAGGCCGGGGCGAGGTCGACCGGCGCGGGGTCGACGGGAGCGTCGAGGTCGTACGCGCCAGACTGCGCGACGAACGCGGGCTCCGCGACGTAGGCGGGCTCCGCGGTGTACTCGGGCAGCGCGTACTCGGACGGCGCGGCGGGTGCCTCGTCGACGGGCTCGTCCTCGTAGACGATCAGCTCGGGCTCTCCGACGTCGGCCGGCTCGAGCTCGGGCTCCAGCTCCGGCTCGAGGAACATCGTCGGCGCGGGCTCGGCGGGCGTGGGCGGGACCGAGACGGACTGCGCCACGAGGGCGCCGTCGCCGCGCTGCTCGTCGAAGTACTTCGGGGGAGCGTGCGTGGGCACCATCGACACCAGCGGGATGTCCTTGCTGCGCGCCTGGTTCGTCCAGTTCGCGCCATCCCACCAGCGCCACGTGGCGTCGTTGATCGGATCGTCGTACCAGCCGGCGACCGGCGCCAGAATCATCGTGTCCGACATCGAAAACCCCCATCCGTCGGTCTGCTGTGATCCTATGAACGCACCGCGCCCCGTTTCGCGCCCCCTTTCGGGGACGACTCCTTCGGGGTCCGCGTCAACCCGACACGCCGCACCTCCCTCCGCGACCCGGACGCTCCTCGTGAGGTGAGTTGCGTTCCGTGGCGAGTTGCGCGCGCTCGAGACCCGCCACGGGACGCAACTCGGCTGCAGGGTGAGCGGTCGGACGGTCTTCCTAGACTGGCCGGATGCTGACCGCCGTCGCCGTCGCGGGGTACCGCTCCCTGCGTGATCTGGTGGTGCCGCTCGAGTCCCTCACGGTCGTCACCGGCCCGAACGGCTCCGGCAAGTCGAACCTCTACCGAGCTCTGCGGCTGCTCGCCGCGGCGGGCAGCGACGGGGCCGTCGCAGCGCTGGCACGTGAAGGCGGTCTCCCCTCGGTGCTCTGGGCGGGGCCTGAGGCGGGCGCCGCCGGTCGCCTCGGCCCGACGCAGGGGACCGTGCGCCGCGGTCCGATCGCGGTGCGACTCGGATTCGCGGGAGACCAGTTCGGATACGCGATGGACCTCGGCATCCCGGGACCGGGGGAGACGATGTTCTCCCGCGACCCGGAGATCAAGGTGGAGGCGGCGTGGAGCGGACCGTTCCTGCGGCCCGCGAGCCTGCTCAGCGAGCGCCGCGGCCCGAGCGTGCGACTGCGCGGAGCCCCCGACGACTCAGACCGCTGGACCGTCTTCGAGCGAACGCTGGCGCCCTGGGCGAGCATGCTGGCCGAGGTCGGCGACCCCGCATCCGCGTCGGAGCTCCTCGCGCTGCGGCAGACACTGCGCAGCTGGCGCTTCTACGACCACGTGCGCACCGATCAGGATGCCCCCGCCCGGCGGTCCACCGTCGGGACACGCACCCCCGTGCTCAGCGCCGACGGCTCCGATCTCGCGGCGGCCCTGCAGACCATCCGCGAGCAGGGCCACGCGCCGCGGCTCGCCCGCGCGATCGACGAGGCGTTCCCCGGAAGCACGATCGCCGTGGAGGAGCACGGCGGACGACTGGAGCTGCGCCTCGCCCAGCCCGGGCTGCTGCGTCCGCTGGCGGCCGACGAGCTCTCGGACGGGACGCTCCGCTACCTGATCTGGGTCGCCGCGCTGCTCAGCGAGCGACCCGCCGAGCTGCTCGTGCTCAACGAGCCCGAGACGAGCCTCCATCCCAGCCTGCTCGAGCCGCTCGCCGCTCTCATCGCCGATGCCGCGGAGCGCTCGCAGGTCGTCGTGGTGTCGCACGCCCCGGCGCTCGTCGCCTCGCTGCGAGAGGCGGGCGCGCGAGTGCACGAGCTGAGGAAGGAGACCGGCGAGACGGTGCTCGCCGGTCAGGGCATCCTGGATGCGCCGCCGTGGCACTGGCCGAAGCGCTGAGCGGTCCGGCTCCGGACCCCGCGCGGTGAGTTGCGTTCCGTGGCGGGTTGCGCGCCCCCGACACCCACCACGGAACGGAACTCGGCGACCGGGACGCGCAACCAGCACGGACAGGGACGCGCGCGGGGCACACGCGATGCGCGCCGGAGGCTCAGGGGGCGACGAGCGGCACGACGGCCGTGAGGAGCGCCCAGCCCGCCGCCACCGCGAGCAGGCCGCCCGCGAGATTCGCCGCGACGCTCGCGAGCGCCGTGCGCAGGCGGCCCTCCGCGATCAGCTGGATCGTCTCGACGCTGAACGTGCTGAACGTCGTCAGGCCCCCGGCCAGACCGCTCAGGAGCACGTAGCGCAGGTCGGGTGCGTCGAGCTGCTGCGCCAGCGCGAGCGCCGCGCCCCCGATGAACGAACCCGCGACGTTCACGATCAGCACGGCCACGGGCACGCCCGCCGGGCGGCGACCACCGGATGCGGCGACGCGCCGGGACACCAGGTGCCGCACCAGCGCGCCCAGGGCGCCGGCCGCGAGAGCCGCGGCCACGATTCCGGGCGTCATTCGTCGGCCGTCGGGAGCGGGGCGCGAACGCGAGCGTCGGGAGACCAGCCGCCGAGGCGCAGCCCGAGAGCCGCGGCACCGGATCCGAGGAGGAGGGTGGCGGCGAGGTAGGCGAGAGCCAGCAGGGGCTCGCCCGCCGTCGTCAGCGTCGCGAGTGACACGACGACGGCCGAGAAGGTCGTGAACGATCCCATGAGGCCGGTCCCGAGGCCCGCTCGCAGCACAGCGGACGCCGTGGGCCACACCCGGCCGACCAGCAGTCCCAGCACGAACGCCCCGGCCACGTTGATGAGCAGCGTCGACAGGGGGAACTGGTCGTCGCCGTGCGGGATGAGCGCGTCGATCCCCAGCCGGAGTCCGGAGCCCACCAGCCCGCCGATCAGCACGGCGACGATCGTCATGGGGCCTTCGGGGCTCGCGGAGTCTTCGACGCCGTCGGCTTGACCGCGGCGGGCGCGCGCCCGCCGGCACCGGCACCGGCCCCGGCGCCCGCGGACTTCGTCCCGGTGCCAGCCGGCGTCTTCGCCGCGGCCTTCGCCTTCGCGCGCGCCGCGGCGGGCGGCATGGGCTTCCGCATCACCGGACGCAGCGGCTCGCCACGACGATCCTGTCCGGGCAGAGGCCGCGACCGGCGCCCGTAGATCAGCGTCGACGAGTCGAGCAGCCACGGCACGAGCGCGATGACCACGCCGTGCACCAGCGCCAGCTTGTGGCGGATGCGGCGGGCCTTGTGGTTGTGCAGCAGGTTCTCCCACCAGTGGCCCACGATGTACTGCGGTGTGTAGATCGTCACGACCTCGGACCCGTTGTCGGCCCTGCGCTGCTTGATGTACTTGATGAGCGGCATGCTGATGTCGCGGTACGGCGACTCGAGCACCGTCAGCGGCACCTGGATGTTGTGCTCGACCCAGTCGCGCTCGAGACGGGCGGTCGCCTCGTCGTCGATCGAGACATGCACGGCCTCGATCGTCTCGTGGCGCGCGGCGATCGCGTAGTCGAGAGCCTTCAGCACCGGCTTCTGCATGCGGCCGACCAGCACCACAGCGTGGTCGCCGTCCGCGCCGAACGTGGTCGTCGCATCCGCCTCGATCTCCTTGTCGACGTCGCGGTAGTACCGGTTCACGCCGAGCATCAGGAAGAACAGGATCGGCATGATCACGAAGACGATCCACGCGCCGTGGGTGAATTTGGTCACCGTCACGATGAGGAGCACGCTCGCGGTCATGAGCGCACCGACGGCGTTGATGGCGAGCCCGCGGTAGACGGCACCGCGGTCTGCGCAGCCCTCGCGCAGCATCCGGAGCCAGTGGCGCACCATGCCCGTCTGGCCGAGCGTGAACGAGACGAAGACGCCGATGATGTAGAGCTGGATGAGCTGGGTGACGTCGGCGCGGAAGATGATCAGCAGCACGATGGCGGTCACCGACAGGGCGAGCACGCCGTTGCTGTAGATGAGACGGTCGCCGCGGGTGGCCAGCGACTTGGGCGCGTAGCGGTCGGTCGCGAGCACCGAGCCGAGCAGCGGGAACCCGTTGAACGCGGTGTTGGCCGCGAGCAGCAGCACGGCCGCCGTCACCGCCTGGATGATGAAGAACACGATGGTGCCGTCGCCGAACGTGGCGGAGGCCATCTGGGCGATCAGGCTGCGCTGCGGGGTGCCGCCGTCCGCCCCGCACTGCGCGAGCGCTGCGAGCACGTCCTCCGTGCAGTCGAGGTAGTGCACCTGCGCGATGAGGGCGACGGCCACCAGGCCGGAGAACAGCACGATCGCGGTGCCGCCCATCACGACGAGCGTCTTCTGGGCGTTCTGGATCTTCGGGCGACGGAAGGCCGGGACGCCGTTCGAGATGGCCTCGACGCCGGTCAGGGCCGCGCATCCGCTGGCGAACGCGCGCAGCAGCAGCAGGATGAACCCGGCCTGCGTCAGGCTCTCCGCCTGCACCGACAGCATCGAGCTCTCGGCGATCGGCGGGTCGCCGGCGGCGGTGCGGATCAGCGCGGTGACCACCATGAACGCGATCGACGCGATGAAGAAGTAGGTCGGGATCGCGAAGGCCTTGCTCGACTCCCGCACGCCGCGGAGGTTGACGGCCGCCAGGATGACGACGAAGCCGACGGCGATCTCGACGCGGTAGGGGTTGAGCTCGGGCAGCGCCGAGATGATGTTGTCGACCCCGGATGCGACCGACACGGCCACGGTGAGCACGTAGTCGACGAGCAGCGCGCTCGCGACGACAAGACCCGCCTTCTCGCCGAGGTTCTTGCTCGCGACCTCGTAGTCGCCGCCGCCCGACGGGTATGCCTTGATGAGCTGGCGATAGCTGAGCACCACGACGACGAGCAGCACCACGACCGCCAGCGCGACCCACGGGGCGAGGCTGAGGAACGCGAGCCCGCCGAGCAGCAGGATCATCAGCAGCTCCTGCGGCGCGTACGCGACCGACGAGAGGGGGTCGCTGGCGAAGATCGGCAGCGCCAGGTGCTTGGGCAGCAGCTGGCCCTCGAGCTTGTCGGAGGGCAGGGGATCGCCGATGATCCAGCGCTTGGGCGACCGGGCCTCGGGCGACCGGTCTAGATCAGTCACGAGGGGGAATCGTACTCCTGCGATAGGGCCTGTCAACCAGGCCGGCAGCCCCTCCGTAGGATCGGCCCGTGATCGAGGATGCGCTGGTCGAGCGGCTGCGCGCGGCGGGCTGTGTGTTCGCCGAAGACGAGGCGCGCGTCCTGCGTGAGTCCGCTGACAGCGACGCCGCGCTCGAGTCGATGCTGAGACGCCGGATCGCGGGGGAGCCGCTCGAGGTGATCGTCGGATGGGTCGAGTTCGACGGGCACCGCTTCGCCGTCGAAGCGGGGGTGTTCGTGCCGCGTCGCCGCAGCGAGCTGCTGGTGCGCGAGGCGGCCGCGGTGCTCGGACCGGGGGATGCGGTGGTCGAGCTGTGCGCGGGCGTCGCCGCGATCGCGGGTGCCCTCGTCGCGCGCGTCCCGCGGGCGGACGTCTACGCGGCCGAGCTGGATCCGGTCGCCGTGCGGGTTGCGCGCCGCAACCTGCCACCGGAGCACGTCTTCGAGGGCGACCTGTACGCGCCGCTGCCCGCGCACCTGCGCGGGACGCTCGCCGTCGTCGTGGCGAACGCCCCCTACGTGCCGAGCGCCGAGGTCGAGCTCATGCCGCGCGAGGCCCGCGAGCACGAGCCGCTCTTCACTCTCGACGGCGGAGAGGACGGCCTCGACCTGCAGCGCCGGGTGATCGCCGAGGCGCCCGCATGGCTGGCGCCGGGCGGGGCGCTGCTGGTCGAGACCAGCGAGGAGCAGTCCGACCGCACGGCCGACCTGTTCTCCCGCGCGGGCTTCAGCCCCCGCATCGTGCACGACGAGGAGCTGTACGCGACCGTCGTGGTCGGCTCCTGAGGCCTACCGCCCGCGGAGCGCCGCCGTCACGTCGCGACGCAGCTCGCCCAGGCGCGCCGTGAGCAGCTCCACCGCCTCTGCGGGCAGCGGTCCCTTCGCGGCCCGCATCCGAAGCTCGGCGCGCACGTCGGCTCGGAACTCGGTGATCGCCGTCTCGGCGGCGTGCACGAGGGCTCGCGTCTCCGTGCGCTCGTCGGCCCGCGGACCGTCGGCGCGGCCGTTCCGCACCTCGAAGTCGGTGTCCCGTGCGGCGGAGGCGAGGTCGGCCCGCAACGTCTTCATGGCCTCGGTGACGGATGACCGCACCTCGTCCGCGAGACGGCGCACCGAATCCGAGAGCTCCGTCTCGATCCCGTCGAGGTCGGACTCACGGGCGGCGAGCTCGGCGCGGCCGGCGTCGGTGATGGCGTAGACCGTCTTGCGGCCGTCCGCCTCCTTCGTGACGAGGCCCTCCTCCTCGAGCTTGCTCAGGCGGGGGTAGATGGTGCCGGCGCTCGGCACATAGGTGCCGCCGAACCGGTCGCTGAGCGCCTGGATCAGCTCGTAGCCGTGCATCGGACGCTCGGCCAGCAGGCTCAGCAGGTACAGGCGCAGGTGGCCGTGGGCGAAGACGGGCGGGGTCATGAGGCGGCGTCCGCGTCGCGCGCGTCGGCGTCGGCGGTCGCCCGCGACGTGTGCAGCACCGTGATGTCGCCGCCGACGGTGTTGATGCGCAGGTCGCTCCAGCGGCCCTCGAGCTCCCCGAAGCGTCCCGTGTACTGACCGCGCACACCGCGGATGTCGCCGCCATCGACGTGCAGCCGCCCGCCGACCGTGGCGAACGAGTACGCCGCGGGCACACCGGAGTCGAGTCGGGTTGTCACCGCGCCGCTGACCGTGTTGACCCGCACCTCGTCGGCTACCCCGCGGAGGTCGAGGTAGACGCTGCCGCTCACGCTGTCGCCCTTGAGCGTCGTGATGCTGCCGCTCGCCGTCAGGTCGCCGCTGACGCTGTTCACCAGCACCTTGCCCGCGTGGTCGCGCACGGTGACCTCGCCGCTGACCGTGTTGATCTGCAGGTCGCCGGCGATCGCATCCGCCACCAGCTCGCCGCTCACGGTGCTGAGGTCGACGGGGCCGGTGACCCCGGTGACGAGCACCGCGGCGCGCACGACGCCGAGCTTGACGCGGATCTCGCGGGGCACCATCACGCTGATGTCGGCGGTCGCGCGGCCGGGGAAGTTCGTGAACACCTCGAACCAGTTGTCCCACCCGAGCTGCGGGTGGTCGATCTCCACGGTGTCGCCGTCGACGCTGACCTTCAGGTCCTTGCCGCTGACCCCGTGCACCTCGACGCGGACGCCCGGCTCGTCGTGGGCGATGATGTCGATCTGCCCGCCGACCAGGCCGACCTTGAGCTTGGCGGCACCGCCGATGTCGATCGTCTTGGGGCCGTCGACCAGCCACTTCTCCTGGGCCATCGGTGGCCTCCCTTCGCTCGAACTCGCGATATATCTCGAATGATGAGCTCACGATATATCGCGAGTTGCATGGGCGCAAGCACGAGTTTCCGATGACAGCTTGACCTTGACGCAGCGTCAACATCTACCGTCGAGGTATGAGCGATCGCGACCGAGCCGAGTGGAGCATCCAGCAGGTGGCGAAGCTGGCGGGCACCGCGAGCCGCACGCTGCGTCATTACGACGAGGTCGGCCTGGTGCCGCCCACGCGCGTCGGCGACAACGGCTACCGCTACTACGACGCGGATGCGCTGGTCAGGCTCCAGCGCGTGCTGCTGCTTCGCGACCTCGGCCTCGGCATCCCGGCCATCGCCGGGGTGCTGTCGGGTCGCACCGACGACGCGCGGGCGCTGGGCGCGCACCTCGGCTGGCTCGCACAGGAGAAGGAACGGCTCGACCGGCAGATCGCCAGCGTCGAGCACACGATCACCGAGATAGAGGAAGGGCGGAGTCCCATGGCCGAGCAGATGTTCGACGGGTTCGATCACACCGAGTACGAGGAGGAGGTGGCGACGCGGTGGGGCGCCGACGCGTACGCGTCCGGGGATGCGTGGTGGACGAGCAGGTCGGCGGTCGAGCAGGCGGCGTTCCGGGCGGATGCGGCGCAGCTCGCCGCCGACTGGGCGGCGGCCGCGGCTGCAGGCGAGGAGCCCGGCGGCGAGGCCGGCCAGCGGCTCGCGCAGCGGCAGTACGACTGGCTGTCGTCTGTGCCGGACGTGCCGCGCGCCTCCGACGGTCGTCTCGATCCCGGCTACCTCACGGGGCTCGGCGAGATGTACGTCGCCGACGACCGCTTCGCGAAGAACTACGGCGGCGCGACGGGTGCCGCGTTCGTGCGCGATGCGCTCGCGGTCTACGCCGAGCGCACGCTCTGACGCGTCCTCAGGGGCGGCGTGCGCGCTCCTCGGGCACTCGGAAGAACGGCAGCGTCACGTTCACCATCGGACCGATGAGCAGCGCGAAGGCAAGCGTGCCGACGCCGACCTGGCCGCCGAGCAGCCAGCCGACGAGCAGCACCGACACCTCGATGCCGGTGCGCACCACCCACACCTTCCAGCCGGTGCGCCTCACGAGGCCGGTCATGAGCCCGTCGCGCGGACCGGGGCCGAGCCGCGCTCCGATGTAGAGGCCGGTCGCGACCGCCAGCAGCGCGAGGCCGCCCGCGAAGACCAGCCCCTGCATCCACGGCACCGTCTGCTGGGGGATGAGCGCGAGTCCGACCGACGCGCTCGGCCCGATCAGCAGGACGTTGAGGACGGTGCCGACGCCGGGCCGCTGGCGGATCGGGATCCACAGCAGCAGCACGGCCGCGCCGATCAGGTTGGTGACGAGCCCGTAGTCCCACCCGGTGTGGGCGACGACGCCGAGCGCGAGCACGTCCCACGGGCCGACGCCGATTCCTGCTCGCACCATGAGCGCGATCGCGAAGCCGTAGAGGAAGAGGCCCAGGGCGAGCTGCGCGATCCGTCGACTCCAGGTGAGCCGCGGGGTACGGGTGAGGGTGGCCAATTGCGTCATGGTGCTATCCAAAGGGCAGATTGGACTTCTCACAAGGTGCCAATAGCGCTAGGGTGGCTCGGGTGAACTCTCTCTCGGCGCGATCCCTCACCCACCTGCTGCAGGCCTGGCGCACCTCCAGCTCCGGTCCGGCCTACCAGGCGCTGGCCGACCGCATCCGCCTGCTGGTGCTCGACGGACGCCTCGCCCTCGGAACCCGCCTGCCCGCCGAGCGCGAGCTCGCCGCCCAGCTGCAGCTGAGTCGCACGACGGTGTCGGCCGCGTACGCGGAGCTGCGCCGGTCGGGCTACCTCGACAGCGTGCGCGGGTCGGGCAGCGTCGTGCGGATGCCGTCGCGCGGTACCGCGGCCGTCGATCCGATCGTGGCCCCCGACTTCCTCGACTTCAGCAAGGCCACCCTGCCCGCGGTGCCGGTCGTGGCCGACGCCGCGCAGCGGGCGGCGGCGCTCCTGCCGTCGTTCCTCGACGAGTCCGGCTTCGATCCGATGGGCCTGCGGGTGCTGCGCCAGGCGCTCGCCGAGCGCTACACGGCGCGCGGCCTGCCGACGGATGCAGACGAGATCATGGTCACGATCGGCGCCCAGCACGCGATCGGCCTGCTGGCTCGCACCCTTCTCTCACGCGGAGACCGCGCGCTCGTCGAGTCGCCGAGCTACCCGCACGCGTTCGAAGCGCTGAAGGCCGGAGGCGCACGACTCGTGCCGGTGTCGGTGACCACCGACGAGGGCTGGGACGAGCTCGCGCTCGAGCAGGCCTTCCAGCGCACCAGCCCGACTCTCGGCTACCTCATGCCCGACTTCCACAACCCGACCGGGCGGTCCATGTCGGACGAGCTGCGCGCCCGCACGATCGACCTGGCCGAGCGGCAGGGCACGACGCTGCTCATCGACGAGACGATGGGCGAGCTCGGGCTCGACGGTCAGCCGGCGCGCCTGCCGTTCGCGGCGCAGGGTCGCGCGGTCACCATCGGATCGGTCGGCAAGACGATCTGGGGCGGGTTGCGGCTCGGCTGGATCCGCGCCGATCGCGAGCTGATCCAGCGGGCGGCACGCCTGCGCTTCACGAGCGACCTCGGCACGCCCGTGTTCGAGCAGCTCGTGCTCGTCGAGCTGATGGCAGAGTACGACGCCATCCTCCAGGAGCGCCGCGCCTACCTGCGCGCCGGCCGCGACCACCTCGTCGCCGAGCTGCATCGGAAGCTGCCGCAGTGGCACGTGCCGCACGCGCCCGGCGGACTCACCGTCTGGGTCAACCTCGAGGCCCCGCTCAGCTCGCAGCTCGCCCTCGCATCGCGCAACCACGGCCTCGTGATCGCCGCCGGGCCGCGCTTCGGCATCGACGGGGTCTTCGAGCGGTTCATCCGCATCCCGTTCAGCCTGCCGCCCGAGCAGATCACGCGCGCGGTCTCGGCGCTCGCCGCCGCCTGGGCGGATGTGGCGCGCAACCCGAACATGGTCGGCCAGGAGGACCTCGCCGCGGTGGTCTGACCGGCGCGCGCCCCGGTCGGCGCGCTCCCGCTCCGTGACCATGCCGTGACCTGTGGATCATCCCGCGGGAGTACGGGCGGCCGGGACCGCGGGCGATACTGAGAGGGTGCACGGTGGCGTGCGCTCTGTCGTCGCATCGGCGATGCCACCCTGATCAGGAGTCGACGTGCATCTGCTTTCGGTTTTCAGCTTGCGCAACCGGGCGCTCATCGCTCTTCTCACCATCGTCGTGGGCATCTTCGGCGGCATCGCGCTGACCACGCTCAAGCAGGAGCTCATCCCGTCGGTCAGCTTCCCGCAGCTGGTCGTCGTCACCGCCTACCCCGGCGCGAGCCCCGATGTGGTCGAGACCGACGTGTCGACCCCGATCGAGACCGCGATCCAAGGCGTCGCGGGGCTGGAATCGACCGTCGCGACCTCGACGTCGGGTGCCTCCACGGTGTCCGCCTCGTTCGTGTACGGCACCGACATCGCCACTGCCGAGCAGAAGGTGCAGCTGGCCATCAACCGGCTCGGCCAGCAGCTGCCCGCCGCCGTCGACCCGCTGGTCATCACCGGATCGATCGAGGACCTGCCCGTCATCCAGATCGCGGTCACCAGCGGCCTCGACCCCGACGAGCTGTCGGCCCGCCTCGAGTCGTCGACGATCACCGACCTCCAGCAGATCGACGGGGTGCGTGAGGCGAGCCTGCTCGGCACCTCGGGCAAGCGCGTCACCATCACGCCGGATGCCGCGGCACTGACCGAGAACGGCCTCACCTCGCAGGCGATCCGGGACGCGCTCGACGCCAATGGCGTGCTCCTCGCGGCCGGCCAGATCACCGAGGACGACTCGACCCTCACCGTGCAGGCCGGTCAGCGGCTGGGCAGCGCCGAGGACATCGCCGCCCTGCCGGTGCTGGGCGGAAGCGGCGACCCCGTGATCGATCCCGAGGCCGGCACTGTCTCGCTCCCCACCTTGACGATCGACGACATCGCCGACGTCGCGGTCATCGACAATCCCGTCACCGGCATCTCGCGCGTCAACGGCGAGCCCGCCCTCACGATCGCGGTCACCAAGACGCCCGCGGGCAACACCGTCGACGTCTCCGAGGCGGTGCAGGATGCGCTGCCCGGCCTCGAGGAGGCGGTCGGCGACGGCACCACCTTCACCGTCGTGTTCGACCAGGCGCCGTTCATCCAGCAGTCGATCGAAGCGCTCGCGACCGAGGGCCTGCTCGGGCTCGGCTTCGCGGTCATCGTCATCTTCGTGTTCCTGCTGTCGATCCGATCGACGATCGTCACGGCCATCTCGATCCCGGTCTCGGTGCTCCTGACGTTCATCGGGATGCTGGCGACCGGCTACACCCTCAATATCCTCACGCTCGGCGCGCTCACCATCGCGATCGGGCGTGTGGTCGACGACTCGATCGTCGTCATCGAGAACATCAAGAGGCATCTCGGCCTCGGCAAGTCCAAGCTCGAGGCGATCCAGACCGGCGTGCGCGAGGTGGCGACCGCGGTCACCGCCTCCACGGTCACGACCGTCGCGGTGTTCCTGCCCCTGGCGCTCGTCGGCGACATCACGGGCGAGCTGTTCCGCCCGTTCGCCCTCACCGTGACCATCGCGCTCGCCGCGTCGCTGTTCGTCTCGCTGACGATCGTGCCGGTGCTCGCATACTGGTTCCTGAAGTCGCCGAGCGAGGCGCAGATCGCCGAGCAGCAGGCTGCTCAGCGTGACGGTGTCGACGAGCTCGACACCCCGTCGCGCCTGCAGAAGACCTACCTGCCGGTCATCCGCTGGACCCTGCGCTTCCCGGCCATCGTGCTGGTCCTCGCTCTCCTCGTGCTCGTGGGCAGCGGCTTCCTCGCCACGACCCTCAAGACGAACTTCATCGGCGACAGCGGGCAGAACACCATCACCGTGTCGCAGGCGCTGCCCGCCGGCACCAGCCTCGAGGCGCAGGACACGGCCGCGACCACGGTCGAGGACCGTCTGCGCGCCGTCGACGGTGTCGAGATCGTGCAGCTGTCGATCGGGTCGAGCGGCAGCTCGCTGCGCGCCGCGTTCGGCGGGGGCGGCGACACGACCTACTCGATCACCACCGATCCGGATGCGGACCAGGAGGTCCTGCAGAGCGACATCCGCGAGGCGATCGACGGCCTCGACGCCGATGAGGTCGGCGAGGTCACCGTGCAGTCGGGCGGATCCGCGTTCGCCTCGAGCGACATCGAGGTCAACATCCAGGCGCCCGACGCCGAGACCCTCGACCAGGCGGCAGACGAGGTGCTGACCGCGGTGCGCGACCTCTCGGTGACGGAGCAGGCCGAGAGCAACCTCGCCGTCGTGCAGCCGTACATCGCGATCCAGGTCGACCGGCAGGCGGCGGCAGCGGCCGGACTCAGCGAGATCGCGGTCGGGGGGATCGTGACGAACGCCATGCTCCCGGCGGCCGTCGGATCCGTCGTCGTCGACGCCAAGACGCTGCAGATCTACATCACCGATTCGACCGCGCCGGTGACGATCCAGCAGCTGCGCGACTTCCAGATCCCGACCGTGAACGGGCCGGTCGCGCTGTCGACCCTCGCCGACGTCGAGCAGGTCGACGGCCCGTCGACCATCACCACGATCCGCGGGGTACGCAGCGCCACCGTGACGATCACCCCCAACGGCGACGACGTCGGCACGGCCTCGGCCTCGGTGCAGACGGCCGTCGACGGACTCGACCTTCCTGACGGCGCGACCGCCGAGCTGGGCGGCGTCACGGCAGACCAGAACACGGCGTTCCAGCAGCTCGGACTCGCGCTGCTCGCCGCGATCCTCATCGTCTACACCGTGATGGTGGCGGCCTTCCGCAGCCTGCGGCAGCCGCTGCTGCTGCTCATCTCGGTGCCGTTCGCCGCGACCGGCGCGGTGCTGCTGCAGCTCGCCACGGGCGTGCCGCTCGGCGTGCCGTCGCTCATCGGACTGCTGATGCTCATCGGCATCGTCGTCACCAACGCGATCGTGCTGATCGACCTGGTCAACCAGTACCGCGAGCGCGGCATGAAGGTCGCCGACGCCGTCGTGCACGGGGCCTCACGACGTCTGCGGCCCATCCTCATGACCGCTCTCGCCACGATCTTCGCGCTCGTGCCGATGGCGCTCGGCATCACCGGGCACGGCGGATTCATCTCGCAGCCGCTCGCGATCATCGTCATCGGCGGTCTGATCTCGTCGACCCTGCTGACCCTCGTCGTCCTGCCGTCGCTGTACTCGGTGGTCGAGGGTGCGGGGGAACGAAGGGCGGATCGGCGGGCCGTCCTCGCGGGCGGAGACCCGCGGGCGGTCGGAGAGCCGGACGGCGCACGGGTCTCGCGGGTTCGCGGCGAGAAGCCTGCGCGGGCCGAGAAGACTCCCAAGCACGAGAAGCCGGCCAAGCCCGAGAAGGCACCGCGCATGTCGACCGAGGACAAGCGCGCGCTGAAGCGTCGCCAGGCGGAGGAGGCGGCTCTGGCCGCGGGCAGGCCGTCGGCCGTGCCGGCTGACGAGGCCTCGACCCCGTCCTCGCCGCCGTCGCTGCCGACGGGCGCCGCGTTCGTCGCGCCGTCGTTGCCCACCCCTCCGGCGGCCTCGACGCCCTCGGCACCCGTGCCGGCCTCGCAGGCGAGCACCGCGGCCGCCCCTCCGCTGCCCGAGCCGCCTGTCGCGCCGGCGGGCACACCGTCGGCCAGCAGCTCGGCCGGCACCGCGACGGCCGACTCGCTCAGCTCCGCTCCCGCGCCGACTGCCGCACCCACCATGCTGCCCGCGCCTGCTGCGGCACCCGCGCCGACATCCGCACCGGCGCCGGCTTCTGCGCCGACGCCGAGCCCGACGCCCGGCCCTGCCCCCGTCGCGCCGGAGCGCGTGCCGTGGCCTGCCCCCGTCTCCCCGCCGCCCCCTGCGGCACCCCCGTCGTCGCCGCCTCCGAGCCAGCCGCCGGCCACACCGGCACCGCTGACGTACCCACCGGGCACCTTCGCACCGCCGACGCCTGCCCGACCCGCACCGGCACCGGCGAGCCCCGCGGCGCCCGCCCAACCGACGGCTGCGCCCGCGAGCCCGTTCGCGCCCGCGCCCGCCAGCCCGTTCGCGCCCGCTCAGCCTGCGCCGGCGCCGGCGTCACCTCAGCCCCCGGTCGCGCCGCCGCAGCCTCCCGTCGCGCCGCCGCAGCAGACGCCGCCTCCGCAGACCCCGCCGCCCGCGGCGGCCTGGCCGAACCCGTACACGCCGAGCGCCGCCCCCGCGACAGCGCCGGCCGGTCCCGCGACGCCGCTCACTCCGCCCCCGGCCGCCGTCCCACCCGCGCCGACGGGTGCCGGGCCGTTGACGCCTCCTCCGCCCTTCCCGCGTCAGCCCGCCCAGCCGCCGCAGCAGACCGGGATGACCGAGCAGGGTGAACCGCAGCCGCCGGTCCCGCCGCAGCCGCCGGCCCCGCCGACACCTCCGGCTCCGCCGCTGATCCCGCCGGCCTAGCCCGCGGCGTCGGCCGTCTCGGGGACGTCCGCGACCGAGACCACGGGGCCTCGGAGCTTCTCGTCGAGGAAGTCGACGATGCGGTCCTTGAGACCCGCGTCGATCATCGCGATCGAATGCAGGGGGCCATCGACGGTCACGAAGCGGGTGTCGATGCCGGCCGCACGCAACGCGGTCACGAAGAGCTCCGACTGTGCGAGCGGGATCTTCTCCTCGGTCGAGTGCCCGACGAAGAAGGGCGGATCGCCCGAGTCGACGAACAGGTTGGGTGACGCTGCGCGAGCGGCCGGGCACGCATCCGCCGAGACGCAGCCGAGGTAGGCGAGCTGCACCGGCACGAAGTCGTCGCTCGCCGAGACGCCGGTGAGGTCGATCGGCCCGCTCAGGTCGACGACGGCAGCGACCCGCGCACCGACGGTCTGGTCGCCCGACCCCGTCGTGCCGAGAAGCGAGACGAGGTTGCCGCCGGCGGATCCGCCGAACGCGCCGATGCGATCCGGGTCGATGTCGAAGCGAGCTACCTGCTCATCGGCGCGGAGCCAGCGCACGGCGGTCCGCACATCCTCGAACGCGGCAGGGAAGGGGAACTGCGGGGCGAGGCGGTAGTTGATCGAGAAGGTCGGATAGCCCTCCGACGCCAGCCACTGGCAGACCGCGCGCCAGGCGATGTCGGCCTTGTCTCCGCGCGTCCAGCTGCCGCCGTGCACCACCAGCATCGCGGGGCGAGGCTCAGCCTCGTCGGCATCCCCCTCGCCGTCGGTCGGCGGCAGGCAAGCGTCGAGCAGCAGCTGCTGGCCGCCCGCTGCGCCGTAGGCGATGTCCTCGGCGACCGGGATGTCGGGGTTCGTGGCCAGCTCGGGGTTGGTCGACACGACCTGCCCGGTGATCTGCTCCGCCTCGTCGCCGGTCGGCGTGCATCCGCCGAGCACCAGAGCGACGGATGCCGCGCCCGCGCACACTGCGGCGAGCAGGCGCGTTCGGGTGGCGGGCATGATGTCGGAGCCTAATGCCCATCGGTGGTGTGCTTTCGCCGGATGTCGGCTAGTGTCGGTAGGTCGGCTCTCGACGCGCGTGACCGTGTCACGCACTGCACCATGTATGTCGATCGGGCCGGATCGCTGCGACATCTCTCAGCGAGGATTCCACTTCAGGAAAACGGCCCCGGTCAGTACCGCCCGGGATCTCATCGCACGCACCCGCCCCATCCAGGCGGATCGCATCGCGGTGCACTCTGTTCAGAACACCGGAAAGTACCTATACCTATGCCTTACAACTCCAACAACGGCGCGCCCGCGCGCTCCAACCGCACCCCTCGCTCCGACGCCGGCAGCTTCAAGCCCGGCAGCAAGAGCGCCAAGCACCGCGGCCACCGTGCCGGCGATGCCACGTCGGCCGGCGCAGCGGACCACAAGAAGGCCCGCTGGAACCCCGACGAGCGCGCGGCGCGCGGCCACCAGGCCGAGCGTCCCCGCGGCGGCGAGTCCCGCGGCGCGGCACCTCGCGGTGCGGCACCGCGCGGTGCCGGCGCCGGTCGCGCCACGGATGGCCGCCCCAACTGGGAGCCCCGCGAGAAGGGCAGCGCCTGGAACCGCAACGAGCGCCCCGCGCGCGGTTCCGACCGCGGCAACGACCGCTATGACCGCGACGCCCGCCCGGCTCGCGGCGACGACCGCCCGGCGCGTTCGTACGACCGCGATGCGCGCACCGAGCGCCCGGCGCGTTCGTTCGACCGCGACAGCCGTCCGGCCCGCAGTTACGACCGCACCGACCGCACCGACCGCGACGCACGCACCGAGCGTCCCGCTCGCGAGGACCGCTCGAGCACGACCGGCGGTCAGCGTCGCGAGTGGACCCCGCGTCCGGCCCGCGACGGCGATCGTCCGGCTCGTTCCTACGACCGCGACGCGCGCACCGAGCGCCCGGCCCGGTCGAACGACGACCGTCCTGCCCGTTCCTATGACCGCGACAGCCGCCCGGCACGCGACTCGGGTGCGCGTGACTCCGGCGAGCGTCGTGAATGGACACCGCGTCCGGCCCGCGACGGCGACCGCCCCGCTCGTTCCTACGACCGCGACGCGCGCACCGAGCGCCCGGCTCGCAGCTACGACGACCGCCCGGCCCGCGGCTACGACCGCGCCGCCCGTCCGCAGACCCGCAGCTGGGACCGCGACAGCGCTCCCCGCGGCGGCGCCTACGGCGGCAACGCCAGCACCTACAGCGACAGCGCCACCAAGCGCGCTCCTCAGGACGATGTCGTGCTCGAGCGCCTCGAGTCCCAGGCCGTCGAGGCCGGAGAGGTCGACGGCATCAGCTTCAGCGACCTCGGCCTCGGCGACAACATCGTGCGCGTCCTGACGGAGCTCGGAGCGGCGAGCCCGTTCCCGATCCAGGCCGCCACGATCCCCGATGTGCTGGCAGGCAAGGACGTCCTCGGCCGCGGCCGCACCGGTTCCGGCAAGACCATCGCCTTCGGCGCACCGCTCGTCGAGCGGCTCCTGCAGCTGCAGAAGGACCAGGCGGGCAGCCGCCGCGAGTTCGGCCGCGCACCGCGCGCGCTGATCCTCGCGCCGACGCGTGAGCTCGCGCTGCAGATCGACCGCACCGTCCAGCCGATCGCCCGCAGCGTCGGACTCTTCACCACGCAGATCTACGGCGGCGTCCCGTACGCCCGTCAGCTGGGCGCGCTGCAGCGCGGCGTCGACATCATCGTCGGAACCCCCGGCCGCGTCGGTGACCTCGCCGCGCAGGGCAAGCTCGACCTGTCGGGCGTCATCATCACCGTGCTCGACGAGGCCGACCACATGTGCGAACTGGGCTTCGCCGAGCCCGTCCAGGAGATCCTCGACCGCACCTCGAACGGCGGCCAGAAGCTCCTCTTCTCGGCCACGCTCGACCGCGGAGTCGCCGAGATCGTCGAGAAGTACCTCGTCGATCCGGCTGTCTTCGAGGTCGCCGGCGAGGACCAGGCCAGCTCGACGATCGACCACCAGGTGCTCCTGATGGACCAGCGCGACAAGCAGCAGGTCCTGATCGAGCTCGCCTCGGGCCCCGGCAAGAAGCTCGTGTTCGCGCGCACCCGCGCGTTCGCCGAGATGCTCGCCGACGTGCTCGACGAGGCCGGCATCCGTGCCGAGTCGATCCACGGCGACCTCAACCAGTCGCGCCGCACGCGTGCCCTCGAGAAGCTGACGAGCGGACGCGTCGACGTGCTGGTGGCCACCGACGTCGCCGCCCGCGGCATCCACGTCGACGACATCACGCTCGTCATCCAGGCCGACGCGCCCGACGAGTACAAGTCGTACCTGCACCGCTCGGGCCGTACGGGCCGCGCCGGCAAGGAGGGCACCGTGGTGACCCTCGTCCCGCGCAACCGCCGCCGCCGCACCGAGGAGCTGCTGCAGCGCGCCGACATCACGGCCGAGTGGACCTCCGTGGTCCCCGGCGACATCCGCATCGCGGAGCTCGCCGGCAACTAGCCGCAGCGCATACGAAGGCCGCACTCCCGTCCGGGGTGCGGCCTTCGTCGTCCCTGCCGCACCCCTCTTCCCGAGTTGCGTCCTGGGGCGGGTCGGGCGGGCCCCAGACCCGCCACGGAACGCAACTCACGGACTGCGGCGGGGCAAGATGGGCGGATGCGCATCCGGCCCTTCGAGGAACGCGACACCGAGCAGGTGGTCGCGCTGTGGCGCGCGTGCGGGCTCGTGCGCCCGTGGAACGACCCGCACCGCGACATCGAGCGGAAGCTCGCCGTGCAGCGCGAGCTGTTCCTGGTGGGCGAGGCGGATGAGCGGGTCGTCGCGAGCGCGATGGCGGGCTACGACGGACACCGCGGCTGGGTCAACTACCTCGCCGTCGCCCCGGAGGAACGCGGCGCCGGCCACGCCCGCGCGCTCATGGCAGAGATCGAGCGGGTGCTGCTCGAGCGCGGCTGCCCGAAGGTCAACCTCCAGGTGCGCGCCGACAACGAGCAGGCGCTCGGCTTCTACCGGGCGCTCGGCTACGAGGTCGACGCCGCGGTGAGTCTCGGCAAGCGCCTCATCCCCGACGTCTGACGGCGCACGCAAGGTGGGGCGCGACCCTCGCGGATCACGCCCCACTCCGTCACACCGGGTCGGGTCAGCGCACTCGCAGGGTGTCGCGATCCGACTTGCCGGTCTGCACGCCCGTGACCGTGTAGTCGTAGCGACCCTTGTCGGTCGGGGCGGTGAAGACCCAGGTGGCCGAGCCGTCGATCACGTCGGTGATGGGCAGGTCCACACCCTCGACGCGCGCCTGGCGGTCGCCGTTGAGGCCCGTCACCGTGAGGGTGACCGACTCGCCGGGACCGACGTTCGCCTTCGACAGCTTCACCTTCGCGTCACGGCTGAGCTTGACGGTGTCGAGCTCGAGCCCGAGGGCGCCGGTCATCGTGCCGAAGGTGTTCGTCTGATCCGTCAGGCCGACGACATTCGCGGCCCACGGTCCGAAGGCCGCGATGCGCAGCTGCGAGCCGGTGTGCTGCTGCGAGCCGCCCAGAGCCGCTGTGCCGTACGAGATCTTCATGACCGTGCCGTCCTTCGTGGTCAGCGCGGTGCTGAGCGAGGTCGGCGGAGTGGAGTCGACGATCTGGCTCGAGTGCGCGTGATCGGCCGTGACGATGACCAGGGTGTTGCCGTCCTTCTTCGCGAAGGCCAGAGCCGCCTGGACCGCCTCATCGAAGTCGATCGTCTCGCCGATCTGGCCGCAGGCGTCGGCCGAGTGGTCGCGCTTGTCGATGCTCGCGCCCTCGACCTGCAGGAAGAAGCCCGTCTTGCCACGCGGCTGCTTGAGCAGGTCGATCGCCTTCGTCGTGAGGCTGGCGAGCGACAGCGTCGCGGGGAGGCGTGCGGGGTTCTCCGCGCAGGTGGTCGCCACGTTCGCCCCGCCGACGGTCGCCACAGTCGGCAGGTAGCGCGTCGGGAAGTTGCCGGGGGTGAACAGTCCGAGGACCGGGGTGGTCTGATCGGCCTTCGTGACGCCACCGAGCTCGGCAGCCGTGTCGACGACGGTGTACCCGCGGGCGGCGGCCTGGTCGAAGAGGGTCTGGCCCTCGTACTGGCCGGCCTTGGCGGTCTGCGTGAAGCTGGCCGAGCCGCCGCCCAGGGTGACGTCGGGACGCGTGTTCAGCAGCTGCTCGCTGATCGATCCGAGCCCGCCGGCGATCAGCGCGTCGTCGCCGCAGGTGGTGCTGTCGGGGCCGTAGCAGCTGCGCTGGTCGACGTGCGCGACCTGCACGGCCGGGGTGGCGTCCTGGATCTCGGCGGTCGAGACGTTGCCCGTCTTGTAGCCGTTGGCCTTCGCGATCTCGAGGATCGTGGGAAGCACTGTGCCGTCGATGTCGACCGAGACCGCGTTGTCGTACGTCTTCGAGCCGGTGGCCCAGGCGGTGCCGGTGGCGGCGGAGTCGGGGACGTAGTCGGGGAGGCCGCGGGTCGCGCCGTCCTTGTAGACCGAGTAGGTCGTGTACGAGCCGGTGAGCGGCAGGGCGTCGATGCCGGGGAGCCGGCCGGCGGCGCCGTAGGCGTAGTTGCGGGCGATGGTGATCTCGGAGTCGCCCATGCCGTCGCCGATCAGGAGGATCACGTTGGTCGCGCGCTGCGAGGTGATGGCCTGCTTGACCGCAGAGCTGCGGTCGGGGCTGTTCGTGGCCGCGATGTTGCCGACGGCCCCCGCGGCCATCGGGGCGATCACGACGGTCGCCGCGGCGATGGCGACGGCCGTGGCGGCGGCGCTCCAGCGCGCCGATCTGGTGGTGGTGCTCATGTCTGGTTCCCCTTCTCACGTGGACGCGGCCGACGAGCCGCAGGACCAGGAGATGAGGTGCGGGCGACGTCCCGGTGAACGGGAGGGACTGGCCGCATGACGATCCCCGTACGGGGGTAGAACTCATCGCCGTCGCAAACGCCAGGTGAACAAGATCGACGGCGCTTGTCGGATCGCACGCGCGCCGCATAGGGTGAAATCCGGCCCCCGTCCGGGGGTAACCCGACGAACCCGCTGTCCACCGAACCATCGGAGCAACGACTCGTCATGAAGTACACGCCTTTCGCCGCGGTCACCGCCGCAGTAGCCCTTGCATTCACCACCCTCGTCGCCACCCCCGCCGTCGCCGCCGATCTCACCCCGATCGCAGCGGTGCAGGGGACCGGTGACGCGACCCCGATACTCGGTCAGACCGTCACCGTCGAAGGTGTCGTGACCGGCTACTACGGCCAGCCCAGCAACTACCGCGGTCTGTACCTGCAGACCGCCGGATCCGGTGGCGTCGCCGCCGACGCGACCCCCGGTGCCAGCGACGGCATCTTCGTCTACTTCAACGCGGCCAACCCCGTCGTCGCCGTCGGCGACCTGATCCAGGTCACGGGCGTCGCCGGTGAGAACGGCAGCCAGACGCAGGTCAGCGCGACCACGCCCGCCGCCTTCACGATCGTCACCGCCGGCGTCGGCGTGCCCGAACCCGCTCCGCTGCCCGACACCGCCGTCGGAGCCGCACGCGAGGCGCTCGAGGGCATGCTCGTGCAGCCCACCGGCACCTACACGCTCGCGTCGACCCACGAGCTCTACAACTTCGGATCGCTCTGGCTGACCGCCGGACCCGCGGCCGTCGTCCCGACCGAGGTCGCGGATGCCGGCTCACCCGAGGCGGTCGCGATCGCCGCCGACAACCTGGCCCGCCGCCTCGTCGTCGACGACGGCTACAGCATCCGCGTCGACAACGCGGCTCACGTCGGCGACCAGCCGTACCAGACCAAGGACGCCGTCGTGCGCCTCGGCGACACGTTCGTCGCGCCGGCTAAGGCGATGATCCTCGGCTACGGCTTCAACCTCTGGCGCCTGCAGCCGCAGACCCCGCTGACGGATGCGAGCCCGGCCGAGTACAAGCCGACGTTCACGACGACCAACCCGCGCCCCGCATCCGCCCCCGTGGTCGGCGGCGACGTGCAGTTCGGCAGCTTCAACGTCTTCAACTACTTCACGACGCTCTCGAGTGTCGACTCGAACGCACGCGGGGCCGCGACGGCCGCGCAGTTCGCGATCCAGAAGTCCAAGATCGTCTCGGCGATCAACGGCCTCGGCGCCGACATCGTCGCGCTCGAGGAGGTGCAGAACTCGGCCACCTTCGGGCAGCCCGTCGACACCGCGCTCGCCGATCTGGTCGCCGGACTCAACGAGGCCGCCGGCGCGGGCACGTGGGACTACGTCCGCTCGCCCGCCGCTCTGAGCGAGCCGGGCAACGACGCGATCATGACCGCGATCATCTTCAAGCCGTCGCTGGCCCAGCCCGTCGGCGCGAGCTTCGCCGACACCGACGCGGTCTGGAGCATCGCCCGCAAGCCGGTCGCCCAGACGTTCGACATCGGCGGACGCGATGTCACCGTCATCGCGAACCACCTCAAGTCGAAGTCGGCTCCAGCCGGCGGCGGTGCGGAGCCGGCCGACGGCCAGGGCTTCTTCAACACCGAGCGCACGGCCCAGGCGAACCGCCTCGTGGCGTTCGTCGCCGGCATCACGGCCGACCCCGCCAAGGGCGACGACGTGCTCCTGCTCGGCGACTTCAACGCCTACGGCGCCGAGGACCCGGTGCAGGCGCTCACCGCCGCCGGCTTCACCGACCTGGTGCCGTCGAGCACCGACGGCCAGTACACCTACTCCTTCAATGGCGCCCTCGGATCGCTCGACCACGCCTTCGCGAGCCCGTCGCTCGCCAGCGCGGTCACCGGCGTCGGCGTCTGGGGCATCAACTCGGCGGAATGGAGCGACCGCGGCTTCGCGTACGCGGCCACCGAGGCGGGCACCCCGTGGCGCGCGAGCGACCACGACCCGGTGGTGGTCGGCGTCAGCGCAGCCGCCGTGCCGGTGACGATCGACCTGCTGAGCATCAACGACTTCCATGGTCGCCTCGAGGCCGAGGGGACCACGGTCGCCGGGGCCGCGGTGCTCGCGGGCACGGTCAAGAGCTACGAGGCCGCCAACCCGAACACGCTGTTCGTGGGCGCCGGCGACCTCATCGGCGCCTCGACGTTCACGTCGTTCATCGCCGACGATCAGCCGACGATCGACGCGTTCAACGCCATGGGGCTCGACGCGAGCTCGTTCGGCAACCACGAGTTCGACAAGGGCCGCGCGGACGTCGACGAGCGCATCCTGGAGGAGGCCGACTGGCCCTACCTCGCCGCGAACATCTACGACAGGACGACCGGCGAGCCGGCGTACCAGCAGTACGAGATCCGCGACATGGACGGCGTGAAGGTCGCCTTCGTCGGAGCCGTCACCGAGGACCTGCCGACCCTGGTCAGCCCGGGCGGCATCGCGACGCTCGACGTGAAGCCGGTGGTCGCGGAGGTGAACCGCGTCGCCGACCAGCTCAGCGACGGCGACGCCTCCAACGACGAGGCCGACGTCATCGTGCTGCTCGTGCACGAGGGAGCCGAGACGCCGGCGCTCGCCAGCGCGACGAACGACTCCAAGTTCGGTCGCATCGTCACCGGTGCCGACGCGAACATCGACATGATCATCTCGGGCCACACGCACCTCGCGTACGACCACGAGATCCCGATCCCCGGCACCGACAGGGTGCGCCCGGTCATCTCGTCCGGCCAGTACGGCGAGAAGTACGCGCACACCACGCTCACCGTCGACAGCGAGACGCACGAGCTGATCAGCGCGACCTCCGACATCCTGCCGCTGCCCGGTGCCGCGGCACCCGATGCCGATGTCGCCGCGATCGTCGCGGCCGCCAAGGCGAACGCCGACGTGCTCGGTGCGGTGCAGCTCGGCTCGGTCACGGCCGACGTGCTGCGCGGCAAGACCGTCGCCGGCGCCGAGAGCCGGGCGGGTGAGTCGACGATCGGCAACCTGATCGCCGATGCGCAGCTGGCGGCGACGACCGACCTGGGTGCCGAGGTCGCGATCATGAACCCCGGCGGCATCCGTGCCGACCTGGCATTCGCGCCCGACGGGTCGATCACGTTCCGCGAGGCGGCGACGGTGCAGCCGTTCGCCAACACGCTGGTCACGCTCGACCTGACCGGTGACCAGCTGCGGCAGGTGCTCGAGCAGCAGTGGCAGCCGGCGGGGGCGGCACGTCCGTTCCTGAAGCTCGGCGTCTCGGAGGGGCTGACGTACACGTACGACCCGGCCGCAGCATCCGGCTCGCGCATCGGCACCGTGTACCTCGACGGCGTCGCCGTGACGTCCGGGCAGGTCGTCAAGGTGGTCACCAACTCGTTCCTCTCGACGGGCGGCGACAACTTCACCGCCTTCACGCTCGGTGCGAACAAGGCCGACTCGGGGCGCATCGACCTGGATGCGTTCGTCGACTACTTCGCGGCCAACAGCCCCGTGGCGCCCGACTTCGCCCAGCGCGCGGTCGGCGTCACCGCCAGCGCCCCCGCGACGGGCACCGAGTACGCGGTCGGGGAGTCGGTGACGCTCACGCTGTCGTCGCTGCTCTTCTCCAACCCCGGCAGCGGTGGTCCGGCGGCAGGCAACGCGACGTTGAGCCTCGGATCGACGCTCCTCGGCTCGGCTCCGATCGACGCGACGCTGGTCGATACGACCGACGAGTCGGGTCGCGCCGCGGTGACGTTCACGGTCCCCGCCGGGGTGAGCGGGGCCCAGGTGCTCACCATCGGCGGACCGGGCGGCACCGCGGTGTCCTACCCGATCACGGTGGCCGAGCCCGTCGTGCCCCCGGCCCCCGTGAAGACCACGACGTACGGATCGGCGAACAAGCTGCTCTCGTTCGGCGGCCGTGACGTGAAGTACACGACGACGGTCATCGCGGCCGATCGCTCGAAGCCGGTCGGCACGGTCACCATCTACGACGGCACCAAGGTCGTCGCGACGGTGCCGGTGACGGCGGATGCGAACGGACGCGTCACCGTGACGCTGCCGAAGCTGAGCCGCGGCATCCACCTGCTGACCGCCCGGTTCTCGGGTGACGGCTACGTCGGATCGCGCGGATTCCCGTCGCTCGTGCTGGTGCTCTAGGGCCTCGGCCCTCGCCTGACGACGTCGCGGGTCTCCTTCCCAGGGGAGGCCCGCGACGTCGTTCTCCCGCGTCACGACCGGGCGGGCCGCGGTCGGCGGCGCCCCGTACAGTGGCTTGAGTGACGACGACCGCCCCCGCCCCGGTGACCCCGCTCGAGGTGCTGCACCGGGTGTTCGGCTACGACGCGTTCCGCGGCGAGCAGGCCGAGATCGTCGACCGGGTGGTTGCCGGCGGCGACGCGCTCGTGCTGATGCCCACCGGCGGCGGCAAGTCGCTCTGCTACCAGATCCCCGCGCTCGTCCGGCCGGGCACCGGCGTCGTCGTCTCGCCGCTCATCGCCCTCATGCAGGACCAGGTCGACGCCCTGTCGGCGGTCGGGGTGCGGGCTGCGTTCCTCAACTCGACGCAAGATGCCGACCAGCGTCGCAGCGTCGAGCAGGCGCTCCTGGCCGGCGAGCTCGACCTGCTCTACATGGCGCCCGAGCGGCTGAAGCTCTCGTCGGCACTCGACCTGCTCGACCGCTCGCAGATCGCGCTGTTCGCCATCGACGAGGCCCACTGCGTGTCGCAGTGGGGTCACGACTTCCGGCCCGACTACCTGCAGCTGTCGATCCTGCACGAGCGCTGGCCCGAGGTGCCGCGCATCGCGCTCACCGCGACGGCCACCGACGTCACCCGTCGCGAGATCGCCCAGCGCCTCGACCTCGCCGACGCCCAGCACTTCGTGGCGAGCTTCGACCGACCCAACATCCGCTACCGCATCGACGGCAAGGCCCAGCCGCTGGGTCAGCTGCTGTCGCTGCTGCGCACCGAGCATCCGGGCGACGCGGGCATCGTCTACTGCCTGTCGCGCGCTTCCGTCGAGAAGACCGCCGACGCGCTCGTCGCCGCCGGCATCGAGGCGCTGCCGTACCACGCGGGTCTCGACTCGGCCACACGTGCCCGCAACCAGTCGCGCTTCCTGCGAGAGGACGGCGTCGTGATGGTCGCCACGATCGCCTTCGGCATGGGCATCGACAAGCCGGATGTGCGCTTCGTCGCGCACCTCGACCTGCCCAAGAGCGTCGAGGGCTACTACCAGGAGACGGGCCGCGCCGGCCGCGACGGGCTGCCCTCGACGGCGTGGCTGGCTTACGGACTGCAGGACGTCGTGCAGCAGCGACGCATGATCGACCAGGGCGACGGCGACGCCGCCCACAAGCGGCGGCAGTCGCAGCACCTGGATGCGATGCTCGCGCTCTGCGAGACCGTGGCGTGCCGGCGGGTGCAGCTGCTGGGCTACTTCGGTCAGCAGTCCGAGGCGTGCGGCAACTGCGACACGTGCCTCGCCCCGCCCGAGTCGTGGGACGGCACGGTCGCCGCCCAGAAGCTGCTGTCGACGGTGGTGCGGCTGTGGCGCGAGCGCCAGCAGCGCTTCGGCGCCGGACACGTCATCGACGTGCTGCTCGGGCGCGACACCGAGCGCATCCGCCAGCACGCGCACACCGAGCTGAAGACCTACGGCATCGGCACCGACCTCGGCGAGCAGGAGTGGCGCGGAGTCGTGCGGCAGCTCCTGGCGCAGGGGCTGCTCGCCGTCAACAGCGACGGCTACGGCACTCTCGTCATCACCGAGACGTCGGCGTCGGTGCTCGACGGGTCGCGCACGGTGCTGCTGCGCCGCGAGACCGCCCCGCCGCCGCGAGCCGCCCGGCAGCGTGACGCCGGAGCGGAGCTGCCCGACGATGCGCGCCCGCTCTTCGAGCAGCTGCGCACCTGGCGCGCGGCCGTGGCACGCGAGGCCGGGGTTCCCGCCTACATCGTCTTCGGCGACGCCACGCTGCGCGGCATCGCGCTCACCCGCCCCACGACCCTCGGCGAGCTCGGCGGCATCTCGGGCGTCGGTGAGAAGAAGCTCGAGGCCTTCGGGGCCGGCGTGCTCGCGGTCGTCGCCGGGGGCGACCCGGCCGAGGCGGCGGGCCTGTCGGGGTCGGCGGACGACTCCGCCTCCGCCAGCACACCGGCGGCGGCCGCTCGCGTGGCCGGGGCGTCAGCCGATCGGTCGCGCGCGGCGTCGCGCGGATCGCGGACGTCCTCCGCGCGTCCGGGCGCGCGTTCGGGTGCTCGCTCATCGGCGCCCGCCTTCTCGGCGCCCGACGACGACGTCCCGTGGGACGACGTGCCGCCGCCCGACGACGACTTCCCCCCGGAGTTCTAGGGACGGTTTCGCTCGTTCAGCTCGGCGTCGGTTCGGACGTCGCGGCCACCTCGACCGAGCGACGCCGTCGCGAGCAGGCCCAGCACGAGGAACCCGGCCGCGGCGTAGGCCGAGTAGCGGGTCGCCTCGCTGAACGCCTCCCGCGCGGCGGTGTACGCCTCGGGGGACTGCGCCTCGAGCGAGGGGATGGCCGTCCCGGAGCTGTCGACCACCGCATCCACGATCTGTGTCTGAGTGGCCTCGGGGATCGACGACGGGAGCCGCGACTCGAGCTGAGCCCCGACGGCCGTGAACAGGATCGTCCCCAGGATCGCGATGCCGAGCGCCGACCCGACCTGCCGGGAGGTGCTCTGGGTGCCCGACGCCTGCCCGCTCTGCTCGACGGGCACGTCGACCAGCACCACGCCGGTGAGCTGGGCGGTGGCCAGCCCCACGCCGAAGCCGTACACGAGCAGCCCGAGTGCGATCGCCCACCAGGGCGTGTCGACGCCGATCACGACGGCGATGATCACGAGGCCGACGATCTCCGCCAGGATCCCGCCGCGCACCACCCACACGGCCGGCAGCCTGCCGCTCGTCGCGCCCGCGAATCCGGACGAGATGAACGAGCCGCCCGCGAGAGCCAGCAGCACGAATCCGGTCTGCAGGGCGTCGTAGCCGAGCACGTTCTGCAGCCAGAGCGGCAGCGACAGGATGATGCCGAACTCGCCGAGCGCCACGATGAGAGCGGCGATGTTGCCGTTGCGGAACGACGAGATGCGGAACAGCCCGAAGGCGATCATCGAGCTGCGGCCGAGGCGCTCGCGCCGCCGACCCCAGGCGATGAACGCGACGGTCGAGAGCACCGTGATCGCGAAGGCGAACGGGATGGGCGAGATGTCGAACGTCCAGAATGCGGGGGGCTCGTCGCTCAGCCACCACCCGTAGGTGCGTCCCTCGATGAGCCCGAAGACCAGCGACGCGAAGAGCACGACCGACAGCGCCGCGCCGACCACGTCGATCCGAGCCACCGAGGTCGACCTCGACTCGTTCACGAAGACGAGCGCGCCGATGACGATCAGGATGCCGAGCGGCACGTTGATTCCGAATGCCCAGCGCCACGAGAAGTAGGTCGTCAGCCAGCCGCCGAGCAGGGGGCCGACCGCGGCCATGCCGCCGATCGTCGAGCCCCAGACTGCGAACGCGATTCCGCGCTCGCGACCCTGGAAGGTCGCGTTGATGATCGAGAGCGTCGTCGGCAGGATCATGGCGCCGCCGATGCCCTGGATGACGCGCGCGAGGATGAGGAGGTCGCCGTCGAGCGACAGCGCGGCTCCGACCGACGACAGGGCGAAGATGCCGACGCCGATCAGCAGCAGCCGACGGCGTCCGACCCGATCGGCCAGCGAGCCGAAGACGAGCAGCAGGGCGGCGAACACGAGGGTGTAGCTCTCCTGCACCCACTGCACCTGCGTCGAGGTGATGCCGAGGTCGTCGACGATCGACGGGATCGCGACGTTGACGATCGTCGAGTCGACGATGATGAGCGCGACCGCGACGCTGATGACGACCAGGCCGATCCAGCGCCGCCGATCGGGAACCGCGTCCATGGGTGGCTCTCCGGCCGAGGGGTCAGCGGCAGGTCAGCTGTGCTTGGCCTTCGCCTTGGTCACCGCGTCGGTGTTGGCGTTGCTGCGCTCAGTCGCGGCCTTCTTGTCCTGCTTGTCGAGGCGCTTCTCCTTGAGAGTCTTCGACGCGGCGGTCTTGGGGGTGTTCTTGCGAGCTGACTTGTCGCCCATGATGATGCTCCCGGAATCGAGGTGCTCCAGGGCCGCTGTGGCCCTTAGACGCGAGGCTACACTCCGGCGACGACCTACAGAGGCGACCCTCTTGGTTTGTGGGGTTCCCACAGTGGCGCGCGCGGCATCCGGGGTCTGTTTGGTCGCCCCACACCACCCGCTGGACGACCGGATGCGTCGGACGTACCGTCGGAATGAGACCTTCCACGGAGTGTGATGTCATGACCGATCTGATCGAACAGACGACGACCACCGACGGCGCCAGCGCGCCCTCCGCTGCCGCATCAGCCGCCCCGAGCATCGATGTCGCCTCGCTCGGCGAGCTGCTGCTCGGCCGCTGGGCCGACGCCCGCCGCCACTCGCGCGCGCTGGCCGCGCGCCCCGAGTTCCAGCGCGATCCACTGCTCGGCATGGACGCGCATCGCGAGCGCGCCCTCGGCCAGCTGCACCTCCTGGTGAAGGAGAAGAGCGTGCACCGGGCCTTCCCGAAGCACCTCGGCGGCGACGACGACCACGGCGGCAACATCGCCGCGTTCGAGGAGTTCGTCACGGCCGACCCCTCGCTCCAGATCAAGTCGGGAGTGCAGTGGGGGCTGTTCGGCGCCGCGATCCTGCACCTCGGCACCGAGCACCACCACGAGACGTTCCTGCCCGGCGCGATGAGCCTCGCGGTCCCCGGCGCCTTCGCCATGACCGAGTCGGGCCACGGCTCCGACGTCTCGAGCATCGGCACCACGGCCACCTACGACCCGGCCACCGCAGAGTTCGTCATCGACACCCCGTTCCGCGCGGCGTGGAAGGACTACCTCGGCAACGCGGCGAAGGACGGTCAGGCGGCCGTCGTGTTCGCCCAGCTGATCGTCTCGGGTGTCAACCACGGGGTGCACGCGCTGTACGTCCCCATCCGCGACGGCGCAAACTTCCTTCCGGGCGTCGGCGGCGAGGACGACGGCCTCAAGGGCGGGCTGAACGGCATCGACAACGGCCGGCTGCACTTCACCGGCGTGCGGGTGCCGCGCACCAACCTCCTCAACCGCTACGGGGATGTCGATGAGAACGGCGTCTACACGTCGCCGATCGCCAGCCCCGGCCGCCGGTTCTTCACCATGATCGGCACCCTCGTGCAGGGCCGCGTCTCGCTCGACGGCGCCGCGGTCATCGCGAGCAAGCTGGCCCTGACCATCGCGATCCGATACGGCGCCGAGCGGCGCCAGTTCTCCGACGGCGCAGGTCAGGACGAGGTCGTGCTGCTCGACTACCAGCGCCACCAGCGCCGGCTGCTGCCGCGCCTCGCCACCACCTACGCGATGTCGTTCGCGCACGAGCGCTTCCTCGACAAGTTCGACGGGGTGTTCTCGGGCGCGCACGACACCGACGCCGACCGTCAGGAGCTCGAGACGATCGCGGCGGCGCTCAAGCCCTACAGCACCTGGGCGGCCCTCGACATCCTGCAGGAGTCGCGCGAGGCCTGCGGCGGCAACGGGTTCCTCGCCGAGAACCGCTTCACGCAGCTGCGCGCCGACCTCGACATCTATGCGACGTTCGAGGGCGACAACAACGTGCTGCTGCAGCTCGTCGCGAAGCGCCTGCTTGCCGACTACGCCAAGTCGCTCAAGGGTGCGGATGCGAAGGCCATCGCCGGTCTCGTCGCACAGCAGGTCGGGGATGCGGCGTTCAACCGCTCGGGTCTCCGCGCCTTCACCCAGAACGTCGTCGACTTCGGGTCGACGGCGCGCTCGATCGGGTACGTGCGCGGCACCGACGGACAGCGTCAGCTGCTCACCGACCGAGTGCAGACGATGGTCGCCGAGCTCGCCGCTCGCCTGCGCGGGATCGCCAAGCTCACCCCCGCCGAGGGCGCGGCGCTCTTCAACGCCAACCAGAACGAGCTGATCGAGGCGGCCTACGCGCACACCGAGCTGCTCGAGTGGGAGGCATTCACCGAGGGTGTCGAGAGCATCACCGACCCCGGTACCCGCACGGTGCTCACGTGGCTGCGCGACCTGTACGGCTTCACGCTGATCGAGAAGCATGCCGCCTGGTACCTCATCCACGGGCGGCTGTCGCCGGCACGCGCATCGGCGGTCACCGACTACATCGACGACCGTCTGCTCCCGCGCCTGCGCCCCCATGCGCTCGACTTGGTCGACGCGTTCGGCTTCGAGCAGGCGCACCTCCGCGCGCCGATCGCCACCGGCCAGGAGCGCCGACGCCAGGACGAGGCGCGGGAGTACTACCGCGCGCAGGCCGAGGCGGGCGACGGTCCGGTCGACGAGAAGACGATGACGCTGAAAACGGCGCAGAACCGGTGACCCTCGGCGCCCGGTAATTTGGCTCCATGACCTTCAACGACGGCGCCAACATCTCCGGAGGACGCGCCAGCCGCCGAGGCCGCAACACCGGGATCGCGGTGGGCGGCGGCGGCCTCGGAGTGCTCGCCATCGTGATCATCGGCGCCGTCTTCGGGGTCGACCTCAGCGGGCTGGTCGGGGGTGGCGGAACGGGCACCGCTCCGGGCACGGGGGAGGAGACCGAGCTCACCCAGTGCGACACCGGCAGCGATGCCAACACCGACCTGGACTGCCGCGTGAAGGCGGCCGCCGCATCCCTCGAGGTGTACTGGGGCACGACGGTCGACGGCGCGACGCCCACCGAGATCGTCCTGTTCACCGACTCCGTCGCCACCGGGTGCGGCAACGCCTCGAGTGCCGTCGGCCCCTTCTACTGCCCGAGCGACCAGATGATCTACCTGGACACCGCGTTCTTCGAGCAGCTGCGCACGCAGTTCGGATCCAGCGGCGGCCCGCTCGCCCAGCTGTACGTCGTCGGGCACGAATGGGGTCACCACATCCAGAACATCACCGGCACGATGCAGAACCTCGACCTGCAGACCACCGGGCCGACCTCCGATGGGGTGCGCCTCGAGTTGCAGGCCGACTGCTACGCGGGCGCCTGGGTGGGCGCGGCGTCGACGACCGTCGACGAGACAGGCACGCCGTTCCTGAAGGCTCCGACGGATGCGGAGATCACCGACGCGCTGAGTGCGGCCTCCGCGGTGGGTGACGACTCGATCCAGGAGCAGACGCAGGGCCAGGTGCAGCCGGAGACCTGGACGCACGGCGCGAGCGAGCAGCGGCAGGAGTGGTTCCTGACCGGCCTCCGCAGCGGCGCGGCCTCGTGCGACACGTTCGCGGCCGGCGCCCTGTAGCGCCCGTCAGACGGTGAGGGCGAGCGCCAGCGTCGCCAGCAGCACGGTGATCGGCGCGACGACGAGCCCCAGCAGCATGTAGCGCGACCAGCGGATCTCGACGCCGAGGGTCACCAGCCGCTCGTGCCAGAGCAGCGTGGCAAGCGATGCCCACGGGGTGATGAGCGGCCCCGCGTTCACGCCGATCAGCAGGGCGGCGATGCGGGCGGGCGAGTCTGCGACCGGCTCCAGCGCGAGGTACGCGGGGAGGTTGTCGACGGCGTTCGCGCCCACCAGGCCCGAGAACGAGAGGCGCAGCAGTGCGGCGGGGTCGTCTCCGCTGCCCGCCACCTGCGCCAGCGCCACGCTGAGTCCGAGCGAATGGCCCGCCTCGACGACGAGGAACAGGCCGCTCGCGAACAGCACGAGCTGCCAGGGCAGCAGCCCGAACTTCAGGGCCGCCGGCCGTCGAACGGCGAACGCGATCAGGAGGGCGACCGCGGCGGCCGATGCGGGGATCCAGACCGGAAGTCCCGAGACCAGCAGCGGCAGCAGGGCGGCGACCACGATCGCGGAGACGATGAACAGCGGGCGATCGCCGACCGGCGGGACGACACCCGGCTCGTAGCGCTGCCACAGCTGTCGCCGGAAGATCAGGATGATCGCGAGGCACGGCACGATGATCGCCACCAGCGCGGGCAGTGCCAGCAGCGCCGCGAACCGGAACGGGTCGCTGAAGCCGAGCGCGTGCTCGGCCAGCAGGTTGGTGAGGTTGGAGACCGGCAGCAGCAGTGATCCGGTGTTCGCGAGCCACACCGTGGTCAGTGCGAACGGCAGCGGTGGAAGGCCGTTGTGCCGCGCCAGCAGCACGACGACCGGGGTGAGGAGCACCGCCGTCGTGTCGAGCGACAGGAAGACGGTGCTGACCACCGCGAGCACCACCACGAGAAGCCAGAGCACCCAGCCGCGGCCGAGGCCCCAGCGTGCCATCCGCTCGGCGATCGCGGCGAACAGCCCGGCCTCGGATGCCAGCTCGGCCACGACGGTGACCGCGACGGCGAACAGCAGGATCGGCCAGACGCGCTCGCCGACCGCGGCGGCGTCCTCGAGCGGCAGGATCCCGGTCGCTATCGCGACGGCCCCGGCGACGAGGAGAAACGCGCCGAGGATCGCCAACCGCATCACGCAAGCATGCACCACATCCGGAAGCACCGAGCGCGGTGTGTCGCATTCGGCGCGCCCCTACGAAGGACCGCGTTCAGTGCGACACACCGCGCTCGAAACGAGGAGACGTGCGAGCTACTTCAGCGTGTCGACGTCGATCACGAAGCGGTAGCGCACGTCCGACTTCAGGACGCGCTCGTAGGCCTCGTTGATCTGATCGGCCGGGATCAGCTCGATCTCGGGGGCGATGCCATGCTCGGCGCAGAAGTCCAGCATCTCCTGGGTCTCGGCGATGGATCCGATGCTCGAGCCGGCGAACGTGCGGCGGTTGCCGAACAGGGTGAACGCCTGCACCTCGAGGGGCTCCGGCGGGGCGCCGACGCTGATGAGGGCGCCATCGAGGCGCAGCAGCTTGAGGTAGGCGTTGATGTCGATGACGGCGCTGACCGAGTTGATGATGACGTCGAACGTGTTGCGCAGCGTCTGGAACGTCTCGGGGTCGCTGGTCGCGTAGTAGTGATCGGCGCCGAGACGCAGGCCGTCCTCCTGCTTGCTGAGGGTCTGCGACAGGACGGTGACCTCGGCGCCCATGGCGTGCGCGATCTTGACGGCCATGTGGCCGAGCCCGCCCATGCCGACGACGGCGACCTTCTTGCCGGGTCCGACGTTCCAGTGCGAGAGAGGGGAGTAGGTGGTGATGCCGGCGCAGAGCAGCGGGGCGGCGGCCTCGTAGGGGATCCGCTCGGGCACCTTCAGCACGAAGTCCTCGACGACCACGATGTGGGTCGAGTAGCCGCCCTGGGTGATCGTTCCATCGTGGTCGACGGCGGTGTAGGTGCCGGTGTTGCCGTTGAGGCAGTAGTTCTCGTTGCCCGACACGCAGTTCTCGCACTCGCGGCACGAGTTGACCATGCAGCCGACGCCGACCCGGTCGCCCACCTTGTGCAGGGTCACGTCCGA
>CAXTSE010000024.1:0-31708 GCA_964246985.1 uncultured Microbacteriaceae bacterium
GGCGCTCGAAGTCGACGCGCTGCTCCCAGTCGACGGCGTTCGTGCCCGTGGTTCCGGTGTTCTTCATGGTGGCGAGGACCTTTCGCTGGCGAGATGCGGGCTGATCCTCTAGACGAGGATCATGCCGCCCTCGATCGGGATCACCTGACCGGTGATGTAGTCGGAGTCCGAGGCGGCGAGGAAGATCGCCGTCGGGACGATGTCGGATGGCTGGGCCGGGCGGCCGAGCAGGATGTCGCCGGCCATCGAGGCGAACCCCGAGTCGCCCTCCCCCATGGCCTCGAGGTCACGGTCGAGCTTGTCCCAGAGCGGGGTCTCGACGACCCCCGGCGCGAACGCGTTCACGGTGATGCCGTGCGCGGCGAGGGAGCGGGCACCCGACTGGGTCAGCGAGATGACCGCCGCCTTGGCCGCACTGTAGGGCGCGAAGCTCGGGAAGCCGGTGCGACCGGCGATCGACGCGGTATTGACGACCTTGCCTCCGCCGCCCTGGGCGATGAACTGGCGCGCCGCCTCCTGCGTGCCCACGAGCACGCTCAGCGCGTTGACGCGCAGCACCAGCTCGAAGTTGTCCTCGGTGATGTCGAGGTACTTCATGGGGGCGTTCATGCCCGCGTTGTTGAAGTAGGCGTCGAGTCGGCCGTAGCGAGCCACGGCGTGCCCGATCCCCGCCTGGACGGCCGCGCGATCGGTGACGTCGACGCGCACCGCGGAGGCGCTGCCGCCGTCGGACGTGATCTGCTCGGCGACCGCCTCGGCCGCGGGTAGATCGAGGTCGGCGATCACGACGTTGGCGCCTTCGGCGGCCATGCCGCGTGCGATGCCCGCCCCGATACCCGAGGCTCCGCCGGTGACGACGACGGTCCTGTCAGCGAGTCTCACGCCTGCTCCTTTGCAGTGGCGGCGAACCGGGTCCGATGCTGTGAAGTCTTACTTCACACGGCTGCGCGTGTTCATTCAATCCGTCGCCTCTGAGGTTGTCAAGCCGCGCACGCCGGGAGGCCATAATCCCTGTCCATTGCTGGCGAGTTGCACCCTGCCCCCGCCCCTTGACGGCGGCACGCCCGCGAGCGCTAGTGTTCATGTCAGCCGTTCAGCAAAAGTGAAATCGACCCCGCAACGACGCGGGAGACAAGGGAGGCCGTCATGGCATTCACCGTGCAGGGTCTGCACCACATCGGCCTGACCGTCAGCGACATGCAGGCGTCGTTCGCGTGGTACTCGCGCATGTTCGGGCTCGAGGGCGGCCCGGTCAACCACGGGGAGGGCGAGGAGCTCTCGCGCGCGCTGCAGGTCGACGGGGCGGCACTGTCGTTCTCGATGATCGACATCGGCGGCACGCGGATCGAGTTTCTCCAGTACCACAGCCCGGAGGGGCTGCCCTTCGACCGGCGCAACGCCGACGTGGGCTCCGCGCACCTCTGCCTGCAGGTGTCGGACATGGACGCCGCCTACGCCGAGCTGACGGAGAAGGGCGCCGTGTTCAACGCCCCACCCGTCACGCTGACCGACGGAGACCTGGCCGGCTCCCGCTGGGCCTACCTCCGCGACCCCGACGGCATCCAGCTCGAGATCTGGCAGACGCCCGCGCCCTGACCGACGTCAGCCGTGGTGGCCGTGCACGAACCAGATGCCGTGCATGTCCTCATCGCCCGAGTTGCGGAAGATATGCGGGATGAGCGAGTCGAAGCCGAGCGACTCGCCCGCCTGGAGGGTGAACATCTCGTCGCCCACCGTGACCTCGAGCTGCCCCTGCATCACGTAGCCGTACTCGTAGCCGGCGTGCGAGAGCAGCTCTCCGCTGTTGGTCGACGTGGCACCGGGTGCGTAGACGATGCGCATGAAGTTGACGTCGTGCTCGGGCGTGGCCGCGAGGCGCTCCCATTCGACGCCCGCCGCCATGTCGATGCGGGAGCGGTGGGTGGGATGCACGACCGAGATCCGGTTGGCGTACTCCGAGGGCTGCCATGCCGCAGAGGGATTCACGAGGCCCCCGCGATCAACGCTCTCGAACGAGCCCGCCGTCACGAGTGACGGCGCCGGCGCTGGCTGCTTGACCTCGAACAGCTCGTCGACCGACACCCCGAGCAGCCGGGAGAACGAGTAGAGCGTTGCCACCGAGGGCTGCGACTTGCCGTTCTCGATCTGGGAGATGAAGGACGGCGACACGTTCGCCTGCCGCGCCAGCTCACGCAGCGTGAGACCCGACTTGATGCGGATATCGCGCAGGCGCTCACCGAGATTGTCCATGTCGCGCTGGTTCCGTTCTACCTAGGCCCGCACAATGTGAACAAATTACACGGTCGCGTTGTCCCGGCGCTTGCGGCGCGCACGGGCGAACGAGTAGAGGATCGCCGCCGCGAGGATGAGCAGCCCCTGGAACGCGTACTGCCAGGTCTGGTCGAGCCCGAGGAAGCTCGTCGCGTTGAGCACCTGGATGAGCAGGATCGCGCCGACCAGGGTGCCGATGAAGGTTCCGCGCCCACCCAGCAGGCTCGTGCCGCCGAGCACGACGGCCGTGATGCTCGTGAGCGTGTAGCTCACGCCCTGGGCAGGATCGCCGACGCCGATCTGCGCCATGAGCATGATCGCGCCCAGGAAGGTGAGGGCGGAGGTCGCGACGTAGGCCAGGATCACCGTCGGGGTGATCCGGATGCCGATGCGTCGCGCGGACTCCTCGCTCGATCCGGTGGCGCGGAGGCGCCAGCCCCAGCGACGCTTGCGCAGCAGCAGCTCCAGGCCGATCGCGATCGCGACCAGGACGATGAAGGCCACCGGGATCGCCCCCAGCTTGGTCGTGATGACCTGGGTGATCCGGCCGCTGATGTAGCCCTCGGGCGCGTCGCGGAGGATGAAGCTCAGACCCTGGAGTGCGATGTAGATCGCGAGGGTGGCGGCGATCGCGGTGAACTTCCCGAACCGGATCAGGGCGCCGTTGACGAAGCCGACGGCCACCGCGATGAGCAGCATGAGCGCGAGTCCGACCGGGATCAGCCACGGCGGCTGATCGTCGGTGAGGAAGAACGACGCGACGACCACGAGGAACCCCGCCAACGGACCGACCGAGAGGTCGATGCCGCCGATCAGCAGGGCGATCGTCTGGCCGAGGGCGATGAAGCCGAGGGCCGCGACCGCGGTCAGCATGGACGAGATGTTGAAGTCGTTCAGGTACCGGTCGTTCTGCGAGAAGACGAAGATGCCGAGGCCGAGGATCACGGCCGTCAGCAGGGCCGTCGGGGCGTAGTCGCCCTGGATGAAGCGACGGAAGCCCGTCGAGCGGAGCTCCCGATTGGCGTTGGCCCCGACCGTCACCGAGTGGGTGGTCGAGCTGACCGCCGCCGAGATGATCTCCTGCTCGCTGATCTCGTCGTCGACGAGATTGGCGACCACGTGCCCGCGCGACATCACGATCACGCGGTCGCAGAGCCCCTCGAGCTCCTTGGCGTCCGACGATGCGACGACCACGGGGATGCCGGCCGACGACACCTCGCGCAGGATCCGGTAGATCTCGGAGCGCGCTCCGACGTCGACGCCCTGCGTCGGCTCGTCGGCGACGACCAGCAGCGGCTCGGAGAGCAGCGCGCGGGCCATCACGATCTTCTGCTGGTTGCCGCCCGAGAGCGACGAGACCTTCGCGTCGAGCGACGACGCCTTCACCGCCAGCGAGTCGAGGGTGTCGGCGACGGCGCCGACCTCCGCCCGGCGGCTCAGCAGCGGCCCGCGACGGAACCTCGTGAGGGCCGAGACCGCGGCGTTCTCGCGCACGTCGAGGTCCATCATGAGGCCCTCGCGGTGACGGTCGGCGGGCATGTAGGCCGCCTTCTGGATCAGCTCGCGCCCGGTGCGGGCCTGTCCGGCGACGACGACCGCGCCGGTGAAGGGCTGGAGTCCGGCCAGGGCGCGCAGCAGCTCGCTCTGGCCGTTGCCGACGACACCCGCCACGCCGATGATCTCGCCGCGACGGGCCGTGAGGGTCACGTCGCTGAAGCCCTCGCCGGTCAGTCCGGTGAGCTGGAGCATCTCGGCGTCCGCGCCGCCCGGGTGCTTGTCGGGGAAGGTCGAGTCGAGCTGGCGACCCACGATCATCGCGAGCAGCTCGGGGTCGGTGATCTCGTCCACGACGGCGGTGCCGCGCACCCGTCCGTCGCGGAGGACGGTGACCTGGTGGGCGATCTCGCGCACCTCCGCCAGGCGGTGGGTGATGTACACGACGGATGTGCCCTGCGCGACGGCATCGCGCACGCGGCGGAACAGCAGATCGACCGAGTCCTGGTCGAGCGGCGCGGTCGGCTCATCGAGCACGAGCATGGCGGGTCGGATCGCCAGTGCCTTGGCGATCTCGAGCAGGTGCTTCTGGGCGACGGTGAGGGTCTCGACCCGGTCCTGCAGGTGCACGTGCAGACCGACCCCGTCGAGCAGCTCGCCCGCGATGTCGCGCGGGCTGCCCTCGGCGAAGACCGACGCGGGCAGGGCCACGCGCAGGTTTTCCTCGATGGTCATGTCGGGGAGCACCGCCGGATGCTGGTGCACGATGGCGATGCCGAGCTGGGACGCGCGCGCGGGGGTGAGCGTCGTGATGGCGTCTCCGCGGAATCGGATCTCGCCGGTATCGGGCTGCACCGTGCCCGACGCGACGTTCATCAGCGTCGACTTGCCCGCGCCGTTCTCGCCGAGGAGCGCGTGCACCTCGCCGGGACGGATGTCGAGCGAGACGTCGGTGAGCGCAGCGACGCCCGCGTAGTTCTTCGAGATCCCTGTCAGCGACAGGGTCGGCGTCACAGCCGGGGCCTCGGTGGTCTGGGTGGTCACGGTGCGATCCTTCAGTTCGAGGTGCTCGGGGGTCGGCGGGCCGGCACCGGATGTCGGTGTCCGGCCCGCCGACGAGCGGGTTACTTCAGCAGGGCGGCCTGGTCGTCGGGCGACATCTCGGCAGACAGGTAGATGTCTCCCGGCAGGTCGTCACGGCACTGGACGTCGTTGGGCGTCTTGCTCACCGAGTCCTCGAAGACCGGGGCGTCGAACACCGTGGTGTCGGGGAGCACACCGCCGGTGGCCTTCGCCACCGCGTACTGCACCGCCAGCCGCACGTTGTCGTTGCCGGTCGCGACCGTCATCATCTGGAAGTCGGGGTTGGCGTCCTTGTTCTCCTGGAAGAAGCAGCCGAGGACGTTGCCGTCCGACGTCACGAGCGCGGGGATCGAGCGACCGCTCTTGGTGAACTCGGGCAGAGCACCGACCAGCGACGGTCCGAAGTCGGACACGATGACGTCGATCTGCGGGTACTTGGCGATCGCCGCCGAGAGCACCTGCTGCGACTTGGCCGGGTCCCAGTCCGTCGGCTCGAAGGGGGCCTGGCCGAGGAACGTGTACTTGTCCTCCGGCAGGTCCTCCTTGAGTGCGTCGTACTCGTCCTGGCCCTGGCTGTTGCCCTTCGGGCCGCTCAGGAACAGGATGTTCCCGCCGTCGGGCTTGTTCTCGAGGATCCACTTGGCCCAGTTGTGGCCGTCCGTGGTGAAGTCCGCGCCGATCCACGCGTCGTAGTCCACGCCGTCCTCGCCGCCCGGGTTGACCCGGTAGGGCACCGTCACGACGCCGGCCTGGTAGGCCTGACGGAGGGTCGGGAGCATCGCCTCGCCCGCATCCGGGAACACGACGATCGCGTCGACGCCCTTGGCGACCATGCCGGTGATGTCGGAGATCGACTTCTGCGTATCGCCCTGACCGTCCGCGTAGAGGTACTCGGTCACGCTGGGGCACTTGCTGACCTCGTCGGCACCGGCGGCGGTCGTGACCAGGCGCCAGCTGTTGCCGCCGAAGCCGTCCAGGAGACCGAGGGTGATCTCCTTGGAGCCGCACCAGTCGGGAGCGCCCTCGAGGGGTCCGCCCTCGTCGCCGCCGCCAGCGCCGGTGCCGCCGGAGCTGCAGGCGGACAGCAGGAGCGCGCCGGCCGCCACTGTCACTGCCAGGATGCTGCGGAATCTGCGTCGTTGCATGTGGTTCATTCCTCACTGTTGGGTGGACGCGACGCCTCTGTCGCGGGTTTCTTCGGCGTCAGGGAGCGCCGAGAGTCTTCGTCTAGGCCGGTGCCTCGGCGACGTCGGGCCGGAACCGGCGGCGCACGCGGGTGCGCGCCGCCTGCCAGTCGACGCTGTAGAGCGCGACGCCGATCGCGAGCGCAGCTGCCTGCAGCAGCGTGCGCGCCGCGGAGGGGACGCCAAGCGCGAACGTGAACTGGTCGAGCTGGGTCAGGAACAGGGCCGCCACCACGGTCGCGATGGGGAAGCCCCGGCCGCCCAGCAGGGACGTCCCCCCGAGAACGACGACCGCCACGGAGGGCAGCAGGTACGAGTTGCCCTGGAAGGCGGTGGGCTGAGCGGTGATGCCCGCGAGCAGGATCCCGGCCAGGCAGTACAGCAGCTGCGCCCACACGAACGCGGCGGTCTGGTGCACCCGCACCCGCAGTCCGGCGGCGCGAGCCGCGAGCGGGCTGGCGCCCACCGCCTCGAAGCGTCGGCCGGGGACGGTCGTCTTGACGAGGACCATCACGAGCGCGAGCGCCGCCAGAGCGAACAGGACGGATCGGGGGATGCCGAAGGAGAGCTGCCCGGCGATGGAGGCGAGCAGGTCGGTGGTGCCGCGCGGGGTGCCGCCGGAGATGCCGATGACCGCGGCGAAGAGGAGCGCGTTCGTGCCGAGAGTGGCGATGATCGAGTTGAGCCCGAGCACGCCGACCATGAGTCCGTTCGCGAGCCCCGCCCCGACGGCGAAGACGAGCGCGAGGAGCACCGCCGGCAGCAGCTTGCTGTCGTCGCCATTGGGCTGGTGGCTGACGATGACGATCGCGAGCGAGATCGCGCCGGGCACGGACAGGTCGATGCCGCCCTGCTGGACGACGAGCATCTGGCCGAGTCCGGCGATGGCGAGGACCGCGGCGAAGGGCAGCATTCCGAGAACGGCGCCCTGCGAGATGCTGGACGGGGCGAGCAGCGCACCGAGGATCACCAGAGCGATCGTCGCGCCGGCGACAGTGACGAAGCCCTTGGGGATCGAGAACCGCCCACTCGTGAGCTTCGTGCGCGTCGTTGCGTCGGTCATGAGGATCTCCGGTGCTTCCCGCCGTTGGGCTGTACCCGCTCCTCCGGGAGCGTTGAGTGACACTTTACAGATTCCGGGAGTGTTCACAATAGGTTGCCTTGGTAACGATCGATGCCGTTCTCGACGGGGGTCGCGGCCCCGGCTCTCGGCCACTGCCCGTGGTTGTACACCCACGTTGAACGGGACCATGCACCCTTCGGCACGAACGCCGCACGCGATTGATCGGACTGTACGCTGTGGCTGTAAACCGAGGCGATGGGAGCGGGCGGTGACAGCAGAGGACATCGGCGCGCGCCTCCGCGATGCGCGCCTGCGGCAGGGCCTCAGCCTCCGGAGTGTCGCCCAGTCCCTCGGCGTGTCGGCCTCGCTGATGTCGCAGGTGGAGACCGGCAAGACGCAGCCGTCGGTGTCCACGCTCTACGCGATGGTCAGCCATCTGGGCATGTCGATGGATCAGCTTCTGGGACTGACGCCGCACTCCCCCGTCGTCGACGGCGAGATCCCGATCTTCGGCCACTCCGGGCCGGTCCTCCCCGCCGTGCAGCGCGCCAGGGAGATCCCCGTGCTCGAGATGGAGAACGGCGTGCACTGGGAGCGCCTCGCGGTCGGCGAGGGCGGGCCGGGGGACGCCGTCCTGGTCAGCTACCAGCCGGGAGCCTCGACCTCGGTCGAAGGCGAGCTGATGCGCCACTCCGGGATCGAGTATGCCTACATCCTCGAGGGCGAGCTGACCCTCCAGCTCGAGTTCGACACGCACGTGCTCGGACCGGGCGACTCGCTGCAGTTCAACTCGGTCCGCCCGCACCTGTTCGCCAACCGCGGAGACGTCGTCGCGCGCGGCGTCTGGTTCGTGGTGGGCCGCCGCCATCAGGATCAGGCAATGCCGAGCTCCCCGATCATCTGATCGCCGGATCTCGTCGCCGGTCGCGACGGCGCAATATGCTCTGACCCACCATCAATGAGCTGCGGTCACAGCGTCGGGCGCAGCGGGAGCGAGTGTGCCATGCCGCAGTTCCGTGTCCGCGACTTCCATCCCGACGACATCGACGGCATCCTGCACCTCTGGGAGGAGATGCGCGCGCTCCAGGCCGAGCCCGTCTACGGGCTGTCCGAGGTGCTGGCCTCCTGTCAGCAGGACTACGCGGTCGTCGCCGTCGAGGGCGATGCGGTGATCGGCGCGGCCGTGGGTCGAGCGGCCCACGCGCAAGGCTGGATCGTGTTCCTGTCGACCGCTCTCACGCACCAGCAGCAGGGCATCGGGAGCCGGATGCTCGAGGCGCTGGAGCGACGCATGGCGCCGCTCGGGTTGTCGAAGCTGTCCGTGCTGCTGCCCGACAACAACCTGCGCACCGATGCGTTCACCGACCAGGGCTTCGAAGCGAAGAGCAATCTCCGCTACTTCGAACGCCAGATCCCGGTGCTGCGAAATGAGCTCGATGTGCTCACAGAGCTGGGCGGGCGGATCCTTCCTCGCGGATTGTGGGCGTCGATCGGGGGGATGCAACGCGAGAAGGAGCTGCTCGAGCGGCGACTGGTGATGCCGCTCGCCCGGCCCGACCTCGCTGAGCAGTTCGGGGTGGTGGCCCCCAGTGCCGTCGTCCTGTTCGGGCCGCCCGGAACCGGCAAGACGACATTCGCGCGAGCGATCGCATCACGGCTCGAGTGGTCGTTCGTCGAGGTGTTCCCATCACGGCTCGCTGCAGATCCCGCGGGGCTCGCCGGTGCACTCCGGCAGACCTTCGACAAGATCGCCGACCTCGAGCATGCGGTCGTGTTCATCGACGAGGTCGAGGAGATCGCGGTGAGGCGGGGCGGCGAGCCGCCGTCCGCCATGCAGGGGGTCACGAACGAGCTGTTGAAGATCATCCCCATGTTCCGCGACAAGCCCAATCGCCTGCTCGTCTGCGCGACGAACTTCGTCCGGTCTCTCGACCCGGCATTCCTCCGGCACGGACGATTCGACTACGTCATCCCGATCGGCCTGCCGGACAGCGAGGCTCGCGAGTCGATCTGGGCTCGGTACATTCCGGCGACAGCGCTCCCGCGGATCGAGGTGCCGACGCTCGTCGATCTCACCGCGGGCTTCTCCCCCGCCGACATCGAGTACGCGGCTCAGAAAGCGTCTCAGGGTGCTCTCGAGAAGGCTCTGTACCCGACCTCAGCCGACGAGCAGCCGACCGGACCCGAGACGGCGGACTACCTCGCCGCGATCGCGGGCACTCGTGCGACGGTGTCGGACGAGGTCGCGGCGGAGTTCCTCGACGACATCGACCTGATCGCGCGGCTGTAGTCCGCAATCGGGATCAGGCGATGCCGAGCTCCTCGATCACCCGACCGGCAGCCCCCGTCGGCGTCGTCGCCGGATCACCGCGATCATCGGCAGGATGGCCGCGACCAGCACGAAGGCACCCTGGATCCAGTACTGCCACGACAGGCTGAGCCCGAGGAAGGTCAGCGAGTTCGTGATCGTCTGCAGCAGCAGCCCGGCCGCCGCGACGGCCAGCGCCGACCCCGAGCCGCCGAAGATGCTGGCACCCGCGATGACGATGGCCGTCACCGAGGTGAGCGTCAGCGCCTGGCCGGTGTTGGCGTCGCCGATCCCGGTCTTGCTGTACAGCACGAGGCCCGCGATCGCGGCGATGACGCCCGCCGCCAGCGCGGCGAGGAGGCGCATACGCGCGACGTTGACACCCATCCGGTTGGCCTTGACGGCGTCGGATCCCGCGGCGCGGAAGCCGCGGCCGAGGGCGGTGCGCTGCACGATGAGCCACAGCGCCACGGCGATCGCGATCGCCAGCACGAGCACGAGAGGAACCCCTGCGATCGCGGTGCCGAGCCCGGTCATGATGTCGCTGGTGGCGGATCCACCGGGGCTCGGCCGCATCACCTGCGCGATGCCGACCACGGCGATGGACGTCACGAGCGTCGCGATCACGGGCGGGAGCCCGAGCCGAGTGACCAGCAGGCCGTTGACGAGGCCGACGGCCAGACCGGACAGGAGGGCCAGGACGATACCGAGACCGAAGTACCCCGGTCCTCCCTGACCGAAGAACGAGACCACGACGGTCGAGAGCGCGATGACCGAGCCGACGCTGAGGTCGATGCCGCCCGTCATGACGACGACGAGCTGGGCGAGGCCGACGAGCACGAGCACCGCGGCCCCGGCCAGCAGCTGGCCGATGTTCAGGGGGCTGACGAAGGCCGACGACACGAACGTCGTGGCGACACCGAGCACGACGGTCAACGCGAGCAGTCCGCCCGCCTGCACCTCGCCGCGCACTGCCACGGGGATGCGGCGCCGACGCGCGGGCACGGCGGTGACGACGGTGTTGGATCGGGTCGTCGAACGCACGGCGGCGCCGGTGATGGCCCGCTCGGTGACCTCGTCGCCGCTCAGGTTGGCCTGCACCGTGCCGCGCGAGAACACGATGACGCGGTCGCAGAGTCCCTCCAGCTCGACCGCGTCGGTTGACAGCACGACGACGGCGACGCCCGAGTCGGCGAGCTGACGGAGGAACGCGTAGATCTCGACGCGGGCTCCGGCGTCGACGCCCTGGGTGGGGTCCTCCACGAGCAGCACGCGCGGGTTGCCGAGCCGGGCGCGGGCGAGCAGCACCTTCTGCTGGCTTCCGCCCGACAGGGCCCCCACCGGGGTCTCGAGGGTGGGGGTCTTGACGGCGAGACCGGCGATGCCCTCGCGGGTCATGCGGTACTCGCGCGGGCGGTCGACGAAGCCCGTGGGCATCGCCGTGCCGATCGACGGGGCCACGACGTTCTCGCGCACCGACATCTTGCCGAACATGGCCTCGCCGAGGCGGTCGCCCGGCAGATAGGCGATCCCGGCACGGGTCGCGGCACGCGCCGAGCGCAGCGAGATCTCCTTCCCGCGCACGAGCACCCGGCCCTCGGTCGTGCCGTTGCCGCCGAGCGCACGCAGGAACTGCCGCTGCCCGTTGCCCTCGACTCCGGCCAGGCCGATGATCTGTCCCGGCAGCACCGACAGCGAGATGTTGGTGAAGTCGGCGCCGGTGAGCTCGAGCACCTCGAGCAGCGGGGCGTCCGCGGCCGCGGCCACGGCCTTCTCGGGGAACGTCGTCTCGAGCGAGCGACCGACGATCAGCTCGACGATCTCGTCCTCGGTGTAGTCGGCCACGACGCCGCGGCCGACGACCTTCCCGTCGCGCAGCACCGTGAGATCGGTCGCGATCTCGACCACCTCGGGGATGCGGTGGGTGATGTAGACGATCGCGACGTCCCGTGCCAGCAGCTCCGCGATCCGCTCGAACAGCCATCGGGTCTCCTCGGGGCCGAGCGCCTCCGTCGGCTCGTCGAGCACGAGCACCGAGGGGTCGGATGCGAGAGCGGCCGCGATCTCGATCAGGTGCGCCTCGCGCAGCGACAGCGACGACACGGCGGCCGACGGATCGATCTGCAGGCCGAGCCCGTCGAAGTAGTCGGTGAGCCAGCCGGCCGCACCGCGGCGCGGCGGGCGCTTCGACTCGGGCAGCAGCAGCAGCACGGCGTCGAGCACAGTCAGTGAGGGGGCGAGCGCCGGGATCTGGTAGACGATCGCCAGCCCCTGCTCGCGGGCGACCCGCGTCTGGATGCGGGTGTACTCGTCGCCGGCGAGGCCGATCGTGCCGGTGTCAGGCACGACCGACCCCGCGGCGATTCCGACGAGTGTCGACTTGCCGGCGCCGTTCTCACCGAGGATCGCGTGGACCCGTCCGGGCGCGACCACGACGCTCACGTCGTCGAGGGCGCGCACACCCGGATAGGTCTTGGTGATCCCGGTCAGCTGCAGCGCCGGGTCCGTCTTCGTCGGATCGGTCATGATCAGCCGAACAGCGCGGTGATCTCGTCCGCCGTCAGCAGCGTCGACGGAGTGGCGTCGGCGGGAGCGTCGGGCAGGCAGGCGTCATCCGGCTGGATGGAGCCCTCGGTGGTGCCGGTCGAGTCCTCGTAGAGCGCGAGCTCGTAGATGGACGGCTCGGCGTCGCTACCCTCGGTGAGTGCGGCGAGCGCCTTGCGCAGCGCCACGCGGCCGATCCAGGTGCGCGACGAGACGGTCGCCAGCTCGTACGACGGGTTCGTCTCCTTCAGCGTGCTGTAGTTGCAGCTGAGCGAGTTGTCGTCGGTCGACGTGAGCAGCGGGATCGAGATGCCCGCGGCCTCGTAGGCACGGATGACACCGGCAGCGGATGCGCCGTAGTCGGCGATGACCGCGTCGATCTTCGGGAACTGCGAGAGCAGACCGGCCATGGCCTGCTGCGCCTGTGCCGGGTCCCAGTTGGTGACGACGGGCTCGGGGCTCAGCAGCGTGATCTGCGGGTTGTCCGCGAGCACCTCCTGCACGCCTTCGAACTCCTGGGCCGACACCGCGACGCCGGCCGGTCCGCCGAGGAACACGACGTTGCCGCCGGCGTCGCCGAGCTGGTCGACGACCCACTGGGCCCAGGACTTGCCGACGAACTGCGGAGACTGGTCGGTGTAGTCGAGGTAGTCGGTTCCGGCCTCACCGGCGCCGGGGTCCGACGCGAAGTTGACGACGACCGAGCCGGCCTGGGTGGCCTGGCGGATCGCGGGCAGGTGCGCCTCGCCGGGGCCGGCATCCGGGATGACCAGGATGATGTCGGTGCCCTTGGCGGCGAGCGAGGTGATACCCGAGGTGGTGGTCTCGAGGTCGAAGCTGCCGGCGACGTACTCGATGCTGCCGAGCGCGGCGCACTTGTCGGCCTCGCTCTGGATCTCGGCCAGCACGGTCTTCGACCAGCTGTTGGTGCCGCCGCCGTCGACGACGCCCAGCGAGATGCTGCCGTCCTCGGCGTCGGCCGGGCAGATGTCGCCCATGTCGGCGAACTGGTCGACGGTGCCGACGGTGCCTGCGGCGATGTCGGCGTCGAGGAAGTTGGCCGCGTCGCCGCCTCCTCCCGCGTTGGTCGAGCTGCAGCCGGAGAGCGCGAGCGCTCCGACGGCGACCGTTGCGGCCAGCCACATGGCGGGCCGGCGTTTCGTGGTGGGGTGATTCACTTCGGACTCCTCGTTGAGTTTCATTGGTGCGCGGGTTCGGATGATGCGGATCTGCGGACGAGGCGCCTGAGCCTCGCGGTCGAGCCACCCAGCTGGAGCTGGGCGACGATCCCGACGCCGATGATCAGCGCCTGGACGATGTTCTGCACGGCAGTCGCCTGCGTGAAGGTCTGGACGAGCTGGCCGAGCTGGGCCAGGAAGAGGGCACCGAGGGCGGTGCCGACGACGCTGCCGCGGCCCCCGGTGAGCGCGGTGCCGCCGAGCACGACCGCCGCGATCGAGGGCAGCAGGTAGTCGTTGCCGGCGGTGAGCGTCGGCGAGCGCAGCAGCCCGGCCAGCAGCACCCCGGCGGCGGCGGCGAGCAGGGTCGCGAGCCAGTAGGCGGAGATGGTGTAGCCGCGGGTTGCGATGCCGATGTTGGCCGCGCTTCTGGGGTTCTCGCCGACCAGCTCGAACCGCCGACCGAGGCGGGTGGCCTTCAGCACGACATGGACGACGACGACGATGCCGAGGGCGAAGAACGCCAGCACGGGGATGCCGCCGACCCGGCTGAGCGCGAACGAGCTCAGCTCGGGGACGGTCTGCGATCCGAAGCCGCCCGAGATGGCCTGCACGGCGCCGATCATGAGCGCATTGCTCGCGATCGTGACGACGAGCGGCGGCAGTCCGAAGTAGGCGATGACGACGCCGCTCAGCAGCCCGAAGAGGGAGGTGGCGAGCACCGCGACGAGGATCGCCGTCGACAGGCCCCAGTCCGCCCCGAACTTCGCGACGATCAGCGCGCCCAGGGTGACGGCACCGGGGATCGACAGGTCGAGTCCGCCCTGCTGGATCACGAGGGTCTGGCCCACGGCCACGATCGCGGTCAGTGCTGCGAACGGCAGCATCGACACGATGGCTGTCGGTCCGACGCTGCCGAGGGCGATGAGCGGGCTGATCGCGAAGAGGGCCGCGACCGCGATGAAGGCGCGGGTTCCCGGCCAGGACAGCACCTCGACGGCGAGCGGCCGGCGGTCGAGCGGGGCTGTTCTGACGGCGCCGGTCGCCGCGTCGGGGGTCGTGGTCATCAGCTCTGCGTGGCCAGGTCCGGGTGCCACGATCCGTCGATCTCGGCGGCGGGCATCTCTCCGACGATGTAGTCGCGCGACTGCTCGGCACTCTTCCGCAGCGCCGCGTAGTCGACGCCGACGAGCACGCCGTCCTCCTTGACGCGGGTGCCCTGCACGAAGACGTCGCGCACGAGACCCGGATGCGCGTTGTAGACGACAGCGCCCACCGGGTTGTTGAGAGGCGTCAGGGCGAGAGAGCGGTCGTCGAGCACGACGATGTCGGCGGCCTTGCCGACGACCAGCGAGCCGGTGACGTCGCCGAGGCCCGCGGCGTTCGCGCCGTCGATCGTGGCGAACTGCAGCACGTCGGCGCAGCTGAGCCCGACGCGCTCGATGACCTCGCCGGTCTCGACGGCGGGGGCGTTGTCGAGGGCCCGCTGCATGCCGAGGGCGGTGCGCATGGTGCCGAACATGTCGCCGCCGTTGAGGCTGCAGACGTCGATCGAGAACGTCGGGCGGATGCCGTGGGCCAGCAGGCGGCCGGTGGCGGGGAATCCGTGGCCCATCGCCATCTCGACGTCGGGCGACACCGAGGCGGTGCCGCCGCTGTCGGCGATCATCTGCAGCTCGTCGTCACCGAGCGTGCAGCAGTGCACGTAGGTGATGCGGTCGTTTAGCAGACCGTCGTCCTTCATCTTACGAATCGGGCCCGACTTGCCCCAGTAGCCGTCGCCGACGTGCACGGTCACGCGCAGGTCGAGGTCGGCCGCGAGGTGGAAGTCGTGCACGTTGACCTCGGGCGTGACGAACTGCGGTCCGCGCAGGGCGAGCGCCATCGTGACGAGACCGCTGTCTCCGCTGAAGTACTGGTCGCGCACGCGACGTGCGTCCTCGGGGTGCGGGTTCGGCGAGGGCAGCGGGGCGCCCCACTGCTTGTTGCCGCCGCCGTGCGCGAACACGGCCCGCATGCCGGTGGCCTTGAGCGCCTCGACGGCGGCGTCGGCGTGGGCCGGGGTGGCGAGGTTGTGCGACCAGTCGACGAGCGTCGTGATGCCCGAGTCGAGCGCCTCGAGGGCGCCGAGGTAGTTGCCGGTGTACGTGTCCTCCGGGCGGAAGTACTTGCTGAGGCCGGTGTGCAGACCCGCGAGGTACTCGGTGAGCGACCAGTCGGAGGCGATGTTGCGCACGAACGACTGCCAGGTGTGCCGGTGGGTGTCGACGAAGCCGGGAAGCACCACACGACCCGTGACGTCGACGATCTCGGCGTCGGCGGCGGCGAGGTTCTTGCCGATCGCCTCGATGTTGCCGTCCGTGCCGATCAGGATGTCGGTGTCGGGAAGGACCTCGCCGGTGGCTGCCGAGGTGATGACAGTCCCGCCGCGCAGAAGGGTGCGAGTGCTCATGGTCGTCGTTGACTCCAGTCGGGGTGCGCCGTCGCGGTCTCCCGATCGCGACGTCGCGGTTGTTGTGCTGCGGCCAGACTAAAAGTGCCACTGCACAGTGTCAAGTAACGATTACCAGCGTGTTCAGTCTGATTGAACTACGCGCGCTCGCGGTACAGCGGGATGTCGATCGGCGGCTGCGGGATGAACCCGCCATTGGCGTCCATCTGCTCGAAGAGGTAGGCCTGCGAGTCCTCCATCCGGCGCAGGGCGGCGGCCACGTCGACGTGCACGAGCGCCCCACCGCGCTTGACGATCCGACCGTCGACGAGAACCGTGTCGACGAGTCCGGCGCTCGCCTGCGAGATGATCGCGCCGGCGGGATCCCGGCGGTTCCATCCCGCCTGGCTGATGCCGCCCATCTCGAGCAGGACGACGTCGGCGCGCTTTCCGGGGGTCAGGGACCCGACCACATCGTCGACGCCCGCGGCCTTCGCGCCGTTCACGGTCAGCCACTGCAGGGCGTCCCGCGTGGTCCACGACATCTCCTGGGGCGCCCGCCACTCGGCGTAGCCGGGGGCATCCGCCCGGTAGCGCGTCGCCTGCAGCACGAGCCGGGCGTGGGAGATCATGTCGCCCGAGTCGCCGCTCACGCAGTCGATGCCGAGACTCGCTCCGGGCGTGTGCTCGGTCACCTCGGCGATCGCCGGGTAGCCCATGCCCATCTGCATCTCGGTCTCGGCGCAGACCGACACCATCGTGCCGGTGCCGCGCAGCAGCTCCCACTCCTCCGGGGTGTTGAACGTGCAGTGCACGAGCAGCAGGTCATCGCCGAGCAGGTCGTGCTCGTGCATCAGCTCGACGTCCTTGAAGAGCTGCCGCACCATCACCTGGTTGGCGTGCTGCGTCATGCGCGCTCCGAGCTCGCGGGCGAAGGCGAACTCGCGCACCACCTCCGACGGCGGGGTGATCGCCAGCTCCTGCGGCACCAGGCCGAAGCGCAGCGGCTGATCGTCGCTCGAGAAGTACTGCGACTTGATGTCGCGCGCGAGCTGCGAGCGTCGCCCGAAGCTCGGCGACTCGCCGCTCACCTCGGCGCCGCCCTTGCTCTCGCTCCAGGTGTTCTCGGTGATCGGGGTCATGCCGTGCCCGTACAGCCCGCGGATGCCGGCGTCGAGAAGGCCGGTCACCGCACCGTGCGCGCAGTCGGGATCGAGGATGTTGTGGCAGTAGTCGACGAGGCTCGTCACGCCCGAGTTGAGGGCGTCGAGTGCGCCCAGGTAGTTGCCGACGTACATGTCCTCCGCCCGGTAGCGGGGAGCCATCTGCAGGCGGATGCCGCGCAGGTAGTCGGGGATGTTCCCGTCGGCGAGGATCCCCCGCAGCGCGGTCTGCCAGGTGTGCCGGTGGGTGTCGACCATGCCGGGCATCGCGATCATCGTGGACGCGTCGATCCGCTCGGCGTCGATCCGCCCGTCGGGGTCGATGCCGGGGCGCACCTCGACGATGACGCCGTCGTCGATCAGGATGTCGGCGCGCTGCAGGTCGCCGAGCGCCGGATCCATGGTGACGACCGCCGCATCCGTGATCAGGATGCGGCCGCGGGCGCCCGTCACAGCCGAGCGTCCGCGTCCACAGGCAGCTGCACCGCCGCGCGCTCTGCGATCATCCGCCCGAGGTGGCTCTCGTAGACCGCGGCGTGCGCCGGCGAGTCGAGATAGGCCGTGAGGCCGTCCTCGTCGTCGACGATCGCTGCGACGCCGAAGTCGGCGCTCGACGGCCGCAGCCGCAGGTTCTCGCCGCACCGGTAGGAGCGCAGAGCCGGGATGCCCGACGCCATCTGCTCGAGGGCGACGGTGAGACTCGCGACGTCGTCGGGGGTCACGTCGTCGTTCCACCGGAAGGTGGCGAGGTGCAGGATCATGAGGTCTCTCAGTCGGCGTAGGTGTACGGGTTGTCGATCGGCTCGTCGGGGTCGAGGGGCGGGTGCATGCCCTCCTCCCAGGCCTGCTCACCGAGCTGCGACCGCACGTACTCGACCGACTCGGCGACGGCATCTCGCGCCGGGGCGATGTCGAGGTCGATGCGGGCACCCGCGTACTTCACGACACGCCCGTCGATGACGACGGTGTGGATGTCGGCGGTGCCCGCCTGGTAGACCACGTGCGCCGTCGGGTTGAGGATCGGCGTCATCGTGGGCGACTGGTCGTTCTTGATGAGCAGGAGGTCGGCCTTCTTGCCCACGGCGATCGACCCGATGCGGTCCTCCATGCCGAGCGCCTTCGCGCCGCCCATGGTGGCCATCCAGATGACGTCCTCGGCACGCAGCCGGTTGACGTTGACGGTGTCGCCGTTCCGGTGCGCCTCGAGGTGGTCGCGCGACCGGTCGGAGCTGAGGGTGGCGCGCATCGCCGAGAAGTAGTCGGCGCTCCACCAGACGCTGGTGTCCATCGACAGCGACGCCGGGATGCCGTATTTGCGCAGCTCCCAGGTCGACGGGTAGCCCTGACCTGCGCTCTGCTCGCTCTCGGTCGCGACCGACACGGTGCCGCCGGTGGCCGCGATCTTGTGGTAGCTGTCGGGGCTGAGCGACGCCGCGTGCACGTAGGTGACCTGGTCGGACATCACGCCGGCCTTGTACATGTTGTCGAGCCCGACGTCGGTCGTCGCTCCCCACACCCCCGCGTGGGTGGTGACCCGGATGCCGTTGTCGCGGGCGTACTCGAAGGCGGCCAGCTCGGGGAAGTCCTCGGAGTCGGGCACGTCGAACGCGATCTGCAGCCCGAGCATGTCGCTCGACGGGAACTTCTCGATCCACGACCGGAAGTCGGGCGAGGCCGTCCACTCCCACGGGGCTCCGAGGTAGTTGCCGTAGCCCAGCACGAAGCGGCCGGGGATCTTGCTGAAGGCCTTCAGCGCCGCATCCGCGTACTCGGGGGTGCGCAGCGCGTGCGACCAGTCGAGGGTCGTGGTGACGCCGGTGTCGACGGACTCGAGCGCGCTGAGCAGGTTGCCCGCGTAGATGTCCTGCGGTCGGAACACCTCGCCGTGCTGCAGGTAGTAGAAGACGAAGTACTGGCTCAGCGCCCAGTCGCCGCCGTAGCCGCGCAGGGCGGTCTGCCACATGTGGCGGTGGGTATCGATCATGCCCGGCATCAGGATGCCGTCGGTGGCGTCGATCTCGAGCGTCCCCTCGGGAACGGGCAGCTGCTGCCCGATCGCGGTGATCGTGTCGCCCGTGATGAGCACGTCGCCGCCGCGGATCGTGCCGCCGGAGTCGACGGTGATCACGGTCGCGTTGCGGAACACGACGGGACGCCCGGATGCGAACTCGTCTGCTCGGGGCTGGGGGGTGGTTTCAGGCACGTCACTCTCCTCGTTGAGAATTTCAGTGTCACTGTACATTGCCGCCCGAAATTGCAACAGTATGAGCACGGGTCGCCGTATTCGTTCAGCATCAGAGCACACATCACCCGCCGATGAAGTCGAGGTCAGCCATGTCATCTCCGCGAATCGCCGTCCTCGGATCGGGCGCGAACGGCGCCTCCATCGGGGCCGACCTCACAGCGGCGGGCCTCGACGTCACCCTCATCGAGCAGTGGCCGGCGCACGTCGAGGCGATGCGCGCATCCGGCCTGACCATCGAGATGCCCGATCGCGAGCTGCACGTCGAGCCGCGCACGATGCACCTCTGCGAGGTGGCGACCCTGACCGAGAAGTTCGACGTGGTGCTGCTGCTGATGAAGGCCTACGACACCCGCTGGGCGACGCAGCTCATCGAGCCGTACCTGGCCGAGGACGGCATCGTCGCGGGCGTGCAGAACGGCATGTCGACCGAGGCCATCGCGGATGTCGTGGGCAGCCACCGCACGATGGGCACGGTCATCGAGATCTCATCCACGATGTACGACCCCGGGGTCGTGCGTCGCCACTCGGGACCGGACCGCTCGTGGTTCGCGGTCGGATCGCTCGACGGGGCGACCGATCATCGGCGCGCCGAGATCGCCGAGATCCTGGGGCACTCGGGCACCGTGGCGGTCGTCGACGACATCCGCGCGACCAAGTGGATGAAGCTCGTCAGCAACTGCACCACCCTCGTCACGACCGCCATCATCGGCCAGTCCATGCTCGACGCCGTCGGCACGCCGGGGATGCGCGAGCTGATGATCCGGTCGGGGCAGGAGGCCCTCGACGTGGGCGCCGCGCTCGGGCTGCCTGTGCTGCCGATCTTCGGCCTGACCGCCGACGACGTCGCCCAGCCCGACACCCTCGTCGAGACACTGCTCGACACCCTGTACCGCGGCTTCGTGCTGCCGAACACGACCACCACGGTCCTGCAGGACTGGACGAAGGGCCGCCACAGCGAGGTCGACGACCTCAACGGCACGGTGGTGCGCGAAGGCGCCCGCGTCGGCGTCCCGACGCCGGTCAATGCGGCCGTCGTCGAGCTGGCCCACCGCATCGAGCGGCACGAGCTCGAGCCGGGCCTCGACAACCTCGAGCTGCTCCGCGAGCTCATCGACGGCTGGGTCGCACCCGCGGCTCCCGCTGTATAGTCCTGCTGTACACCCGTAGGTGCACCATCGGCAAGGAGGCCGCATGACCGAGACACCGTCCCGGAAGAAGATCGCGTTCGTCGGAACCGGCGCCCAGGGAGCCGGCATCGCCGCCGACCTCGTGCAGGCCGGGCTCGACGTCACCTTCATCGAGCAGTGGCCCGCCCACGTCGAGGCGATGCGCGAGCACGGCATCGAGGTGCGGATGCCGGCGGAGAGAACCGTCACCCCGGTCACCGTCTACCACCTGTGCGAGGTCGCCACCCTGCGGCAGAAGTTCGACATCGTCTTCGTGCTGGTGAAGGCCTACGACACACGCTGGGCCGTCGAGCTGATCAAGCCGCTCGTCGCCGCCGACGGACTCGTCGTCGGCCTGCAGAACGGCATGAGCATCGACGACATCGCCTCGATCGTCGGACCGCACCGCACGATCGGTGCCGTCATCGAGATGGCGTCCAACATGTGGGAGCCCGGCATCGTCAACAGGCAGACCCCTCCGGCGGAGGCGTGGTTCGCGGTGGGCGGCTACGACGCGACCTCGGCCGCGCGCGCCGTCGAGGTGCAGGAGGTGCTGCGGCACGCCGGCACGGTCGAGGTGTCGGCCGACATCCGCTCCTCGAAGTGGATGAAGCTGATCGCCAACGCCGGCGAGCTGGTGCCCTCCGCGATCCTCAATCTGCCGCTCGAGGACGCGATGAACGTGCCCGGCGTCTTCGACTTCATGGTGCAGGCCTGCCGGGAGGCCGGCGAGGCGGCCGTCGCGGACGGCAACACGCTGGTGCCGATCTTCGGGCTCGGCAGCGACGACGTCACCGAGCCCGCGCAGTACGCCGAAGACCTGCTCAACGAGGTGCGGCATCGCTTCTCCCTGCCGGACACGAAGACCACCGTGCTGCAGGACTGGCTGAAGGGCCGTCGCGCCGAGGTCGACGAGGTCAACGGCCTGGTCGTCGAGGTCGCCGAGGAGCACGGCTTCGCGGTGCCCGCCAACGCCCGCACGGTCGAGCTGGCGCGGCGCATCGAGGCGGGCACGCTGACGGCCGACCCGTCGAACGTCGACCTGCTGCTGGGGAACGTCCCTCTCGACGCCGAGCCGGTGGGAGCCCGCGCATGACCGACCGCACCATCCTCATCGCCGGCGGCACGAGCGGCATCGGGCTCGAGCTGGCGAAGGACACCGTGGCGCGCGGCGACCGGGTCATCATCACCGGCCGCGACGCCGCCCGTGCTCGCGACGTCGCCGCGTCGATCGGAGACGGGGCGACGGGTCTCGCCCTCGAGCTCAGCGACCCGGACTCGATCGAGGCCAGCCTCGCCTCGGTCCCGCAGCTCGACGGCCTGGTGCTGATGGCCATCGACCGCGACCAGAACACGGTCGCGGCGTACGACCGCGCCTCCGCGATCCGCCTCGTCACGCTCAAGCTCGTCGGCTACACCCAGACCATCCACGTCCTCCTCGACCGGCTGCCGAAGTCGGTCGACACCGGCATCGTGCTGTTCGGCGGTCGCGCGAAGGACGCGCCCTACCCCGGCTCGACGACGGTGTCGGCGATCAACGGAGGGGTCGAGGGCATGCTGAACACGCTCGCCCTGGAGCTCGCCCCGATCCGGGTCAACGCCCTGCACTCGGGCATCATCGGCGACAGCCCCTTCTGGGCGGGAAAGCCGCAGGCCGTGCTCGACGGCTACCGGGCGCGCACGCCCGGCGGCGAGCTGGCGACCATGGAGGATGTCGTGGGCGCGGCGCAGTTCCTGCTCACCAACCGCGGCGTCTCGGGCGCGAGCCTCTACGTCGACCGCGGGTGGCGCCTGACCTAGCCCGCACGCGCGCGGCCGTCGGCGGCACCCGGCAGAATGTCACGGTGTCACGACAGCGAGCACCGCAGTGAGGGCGTTCTGGGCCGCCCTGCCCCGTGAGGGACGGTGGCTGCTGTCGACGGTCGCCATCCAGACCCTCGGTCGCGGCCTCACCCTGCCGTTCACGATCATCTACCTGCACGAGGTCCGCGGCTTCGACCTGGCCCTCTCCGGCGCCCTGATGAGCCTGATCGCCGTCACCGGTCTGATCGTGACGGGGCCCGGCGGCAGCCTGATCGACAGATACGGCGCGCGCCGGATCCTGCTCGTCGGCCTCGTCTCGATGATCTCCGGGTGCACACTGCTCGCGTTCGCGACGCATCCCGCGGTCGCCGCCGTGGCTCTCGTGCTGATCGGGGTGAACTTCGGCGTCTCGTGGCCAGGGTTCAACGCCCTCATCGCCGCGGTGGTGCAGGGCGGCCTGCGGCAGCAGTACTTCGGGGTGAACTTCGCGCTCGTGAACCTCGGCATCGGTGTCGGAGGTGTGATCGGCGGCTTCTCCCTCGATGTCTCGTCGCCGGACACCTTCACGCTCGTCTTCCTGCTGGACGGCGCGTCGAGCCTGATCCCGATGGCACTGCTGCTCGGTCCGCTGCGGCACGTGCACACCCAGGCCGAGCCGTCCGAGGGCGACTCCGACCGCAGCATCGGCTACCGCGACATCCTCCGCAGGCCGGCGGTGCTGTGGGTCAGCCTCCTCACCTTCATCGCGATGTTCATCGGGTACGGCCAGATGGAGGCCGGGTTCCCCGCGTTCGCCCGCGAGGTCGCCGAGGTGTCGACCCGCGTGGTGGGATTCGCCTTCACCATCAACACCGTCGTCATCGTGCTGCTGCAGTTCACCGTGCTGAAGCGCATCACGGGGCGACGGCGCACGCGCGTGATGATCGTGATGGCCGGCGTCTGGGCGCTGTCGTGGCTGATCCTCGGCGGCGCCGGCGCTCTTCCCGGCACCCTGACCGCGGCGATCGGCGTGCTCGCCTTCATGGGGGTGTTCGCCTTCGGCGAGACCCTCCTGCAGCCGACGGTCCCCGCCGTGTACAACGACCTGGCGTCGGACAGCACCCGTGGGCGCTACAACGCGATCAACGCCGCGGCGTTCCAGGGCGGCGCGATCACCGGTCCGATCGCGGCCGGACTGCTGCTCGGGAACGGACTCGACGCCTGGTACATCGCGCTCATGGTCGCCGGCTGCGTCGGCATCGGGGTGCTGGCTCTCGCACTGGAACGCCACCTCCCCTCGAGCGCGAACGGCGTGGTGCCGGTCGCGCGCGCCGAGTCCCGCGACGACTCAGCGTGACGCGGCTCTGAGCTTCGACACCTCGTAGAGCGAGACGCTCACCGCGATACCGGCGTTGAGCGACTCCGTCGACGACTCGATCGGGATCGACACCACGGCGTCGCAGGTCTCGGTCACCAGCCGCGAGAGCCCCTTGCCCTCGCTGCCCACCACGAGCACGAGCGGCTGCGCGGCGAGCTCCAGGCCGGGCAGGCTGATCGATCCGCCCCCGTCGAGGCCGAGCACGAAGACGCCGCGCGCCTTGAGGTCCTTGAGCGTCTGGGTGAGGTTCGACGCCATCGCCACCGGCACGCGCGAGGCGGCGCCCGCCGACGTCTTCCAGGCGGATGCCGTCATGCCGACGCTGCGGCGCTGCGGCACGATGACGCCCTGGCCGCCGAACGCGGCGACCGAGCGCACGATCGCGCCGAGGTTGCGCGGATCGGTGATGCCGTCGAGCGCGACGAGCAGCGGGGCCTGGCCGCGCTTCTCGATCTGGTCGAGCAGCTCCATCGGGTGGGCGTACTCGTAGGGCGGCACCTTGAGGGCGAGGCCCTGATGCACCGAGTCGGGCCCGCTCAGCCGGTCGAGCTCGGGGCGCATGACCTCGAGCACCGGGAGGCCGCGCTTGGTCGCCAGACCGAGTGCCTCTTTGACGCGGTCGTCGTACTCGATCCGGGCGGCCACGTAGAGCGCCGTCGCGGGGATGCGGGCCCGCAGCGCCTCGACGACGGAGTTGCGACCGGTGACGATCTCGCTGTCGTCGGACTGCTTGGGCCGTCCGGGGCGCTTGCCCTGGCTCGCGCCCGCCGCGCCGCCCGAGCTGCCGGCGCCGCCGGCGCCTGGGGCGCGACCGCCGCCGTGCTTGGCCCGCGCCTCGGCGAGACGCTCCTGAGCGGCCTTGCGCTTGCCGGCGACGTGCCAGCTGCGGTCGGTCGCCTTCGGCGTCGGGCCCTTGCCCTCGAGCTTCTGCCGCCCGTGACCGCCGGTGCCGACGCTCGGGCCCTTCTTCTTGCCTGCGGCGCCGGGGCGCCCTGCCTTAGCCATCGATACTCCATCGTGCTCCGGCCGGGGTGTCCTCGAGGGAGATCCCGGCGGCCGTCAATTCATCGCGGATGCGGTCCGCGGCCGAGAAATCGCGGGCGTCGCGTGCGCGCGCCCTGTCGTCGATGAGACGCTCGACGAGGGACGCCAGGGCGGCGTCGGCGCGCGAGGCACCGCCCCCGGCCCACTCCGGCGCCAGCGGGTTCACGCCGAGCACGGAGGTCATCGCGACCACCTCGTCGCGGATGCGCGCGACGGTCGCGAGGTCGCCCGCGTCGAGCGCGGCATTGCCCGCCCGCACGCTGTCGTGCAGCACGCCGAGCGCCTGCGGCACCCCGAGGTCGTCGTCCATCGCCGCGGCGAACGCGGAGGGGACGTCGGACGTGCCGCCGCCGCCGTGACCGGCGGTGAGTGCAGCCGCGGCTCGCGAGAGGAACCCCTCGATGCGCCCGAAGGCCGCCTCGGCCTCGATCAGGGCGCCGGGGTGGTAGTCGAAGTTCGTGCGGTAGTGTGCGCTCGCCAGGTAGTAGCGCACCACGACAGCGCGCGCCGACCCGAGGAACTCGGCCGCGTAGACGGAGTTGCCGAGCGACTTCGACATCTTCTGGCCCTCGATGTTGACCAGCCCGTTGTGCACCCAGTAGCTCGCGAACGGGTCGCCCGCCGCCGTCGACTGAGCGAGCTCGTTCTCGTGGTGCGGGAAGCGCAGGTCGAGTCCGCCGCCGTGGATGTCGAAGGCCGGCCCCAGGTAGCGCCTGGCCATCGCCGAGCACTCGATGTGCCATCCGGGGCGGCCCGCGCCCCAGGGCGACGCCCAGGACGCCGACTCCGGCTCGTCCGTCTTGGACCCCTTCCAGAGCGCGAAGTCGCGGGCATCGCGCTTGCCGCGGGTCTGGGCATCCGCCGAGTCGGCCATGTCGTCGAGCCTCTGGTTGGTGAGCTCGCCGTACTGCGGCCAGGATCCGACGTCGAAGTAGACGTCGCCGGTGCCGTCGTCGGCCGCGTAGGCGTGCCCGCTCTCGACGAGGCGGGCGATGATCTCCTGCATCTGAGGGATGCTGGCCGTCGCTCGCGGCTCGTAGGTGGGCGGCAGGATGCCGAGGGCCGTGTAGCCGGCGGTGAACTCGAGCTCGACGCGGTAGGCGAGCGCCCACCACTGCTCGTGCTCGCTCGCGTTCGCCAGGATCTTGTCGTCGATGTCGGTGACGTTCCTCACGAAGGTGACGTCGTATCCGGAGTGCGCCAGCCAGCGCCGCCACAGATCGTAGGCGAGGGCGCTGCGCAGGTGCCCGATATGCGGCGACGACTGCACCGTCGGTCCGCACACGTACATGCCCACCTTGCCGGACACGAGCGGTGCGAAATCGCGCAGCTCCCGGGTGCGGGTGTCGTAGAGGCGGAGGGTCACACCCCGAGTTTAGGTGCGGGCGCCTGCCAGAATCGGCGTATGGCCGCCCTCGACATCCGCCCGGACGACCTGTCGGGCGACGCCACCCGCGCACTGATCGCCCACCATCTCGTCGGCATGCACGCCACCAGCCCCGCGTGCAGCGTGCACGCGCTCGACATCGACGGGCTGCGCGACCCGGCCGTCACGTTCTGGTCGGCGTGGGCGGGCGACGACCTGGCGGGCATCGGGGCGCTCAAGGCACTGCCGTCGGAGGGTGCGGGCGACGCCGGCGGCACCCGAGGCGAGATCAAGTCGATGCGCGTCGCCGACACGCATCTGGGAACCGGCGTCGGCCGCGCCATGCTCGCCCACATCATCGCCGAGGCCCGCGCGCGCGGCATGACGAGCCTCTGGCTCGAGACCGGATCGACGCCCGACTTCACGCCCGCGGTGCGGCTCTACGAGAGCGTCGGCTTCACCCGCTGCGGGCCGTTCGGCGACTACACCGACGACCCGTTCTCGATCTACCTGACCCTCGCGCTCACCTAGGCGGACGCCGGGATCAGTGCGCGTGCAGGCCGTCGTCGGTCGAGCGGGTGTGCACGAGAGCCGTCGCGATGGCGGCCAGTCCCTCGCCGCGGCCCGTGAAGCCGAGGGCGTCGGTCGTCGTCGCGATGATGCTCACCGAGCCGTCGACGATGGCGCTCAGATGCAGCTCGACCTCGCGACGCCGCTCCCCGAGGCGCGGACGGTTGCCCACCAGCTGCACGGCCACGTTGCCGACGGTCAGCCCTTCGGCGTTGACCAGCTGCACCGTGCGGCGCAGGAACAGCTCACCCGACGCCTGGGCGTACTGCGGGTCGTCGGTGCCGAACACGGAGCCCATGTCGCCCAGGCGCGCCGCCGACAGCAACGCATCGCAGATGGCGTGGGCGATGACGTCGCCGTCGCTGTGTCCCGCGAGGCCCGGCTCGCCCGGCCACTCGAGCCCCCCGAGCCAGAGGGGACGGTCTCCGGATCCGAAGGCGTGCACGTCGACGCCCGACCCGACGCGGATCGTGGCGGCGACGGTGCGCGCCAGCATCGACTCCGCCTGCCGGAGCTCCCAGGCGGTGGTGATCTTGAATCCGAGCTGGTCGCCCGCGATGACCGACACCGGATACCCGATCGAGGCGACGAGGGCGGCGTCGTCGGTGAAGTCGGACGAGCCCGTGCGGTGCGCCTCGACGAGATGGTCGCGCGGGAACCCCTGCGGCGTCTGGATCGCCGTCAGCTCCGTGCGGTCGAGGGTCTGGACGACGGTGCCGTCCTCATCGATCTGCTTGATCGTGTCGGTGACCGGCAGTCCGGGGATGACGCCCGCACCCGTCTCGGCCACCTCGGCCGCGATCGAGTCGAAGATGACGGCCGGCGTCAGCGGCCGCGCTGCGTCGTGGATGAGCACCACGTCGATGTCGTCGCGCAGCGCCGCGAGGGCGATCGAGACCGACTGCTGCCGGGTCTCGCCGCCGGCGATGACCGTGAGGTCGATGTCGGAGCCGCCGGGGACTCCCGACGCCACCTGGCGCGCCAGCGGCACGTACGAGTGGGGCGCCGTGAGGATCACCTGCGGGCGCTGCCGCATGGCGAAGACCGACTCGAGGGCACGCGACAGGATCGTGCGCCCGGACACGCTGACGAATGCCTTCGGCTCGGCGTGACCGAGGCGGACACCGCTGCCGGCCGCCAAGACGATCACCGCGACGCGCGAAATAGCTGTCATTCGGGTCTGACGCTCCTGTCAGGACAGGGGTCGGATCAGGAAGCCAGGACCTCGTCGAGGACGGTGGATGCCTTCTCCTCGTCGGTCTTCTCGGCGAGCGCGAGCTCGCTGATCAGGATCTGACGGGCCTTGGCCAGCATCCGCTTCTCGCCGGCCGACAGGCCGCGGTCCTGGTCGCGGCGCCATAGGTCGCGCACGACCTCGCTCACCTTGATGACGTCGCCGGAGGCGAGCTTCTCGAGATTGGCCTTGTAGCGGCGGCTCCAGTTGGTGGGCTCCTCGGTGAACGGCGCGCGCAGCACCTCGAACACCTTGTCGAGCCCCTCCTTGCCGATCACGTCACGGACGCCGACCAGATCGACGTTGTCAGCGGGGACCTCGATGGTCAGATCCCCCTGGGTGACGTTGAGCTTGAGGTACACCTTCTCCTCGCCCCTGATGGTGCGCTTCTTGACCTCAGTGATCGTCGCAGCGCCGTGGTGGGGGTAAACGACTGTTTCGCCGACCTCAAAGAGCATGGAGTTGTATCCTTCCGCAGACCTCCTAGATTACCACAGGGGCTCCCCACCCCATCGGCGGCCGCCGTGTGCGCCCGACAGGCCCGATAGGCTGGGATCGCCGTTTCGCAAAGTACCTGGAGGGTTCCGTGAGAGCACGCATCGCGACGACCATCGCCCTGGCCGCCGCCCTGGCCGCAGCCCTCGCGGGCTGCACCTACGTGACGCCCCAGGCGTCGCTCGAGCCGTACGAGCCGAGCGACGGGGTGAGCGCGAGCGTCGGCGACGTCGATGTGCGCAACGCGATGATCATCAGCGAGGACGGCATCAGCGGCAACCTCGTGTTCCACGCCGTCAACAGCGGATCCGAGGACGTCGAGCTGACCGTCCAGTACGAGGTCGCCGGCACCAAGACCGACATCACGATCGACGTCCCCGCCGACTCGACGACCGACGTCGGCTACGGCGACGACGGGCAGGTGTTCCTGAACGGCATCCTCGAGAAGCCGGGCGGACTGCTGGCCCTGTACTTCCAGTACGGAGACAACATCGGCCAGCAGGTCGAGGTGCCGGTGCTCGACGGATCGCTCACCGAGTACGCGGACCTCGTCCCGACGCCGACGCCCGCGCCGACGATCCCGCCGGCCGCGACCCCCGCGCCCACCGAGACGTCGACCCCGTAGCTGGCTGAGGAGCGCCGCCGCAGGCGACGCGTCTCGAAGCCCTACGCCTCGAACCGGTACCCGAGCCCGCGCACCGTCACCAGACGGGTCGGCTCCGAGGGGTTCTGCTCGATCTTCGAGCGGATGCGCTTGATGTGCACGTCGAGGGTCTTGGTGTCGCCGAAGTAGTCCGACCCCCACACCCGGTCGATGAGCTGACCCCGCGTGAGCACGCGCCCGGCGTTCCGCAGCAGCAGCTCGAGCAGCTCGAACTCCTTCAGCGGCATCGGCACCTCGGCGCCCGCGACGGTCACGGCGTGACGCTCCACGTCCATCCGCACGCCCTCGACCTCGATGATGCCGTCCTGATCGTCCTCGATCTCGATGCGGCGACGCAGCACCGCGCGGATGCGGGCCAGCAGCTCGCGCGTCGAGTACGGCTTGGTCACGTAGTCGTCGGCACCCAGCTCCAGTCCGACGACGATGTCGACCTCGCTGTCCTTTGCGGTGAGCATGATGATCGGCACCGTGGAGCGCAGGCGGATCTCACGGCAGACCTCGGTGCCCGGCAGTCCCGGCAGCATCAGATCGAGCAGCACGAGGTCGGCGCCGGCGCGATCGAACGCGGTGAGCGCGTCGCGTCCATCCGCGGCGATCTCGGTCTCGTACCCCTCCTTCTGCAGCAGGAACGCGAGAGGCTCGCTCAGCGAGGGCTCGTCTTCGACGATGAGGATGCGGGTCACGGTGTTCTCTCTTCTTGCGGGACGCCCAGCTGGGCTGCGGTGGCGTGGGATGCCTCGGGCAGGCGGATGGTGAAGGTGGAGCCGCGTCCCTGCTGCGACCAGACCCGCACGTCGCCGCCGTGGTTCTGCACGGCGTGCTTGACGATGCTCAGGCCGAGTCCGCTGCCCCCGGTGTTGCGGCTGCGGGCGGTGTCGACGCGGAAGAAGCGCTCGAACACGCGGTCGCGCTCCGCCTCGGGGATGCCGACGCCCTGATCGGTGATCGCGATCTCGATGACGCCCTCGTCGAGGTTCACGCCGATGCCGACGCGCGATCCGTCGGGCGAGTACTGGATCGCGTTCGAGATGAGGTTGTGCACGGCCGTCACGAGGAGCTGCTCGTCGCCGAACACCTCCGCGCCGGTCTTGCCGGAGGCGACGAGAGCGATGCGGTGGGAGTCGGCGGCGACCCGGTTGCGATCCACCGACTGCTTGATGACCTTGTCGACGGAGACGCGCTGCGCGGAGGTGAGCGGGTCGCCCGACTGCAGGCGGCTGAGCTCGATGATCTCGGCGGTGATCCGTGCGAGCCGCTCGGCCTCGAGGGTGAGGCGGCCCGCGAACCGGCGCACCTCCTGCGGCTCATCGGCGGCGATCTGCAGCGCCTCGGCGAGCAGGCCGACCGCTCCGATCGGGGTCTTCAGCTCGTGGCTGACGTTGGCCACGAAGTCGCGCCGCACGTCGTCGAGACGGTAGGCCTCGGTGCGGTCGTCGGCGAGCAGGAGCACCAGGCGCGGTCCGAGGCGCGCGACGCGCACGAGCAGGTGCAGCTGCGCCTCGCCGAACGGGCCCCGCGACAGCGTCAGCTCCTCGCTCACCGCGATGCCGTCGCGCCGCACCTGGTCGACGAGCTCGATGACGGCCGGGTGCACGAGCGTCTGGTTCCAGACGAGACCGAAGGCGAGGGCGCCGGTGGAAGCCTTGATGACGTTGTTGGACGCGTCCATGACGACGCCGGCCGACTCGAGCGAGTCGATGACCTCCTCGACCCCGTCCGGGAGCGAGGGACTGACCACGGCGACGGCCCGCTGACCGCGGGCGTGTGCGGCGACGACGGCGATGGTGCCGCCCACTCCGACGAGGATGCCGAAGGCGAGCGCGGCGGGCACGAGCCAGGCCGAGTCCATGCGACTAGATTAGGGGGAGGCGTCAGCCCGCACCCGCTGCGAGCACTCTCGGCACATCCCCTTTCGCGGGACGTTCAGGCTTAAGTCACCACCCGTTCACCTGAGGTCGGGAGGGTGGGACGAAGCGAGGCGAGCGACAGCCTGCCCGGATTTTCGAGAGGATCGCCACATGCGCGAGGTATTCCAGCAGGAGCTGCGGGAGGTGCAGAACCGCCTCGTCGAGATCTCCACGCTCGTGGCCGACTCCATCGAGAACGCCACGAAGGCGTTCAACGAGTCCAACGTGTCTCTCGCCGAGACGGTGATCGCCGACGACGACAAGATCGACGCCCTGGCCGCCGAGCTCGACGAGCTCGCCATCCAGATCCTCGCCCGTCAGCAGCCGGTCGCCCGCGACCTGCGCATCGTCGTCAGCGCGCTGCGCATCAGCGCGTCGCTCGAGCGCATGGGCGACATGAGCGAGCACATCGCGCAGCTCGCGCGCTACCGCTTCCCCGAGAAGGTCGTGCCGAAGAGCCTCCGCCCCACCTTCAAGGAGATGGGCGCGCTCGACGTGACCATCGCGCGGAAGCTCACCGAGCTGCTCGACACGGAGGACCTGGCGATCGCCGAGTTCATCCGCAACGAGGACGACAAGGTCGACGCGCTGCACCTCAGCGTCTTCGACAAGGTGCTCGGCGAGACCTGGAAGGGCGAGACCGCCGACACCGTCGACGCGACGCTCGCCTCGCGCTACCACGAGCGCTTCGCCGACCACGCCGTGTCGATCGCCAAGAAGGTGCAGTACCTCGGCACCGGCGACTGGATCCCCGCCGACTCCTGAGCGGCATCGCGCTCCCGTCGAGGCCGGCTAGGTCAGCGCGCCGTTCACTGGCGCGAGCGTCTGGACGCCCGCGACCCGCAGCAGGTCGAGGCGGGACGCGGCGTCGGTGCCCGGCACCACCGTGTAGACGACGAGACGCAGGTCTCCGCCCGGCGCGGTCAGCACATCGCAGTCGACGTCGATCGGGCCGACCGGGGTGAGGGCCGTCTTGCGGCTCGAGCGGTGCGCGGCGACGCGGGCCTCGTCCCAGCGCGACTCGAAGGCGGGGACGCGCCGCAGCTGCGAGATCAGGCTCGCCAGCGCCGTGTCCGCCGGGTACCGCCCTGCGGCCGCGCGGAGGTCGGCCGTCAGGTCGTCGCTGAACTCTGACCCG
>CAXTSE010000024.1:31718-47173 GCA_964246985.1 uncultured Microbacteriaceae bacterium
GGTCGCGCTCGCGGCGCGCGAGCGCGCTCGTACGCCGGCGACCGCAGGGCGCACGCACGTCGTCCTCGACGCGGTCTCGGGCGAGAAGCGCATCGGACCGGTCCCCTGCGTGAAGTGCCGCCACGCGACGTTGCGCTCGAGGCCGCGCGCCTCCGAGGGGTCGCCTCCGATGGCCGCCCACAGGGGGTTCCAGGCGACGATGTCCCACGCCGCCGTGAACACGGCCACGGGCACCTCGACGAGGCGGTCCAGCATCCGCTGCACCCCCGGCGTGACGTGACGGGGCACGACGGCGGGCGACGGCGGCTGGACGCCCGCAGAGCGGTACAGGTGGTCGCGCTCCTCGTCGCTCAGGCGGAGGGCACGCGCGAGCGCCCCGAGCATCGACGGCGACGGATGGCGCGCCCGCCCCTGCTCGAGCCGCACGATGTAGTCGACGCTCACCCCGGCGAGCGCGGCCAGCTCCTCGCGACGCAGACCAGGTGTGCGCCGGTCGCCGCCCGTCGGCAGTCCGGCCTCGGACGGGGCGACGCGGTTCCGCCACGAGCGCAGCACGGTGGCGAATTCATCCATGCCTCCATGATGCGCCTGCGCGACCGTCGGCGGGTGGTACCGCCAGTGCCTGGGACGCTCGCCCGTGCGAGCCGAGGATGGGGCCATGACCACGACACTGATCACCGGAGCCAACAAGAGCCTCGGACTCGAGACCACCCGCCGCCTCGTCGAGGCCGGACACACCGTGTACGCCGGGATGCGCGACCTGGCCGACGGCGACGCCGCGCGGCAGATGGGCGCCCACCCCGTGCAGCTCGACGTGACCGACGACGCCTCGGTCGCGGCAGCGATCACCGCCCTTCCCGAGCTCGACGTGCTCGTCAACAACGCCGGCGTCCTCGGGCACTCGTTCGGAGTCGACGACCTCACTCCCGAGACCATGCAGGAGGTGCTCGAGGTCAACGTGCTCGGCATCGTGCGCGTCACGCAGGCCGCCCTGCCGCTGCTCGCCGCATCCGCCGCCCCTGTCATCGTGAACGTCGCATCGGGCGTGGGCTGGCCGCGCTGGCTCACCACGCCCGGCCGCGACGAGTTCCCCGTGCCCGCGATCCCCTATGCGGCCTCGAAGGCCGCCGTCATCGCGCTCACCGTGCAGTACGCCAAGAACCTCCCGCAGATGCGCGTCAACGTGAGCGACCCCGGCTACACCGCCACCGACTTCAACCGGCACAGCGGCCACCAGACGGTGACGGAGGGGACGGATGCGACGGTCGCCCTCGCGACGCTCGGCACCGACGGACCCACCGGCGAGTTCCACGATCGGACCGGGCGCATCGCCTACTGAGGTGCCCCCGAGAGCAGCGCGCCCGTGGCCGGGTCGACGCTGAACTCGGATGCGATCCCCGTCGCGACGCCGTCGTGCGTCAGCCCGCGGCAGAGGATGCGCTCGCGGTTCGTCGCGACGACCTTCAGGTCGTCGACGACGAGGCCGTCGCTCCGCCACGCGACGCCCTCGGCGTCCAGAGCGATCAGGTCGCCCGCCGTGCACATCAGGAGGAGACCCGACTGCTCGGCCTCCCACATGCGCGCGACGCCGGCCTGCTCGACGAGCACCCGTCGCGCCACGACGTCGACGACGTAACCGGTCCAGTCCGAGATGAAGGCGAGCGCGCGAGCATCCGGATGCCGCCACCAGCCGGGTGCGCCGATCGCGAGGTCCCAGGGCTCGGCGTCGGGGGCGGTGACCCGCAGGATCGCGCCGACGCGCGGGAGGTCCGGGGGGAACCTCCGCGGCACCTCCCCGCCGTCGGGCGCGAACTCGGGATCGACCTCCACCCGGAAGCCGACCTCGAACACGGGTGGAGCTACTTCTTGCCCTGGTTGGCGACGGCGGCAGCGCCAGCCGCGGCGGCCTCGGGGTCGAGGTAGCGGCTCGGGCCGGTGGGTGCGAACGCGTCGTCGAGCTCGTAGACCAGCGGGATGCCGGTCGGGATGTTGAGCTCGGCGATCTCGTCATCCGAGATGTGGTCGAGGTGCTTCACGAGCGCGCGCAGGCTGTTGCCGTGGGCGGTGACCAGCACGGTGTGGCCGGCCGCCAGATCCTTCGTGATGTCGGACTCCCAGTAGGGCAGCATCCGGTCGATCACGAGCTTGAGGCTCTCGGTGCGCGGGATCTCGCCGTCGATCCCGACGTAGCGCTCGTCGTGCACCTGGCTGTACTCGGCGTCGTCGTCGAGCACGGGCGGCGGCACGTCGAAGCTGCGGCGCCACTCCATGAACTTCTCGGGGCCGAACTTCTCGAGCGTCTCGGCCTTGTCGAGACCCTGCAGCGCACCGTAGTGGCGCTCGTTGAGGCGCCAGCTGCGCTTGACCGGGATCCACGCGCGGTCGGCGACATCGAGGGCGAGGTTGGCGGTCTGGATCGCACGGGTCAGGACGCTCGTGTAGAGCACGGTGGGGGCGAGCCCGGATTCGCTGAGCAGCTCGCCGGCGCGCTTCGCCTCGGTCACGCCCTGCTCGCTGAGCCGCACATCGACCCATCCCGTGAACAGGTTCTTCTGGTTCCAGTCGGAGTTGCCATGGCGCAGGAGGATGAGGGTGCTCATGGGTCAACCCTATTCGTGCGCCGTCGGGCGGCCGCGACAGAATGAGGACATGGCTCGTGCTGCAGCTCCGCTCGGACGCATCACGCGCGGCACGACCGGCACCAACCGCCTGCGGCGGATCGACAGGTGGATCGCGGCGCAGCCGGCCCTGCGGCGCACCGACGATCCGCTGGTGGTCGACCTCGGCTACGGGGCGAGCGCGACGACGAGCAACGAGCTGCACGAGCGACTCGCGCGCGTGCGGCCCGACGTCGAGGTGCTCGGCATCGAGATCGACCCCGAGCGCGTGCGGATCGCCTCCGCCGCGGCCCGCCCCGGTGTCGCGTTCCGGCTCGGCGGCTTCGAGATCCCGACGGGGTCCGAGCGCCGGCCGGCCGTCATCCGTGCGCTCAACGTGCTGCGGCAGTACGACGAGTCCGAGGTGGAGGCCGCGTGGAGCACTATGGTCGCGCGGCTGCAGCCCGCCGGGCTGCTCGTCGAGGGCACCTGCAACGAGGTCGGCCGGGTGGCGAGCTGGGTCGGGCTCGACGCATCCGGACCGCGCACCTTCACGATCTCGCTCCGCCTCGCCGACCTCGAGCGGCCGTCGATCGTCGCCGAGCGCCTGCCGAAGGCGCTGATCCACCACAACGTGCCGGGCGAGCGGATCCACCAGCTGCTCGGCGACCTCGATCGACAGTGGGCGGTCGCCGCTCCGCTCGCGGTCTACGGCGCGAGCCAGCGCTGGATGGCGGCGGTCGCGGCGCTCCGCGACGCCGGATGGCCCGTGCACGACGGCCGGGCGCGCTGGCGCCTCGGCGAGCTCACCCTCGACTGGACGGCGGTCTCCCCGTGACACTCCCACCCCCACCGCACCTGCCCGCGCCGGGAGCTGCGGCGCCCGCGGCGCGCGGCTACGACCCGGCATTCCTCGGCCCCGAGCTCCGCGTGCCTCTTCCGGTCGCCGCCGCCGGGCGCGAGCTGCTGCGCCTGACCTACGTGCACTTCGAGGTCGCGCTCGACCCCGCTCGCCGGCTGGCCGCGTTCACCGCCGTCAACATCGAGGGCGCGACGCTCGTCGACGTGCCGCGCACCGACGACGCCTGGCGGCTCGACCCCCGCGCACCCGCCTCCGCGCAGACCGGGCCCGAGGTCTACACGCGCAACGACCTCGACCGCGGGCACCTCGTGCGGCGGCGGGATCCGGTGTGGGGGGAGGCCGCCGTCGCGCGGGCCGCCAACGCGGCCACGTTCACCTATGCGAACGCGGCGCCCCAGGCATCCGGCTTCAACCAGTCGAAGGAGCTGTGGCTCGGGCTCGAGGACTACGTGCTCGCGGCGGCCGAGACGAGCCGCGCCCGCATCTCGGTGTTCACAGGGCCGGTGTTCCGGGGCGACGACCAGCTCTACCGCGGCACGCGCATTCCGCGCCAGTTCTGGAAGGTCGCCGTGTGGGCGACCGGCGGGCCCGCGGAGGCGGGGGCAGGGGCGTCGGATGCCGCGGCGCTCCAGGCCACCGGGTACGTCCTCGACCAGTCGCCCCTCGTCGACGACCTGCCGGCCGCGGTGGCGGGCGCTCCCCTGCTCGGACCGTTCCGCACCTTCCAGGTGCCCATCGCCGACATCGCGGGCCTCACGGAGCTCGACTTCGGCGACCTCCCCGATGTCGACCGCTACGCACCGCGCGGCGTGCTCCCCCGCCCGGCCTGGCGCGAGCTGGAGTCCCTTGCGGACATCCGCCTCTAGACGCGTCAGACGTGCGGGAGGAGCGCCCGCGCGTCCTCGAGGGGCACCCCCGTGCCGACCAGCAGGTCGACCACGAGGGGACGCGCCATCAGCAGCACCGCCTGATCGGCGACCCCCGCATCCGGGATCATGTCGGTCGGGTCGAGCCTCTTGGCCAGGTCGGTGAGCAGCGAGCGCGCCGCGCCGGTGAGCTGGGGGTCGTCGAGCTCCCCGCCGAGCAGCTGCACCGCGGTCGCGAGCTCGCCCAGCACCCCCGCGATCGCCGGGCGCTCGGTACCGTCGCGCACGAGGAACTCCGAGCGGCGCGCGATCGAGCGCAGATGCCGGGCCGCGAGATCCCCCGCCTCGAGCACCCGGCTGTGCCGCTGCAGCTCGGGGAGGAAACGCCGCAGGAAGGGCGAGATCCGCGCCACCGAGAGGGCGGTGTCCTGCGATGTGCGCCACGCCTCGATGAGCGGCTGGGTGCGCCGCAGCCGTGAGAGCGCCATCTCGCCCGAGGCCGGATCGGCCCGTGCGAGGCACTCCGCGACGGACAGGAGCGACTCGTAGAGCACCGCGAAGAGCGCGCGGCCGTCGCGCAACGCGGTCCTCCGCGGATCACGGGGCACGAGCGCGGTCACGGCGAGCGCGATGAGCCCGCCGACCAGTCCGTCGAGGCTGCGCGAGAACGGACCGCCGTCGGGGATCGGCAGCAGCACCACGAGCGCCGACGGCACCGCCGCCGCCACCGCGAACGACGGGTTCGGCGACAGCGCCCGCCCCACGACGAACACGACGAGCAGCACCACGAGCAGCTGCCAGAGCTGCTTGCCGAGCAGCAGCGACAGCCCGTCGGCAAGGGCGATGCCGAGGACGATGCCGAGGACGCTCTCGGCGACCCGCCGGGGGCGCGCGTCGCGGGTGAGGCCGAGCGAGTTGATGGTCACGGTGATCGCCAGGATCGGTACCGCGTGCATCAGCCCGAAGTGCGCGATCGAGTAGGACGCCGCGACGGCGACGAGGATCTGCGCGATCGCCGGCAGCGACTCCCAGACCCGACGACCGGCGACCTTCGCATCGAGCTGCCGACGGATGCGGCGCTCCAGGCGGCGGAACTCCCCCGTCTTCGGGTCGCTCTCGCCCATCCCGCGCGTCCTAGCGGCGCACCGCGCCGAGACGCGGCAAGCGGGGCACGTCGGCTTCGGCGCCTGCGTCGGTCGGCACGACGACCTCCTGCGCGGCCGACAGCTGCGTGCCGTCGGATGCGGCGGTCACCGTGAGCACGGCCGCCGGGTCGACGGAGCGCTTGATCACCGCGAGCGCGATCGGACCCGACTCGTGGTGCAGCGCCGAGGCGGTGATGCGCCCGACCTCGCGCCCGTCGAGCATGCGCCCGTCGAGCAGTTCACCGCCGACCGACACGAGGTCGCCGGCCGCCGGCAGGACGCCGTCGGATCCATCGAGGTGCAGCAGCACGAGCCGACGCGGCGGGTGGCCGAGGTTGTGCACCTTCGCCACCGTCTCCTGCCCGCGGTAGCAGCCCTTGGCGAGGTGCACGGCGGAGCGCAGCCAGTCCAGCTCGTGCGGGATCGTGGTCGCGTCGACCTCGGTCGCGGCGCGCGGACGCCATGCGGCGATCCGCAGGGCCTCGAGCGCGAGCGTGCCCGCGGCGGAGATGGCATCGAGCTCGCCGAGCCGGTCGCGCTCGACGAGCACCTCGGCGTAGGTCCATTCGGTGCCGGGATGCTCCGGGGTCACGGCGTACTGGTGACCTCCCGCGACGACGGATCGCCACGGGTCGTTCCAGACGAGAGGAACGCCCGCCGGGGCGGCCGCCGCCGGCACCGTGGATGCGGGGTCGCCCAGCGTGCCGATCGTCGCGAGATCGGTCGTGCGATCCGCCACCTCGACGCGCAGCATGAACCGCATGCGGGTGAGGAATGCGAGAAGGCCCGCTCCGGTGCCGGCGTCCATGAGCAGCCGGGCCGTGACGCCGTCGTCGAGCACGCGGGCCGCGTACTCCACCCGGCCGCTCGGATCGAGCAGGAGGGTCTCGGCCGAGTCGCCCGGCTCGAGCTTGGCGACGGCCTGCGAGGTCAGCGAGTCGAGCCAGCTGAGCCGGTCGTCTCCGGTGATCGAGAGCACGTCGCGGTCGGACAAGTCGACGATGGCGCTGCCGCGCGCGAGGAGGCGCTGCTCGAGGAGCGGGTTGCCGTAGTGCTGCGGGGGGACGCCGACGGCACCGGGGCGGAGGGCGAACGGGCTACTCGACACGGGCGAGCCGTCCCGACGAGTGCGTGCGCAGGTCCTGGCCGAGGGCCGCGATGTCCCACGCCCACAGCAGATGGTCCTCCACCAGGCCGTAGATGCGGGTCGCCGCCGCGTACTCCTTGGCGGTCGCGGTGCGCACCACGGCGTCCGTCGCCATGTCGATGCGCGGGCCGTTCACCTGGCCGAGGTAGATCTCGCTGACCCCGCCCGGGTGCACGATCGCCACCTCGATGTCGAACGCCCCTCGCGCATTGCGCAGCGTCTCGACGGCCTCGGCCGAGGTGAAGAGCTGCTCGCCGACACCCGGCAGCATGCCCGGCCCCTGGTCGGCGGGGCCGAGGGGGCGGGAGAGCCGCCAGTAGCCGATCTCGCTGAAGAGAGGGGTCGTGCTCGACGGCGCGCCCTCGCCGTCGGCGGCCTCGGCATCCAGCAGCCAGATGCTGCTCGTGTACTGGAGGTGCGGGGTGCCGTCGTGCGTGAACGCGACCCGCTGCCGGAACTCGTGCTCGACCGTGTCGTCGCCGAGCGTGTAGGCGATGATGCCCGTGCCCTCCCAGATGCCGAGGAGCCACGACAGGGGCACGATCTCAGAGGGAAGCCCCGCGTCGAAGTCGAACATGCGCTCCGGCGCCTAGCGCTGACCCTTGAACAGGTTGACGAGCACGACGACCGAGATGAACCCGATGGCGAGCGTGGCCAGGACGAGCAGGCCGATGAAGAAGAGCTCGAGGATGAACGGGTCGAACGTCATGCCCTCAGTCTAGGCGACCTGTGCCGAGAACACCGGAGGGTGGACGGCCACCAGGACGGCGCTCGCGATCGCCAGGATGACCAGCGCGCCGCCGATGCTGACGATCATCCGCGTGACCAGACCCTCCTTGCGGCGGAGCGCCAGCTGGATCGCGCTCGTCAGCAGCACGGACCCCGCCAGGACCACGGGAAGCCAGGTGAGATAGGCGGATCCGGCCGTGACGGCGACGACGATCGCGGCGGCGAGCGTGGTCAGCCAGACGGGCAGGATGCTGCGGGACACAGGGACAGCCTACGGCTCGGTACACTGGCGGTCTGGCGTTTGGAGGACCCGTGGCGCAGCTGTTGATCCTGACCTCTGCGGTCGAGGGCGACATCTTGCCTGCCCTCGCCCTCCTGAGCCACCGCACGCGCACGATCCCGGCTGCGCCGGCGGCTCTCGTGAACGCTCCGAGCGCCGACCTCATCCTCGTCGACGCCCGCCAGGACCTGGCCGCGGCCAAGTCGCTCTGCAAGATCCTCAACACGACGGGCATCAACGTGCCGCTCGTGCTGGTGCTGACCGAGGGCGGGCTCACCGCCGTCTCGGCCGACTGGGGCGTCGACGACGTCCTGCTCGAGTCGGCGGGTCCCGCCGAGATCGACGCCCGCATCCGGCTCGTCATCGGGCGACTCGCCCAGGAGAAGACGGGGTCCAAGATCCAGGCCTCCGGCGTCGTCATCGACGAGGCGTCGTACTCGGCCAAGGTGCACGGCCGCCCGCTCGACCTGACGTTCAAGGAGTTCGAGCTGCTGCGGTTCCTGGCGACGCACCCGTCGCGGGTGTTCACGCGCGAGCAGCTGCTCAGCGAGGTGTGGGGCTACGACTACTTCGGCGGCACCCGCACGGTCGACGTGCACGTGCGCCGGCTGCGCGCCAAGCTCGGCGATCTCGAGTCGCTCATCGGCACGGTGCGGAACGTGGGCTACCGGTTCAACGTCTACGAGGACGAGGACCGGCTCACGCCCGTCTAGCGGTTTACCGGCCGTTAATCACGGCAATGGCAGGATGGTGCCCATGGACACCCCCAGCCCTCTCGGCGACGCCACCATGGCCGCGGACCTGCTCGACGACGACGAGGCCGATCCGACGCTGGTCGACGACGGGACTCTGCCGGGCGACCGCTTCCTCGACCGCGAGCTGAGCTGGCTGGCCTTCAACCAGCGGGTGCTGGAGCTCGCCGAGGACGACTCGCTGCCGCTCCTGGAGCGTGCCAACTTCCTCGCCATCTTCGCGAGCAACCTCGACGAGTTCTTCATGGTGCGCGTCGCCGGCTTAAAGCGCCGCATCGCCACGGGGCTCGCCGTCCCGACCAACGTCGGACGCGCTCCCGGCGACGTGCTCGCCGACATCGGCGCCAAGGCGCACGAGCTGCAGGAGCGTCACGCCCGCGCGTTCCGCGACCTCGTCAACCCGGCGCTCAACGACGCGCGCATCTTCATCGAGGCGTGGAGCGACCTCGACGACGCCGACCGCGTGCGGGTCGACGAGATCTTCACGACCCAGATCTTCCCGGTGCTGATGCCGCTCGCCGTCGACCCGGCCCACCCGTTCCCCTACATCTCGGGGCTGTCGCTCAACCTGTCGATCCGCGTCCGCAACCCCAAGACGAGCCGCATCGAGTTCGCGCGCCTCAAGATGCCGCAGAACCTCCCGCGTTTCGTGAAGCTCCCCGACGACGGCTCGGGCAAGCTCCGCTTCATCCCCCTCGAGGACCTCATCTCGAACCACCTGTTCGAGCTCTTCCCCGGCATGGAGATCCTCGAGCACCACGAGTTCCGCGTCACCCGCAACGAGGACGTCGAGATCGAGGAGGACGACACCGAGTCGATCATCCAGGCTCTCGAGAAGGAGCTGCTGCGGCGCCGATTCGGCCCGCCGATCCGCCTCGAGATCAGCGACGACATGGACGACGTCACGCTCGGGCTGCTCATGCAGGAGCTCGACATCACCGAGCAGGAGGTCTACCGCCTGCCCGCTCCGCTCGACCTCGGCGGCCTGTTCGAGCTGCAGAAGATCGAGCGGCCCGAGCTGAAGTTCCCGAAGCGCGTACCGACCACGGCCGTCGCGCTCCTGCCGAGCGACCCGACCGACAAGCCCGACATCTTCGCGTCCATGCGCCGCGGCGACATCCTGCTCCACCACCCGTACGAGTCGTTCGCGACGAGCGTCCAGGCGTTCCTCGAACAGGCGGCAGCCGATCCGAACGTCCTCGCCATCAAGCAGACGCTCTACCGCACGAGCGGCGACAGCCCGATCGTCGAGGCGCTGATCGACGCGGCCGAGGCCGGCAAGGCCGTGCTCGCGCTGGTCGAGATCAAGGCGCGCTTCGACGAGCAGAACAACATCACCTGGGCCCGCAAGCTCGAGAAGGCCGGCGTGCACGTCGTCTACGGGCTGGTCGGTCTCAAGACCCATTCGAAGCTCGCGCTCGTGATCCGGCAGGAGCGCGGCGGGCTGCGGCACTACAGCCACGTCGGCACCGGCAACTACAACCCGAAGACCAGCCGCATCTACGAGGACCTCGGGCTGCTGACCGCCGACGACCAGGTCGGCAAGGACCTGACGCGCCTGTTCAACGAGCTGTCGGGCTACGCGATCGAGAAGAAGTTCAAGCGACTGCTGGTCGCCCCGCTGCACCTGCGCAAGGGACTGCTGAAGCGGATCGCCGCCGAGGCCGACAACGCCGCCGCGGGCAAGCCGAGCGGCATCCGCATCAAGGTCAACTCGATGGTCGACGAGGCCATCATCGACGCCCTCTACAAGGCGAGCATCGCGGGGGTCCCCGTCGACATCGTCGTGCGGGGCATCTGCGCCCTGCGGCCCGGCGTCGAGGGCCTGAGCGAGAACATCCGCGTGCGCAGCATCCTCGGCCGCTACCTCGAGCACTCCCGCATCTTCGCGTTCGAGAACGACGGCGACCCGCAGATCTACATCGGCAGCGCCGACATGATGCATCGCAACCTGGATCGCCGCGTCGAGGCGCTCGTGCGCCTGACCCGCCCCGAGCACCTGGCCGAGACGACCGGACTGCTCGACGAGGCGATGTCGGAGGACACCTCCTCGTGGTGGCTCGAGACCGACGGCACCTGGACGCGGCACGATCGCGACGCCGCCGGCGCTCCGCTCGCGGACATGCAGGATGCCGTGATGACGCAGATCAGCGCGCGGCGTCGCTCAGGCTCCCGATGACCGACGCCGTGCTGGCCGCCGGGGCGGTCTGCTGGCGCGTCGACGCCGAGGGAGCGGCCGAGGTGCTCGTCGTGTACCGCACGCAGCACAGGGACTACTCGCTGCCGAAGGGCAAGCTCGACCCGGGCGAGACGCTGCCCGAGACCGCGGTGCGCGAGATCGCCGAGGAGACCGGGCTCGTCGTCGCCCTCGGCGTGCCGCTCGGCGTCGTCGAGTACCCGCTGCCGAGCGGACGCCAGAAGGTCGTCTACTACTGGGCGGCCGAGGTCGACGCCGTCGCGATCGCGAACTCCACGTTCGCCCCGAACGATGAGATCGAGAGCCTGGCGTGGATGCCGCTGGCCGCCCTGCGCGACCGGCTCACGTATCCGCACGACGTCGACATCGTCGAGAGGTTCGCCGAGCTCTTCGAGCGAGGACGCGCCCGCACCTTCGCCATCGTCGCGCTCCGCCACGGCAAGGCGGTGCCGCCCGAGACCTGGGACGGACCCGACCACACGCGTCCCCTCCTGCAGCGCGGCGTCGACCAGGCGATGAGCGTGGCGCCCGGCATCGCGGCCTACCGGCCGGCGAGGCTGATGAGCTCGGATGCGGCGCGCTGCCTCGCGACGATCGGCCCGGTCGCACGCCTGACTGGCCTCGTGGTGCGCGAGCGCCCCGTCATCAGCCAGGAGTCGTACGCGAGCGCCGGCGACGCCGTCGCGAAGCTGGTGCGCAAGCGGCTCGCCCGCCGCCGCACCACCGTGCTCTGCAGCCATGGGCCGGTCCTGCCGCAGATCGTCTCGGCCGTCGCCGCCGAGACCGGGACACCCACCTCGGCCGCCCTGCGGCGTGCGGCCACCCTGGCGACGGGCGAGTACGCCGTGCTGCACGTGCCGGTCGATCATCCCGAGACGGGCATCGTGGCCGTCGAGGTGCACGGGCCTACCGCATAACGAACGGGTATCCCCCGAACGCCCGAATTGGGCAGTCGTTAACCTCCCGTTCACCATTCGCCCGGAGGCTGGACACGAGCGCTTCGTAGCGTCTCTTCCGGGTTCGCACCGAGCCCCTGTCCTGACACAAGCATTCCCGAAGGGAAACCAGTGAACATCACGCGCTATGGCAGCATCGCCGCCATCGCCCTCGTGGGAGCCATCGCTCTCACCTCGTGCGCAGCAAACGAGGGTGGCGGAACCGACACCCCGTCCGAGAGCACCCTCTCCGGCGTCATCGACGGAGCCGGCGCCTCGTCGCAGGGCTCCGCCCAGGAGGCCTGGGTCGCCGCCTTCCAGACCGAGAACCCCGACGTCACCATCAACTACGACCCGTCCGGCTCGGGCGCGGGCCGCGAGGCGTTCATCGCCGGCGGCGTCGCGTTCGCGGGAACCGACTCGGCCCTCAGCCAGGACGAGATCGACGGCGGCTTCGCCGGCTGCGTCGCCGACAGCGGCTACATCCAGGTGCCCGCCTACATCTCGCCGATCGCCGTGATCTTCAACGTGGAGGGTGTCGACGAGCTCAACCTCGACGCTCCCACGATCGCCGGCATCTTCAAGGGCACCATCACGACGTGGGACGACGCGGCCATCGCCGACCTCAACCCCGATGCCACGCTCCCGTCGGCTCCGATCACCGCCGTGCACCGCTCGGACGACTCGGGCACGACCAAGAACTTCGCGGACTACCTGAACAAGGTCGCCCCGGAGGTCTGGGACGCCGCTCCGGCCGACCCGTTCCCCTACTCGACCGGTGAGGCCGCTCAGGGCACCTCGGGTGTCGTCGACGCCGTCACCAACGGCACCAACACCATCGGCTACGCCGACGCGTCGAAGGCCGGCGACCTGGGAGTCGCGAAGCTCAAGGTCGGCGACGAGTTCGTCGAGTACAGCCCCGAGGGTGCTGCCGCCGTCGTCGCCGAGTCCCCCGCGGGCAAGACGGCCGGTGACACTGACCTGTCGATCTCGCTCGACCGCACCACGACCGACCCGACCCACTACCCGCTCGTCCTGGTGAGCTACATCATCACCTGCGTCGAGTTCGAGGACGCCGAGGTCGCGCCGCTGGTGAAGGACTACATCACCTACATCACCAGCGAGGCCGGTCAGGCCGAGGCCGCCAGCTCCGCCGGTGCCGCCCCGCTGACCGCCGAGGTCTCGGCCAACGTGGCATCGGTGCTCGACCAGATCGTCGCCGAGTAGCACCACCGCACCACCTGTCGGGCTGCGGCTCGGTGCTCATTGCACCACGAGCCGCAGCCCGACAGACTTGACCCGCTCCCCCCACCCCGACTCGGTCGGTCAGGCAGGAAGACAGCAATGACGACAGCACCGGCACCCGCGCCGACGAGAGCCAAGCTCCGTCCCGCCGACCGCATCTTCTCCGGCAGCACGGTGGTCGCCGGCAGCCTGATCCTCGCGGCCCTCGCCGCGGTCGCGATCTTCCTCATCGCGCAGAGCATCCCCGCTCTGACCGTCGATCCGGCCGAGCTCAAGGGCTCGCCCTCCAGCTTCTGGGCCTACGTCGGACCGCTCGCCTTCGGATCCATCTGGGCCGCCGCGCTCGCGCTGCTCATGGCGCTGCCGATCTCCTACGGCATCGCGCTCTTCATCTCGCACTACGCCCCGCGCCGCGTCGCGCAGGGTCTCGGGTACATCATCGACCTGCTGGCCGCCGTGCCCTCGGTCGTGTTCGGCCTCTGGGGCATCAAGGTGCTGGCACCCGCCGTCACCCCGCTCTACGCCTGGCTCAACGCGAACCTCGGCTGGGTGCCCCTCTTCTCGGAGCTCTCCGGCACCGGACGCACCATCTTCACGGTCGCGATCGTGCTGGCCGTCATGATCATCCCGATCATCACGGCCGTCTCGCGCGAGGTCTTCCTGCAGACGCCGCGCCTGCACGAGGAGGCCGCTCTCGCCCTCGGCGCCACGCGCTGGGAGATGATCCAGATGGCGGTCATCCCCTTCGGCCGCCCCGGCATGATCTCCGCCGCGATGCTCGGCCTCGGCCGCGCCCTCGGCGAGACGATGGTGGTGGCCATGGTGCTCTCGCCGTCGCCCGGCCTCATCACCTTCATCCTCACCGGCTCGCAGAACTCGTCGACGATCGCCGGCAACATCGCCCTCAACTTCCCCGAGGCGAACGGCGTCGACGTCAACGCGCTCATCGCCACCGGCCTGGTCCTCTTCGCTGTCACGCTCGTGATCAACTCGATCGCGCGCGTCGTCATCAACCGCCGCAAGGCCTTCTCTGGAGCGAACTGATGACCGTCACCACGCAGACACCCCCCACCGGGACCTCGGCGATCGTCAACACCCTCACGACCGGCCGCCTGCCCCGCTGGGCGCCGTGGGTCATGCTCGGCGCGAGCTGGACCATCATGCTCGTCGTGTTCGGGTTCATGGCCCTCGGCACCGGCGAGGAGTTCTCTCCGGCGCTCCCCCTCGTGCTCGGCACACTGCTGTTCATCGTCGTGAACTTCGTGTTCGCCTACCTGGTGGAGGGCGTGCGCCAGGCGAAGGACCGCCTGGTCACGTCGCTGGTGGGCTCGGCGTTCATCCTCGCGCTCATCCCGCTGATCTCGCTGCTCTTCACCGTCGTGGTGAACGGCGCGGCCCGCTTCGACCTGAACTTCTTCAGCAGCTCGATGCGCAACGTCGTCGGCGAGGGCGGCGGTGCGCTGCACGCGATCGTCGGCACGCTCGAGATCACCGGCATGGCGACGCTGATCTCGGTGCCGGTCGGACTGCTGACGGCCATCTACCTCGTCGAGTACGGACGCGGACTGCTCGCCCGCGCGATCACGTTCTTCGTCGACGTCATGACCGGCATCCCGTCGATCGTGGCCGGCCTCTTCGCCTTCGCGTTCTTCGCCCTCATCTTCGACGACCCCGGCATCCGCTTCGGTTTCGGCGGCTCGATCGCCCTCGCCCTGCTGATGATCCCGGTCGTCGTGCGCTCGAGCGAGGAGATGCTGAAGCTCGTGCCGAACGAGCTCCGCGAGGCCTCCTACGCGCTCGGCGTGCCGAAGTGGCTCACGATCCTCAAGATCGTGATCCCGACGTCGCTCGCCGGCATCACGACCGGTATCACGCTCGCGATCGCCCGCGTCATCGGCGAGACCGCCCCGTTGCTCATCATCGCCGGGTTCACCGCGAGCATGAACTACGACCTCTTCAACGACCGCATGATGTCGCTGCCGGTGTTCGTGTACACGCAGTACGCCAACCCCGGATCCGAGGTGCAGCCGTACCTCGACCGCGCCTGGGCCGGGGCGCTGACCCTCATCCTCATCGTCATGGCGCTGAACCTGATCGCCCGACTCATCGCCCGCATCTTCTCCCCCAAACTCGGCCGCTGAGCCGCACCAACCCGAAGGAAGAACCGTGTCCAAGCGCATCGAGGTCCGCGACCTCAACGTCTACTACGGCAAGTTCCGTGCCGTCGAGGGCGTCTCGCTCACCATCGAGCCCCGCACCGTCACCGCATTCATCGGCCCCTCGGGCTGCGGCAAGTCCACCTTCCTCCGCACGCTGAACCGCATGCACGAGGTCATCCCCGGCGCCTACGTCGAGGGCGATGTGCGCATCGACGGCAACAACCTCTACGGCCCCGGCGTCGACCCGGTGCTCGTGCGCCGTCAGGTGGGCATGGTGTTCCAGCGCCCGAACCCGTTCCCGACCATGTCGATCCGCGACAACGTGCTCGCCGGCGTGAAGCTCAACAACACCCGGATGTCGAAGAGCGACGGCGACGACCTGGTCGAGAAGTCGCTCCAGGGTGCCAACCTCTGGAACGAGGTCAAGGACCGCCTCAACCTGCCCGGATCCGGCCTCTCCGGTGGACAGCAGCAGCGCCTCTGCATCGCCCGCGCGATCGCGGTGAACCCCGAGGTGATCCTGATGGACGAGCCCTGCTCG
>CAXTSE010000025.1:0-382 GCA_964246985.1 uncultured Microbacteriaceae bacterium
GATCGAGGCGAACGGCCAGGCCAGCATCCACCCGACGACCCCGCCACCCGCGGCCAGCGCTGCCGCGCCCAGGTCGGGCAAGGGCTGCCCGCCGAACACGTGGCAGAGCACGCTGACGCTCGACAGCAGGATGACGCCGCCGATCCCCAGCCGGCCGTTGTCGTGGACGCTCGACGGGTGCCGGAACAGCCAACCCGCGAACAGCAGCATGATCACGGGCAGGGCGAACGCGACGCGACCGAGCAGCAGCCCGAACGTCCACGAGTCGAGGGCGAGGGCCACGGGATCGCTCGGGTTGAACCACTCGACGACGGCGCCGACGACCGCGAGAAGGAAGATGAGGAACGGCACGCCGTCACGGCGCTCGTCTTTCGCGAGCGAC
>CAXTSE010000025.1:392-20028 GCA_964246985.1 uncultured Microbacteriaceae bacterium
CAGCAGCATGCCGCCGACAACGGGCAACCAGTGCAGCCACACCGAGAAGATCAGCATGATGACCGGGAGCGCGAACGCGACCCGACCGAACAGCCCGCCGAACGTGTAGTTGTCGAGAGCGATGGCGACGTCCTGGCTGGCGGCGAACCACTCAACGACGGCGCCGGCGACCGCGAGCACCAGCAGGAGGAACGGCACGCCGTCGCGCCGATCCTCTTTGGCGAGGCTCTCCTTGCCGAACAGGCGGGCGGCGCCGCCGGCGACATGCGCCATGCCCAGCCAGGCGCTGCTCAGCAGGCCCGGCTCGTCGGAGTGCGTCTGCGCGGCCGGCAGCTTCTTGGTTGCCTGCGTGCGCGTCGACGTGGTGCGGCCGCCCGAGCGCGCCGCGGTGCCGCGCGTCGACGTGGAACGGGCGCGCGAACTGGAAGACCGGGTGCTGGTGGCCATGACGTCACGGTACCTGCGGGCCGCGACGCCGCCGGGGAGGCGCGACGATCAAGAGCGGATCGCGTCGATGACCTCGCACGGATCAGTACCGGATCGCGTCGATGACCTTGACACGCACCGCCACCAGTGCGGGGACGAGACCCGCGAGCGCGCCCACCACGGTCGCGGCCGCGAGCCCGAGCACGGCCGCCTCGACCGGGAACGGCGGGACGTCCTGCACGCCCGCGGCGACGAGGTCGGTGACCCACGGGCTCTTCACCACGAGGACGGCTATCGTGACTCCGACGACTCCGGCGACGAACGTCGCCACGACGCTCTCCATCATCACGGCGAAGAAGACCCGCCCCGCCGTCGCGCCGAAGCTGCGTCGGATGCCGATCTCGCGGATCCGGTGCCTCACCGTGACCAAGGAGATGTTGAGCAGGCTGAGCGCCCCGAGCAGCAGGATGAGCACCGCGACCCCGGCCACCAGGAGCTTGACGAACAGGAGCGGATCATCGGCCGAATAGGCCAGGTAGTCGTTGCGGCTGACGTCGACCTGCCAGCCCTCGCCGAGACCGCCCGCGATGTCGCGCTTCAGCAGGTCGGTGAGCTCGGTCGAGATCTCCGGCGGCACCCATGCCTCGTACTGCGGATACTGCTGCGCCTGCACGCTGGCGGGCGTGATCCGCTTCCACGAATCGGTGAGCTGGAACATCGTCGGGTAGTCCTCGTACAGCGATGACGGGGTGACCCCCACGATGACGGCCGTCGTCGGCTGCTCGCCGGGCAGGGTGACGGTCGGATGCGTCGCCAGGTCGGGCGAGCCCAGCAGGTTCCAGAAGACCTCGTTCACCACGATCGTCGGCGCGAGCCGGTCGGCGTCGTCGGGCGAGAACCAGGTCCCCTCGCTCAGGCGGACCCGGTGCATGGTGCCGAACGCCTGGTCGACGATCTGGCCCTGCACGTCGCGGACCCCGTCGGCGAACTGGATCTGGGTGCTCGTGTAGATGTTGCGGCTCGAGAAGTCGATGCCGTACCGGGTCATCGCCGTCTCGAACGCCGAGTCGAAGTCCGTCGCATCGGGGGTACGGCCGCTCACCGGGTCGTAGGCGCTGACGTAGAGCAGCGCGGGCCGTCCCGACTGCCGCTCGAGCGTCTCGGTCTGCGACTGCTGCGCGATGGCGCCGAGCGCGACGATGCCCGTGAGCGCGGCCACCGCCACCGCCACGCCGATGAGGCTCAGCAGCACCCGAAGCTTGTTGATCCGCAGCTCGGACCACGCCTCGACGACCGAGCCGACCAGTCCCGTCCAGAGGCGCATCAGGCGCCCACTCCCGCGGTGCTCGAGATCGCGCTCAGGACACCCTGGTCGAGGCGGTAGTGGCGCCTCGCGAGGGCCGCGACGTTCGGGTCGTGGGTAATCGTGATCAGCGCGGCGCCGGAGGCCTCGGCCACATCGTCGAGCAGAGCCATCACCGAGGCTCCGGTATCGACGTCGAGGGCGCCCGTCGGCTCGTCGGCCAGGATGAGGCGCGGCCCGCGCACGAGAGCTCGGGCGATCGCGACGCGCTGCTGCTCCCCGCCCGACAGCTGCGAGGGCTGGGAGGCGAGGCGCGATCCGAGGCCCACCTTCTCGAGCATCTCCCTCGCAAGACGCTCGCGGCGCCAGAACTGCTGGCCGCTCGCGTAGAGCAGCGGGGTCATGACGTTCTCGAGCGCCGTGCGGCCGGGCAGCAGGTTGAACTGCTGGAAGATGAACCCGATGTCGCGTCCGCGGCGCCGATCGCGCTCGCCGCCCGCCAGCTTCTCGAGGGGCACGCCGTCGAAGATCAGGCTGCCGCTCGTGGGGGTGTCGAGGAGTCCGAGGAGGTTCAGCAGGGTCGACTTGCCCGACCCCGAGCGGCCGACCACGCTGACGTGGTCGCCGACCTCGACGGTCAGGTCGACGCCCTTCAGGATCTCGAGCGGCGGGCCGTCAGGAAGGGCGACCGAGCGGGTGACGCCGGTCAGCTGCAGGAGGCTCACAGTCAGCCGCCGTAGCCGACGATGACGCCGCCGTCGGTCATGCCCGGATCGCCCGCGGCGGCTCCCGGAACGAACTCCAGGATGAGCTCGCCCTCCTCGAGTCCGCCCGTCACCTCGACGTTGATTCCGTCGTTGATGCCGAGCGTGACGGGGCGCTCCTCGGTCGCTCCGTCGTCGCCGATGACGTAGACCACGCCCGACTGAGCGGCGCCCTGGACGGCGGTCATCGGGATGGTGAGCACGTCGGTCGCGACCCCGCCCGCGATCGTGACGTCGGCGACGAGTCCCGCGAAGACCGTGACGTCGGCGGGGACGCGGCACCAGACCGTGGCGCCGGTGGCGCCTCCCCCGGCGCCCGCGTTCGGGTCGCCCCCGCCGTCACCGCCTCCCCCGCCGGAACCCGCCCCGGCCAAGGCGGTCTGGATGGTCAGGGACCCGCAGGTGAAGGGAGCCGGGCCGCCCGTGACGGTGACCTGCGCTTCGGTGGGCTTGTTGAGGAGGCGGTAGAGCTGCTCGGGCGCGAGGCTCGCGGTCACGTTGAACGCCGCCGGGGCGACCTGGCCGACGGTGTCGCCGACGGCGATCGTCTGACCCGCTAGCAAGGTGAACGAGGAGAGGGTGCCGTCGGCTCCCGCCGTGATCTTCTGCGTCTTGCTGTAGGGCTCGCCGTTCGAATTGACCAGATCGGCCTTCACGATGGCGATCTCGGTGCCGACGGCCACTGCCTGGCCGACGCCCACCAGGAGCTTCTGCACGACGCCGCCGAACGTCGCCCGCACCGGGATGGCCGCATCCGCGTTCACGGTGCCGGTGAGCTGCACGTCGTTCTGGATGGTGCCGATCGTGGCGGGCACCTGCGGCTCGACGATCTCCCCGGTCGGGCTCGCACCGCCGCTGGCCTCGGCAGCGGGGTCGGCGAAGAAGGCGAGCTTCACGAGCGCTGCGGCGATCACGACGAAGACGACGATTCGGATGATGGGGAAGACCCATCTGCGCGCGATACCCACGGGTGGTGCTCCTCGGTCGGGGGCGACCGCGGTACGCCGCAGCCTGAGCCATCACATCAAGGTGACGCCGGAAGCACCACCCAACGAATTCTGTCGGGCGAACGTCTAGGAATCGTCAGTCTCGGGGATGATTCGGGGATGCGTCGGGGGTTCCCCTGAGGGCGCGTCCAGTGCGCGGGCCTACGCCTCGATGACCACCGGGATGATCATCGGACGGCGGCGGTGCTTGGTGTTCACCCAGCGGCCGACGACACGGCGGATGACCTGCTGGAAGCCGTGCACGTCGCGGGTGCCGTTCTCCGAGGCCTCGGTAAGCGCCTTGACGATCTGCGGCAGCACCTCGTCGAAGACCTTCTCGTCCTCGGCGAAGCCCCGCGCCTGGATCTCGGGCCCGACGATGACGCGCCCGGTCTGCTTGTCGATGGCGACGAAGATCGAGACGAAGCCCTCCTCGGCGAGGATGCGGCGGTCCTTGAGGTCGGCGTCGGTGATCTCGCCGACGGTCGACCCGTCGACATAGACGTAGCCGAGGTCGAGCTGGCCGACGACGCGGGCGTGCCCGTCCTTCAGGTCGACCACGATGCCGTCGTCGCCGATGATGGTGCTCGACTCTGGGACGCCCGTCTCGATCGCGAGCGCCGCGTTGGCCGTCAGGTGACGGTACTCGCCGTGGACCGGCAGCACGTTGCGGGGACGAAGGATGTTGTAGCAGTAGAGCAGCTCGCCGGCGGCCGCGTGTCCCGAGACGTGCACCTTGGCGTTGCCCTTGTGGACGACTTTCGCACCGAGCTTGGTGAGCCCGTTGATGACGCGGTACACCGCGTTCTCGTTGCCGGGGATCAGACTCGACGCGAGGATGACGGTGTCACCCTCGCCGATCTCGATCTGGTGCTCGAGGTTGGCCATGCGGGCCAGCACGGCCATGGGCTCGCCCTGCGAGCCGGTCGACATGTAGACGACCTTGTCGTCGGGCAGGTCGAGCGCCTTCTTCAGGTCGACGAGCACGCCGTCCGGCACCTTGAGGTAGCCGAGGTCGGCGGCGATGCCCATGTTGCGCACCATGCTGCGGCCGACCAGGGCGACCCGGCGTCCGTTCGCGTGGGCGGCATCCAGCACCTGCTGGACGCGGTGCACGTGGCTCGAGAAGCTGGCGACGATGACGCGGCGCTTCGCCTTGGCGATGACGCTCTCGAGCACCGGGCCGATGTCGCGCTCGAGGGCCGTGAATCCGGGCACGTCGGCGTTGGTGGAGTCGGGCAGGAACAGGTCGACGCCCTCCTCGCCGAGCCGCGCGAACGCACGCAGGTCGGTGATGCGCTCGTCGAGCGGCAGCTGGTCCATCTTGAAGTCGCCGGTGTGCAGCACCAGCCCCGCGGGGGTGCGGATGGCGACGGCGAGCGCGTCGGGGATCGAGTGGTTGACCGCGACGAACTCGAGCTCGAACGGGCCGATCTTCTCCATCTGGTCCTCGCGCACCGGGAGCGTGTACGGCGTGATCCGGTGCTCCTTCAGCTTCGCCTCGATGAGTGCGAGCGTGAGGGTGGATCCGATCAGCGGGATGTCCTGGCGCAGCTTGAGCAGGTAGGGCACGGCACCGATGTGGTCCTCGTGGCCGTGGGTGAGCACGATGCCCAGGATGTCGTCGAGGCGATCGCGGATCGGCGAGAAGTCGGGGAGGATCAGGTCGACACCGGGCTGGTGCTCCTCGGGGAAGAGCACGCCGCAGTCGACGACGAGCAGCTTGCCCTCGTACTCGTAGACCGTCATGTTGCGGCCGATCTCGCCGAGGCCGCCGATGGGCGTGACCCGGAGCGTTCCGGGCTGGAGGGCGGGCGGGTCGTAGACGTCAGAACTGGGCACAGTTTTCCTCGCGTGTGGCTAGCGCGGAGCTAGCGGGTGGTGCCGGCGACCTTGGGCAGGGCACCGCCGGCGGCGGCGTTGCGGTCGGGGCGGAAGTTGGAGAAGTCGACTCCGGGGACGTGCTGGACGAGATCGATCTCGTCTTCGATGAGGGCGGCCTCGGATTCCTCCGGGCCGACGAGCGGAAGGCGGACGCGCGGGCTCGAGATGCGTCCGAGTCCGTGCAGGATGTACTTCGCCGCGACAGTGCCGGGCACGTGCGTCATGGTCGCGCGCACGAGCGGCTCGAGCGCCTTGTGCGCGGCGGTCGCGGCGGCGAGGTCGTTGCCGTTCACGGCGTCGACGATGGTGCGGTAGGGCTGCGGGGCGATGTTGGCGGTGACGCCGATGAGGCCGGTGCCGCCGATCGCGAGCGTCGGGAGCGCGTTCGCGTCGTCGCCCGCGAAGTAGAGGAGATCGGTCTGGTTGAGCACCCGGCTGACCTCGCTGAGGTCGCCCTTGGCATCCTTGACGGCGCGGATGTTGGGGTGCTTCGCGGCGCGCAGGATCGTCTCGTACTTGATCTCGACACCGGTGCGGCCGGGGATGTCGTAGAGGATGACCGGCAGATCGGTCGCGTCGGCGATCATCCGGAAGTGGGTGAGGATGCCTGCCTGGGTCGGCTTGTTGTAGTACGGCGTGACGATCATGACGCCGTCGGCGCCGGCGGCCTCGCTGTGCTTGTACAGCTCGATGGCGTGCGCGGTCTCGTTGGATCCGCCGCCGGTGATCACCTTCGCCCGGCCGTTCGCGACCTTTTTCGCGACCTCGACGAGACGCACCTTCTCGGGGTCTGTCAGGGTGCTGGTCTCGCCCGTGGTGCCCGTGACGACGATGCCGTCTGCACCGTGGCTGCACAGGTGGTCGATGTGCTTCTCGACGTCGTCCCAGTGCACCTCGCCGTCGGCCGTGAACGGGGTCACGAGCGCGACGAGCACCTGCCCGAAGGGATTCTCTGTCGTCGACACGGGTTAAGGCTACCGGCTGGGGCGCGCGCGGTCGTCAGCCCGAGGCAGGGCTACGCGCGCTCGTAGCGGATGAAGCGGTACGGCAGCCCGGTGCGCGAGGTGTGCCAGTCCGCGTCGGGGTCGATCGAGGCGACCTGCCACTCGTCGCCGATGGGGGGCGCCCAGGTGTCGCCCTCGTACTCCGCGTCGATCTCGGTGACCTCGAGGGAGTGCGCGTGATCGATCGTCGCGGCGTACAGCTGCGAGCCGCCGATGACCCATGCGCCGTGGCCGCCCAGCGCCACCGCATCCTCGATGGTGTGGGCGACATCCGCACCGTCGGCGGACCACGACGCGTCGCGCGTGACGACGATGTTGCGCCGTCCGGGCAGCGGTCGGAAGCGGAGCTCGATCGAGTCCCAGGTGCGGCGGCCCATGATCACCGCGTGATCGATGGTCAGCGCCTTGAAGTGCGCGAGGTCCTCGGGGAGATGCCACGGCATCCGCCCGTCGACGCCGATCACGCCACCTGCCGCCTGCGCCCAGATGAGCGACAGGCCGTGCGTCATACCGCGACCGCCCCGCGGATGGCGGGGTGGTGCTGGTAGTCCGAGATCTCGAAGTCCTCGAACGCGTAGTCGAGCACCGAGTCGCGCTCCCCCGTGATCGTCAGGGTCGGGAACGGGTACGGCTCGCGCGTCAGCTGCTCGGTGACCTGGGCGACGTGGTTGTCGTAGATGTGGCAGTCGCCCCCCGTCCACACGAAGTCGCCGACCTCGAGACCGGTCTGCGCGGCGACCAGATGCGTCAGCAGGGCATAGCTCGCGATGTTGAACGGGACGCCGAGGAACAGGTCGGCGCTGCGCTGGTACAGCTGGCACGAGAGGCGGCCGTCCGCGACGTAGAACTGGAAGAGCGCGTGGCACGGGGCGAGCGCCATGGACGGGATGTCGGCCGGGTTCCAGGCCGACACGATCAGCCGACGCGAATCCGGATTGACCTTGATCTGCTCGATCACGTCGCTGATCTGGTCGATCTGCTCGCCCGACGGGGTCGGCCACGAACGCCACTGCACCCCGTAGACCGGGCCGAGCTCACCCGCGGCGTCGGCCCACTCGTCCCAGATCGTCACGCCGTTGTCGCGCAGCCAGCCGACGTTGCTCTCGCCGCGCAGGAACCACAGCAGCTCGTACGCGATCGACTTGAAGTGCACGCGCTTCGTGGTGACGAGCGGGAAGCCTTCCCGCAGGTCGAACCGCAGCTGCCGCCCGAACACGCTGCGGGTGCCGGTGCCGGTGCGATCCGTCTTCTGCACGCCGTTCTCGAGCGTGTCGCGGAGCAGGTCTTCGTACACGGAGGAGACGGTCGTGGTGGTCATCGGCTCGATCGTAATAGACGGCAACAGTCCGCATCCGGATGCGTCGCCGAGTTAACGTGACCCATCATGGATCCACTGGTGGTCGTCGCCGTGCTCGCGGGCCTCGTCGCGCTCGCGACGGCGCTCGGACTGGTCTGGCGCTCCCAGCAGGGTCGAGTGCGTACGGGAGATGCATCCGTGGTCGCGATCGACGGCGTGCCGCTCGGCAGCCGTGCGACGCTGCTCCAGTTCTCGACGGAGGTGTGCGCGCCGTGCAAGGCGACCGCACGGGTGCTCGGCGAGCTCGCCGACACGACGGATGCCGTCTCCCACGTCGACCTCGACGTCACGCACCGCCCTGAGCTCGCCGCTCGATACAACGTGCTGCAGACGCCGACCACCTTCATCCTCGACGCGCACGGTGCGATCCGCGCCCGCATCGGCGGGGCCGTGCGCCGCGACGTCATCGTCGCCGAACTGGACAGGGTGCTGGCCGCATGACCGCGCAGACCGAGACCACCGCGCCCACGAACGGGATAGATCCCCGCGGCCCGCGTGTCGGCGCCGGCATCACGGCGATCGTCGTCCTCGTGGTGGTGGGGCTCGGACTGTCCGGGCTGACGGTCGCCGCGACCGTGCTGCTGAGCGCACAGGCCCTGGTGTTCCTGACCGCCGCGGTCCTGGGGGCGGCTCGGCATCCGTACGGGGTCTTCTTCAGACATGTGGTGCGTCCGCGCCTGACTCCTCCGACCGAGCTCGAAGACCCGGCCCCAGCCACCTTCTCTCAGGGTCTCGGGTTCGCCGTGGTCGCGATCGGCGTCGTGCTGCAGCTGCTCGGCGTGCCTTACGCGGTCGTGGTCGCCGCGTCGGCGGCCTTCGTGGTCGCCTTCCTCAACTCGGTGTTCGACTACTGCGTCGGCTGCCAGATCTATCTGCTGCTCGTGCGCGCCCGCCTCATCCGCGCCTAGTCAAGCCGGGTGGCGCGTCGCAGCCCGGAAGTAGGCTGACCGCATGGCCCTCACAAGCGAAGCAACGACGCTCTGGTTCGGCGATCTGGTCTCTGGACGCGGCACCACCTCCCTCGACTCGTCGGACGCCGCCGAGTTCCCCGTGACCTGGCAGGCCCGCTCCGAGGGGGTCGCCGGCTTCACCAACCCCGAGGAGCTGCTCGGTGCGAGCCACTCGGCGTGCTTCTCGATGGCGTTCTCGAACGCCCTCGCGTCGGCCGGTCACGCGCCCGAGAGCCTGCAGGTCACAGCGGCCGTGACGTTCCAGCCCGGCGAGGGCATCACCGGCAGCCACCTGCTGGTGAGCGCGAAGGTGCCGGGCCTCTCGGACGAGGAGTTCCAGAAGCTCGCCGCCGACGCGAAGGCGAACTGCCCGGTGTCGAAGGCGCTGTCCGGCATCCAGATCACCCTCGAAGCCAGCCTGGCGTAGGGCGCGACCATGGCTGACAGTCTCCACATCCTGCTCGCGGGCTCCTCCGGGCTCATCGGAACCGCACTCTTCGAACGCCTCACCGCCGACGGGCACCGCGTCACACGCCTCGTGCGCGGCGATGCGACCGGGCCCGGCGAGGTGCACTGGACCGCGCACACCCTCGACCCCTCGGTGCTCGACGGAGTCGACGCGGTCATCAACCTGTCCGGCGCGAGCGTCGGACGCATCCCGTGGACGCCCGGGTACAAGCGCACCCTGGTGCAGTCGCGCGTCGACCCGACCCGTGCGCTCGCCGAGGCGATCGTCGCGGCACCGACAGCGCCTGCGGTCTTCATCAGCGGATCCGCGGTCGGCTTCTACGGAGACCGCCCTGGCGAGACGCTCACCGACGCGAGCCCACGGGGCACGGGCTTCTTCCCCGACCTGGTCGAGGCCTGGGAGCACGCCGCCGCCATCGCCGCGGGGGTGACGCGGGTCGTCACGATCCGCACCGCCGTCGTCGTCGCTCGGGGTGGGGGCCTCGGGCCGGTGCAGCTGCTGACCCGCTTCGGTCTCGGCTCGCGGTTCGGCAGCGGCCGACAGTACTGGCCGTGGATCAGCCTGCACGACGAGGTCGCGGCGATCGTGCACCTGCTCACGTCGTCGCTGTCGGGTGCGGTCGTGCTCGCCGGGCCCGAGGCCGCGTCGAGCGACGAGATCACCCGCGCCTTCGCCGCCGACGCGGGCAAGCCCTATGTGCTGCGCGTCCCCGAGTTCGCCGTGAAGGTGCTCGGCGAGGCGGGTCAGCGTCTGCTGCTCGACGACATGCACGTCAAACCCGAGCGGCTGGCCGCCGACGGGTTCGTCTGGCAGCACCGCACGATCGCCCAGGCGATCGCGGCTATTCCGGATTCCGCGCGAGCCTGATCGACTGGCGCATCGCCCAGCGGGCGCGGCGTCGGTCTCCGCTGGCGTCGTAGGCGAGCCCCAGCCGGAACCACGTGCGCCAGTCCTCCGGCGACGCCTCGACCGCGGCCTGGTACGTCGGGAACACGGCGTCGGCCGCGTCGCGCTCGATGCGTCCGCTCACACGGAGGGGCAGCTCCTCGGTCGGCATCCCGCCCTCGGCCTCGAGCCGGGCGGCGAGCCGTTCGGCCCGCACCGTGAAGACGAGCTCCGCGGCGATCAGCCCGAAGCCGAGAAGCGGGAAGACGAGCAGAGCGAGGCCGATGCCGACGGCGACGGGCTCCCCGACGCCGATGAGGATGAAGCCGTACCGCACCGCGAAGCCGAGGTAGAGGGCGAGCAGAGCCGTCATGACGATGACGCCGATGACCGTCACCGTGCCCTGCCAGCGGCGCCGGGGCGCGGGTGCGGGGGCGGGCGACGACGTGGGGTCGCTCACGGGGTGGGTTTCGCGGGCGTGAGGCCGAGGTCGATCAGCTGGTCGAGCCCGACCGTCACGCCGCGCGCCGCGACGACCGCGCGCAGGCCGAGCATGATGCCGGCCTCGTATGAGGCGTCCGACAGCGTCTCGTGCCCGATGCGCAGCGTCTCGCCGACGCCGCCGAACACCACCTCCTGCTGAGCGAGCACGCCACCCATGCGCAGACTGTGGACGGGGACGCTGGCGACCTGCTGACCGCGGGCGCGCTGATCCGAATGGGGTGCGGCGACCGGGCCGGCCTCGGCCCGGGCGGCGCCGATCAGCTCGGCCGTGCGCACCGCGGTGCCCGACGGGGAGTCGACCTTGCCGACGTGGTGCGCCTCGACGATCTCGATCGAGTCGAAGAACGGCGCGGCGAGCGCGGAGAGCGCCGTCGCGATGACGGACCCGAGCGAGAAGTTCGGCACGAAGATCACGCCCAGCGCCGGGGTCGGGCCGAGTCGGGATGCGACGGCCGCGATCCGCTCGGACGTCCATCCGGAGGTGCCGACCAGCACGGGGATGCCGCGGTCGAGGGCCGCAGTGACGATCTCCCCCGAGACGGCCGGCACGGTGAAGTCGAGCACGATGTCGGCTCCCGCGATGCCGTCGATCGGGTCGGACGAGCCGAGAGCGGCGTGCAGGGTGAAGTCGTCGCTCTGGTCGATCAGCCGCAGAGCCAGCGTGCCCATGCGCCCCGTCGCGCCGACCACGGCCACCGAATTCACCATGCCCTCAGCCTACGGCGGGCGGCGTAGCCTGACGGGGTGCCCCGCTTCGTGCCGACCCCGCTCGATGATCCGACCGCCCAGCTGCTGCTGACCGAGTACTTCGAGAGCCGCGAGCTCGGGTTCGCGCACGGCGCGGGCGGCTACACGATCGTGCCGCCCGATCCAGCCGCCTTCGCTCCTCCGGCGGGGCTGTTCCTCGTCGTGTTCGAAGACGACGACACCCCGCTCGGCGCCGGCGGCGTGCGCATGATCGCCCCCGACCGAGGCGAGATCAAGCACCTCTGGATGCGGAACGCCGCCCGCGGGCGCGGTCTCGGTCGCACCCTGCTCACCGAGCTCGAGGCGCGAGCCGTCGGACTCGGCGCCCGCACCATCGTGCTCGACACCAACGCGAGCCTCGAGGCGGCGCAGCAGCTCTACCGCACGAGCGGCTACCTCGACATCGAGCCGTACAACGACAACCCGAACGCGACGCACTGGTTCGAGAAGCCGTTGCCGTGAGGCGACGCCGAGAGGGCGAGCACGGCGCGATCCGCCGCACCCCGCCAGCCACGACTGCCCGCTCAGCCCCGCTCGAATAAGACGGAACCCGCATACCGCGCGCCGCCCCGCAGGACGAGCATGTGGGCATGACCACAGCCGCGCGCCTGCGCCTCCTCGCCCCAGCACTCCTCGCGATGGCGCTGCTCAGCGCCTGCGGACCGACCGGCGGGGGCACCGGCGACGGCGGCGGATCCGGCGGGGACTCCGCGGGCGGCGACACCAGCGCTGACGGCGGGACCGACGGCGGCGACGACACCGCGGGCGGTGCCGACTGCTCCGCATTCACGGGCGAGTACGCCCCCTTCACGACCGCTGCCGTGCTGGAGGCGCCGGCCGAGGGCGCGGTCTGGGGCGACGGCTCGCCGTACAGCTTCACCGTCACGCCCGAGGCCGCGGCCGACGTGCCGCAGCTGTCATTCCTCGGCCTCGTCGGTGACTCCGTGGTCGACGCGAGCTCCGCGTTCCTCGAGGAGAAGGACGGCAACGTCTACGACGCGTCCGGATCGAACCTGTTCGCGAGCGACTTCGACGGCCAGCCGGGCCTCGCACGGCTCACGGTCATCTCCGACGCGACCTTCGACGGGGCGAAGTACGACGGTGACACGGTCATCCTCGGTCAGTACTGCGTGACCTTCGCGGCCGTCGAGTAGAGCGCGCGGAGGTCTCGACACGCCGCGCTGCGGCTACTCGACCGCCGGAACCTAGTACGGCTGCTCGACGCTCAGACCCGACCGCAGCTCGGCCGGCAGGTGCCCCAGGTCGTTGAAGGTCACGATGACCGGCGGCTTCGCCGACCGCACCCGGATGATGGTGAGCCCCGCGTGGGCCTGGTTGACTCCCAGCCAGCGCCACTCCGCGGCGCCGAAGGTCTCGCGCACGAACCATCCGATGACGAAGTTGTGGGTGATCAGCAGCTCGTGGCGATCCTCCCGCGACGGGGTCATCCACTCGGCCACCGCATCCGCCATCTGCGCCTCGCCGGCGGCGATCTCGTCGGGCGTGACGCCGCCGAAGAAGGACTCGAACGCGTGCGGCATGTCGGAGCGCGGGCCGGAGGGGATGCAGTCCATCAGCAGGGTGGACGGCTCGGCGACCAGCGCCGGCATGCGCTCCGTCATGATGCGGGCGGTCTCCTGCGCGCGCTGCAGCGGAGACGTCCAGGCGGCGTCGAACGGGACTCCCCCGAGGCGCTCCGCGATCGCCCGCGCCTGACGCACCCCGCGTGCGCTGAGAGGCCCGTCGTGGACGCCGTGCTCGGCATCCTGCTGCTCGCCGTGCCGCACGAGGTAGAGGTAGCGCGACGACATCAGGCCGCCGCCGGCGGCTCGACGAGACCGTCGAACGTCGACGCATCGAGGGCGCCCACCGCCGCGATCGACAGCGGACGGTCGACCAGCTCGGCCGCGAGCTCGCGAACCTGCTCGCGGGTGACCCCGTTGATGCGGCGCAGCACCTCGTCGAGGTCGCTGAACTCGCCGAAGGTGAGCTCGCTGCGTCCGAGGCGGGTCATGCGGGTGTCGCTGTCCTCCAGGGCGAGCGCCGAGCCCCCGCCGAGCTGACCCTGCGCGCGGGTGAGCTCCTCCTCGGTGATGCCGCCGTCGGCGAGCTTGCGGAACTCAGCCATCATCAGGTCGGCCACCGCGCCGGCGCGCTTGGGCGAGCATCCGGCATAGAGCCCCATGAGACCCGCGTCAGCGTAGCTCGCCGCGAACGAGTACACCGAGTAGGCGAGGCCGCGCTTCTCGCGCACCTCCTGGAAGAGCCGCGACGACATGCCGCCGCCGAAGACCGAGTTGAGCACGGTCAGCGCCGCGCGGCGGTCGTCGGCGGCCGCGAACCCCGGCACGCCGAGCATGATGTTGGCCTGCTCGGTGGGGCGGGAGATGACGCGTGCCGACGGAGCAACATCGAGCGTGGCGAGCCCGGTGCGACGGGCGACCGGGGCGGATGCGACGTCGAGGTCCCAGCCGGCGGTGCGGAGCGCATCCGTCACCCAGGTCGAGAACTGATCGTGCTCGACCGCGCCGGCGACCGTGATGACGAGATCCTGCGGGCGGTAGTTGGCCTGGTAGTGCGCCCACACCGCGTCGCGGTCGACGGCCTGGATGGACGCGGGGCTTCCGCCGATCGGACGACCGAGCGGGTGGTCGCCGAACACCTCCTCGAAGAGGCGCTCGCTCACCACGTCGGAGGGGTCGTCGTCGGCCATCGCCAGCTCCTCGAGGATGACGCCGCGCTCGTTCTCGAACTCGGCGGCGTCGACGAGCGACGAGGTGAACATGTCGGCCAGCACCGCGACCGCCATCGCCAGGTCGGTGTCGCGGATCTTGGCGTAGTAGCAGGTGTACTCCTTGGCCGTCATGGCGTTGTGCTCGCCGCCGACCGAATCGAAGGCGACCGCGATGTCGAGGGCCGTGCGCGTCGACGTTCCCTTGAAGAGGAGGTGCTCGAGGAAGTGAGTGGAGCCGTAGGTGACCGGCTGCTCGTCGCGCGATCCGACCGCGACCCAGAATCCGACGGTCGCGCTCTGGGAACCCGGCACCTGCTCGCTGAGGATGCGCACCCCGCTCGGCAGGACGCTGCGGCGGACGAGACTGCCCCCCGATGCGGCGATCGTCAGGTCGGCCAGGTCGAGGGGAAGCTGCACGGCGCCGTTCATCGCTGATGAGCCTACGTCACGCCCCCCACCTGGCATCCGTCTCCCGCCGGTCCCCCGAATTGGGGATCAGGCCCGGCGGACAAACAGACAAGTCTGTCTGTCCGCACGTGCTAGTCTCATCGAGTCAGGACGCCGGACCCCAGCTCGGCCTAACGACATCGGAGATCACCCGAGATCCCCGGACGCGCGGCGGTCACCCCCCACGACCGCCGCGCACCACCTCCGCACCCCGCCCTCCGGAGTGCGGCCGACTGAGGAAACCGCGCCATGTCGATCACGATCACCCGCGTCACGGACCCGCTGCCCACCGCGCCGGCCAAGCTGCGCATCCTCGAGACGGCCAACGAGCTCTTCTACGACGACGGCATCCGCACCGTCGGCGTCGACCGCCTGATCAGCGCGTCGAGCGTCACGAAGGCCACCTTCTACAAGCACTACGGCTCGAAGGACCGCCTCATCGTCGAGTACGTCGCCTACCGCCACCGCACGGCCGTCGACGATCTCGCCGACATCACCGCGAGCGCCAACGCCAAGCGTCCGGAGGCAGCGCTTCGCGCCGTGCTGGATGCGATCGTGGCCGAGGTGTCGCGCCCCGGCTTCCGCGGGTGCCCGTTCCTCAACGCGGCCGCGGAGTTCCCCGAGGCAGGCGACCCCGTGCGCCGGGCCGTCGAGACGCACCGCGAGTGGTACGTCGACGTGCTCGAGCAGCTGCTGCGCGACCTCGGGCACCCGATGTCGGGCGACGCGGCCGACGATCTGGTGCTCGCGCGCGACGGCGCCATGACCGGCGGATACGCGGGCGACCCCATCGCAGCCACCACAGCTCTCGCGCGCGCTTTCGAGCGCGTCATCGCCGAGGCGCGCTAGGCGCGCTGAGCGCTAGCGCGTCCGCACCTCGGCGCTCACCCGATCGAGGTCGAGCAGCTGGTGGCGGGTCAGGCGCAGATCCACGGCGAGCACCAGGTCGTCGACCTGCTCGGGCGCGCTCGCCGAGACGACGGGCGCGGTCACGTGCGGCTTGCTTAGCAACCAGGCGAGAGCGACGGATGCGACGGGCGCCTCGTGCACGGCGGCGATGCGGTCGAGCACCGTCAGCACCCTCAGGGCGGGGCGGGTGAGATGCTTGCGCACCTCGGCGCCACGGTGGTGGTCGGCGAGGTCGGCTCGCGAGCGGTACTTGCCGGTGAGGAATCCGGATGCGAGCGCGAAGCGCGGCATCACACCGAGACCCTGCTGGGCTGCGACGCGAGCGAGGTCGCCCTCGTACTCGCGCCTCGCAACCAGGTTGTACTGGTTCTGCAGTGCCACCATCCGGGCGACGCCGAGCTGGGCGCACGCGATGCGCGCCTCGATGAGCCGGTTGCCCGTGTGGTCGGATCCGCCGAAGTAGCGCACCTTCCCGCGTCGGATGAGCTCGTCGACCGCGAGCAGGGTCTCCTCGAACGGAACCTCGGGGTCGTCGATGTGCAGGTAGAGGAGGTCGATGCGGTCGGTCTGCAGCCGAGCGAGCGACGCGTCGACGGCACGGGTGATCGCGCGCGCTGTGACTCCGGGGTTGTCGGCGCTCTTGCCGACCTTGGTGGCGAGCACGAGACCATCGCGATTGCCGCGCTCCCGCATCCACGAGCCGATCATGTGCTCGCTCCGCCCCGACGCATACGAATCGGCGGTGTCGATGAACGTGCCGCCGAGTTCGACATAGCGGTCGAGGATCTGGTCGGTCGCGACCGCGTCGGCGGTCCAGCCGAAGACGTTGCCGCTCAGCGCGAGGGGGAAGACCGCGAGGTCCGACGAGCCGACCCTGCGCCGGACCGAGGACGCGCTCGCCGGTCGGCTCGCCGCCTCGCCCATGCGCGCCTCCCGTGTCCGCTGTGCGGCGAGACTATCCGATCGCGGCGGCCCCTCCTCGGTCATCCGCGCGGATGGGCTCTGTCCACCGCTCGATGTATTTCCTGAAGGTCCCTCGCGCTTCGTACCTAGACTGACGCGCATGCCGACGACCTGGTCACATAGGGCCGAGCGCCACCTCCTCGACACGCTGCGCTGCCCGCGTTGCGGCGAGGCCGACCTGGTCGACTCGCGCTGCCCGATCTGCCGAGCCGACCTGTCGGGTCCGGTCGCCGCCGAGCTGTGGGCGGCGTCCGTCACGGCGGCGGATGCGGTGCGGGCTCGGCAGGGCGTGATCGACCGCGTTCCTGTGGTCGCAGTCTCGAACGCCCCGGTCGCGGCATCTGCAAGGGGCGGCTCGGGGGTTCCCCTGCCCCTGCCCGAGGCCGGCCGGCTGATCGACGTGACGCCGCCGCCCGTCGGCCCCGCCGCATCCGTCGCCACCGTCTTCGAGGCACCTTCGGCCGCCGCCGAGCGCTCCAGCATCTCGGTGCAGTCGGTGCTCGCCGTCGCCGGCGCGGGCCTGTTCGCGATCGCGGCGATCGTCTTCACCTTCTTCAACCCGGATCTCACCGACATGACCACGCGCACCGCGATCATCGGGGTCGTCACCCTGCTGTTCCTCGGCGGCGCCTGGCTGCTCGCACGCCGCACTCTGCTGTTCTCGGCGGAGGCCGTCGGAGCCCTCGGAATGGTCTTCGTCGGGCTCGACGTCTACGCGGTGACGGCCCTGGCCGGCGACGGGGTGAGCGTCTGGGTGCTCGCAGCCATCGGGACCCTGGTGAGCGGCACGATCATGCTCGTCGCATCGGTGCGGTCCGGCCTCCGCACCTGGCTGTGGACGTCCATGCTCGGCATCGCGCTGACCCCCGCCATGTTCGGCGCGGGCGTCGAGACCGCTCCCGACGCCGGGTGGGGGCCGGTGGTCGGGCAGCTCGCGACGGGCTTCGCGGCCGTCGGCATGTACGAGCTCCTCCGGCGGCTGGCGCCGCGCTTCGACGGCAGCCTCGCCGTCGACCGCACCACTCTCACGATCCTGCGGGTGCTGGTGGGCGCGTCGGTCGTCGTCCAGCTGCCGGGGCTGACGGTCGGCGACACCACGCTGCGCCCTCTTGCCGTCGCCGCGGTGTTCGCCGGCCTCGCCCTGCTGGCGGCGGCCAGCACGCGTCACCAGCTCGTCGCCTTCTTCAGCTTCTGCGCGGGGGCGCTGGCGGTCGTCGCCATCGTCGTCGCGTCTCTTGCGATCCCGCTCACCGGGGACGACAGCGTCTGGTACCTCGCGATCGTCCCGGCTGCGGCCGTCGTCGCGGTCATCGCGCTCACCGCTCCCCCGCGCCTGGCGACGGTGCGTCGCCCGGTGGCGATCGGGGGCGGGCTGCTCGTGACCGGCGCGGCCCTGGTTCCCGCCGTCGCGTCGGGGGTCGCCCTCCTGCTCGGCCCGGCGAACCGGCTCGCGTTCGACGGAGCACTCGATCGGGGCAGCTGGAGCGACAGCTTCCGGGTCGCCGACGGCGGGTGGGTCGGAGTCGAGTGGGGCGCCGCCTCCATGCTCGGAATGGCAGCTGGGGCGCTGGGTGCCGTCGCCCTGGCTCAGCTGATGCGTCGCGCATCCGCTCCGGCACCGGGGGCGAGCGCTGCGTTCACCGCCCTCGCGATCTGGCTCGGCGGCCTGGCGCTGTCGGCCCTGGTCGTGTGGCCGGCGTTCCCGCGCCCGCTGCAGGTGGGTGTCGGACTGCTCCTGATCGTCGCTGCGGTCGCGCTGATGCGCGCGGCGGCGGTCGCTCGCGCATCACTCGGAGTGAGGATGCCGCTTGTCGTGACGGCGCACGTGCTCGTCGTGCTCGTCGGGCTCGTCTCGTGGGCCGACGCGAACCTGGCGGTGATCGCGGGCGCGCTTCTGCTCGGCGCGTTCGCGGCGCTGGCCCGCAGCATGCCGGCACCCGCTCGGCCTGTCTACCTGGGGCTCGGCTACGCGTACGGACTGATCGACTTCGCGCTGGCGCTCGACCTGTCGGAGGTCGGGCAGCTCGCCACCCTGTGCCTCTCGGCGACTCTGGCCGCCGTCGTCGCCTTCACCGCCACGGTCACCCCGTGGCTCCGGGTGCGCTCCTGGTACGCGGTGCTCATCGTCACGTTCGTGCCGTTCCTGCTCGGGGTGGTGTCGGTGCTTCCCGAGCGCAGCGGCTGGGCCGCCGTGTCGACGGGGGCCATGGCGGTCGTCGCGTTCGCCCTGCTCATCACCCGCCGAGCGGGGATGAACCTGCAGCTGCGCGCGGTCGCATCCGCGCTGATCGTCCCGTCGATAGCGGTGGTGGTCATCAACCTGGCTGCCGCGCTGCTCGACGCCAGCGGCTCGCCGGTCGCCCTTCCCGTGGTGGCGGTGATCGTCGCCTGCGTGCTTCCCAGCACGCGACTCATCACCGGCCTGCTGCTGCGCCGCGGCATCGGCTCGGCCGGCGTGCGCTGGGCACGACGGGGTATCGAGTCGTCGGCCCTGGTCACGGCCGCCCTCGCCGTGCTGCTCGCGCTGGTGCGCTCGGCCTCGGGCCTGCCGACGACGTTCGTCGTGCTCGTCATCCTCGGCGTCGGATTCCTCGCGACCGCGCTCTGGGGCCGACGGGTCTACGGCTGGTGGCTGGCCGGCGTCGCGTTCACGGGCGCCCTGTGGTGCGTCTGGGCACTGAACGGGGTCACCCTCATCGAGCCGTACCTCCTCCCGCCGGCACTCGCCGCCGCGGTGATCGGCGCGATCCTCGTGGCCCGCGGGTCGGGACGCGCGACGGCCCTGTACGCGACCGGCGTGTTCGTCGCGGTCGTGCCGATCGTCGTGATCCTCGGGGTCGCGGGGTCCCGTGACCCCGGTGCGATCATCGACGCCTCGTCTGCCACGCCGCCCTGGCGGGCGCTGGGCCTGCTCGCCGCATCCGTCGTTCTTCTGATCCTGGGTACGGTCGCCGGGCGCGCACAGCGGATCGCGGCTCTGGCCCCGTCGACGCTCGCCGTCGCCGTCGTCGCCGCGGCAGCCGGTGCGCTGCAGGGCATGCGCTACGGGTGGCGACTCGACTCACTGCCGGGGATCGACAGCGCATCCGTCATGCTGGTCGCCCTCGGTCTGGCCCTCGTGGCGGTCGCTCTCGCGGCCCTCGGCGCGCGACTGCTGCTCGGGACACCCGCGCGACCGGCAGCTGTCGACGGCAGTCGCTGGCTGTACACCCCCGCCCTCGCCTACCTCGTCGCCGGGCCGATGACGGCGATACGCGACACCCCGCTCGCCATCTGGACCCTCTGGGGCCTCACCCTCGCGATC
>CAXTSE010000025.1:20038-45019 GCA_964246985.1 uncultured Microbacteriaceae bacterium
TGACCCTGATGGTCGTCACCACCGTCCGGGCGCGCCGCGGAGCCACGTCGCTTCCGCCGGTGTGGGCCGCGTTCGCCGTCGCCTTCGCCACAGCCGTCACCGGATGGAGCGAGCGTGAGATCCTTCGCGTCGAAGGCTGGTCGCTGCCGCTCGGCGGGTTCCTGCTGCTGGCGGGGATCATCGCGATGGTGCCCTCGGCGGCGTCCCGAGCCGCCTCGCGGCGGGCCTCCGATGCGGCCGAGGATCGCTCTGCGGCGCGCGTCACGCTCACCTCCTGGCCCATCGGCGCGCGGTCGTCGTGGATGGCGCTCTCGCCCGGCATCGCCGTGGTCTTCCTCGCCTCCATCAGCGCGACAGGCACCGACCCGCAGACCTGGCGGGCGATCCTCGTCATCGGGATCGCGCTCGCCGCGATCGTGGTGGGCTCCTTCCGTCGCCTTGCCGCGCCGTTCATCCTCGGGCTCGTCGCGGCCGGGCTCGAGATCCTGATGGTCTTCGCCGTGCAGATCGGGCAGCGCATCGACCCAGTGCTGTGGTGGATCACTCTCGCCACCGCCGGCGCGGTGCTGCTGGTCATCGCGGTGACCTCCGAGCGTCGGGGTGCGGCCGACCTCGACGGCACCCGGTCTGGTCGCATGCGCGATCTGCGGTGAACGGGTACCGCTTCCGTCACGATGCCCACAACCCCGCGTTCGGGCAGTTCGCCCTCCAGTAGGGTGAACAGGTCGTTCCACCAACCTCGGAGGGCGGCGTCACACGACCGGGGGGGGCTTGTGAATCTGTCCGATCGTGCCCCGCTGATCGCCATCGCGCGCGGGGACCGCGGCGCGTTCGCCGACCTCTACGATCGGCTGTCCTCGGAGACCTGGGGGCTGTGCTCACGCCAGGCCGCGGGAGCGGAGGCCGCACGGCTGCATCAGCAGATCTGGCTGTTCGTCTGGATGCACGCGTCCAGGCTGAGCGCCGCCGAGCACCACAGTCGGACCGTCGTCATCTCGGTCGCGCTCGCTCTGCTGAGGCGGGCAGGCGGCGAACCGGATGCGAACCGCCGCGACGCATTCGACGCGCCTGAGGCACCGGCCGCGCCTGCCGCCTAGCCCTGCGCGATACGCACGACGTTGCCCGACGGGTCGCGGAACGCGCAGTCGCGCGGACCCCAGTCCTGCTCCATCGGCTCCTGCAGCACCTCGGCACCGCTGGCGCGAACCGCCTCGAACGTCGCATCGACATCGGGCGACGTGAAGACCACCACCGGCAGGACGCCCTTCGTGAGAAGCTCCTGCAGAGCATCTCCGTCCGCCTGCGACCGGCCTCCGTAGGGGGTCGACAGCACGATGCCGAGCCCCGGCTGACCGCTCGTGCCGAGCGTCAGCCAGCGGTACCCGTCCGCCGAGACGTCGTTGACGATCGGAAGGCCGAGAGCCGAGCTGTAGAACCCGATCGACTCGTCGACGTCGGTGACCGTGATGTGGAAGAACTTGAGCGCGATGTCCATGTCGCCGACTCTAGGCAGGAGCGACGACGGGCGCTTCTCCGATCCTGCTCGGCTGGGCGTTCGAACGGGACCGCACCGGCCGGGTGTGCTCCATCGCGACCCGAGGGGGCATCGCGTTGACAGCGTGGTGCTCGCGGGCCCGGTACGCGGTCGGCGTCTCCCCCACGATCTCGGCGAAGCTCGCGCTGAACGACCCGAGTGAGGTGCAGCCCACGGCCATGCAGGCGTCAGACACTCGCGCACCCGAGCGCAGGAGGGCCATCGCACGCTCGATGCGCCGGGTCATGAGGTAGCTGTAGGGCGTCTCGCCGTAGGCGGCGCGGAACTGCCGCGAGAAGTGGGACGCCGACATGAACGCCCGCGCCGCCATCGTGGGCACGTCGAGGGGAAGCGCGAAGTCGCGATCGATCAGGTCGCGGGCACGCCGCAGGTGGACGAGCGTCTCGAGCTCCTGCGGGGTCATGCCAGCGACGGTAGCACCGCGCCGACCTCCTCACCCGTGCTCCGGGAGGCCCTCAGGACTCGGAGGGATGGGCGGCAGCGACGTCGAGGATCCACGTCACGCCGAACCGGTCCGTGAGCATGCCGAAGCCCGCACTCCACGCGGACGCGGCGAGAGGCTCGACGATGGTCGCGCCATCCGCAAGCGTCGCCCAGTAGGCCTGCACCTCGTCCAGGGTGTCGCCGCGCACCGAGACGAAGAACGGCTGGTCGGTGACAGTGGCGCCGTTCTCCCGGCGCGTCGAGGCGGCGTTCGTCGGCGATCCGCCCGTCGTCCCCGAGATGTCGTACGCCATGACGCGGAAGCCGTCCGGGCTCGTGACCTGGCCGAAGACCACCGTGTCGGCTCCGGGGGCGTCCGCCGGCATCCCGAAGTCGCCGTACGTGGCGATCATGATCTCGCCGCCGAAGACGGTCTGGTAGAAGCCGAGGGCCGCGCGCGCGTCGCCGCGGAAGTTGAGATGTGTCGTTGTCGTGATGGGCATGATGGCTCCTCGCCGGGTTCGCGCCGGGGCTGTCCCGGCACAGACCACTCTCCCTGACGTGCAGGACAGGTGCGGTCCTGCACTCGAGGCGAGACGCGCGGCGCGCAGAGCGGGAAGTAGGGCGGACGGGACTTGAACCCGTGACCGACGGATTATGAGAGTCACGCAAGCGCTTGACGGCAGTTACTGGCGTTCCGTGTCCTCCACGAGCGACCGCATTTTGCTTCACGCATCATGCCGGGGGTACGCCAGGGGTACGTGACCAACGGCTAGGGCAATCTTGAACGAGGCGACTGGGTAGACGGCCCTATTTACAAGGCTGATCCAGCGAGCCGCGCTCGCATCTGCCATCGGGCCTCTCCGTTGATTCTAGGGCTCCCATATTTTGACCAGGTGCGCCGCTCGCGTTAGAAAGCCGCGTGAAGTTGTCCAACGATCCACGCACTTAAAGGTTTTCAAAGCGCAAGGGTGGCCAACGCGGGCACCCGAAGGTGGGGATGCTGACAGAGTTTCGGCTCCGCTACAGTGAGGCGACCTCATAAGGAATGGATCAAGATGCGCGTCTTAGCCCTCATCGCACTGGCCGCGTCTTTGACGCTCGCAGGTTGCACAGCCGCAGAGCCCGTTGCGGCCCCAGCGCCGATCCCGTCCCCAACGCCAGCCGTTGCCCTCGGCCCAGTTGAACTGTCTGTCGAGGAAGCGGGCGTCTACTACTTGCGACTTGTATGCCAGTCGAACACCGCGGGGGACGCCCTTACCGCAGCAATTCGAGCGGGAGAGCAGGACTATCTTTACGGAGGAGCACCTGACCCGTCAGCTGCAAAGGCTGCAGCCGCAGAGCAGTTGCGTCTTGGACAGCTATTTGTGGAAGTTCTCGAGGACGACTACTACACCTGGCCTGACGGAGTTGCTGAACAGCTCGTGCACCTTCGATCGAGAACCGTTGCCGAACTTGGCTCGCAATCTGTAGACGCGAACGCTGCGACGTATTCCGAGATCTACTACAACACGTACCCCGCGATGACAGCGGAACAGACCGCCGCCCCGCAGGAAATTCGCCTCAGCTTAGGACTGAGCGCGGACACGACCGCATCCTGCGCTGGATACGAGACTGGTCTGGACGTTGTTGTTGCGGAAATAGCAGAACGCAATGTCGCGATAGAAGATTACGAAGCTGACATGGCCGAGTACGAAGCAAAGGTCGCAGAACGCGACGCAACTGAAGAGTCTGACTAGCGGATACCCGCAAACGGAGCTGCGGGCAGGTAGTAGCCCGACTGGGACTATCCGGACAACTGGACCCAGGATGTGCAATGGAAGCAGCTAGCTCGCCGTTGCCAACAACTCGCTGAGACCCGCAAAGTCGCTGTTCTCCGCAAGTACCCGTTCGAAGTCTTTCCGATCCATCCCCTTCTTCCCTTCGCCGAGGTAAGCCTTGCCGCGTTCAATGAGAGCTGCCTGACGCAGCTCGGCGGAGCGGCTGCGCGAGCGCAGCGCTTCCTTCAAGGACTCGCGCGCGGCCTCGAAGTGACCCTGGGCTCGGAACGCCTCTGCTCGACGGGTCAACAGGTACACGCACGCATCATCCTCGTTGGTCACTCCGTTGGTGAGATCGATGACGTCCGCCCACCGACTCAGGCCCGCGTACAGCTCGGAAAGGGAGACCGCAGCGATAGACGTTGGTTCGAGCTGTTCGACGATCTCGACTGCCCGCTCGACTCGCCCCGCGTTCTGCTCGAGCTCCGCGAGAAGCAATCCGATAGCGCTTCGATCGAGGTCGAGATCAGCGCCAATTCCGTCGGCGATCGGCAGGTATATGGAAGAACGCGCTCCATACTTCGTCAGCAACGGATCAGTAGTTGGCTCGTACCCAACACTGAACAACCAATCGCACAAGGTGCGCGCGCGGTCGAAATCCCTCGCGGGGAGCGCGACCCTCACGACCTCTAAGAGCGCAGCGATGCGGGCTGCCTGTTCTGCCTGAGCTCCGACCGCGGCGAGTTCTTGCGCCGTCACGGCTGGTGCACGCAAGAGCTTGACGAGCGTCTTTTCCCACGCCGGTGCGAACATTCCCGGTTGGAGTGGCCGCCCGGCTACCGCTGTCGCTGGCGCACCGCCAGAGCGGGGCTTGGAGCTTGAGCTCGACCGGGAGGAGTAGGAGATCCCGGTTCCTGGAACTCCGACGGTGGTGGTCACACCTCGACGGCTGTTCGCCGACACACGCGCGCCGCGGACACCTGCTGACACTCCGATCGACTTGGCGCTCACGTTGAGTCGGACACCCGGCATCACCTTGATCGAGCGTCGCATTTTGAATCCCACCGCGACTCCTTTGATCTCATCTCTTGTGGAGACTCTAGTGAGCAAGCGACTTGGCGGAGGGCTGCGCCGGTGCAACCCACATTGGAGCTCAACGCGCCCGTACTGCATCTCTAAGGCAGGCCGCGGGTGGGGGCCGAAGGTATCTACAGTCCGCGAATCGGTACCAACGCGGCCTCGTAGCGGGCTCGCTCCGCCGCGACTTCTCGGAAGTAGCGGTTCGACGGCGGGAGCAGGAGTAGAGCCGCTGCTATGTCGCTGAGGAAGATGAACACGTAGTCGGATGGCGAGCGCCCCATGACGCCCGTCGACACGTCCACGACGAGGAGGACGAGGGATGGAACGCACAACAGTAAGAGGACGATGCGTGCCCAGTTTCGGCCACCGAGCGCGGCGAGCGGTAGGAGGACGTTGATCGCCACGGCGGTACTCCACCACAAGAGAGATAGGGCAGCAACGCCGACGCTGGCGTAGCGCGGGAGGTCTTGAATCCACATCGATGCTTGGAGCACGAGCGAGACCCCCGCGAGTCCGACCAGCGACCACACGGCGACTCGCACGACAGTGGGCGGCTGGACCCGGCGCACGAACCGACGAGGGTTGAACCGGGGCGACATGGGGTGAGCCTAGCGACCGGTACATACGGACAGTGGTCCGCCTACTAGCTTTTGCTCGCTGACTGCAGAACGGCATTCAAGGAGCAATCGGCCCGCGACAGCGAGAGGGCCGACCGAGGAGTGCGAGCAGGCGGTTTCACGCCTTTGAGGTCTACCGGTAGAAATGTCCCATGACGGCCTACGAGATCTTCTGGCTCGTACTGCTGGCGGGCGCGGTCGCGACGCCCTGGATTCTTGTGATCGTGTTTCGGCACAAGATCGCTGCTCGGCTGCAACGACGGGGAGACAGACAGCTCCGCCGCTACCTGCCGCAGTTCCCCGTCCTCCGTGAGCCAAACCGTGCAGTCAACAGTGTGTACGGCTCGTGGGTCATCCCGATTTGGGCCGCGCTCGTCGGACTGATGATGGTGGGGTCGCTAATCTTCAACACGCTCCGAAACTTCGGGTAGTTGGAGTTCTGGCATGCGAGATAGGGAGGGCACGGCGTTGCTCGCCGTCGGGCTAGGGATTGGAATTCTCCTAGCTCCAGGCATTGTGGTCGTCGTCGCGCTGTTCGCCCGCTTCACCATGAACGGGCTTGATCCAACCGACACAACACCGTCCCTCCCTGTCAAGCTTTGCGCGACGTTGGGAGATCGTGGGTGGACATAGTCAGAGCCGTGACCGGAGACTTCGCCGTCCTGGACTCGAGAGGCTTCTCTCGCCGCGACTGGAACCAGATCAGGCGGGAATCCTTGGGCATCAACGTCGTCGGGATGCCGGGAGACGCGCGTGGGCTGGACTACCTCGAGCCGGTTTTTGGATGGCTCCGCTACCTGCGGGTCAATTCGTCCACATGCGACGACCTGCGTCTCATCTCGGAGATGCTAAACCTCCGGACCCTGGCAGTGGGAGGGCTCGTCAAGCATGGACTTCCCGTCTCGGATCTGCCTCCCCTGGAGGCGTTTGGAGGGCCATTTCGCCAATTCCCTGGCATCGAGACCTTGACAAGCCTCACGGCCCTAGACGTCACGTGGCGCTCGGATAGAGAACCGACGATCACCGCACCACTGCGCCAGCTTTATCTCACCGAGAAGGCACCTTCAAGTAGCGCACCCGCGCTGCGGACCCCCACCGCGCTCAAGCTACTGAGCATCTACTCAGCTCGGGATCTCGACCTTTCAGAGTTCGATCGATTTGACACACTGGAAGAACTGAATCTCAGCCATTGCAGACGGCTCTCCGGAGTCGAGTCGCTACTCTCCCTCAGGGGCCTCCGCAGCCTGATCTTCGAGAACTGCCCGGAAATTGAGAGCTACGAAACGCTCCTGGGTCTACGAGGCGTGGCCGTCCACGTCGTAGGAAAGAATGCGTTTGGAGCGGAGTTTCGATCTCGCGCCAGCACTGATGACTGGAGCCTCCCGCCAAGCCGAAAGTAGTGCCTTGCGGCCCTGATGGCAGCGCGTGGACGCTCACGAAGCACCCGCGCAGGTCAGAGTGTGGCGAGAACGCGATACAAAACCCCGCAATTGCTTAGTAGGGCGGACGGGACTTGAACCCGTGACCGACGGATTATGAGTCCGCTGCTCTAACCAGCTGAGCTACCGCCCCGTGCGTGCAAGCGTATCGCCGGGAGGTGGTGGGTGAGTTGCGTCCCCTGGCGGGTCGCACCCGCCCCGGACCCGTCACGGAACGCAACTCGGCGTACCCCGTGCGACGCGAGCCCGCGGGCTACGCGCGGTCGGGGTCGACGACGGTCTCGCCGCGGTAGAGCGCCTCGAAGGTGTCGAGGGTGCGCTGCACGTCATGGGCCTCGACGGTCTTGAGGGCTCCGCGCTTGAGGCGGTCGAGCTCGTCCTGCGGCATCGTCAGCACCTTCGTGAGGTAGCCGGCCAGCGCATCCACGTCGCCGGGCTGGTAGAGGTAGCCGTTCTCCTCCGGGTGCACGAGGTGCGGCAGCGCCATGGCGTCGGCCGCCACGACGGGCAGACCGGATGCGAGGGCCTCCATCGTCGCGATGCTCTGCAGCTCCGCGCGCGAGGGCATCGCGAACACGGTGGCCTGGGTCAGCTCCTGCTTGAGCTGGTCGTAGGGCACCTTGCCGGTCAGGGTCACGACGTCGCCGACACCGAGCTCGCGCACCTTCGCCTCGAGCGGCTTGCGCATCTCGCCGTCTCCGACGATCCGCAGCGTCGCCTTCAGCGCCGGGTCGAGGCGCGCGACGGCGGTGATGAGCTCGTCGATGTGCTTCTCCTCGTCGAGTCGCCCGAGGAACACGATCTTGTTGGAGGTGCGCGGCGTGAAGTCGGCCGTGTAGAGGCTCGAGTCGATGCCGCACGAGATGGCGTGCACGCCCGTGAGTCCCGTGCCGCGCTCGAAGAAGTCGGCGGCGCGACGCGTCGGCGCGGTGATCTCGTCGCACTGCTTGAACCAGTGACGGGCCGCGCCCCACTGCACCTTGGTCAGCCATCCGAGCATCGCGTTCGGCAGGATCGCGACGTGCTGGAGGATGTTCTCCGGCATCGTGTGGTTGGTGCCGATGAGGCGGATGCCGTGCTTGACCGCCGCCGGCACGAGCCCGGTGCCCGCGATGATGTGCGACTGGAAGTGGATGACGTCCGGCTCGATCTCGCGTGTGATCCGCTCGGCGTTCGCCTTGACCCGCCACGGGAGCATGAAGCGCAGCCAGGGATGCGGGTACCAGCGCCAGCTGTAGATGCGGTGCACCGTCATCTTCTGGCCGATGTGCTCCTCGGTGAAGACGCCGACGTGGCCGGGGTAGCCGGGGACCATGACGTGCACGTCGTGGCCGCGCGCGGCGAGGCCGGCGGCGAGACTCCGCGTGAAGGTGGCCGAGCCGTTCACATCGGGTGCGAAGGTGTCGGCTCCGATCAGGATCTTCATCGGCGCTTCTCGGCCTTCCCCTGCTCGCGTTCGCGCTTCTCGCGGTCGAGCCTCTCGGTGACGGTCTCGCGCACGTCGTCGACACGCTCCACGACCTCGGCGACGGCGCCGGCCACCGCCTCCTCGACGACGTTGCCGACGTGGTGCGTCTGCGGGTGCTCCTTGGCCAGCTGGAAGACGCCGTAGATCGCGAGCGCCGCGGCCGCGACCCAGACGAACAGCACCCAGACCGGCACCTCCGCGGCCTCGCCGAGCACCACGATGCCGATCGCCACGGCCACCAGCGGATCGACGACGGTCAACCCGGCGATGACCAGGTCGGGCGACCCCACCGAGTAGGCGGTCTGCACGAAATACGCTCCGAGCGCCGCGGCGAGGATGAGGCCGACCAGGCACACGATGGTGAGCCACTCGAACGAGCCGCCACCCGTGACGCCTGCGAGCTCGTTGCCGATGCGGTTGATGACGACCTTGGCGAGGGTGGCGACGAAGCCGTAGAGCACGCCCGCCGCGAGGATGTAGAAGATGGCGCCTGCGCGCTTGCGGAAGTACGCGAACGCGACCCCGAGCAGCACCAGCACGACGCCGAGGATGATCAGCACGACGATGAGCTGCAGGCGCTCGATCACCGGCTCCTTGGCGAAGACGGCGGCGAGTCCGACGAACAGCGCGATGCCGCTGACGCAGAAGACGATGGCGCGGATCGCGCCGCCGCCGAGCTGCACCTTGGACACCCGCGCGTTGACGATCGCGGTGATCACGAGGGCGACGACACCGAGCGGCTGCACCACGATGAGCGGGGCGAAGGTGAGGCTGGTCAGCTGAGCCAGGATCGCCAGGACCAGCAGCACGCTGCCGAGCACCCACCAGCCGCTGGAGGCCAGCCGCAGAATCTGCCGCAGGTTCAGACCGGCCTTGTGGCCGGATCCGTGCTTGTCCTCGACGACCGCGACACCGCGGTGCTGGAACTGTGCGCCGAGGGCGAGGAAGACCCCGCCGACGAGCGCGATGATGATGCCGATCGGTGCGGATCCGCCGATGATGCTCTCCGCGGAGATGTCAGGCAGGTCGACGAATGGCACCCGACGAATGTACCCGTTCAATGCTCGATAGCCTTGAAGAATGGCCGTACTCCCCATACTCATCACGGGCGATGAGACCTTGCACACGCCCGCTCTGCCGGTCACGGATTTCGGCGACGACCTGCGCCGGCTGGTGGGCGACATGGAGGAGACGATGGCCGCCGCTCCGGGCGTCGGACTGGCCGCGCCTCAGGTCGGCGTCGCGCTGCGGCTCTTCGTCTGGAGCTGGACCGACGAGCACGGAACGCTCTCGCACGGCACCGCCGTGAACCCCGAGCTGCTGATCAGCCCGGTGCCGACCGGCGAGGCGGATGAGGACGAGGAGTCCGAGGGGTGCCTCTCGATCCCCGGGTTGCGGTTCCCGCTCCGGCGGGCCGAGGTCGCGGTGCTGCGGGCGGTGGATCTCGAGGGCGAGCCGTTCCAGGTGACGGCCCACGGATGGCTGGCTCGCATCTTCCAGCACGAGTACGACCACCTCGACGGGGTGCTCTATGCCGACCGCCTCGATTACCGAACCGGTCGGATCGCTGTGAAGCACATCAAGAAGCACGGCTGGGGTGTGACCGGCCAGTCGTGGATGCCGGGAGTCGACGACCTGGACGCGTAGGCGGGTCCGCCGCGAACGCGGTGTGTCACTCCGAGCGCGGTGCTTCGCAGCCGCGCGTTCGAGGTGACACACCGCGCTCGGTCGGGGCGGGTGGGAGGGGTCAGGCCTGCGGCGGGACCGGGGGCTGCGGCACGCTGGCGCGCAGCACCTCGAGGCGGGCGCGGTACTCCTTCTCGTCGATGTCGCCCTGCGCGAAGCGCTCGGCGAGGGTCGTCTCGGCGCTGCGGGCGGCCTGCGCCTGCGCCCAGAAGCCGGCACCGTGTCCGCCGAAGCCGGGGCCACCGTGGCCGTAGCCCCACGGGCCGTAGCCGGAGGCCGCCCACGCGGCACGGCGCCGGCGTCCGAAGATCGCGAAGACGACGGCCAGCACGATGAACACGAAGAGCGGGATGAGGAAGAAGAGAGCGAAGCCGAATCCGGGTCCGCCGGGGTGGGCGATCGCGGTGGCCAGGGCGAGGGAGGTGAACACGGTGGTCCTTCGGTGTCGGGGATCCGGGGTGGATCCGCATGACTCCAGACTCGCGCGCGGCCCGATCCGGCGAATCTGCCCGGCGGATGCACCTGGCGTACTCCCTGCGGAGCACGCGCGGGCGAGCGGCTACTCCTGCCAGCCCGCGGTGACCAGCCCGGTCTCGTAGGCCACGACCACGAGCTGCACGCGGTCGCGCGCGAGCAGCTTGCCCATGATGCGCGACACGTGCGTCTTGGCGGTGAGCGGGCTGAGGAACAGATGCCGCCCGATCTCCTCGTTCGTGAGCCCCTGGCCGACGAGCGTCAGCACCTCCCGCTCGCGGTCGGTGAGCGGCCGGAGCCGGGCGGTGTCGGGCGCGTCGCGGAGATTGCCGGCGACCCGCTCGAGCAGGCGCTTGGTGACGCGCGGGCTGAGCAGCGCGTCGCCGGCCGCGACCACCCGCACGGCGCGGATCAGCTCCACGGGCTCGGTGTCCTTCACGAGGAACCCGCTCGCACCCGCGCGGATCGCCTGCGCCACGTACTCGTCGAGCTCGAAGGTCGTCACGACGACGACGTGCGTCCCCGCGAGCGCGGGGTTCGCGACGATCTGCTCGGTCGCCCAGAGCCCGTCGCCGTCGGGCATGCGGATGTCCATCAGCACGACATCCGGACGGGTCGCGGCGACCAGCGCCACGGCCTCCCGCCCGGTGCCCGCCTCGCCCACGACCTCGAGGTCGTGCTCGGCGTCGAGCAGGCTGCGGAATCCGCCGCGGATGAGCTGCTGGTCGTCGGCGAGAGCGACGCGGATCGTCATGGTCGTCCTTCAATCGGGAGGGTCGCGAGCACGCGGAAGCCGCCGCCGTCGGCGGGGCCGGCACTGAGGTGTCCGCCGAGCAGGTCGGCGCGCTCGCGCATGCCGAGCAGGCCTCGCCCGCCGGCCTCGCCCGCCACGTGCGGGGTACCGGGGCCGTGGGCGCCGGGGCCGCCGCCGTTCCGGCCGTCGTCGCGCACCTCGACCACCAGGTCGCCGCCGACGCGCTCCACCCGCACGTCGACGCGCGAGACCCCGGTCGCGTGCCGCGCGACGTTGGTGAGCGACTCCTGCACGATCCGGTAGGCGGCAGCCTGCACCGGCGCCGCGATCGCCGCGTCGCCGGATCCGGCGCTCAGCGACTCGACGAGCCGGACATCCCACCCGGATGCGCGGGCGGTCTCGATCAACGCCGGCACCCGGCTGAGGTCGGGTTCCGGCACGAGCGGCGCGGATGCGTCGGCGGGGTCGGCGCGCAGCATCCCGAGCACGGAGCGCACCTCGTCGAGCGCGGACTTGCTGGTCTCCTTGATGCTGGCGAGCGCATCCGCCGCCTTGTCGGGCTGGGACTCCATCAGGTGGAGCCCGACGCCGGCCTGCACGTTGATCTGGCTCAATGAGTGGGCGAGCACGTCATGCAGCTCGCGGGCGATCCGCACCCGCTCGGCCTGCACCGCGCTCTGCCTCCGCTCCCCCGCCAGGCGTCGGAACTCGGCCACGCGGTCGCGTCGCGTCCGCATGTTCTCGCCGATCCCGAACACGATCAGGATGCCGAGCGTGGTGAGCGCGATGCGTCCGGGCGTCCAGGCGGACGCGCCGAGCGCGATGCCCACGCCGATGGACGCCGACCAGCAGACGCCGACCGACACCCACGCCCACACGCGGGCCCCGCGCACGATGGCGCCGCCGATGGCGAACGCGAGTGCGATGTAGGGCGGGCCGCGCAGGTCGCTGACGAAGAGGTCGAGAGCGGCGAGCACCGACACGACCGCGACGGTGGGGCCGGGGAACCGGCGGGCGGCGATCAGGGCCGCGGGGCCGGCGATCGCGATGAGCAGAGCGAAAGCGGTGTCGTGAGGGCCCAGGCCGTTCAGGCGCGCGATCAGTCCGGCGGCCGGCACCTGCACCAGGAACGACAGCACGACGGGAGCCCAGAGCGCGAACGACCGCGGCATGCGCCACTCGGGAGGTGCGCCGCCCTGCCACAGCTCCGAGCGCTCGGCCCACCGGCCGTGGTGCTCGCCCCACGGCCGATCAGTCCACTGGCGGCCGGGCATGCGTCGATGCTACGGCGGCGGATGCGGCGATGCGTCCTCCCACGGGAGTACGGGAGGGTACGCGGGCTCGAGACTAGGCGCCGGTGACGCTGCCGATCAGCTGCTGGATGAACGGGAGCACCTCGCCCGCCTGGCCGACGCTCGCGAAGGCCGTCACGACGAGGGGCGCCACGGAGCCGACCAGCGTCGCGATGATGGCGGCGACGGACACGATCCAGGCGACCGGCCCATTCCGAGAGGCGGACGTCAGAGCGAGCAGCACGAGTCCGAGCGCGTAGCTGGCCACGATGGCGACGGCGATCTGGCCGACCGGGACATCGAGGACGCCCAGGGTGCCCGCATCCGCCGCCCCGATCAGACCGAGGTTCGGCAGCAGCACTCCCAGCACGATGAGTGCCGAGACGAGGATGCCGGTGATCAGGGCGGCCCACACGGCTCGGGGGCGGCCGGATTGGGGCGCGCGATGCCTCACGACGCCGCCTCGGCGACCCTCTCGCGGGCGTGGGAGATCGTGTCGGCAGGCACCGGCGGCAGGCCGCGCCTGATGCCGCGGACACCCAGCGTGATCAGCACCGCGGTGAGGATCAGGACGATGCCGAGCGTGATCGCGATGGCCGCCCACGGCTGGAGCACCAGCGAGAGCACGGCGACGATCAGAGCGACGAGGAGGCTGACGGAGGCGAGCGCGAGCACCGCGCCGACCGCGGCCAGCACGAGGCCGGTCTTCGCGCCGGCTATGCGCGAGCCGATCTCGGATCGCGCCGAGGAGATCTCGTCGCGCACGACGCGCAGGACGGGATCGAGAGCCTTCTTCGTCAGCCCGTCGCGCACGTCGGCGAAGAGGGATCCGGAGCGTCCGGGGGTGCGCTCGCTGCTGTCAGGGATGCTGTCTGAGGTGGTCACACCGATGAGACGGATGCGGCGGCCGGGATGTCACGTCGGTCCAGGGATCTCGCAGGGACGCCCGGTGCGGCGGGACACTCCGGATGTGGCTCCCCGACTTGGACTCGAACCAAGAACCTATCGATTAACAGTCGATTGCTCTGCCAATTGAGCTATCGGGGATCACTGCGAAAACAGCCTCGCCAGCCTAGCAAAACTTGTGCGGTCGTCCGACCGCCCTCGGCCCCCGCGATCGTTCCGCAGAATCCGACCGTCGCGAGGACGCGCCACGGTCGGATTCTGCGGGACGGCTAGCGAAGCGCCGCCAGGCAGGTCGGCGAGGGCACCACCACGGGGTCGCCGACCGACGTCAGGCTGCCGGAGCCGTCGACGCGGAACGAGGTCACCGTGCTCGAGAGCTGGTTGGCCACGTGCACGTGCTCCCCGTCGACGATCAGATTCCGCGGCCCCGCTCCCCCGGACGGAACCCAGCCCACGGGGACGGGCGCCTCGACGCCGATCGCGACCGTCGCGATCCGATCGGCGTTGCGGATGCCGGCCACCAGATGGCGCGCATCCGCCGTCAGAGCCAGCGCGGCCGCCTGGTCGTCGCCCGGAGTCGCCCCCGGCAGCTGCACGATCTGCACGATCTCGAAGGTCTCTCCGCGAGGCTCGAGGATGAGCAGCTCGCAGCTCCATTCGCCGAGCAGGGCGAGGCGTCCGTCCGGCAGCAGCAGCAGGTCGCGCGGCCCGGTGCCGGCGGGCAGCGGCACGGTGTCGAGAGGCGTGAGCGACGGGCGATCCTCGGCGGTCCACGTGAACAGCTGCAGGCGGTCGGTGCCGAGGTCGAGGGTGAGGACACGCCCATCCGGCAGCACGAGAGCGTGGTGGGCGTGCGGGCCGTCCTGCGCCCGCAGCGGGCCGCGCGGAGCGTCGCCCACGAGACTCTGCCGGACGCCGCGTGCGTCGACGACCGCGACGACCCCGTCCGAGTAGTTGGCGACGATCCGGGCCTCACCCGCGACCGCCAGGTGGCAGGGGTTCAGACCGCCGGACGGCACACGCCCCGTCTCGATCAGCTCACCGCCCTCGAGCCGCCACGAGGCGACCTCGCCCGCTCCCTCGAGGGTCGCGTGCACCCGGCCGCCGTCGACCGTGATCCACGAGGGCGACTCCATCTCGGCGGCGACGCCCCGGTACTCGAAACGGCCGTCCGGATGCGAGCGCCCCCACATGACGCCGGCGCCGGTGCCGCCCATGTCGGCCCCGTATCCGCCGATCAGGAACTCGGTCACGGGTGCACCGGATCAGCGCTGCGGCTGCAGCAGCGCGGCGAGCTTCTCGACGTAGGGGTGCAGCGGGTTGTCGAGCACCTCGTCGACCTGGCCGAGTCCGACGAACATGCCGCCGTGCATGATCGCGATCTGCTCGGTCATCGTGCGCAGCTCGCGGAGGTCGTGGCCGACCACGAGGGCCGAGAAGTTGCGCTCGCGCTGGAGGTCGGCGATGACGGTGAGGATGCGGCCGCGCACGAGCACGTCGACGCCCATCGTCGGGTCGTCGGCGACGAGCAGCGTCGGCTCGAGGATGAGGGCGCGGGCGAGCGCGACGCGCTGCCGCTGACCGCGACTGAGCTCATGCGGGTACTTCGCGATGACGGCGAGCGGGAGGCGCACGGCGTCGATGAGAGTGGCGACAGCCGCGCCGGCGTCGAGCCGGTCGAACTTGCGGTCGCGCTGGAAGATCGGCTCGGCCACGTTCTCGCCCACCGTGAGGCGTGGCTCGAGGGTCGAGCCGCCGTCCTGCGGGAGGTAGCCGACGCGCAGGGTGAGGCTGTCGCGCTTCCGCGCGCTGATGCCGCGCAGCTGGTGATGCAGCACCTGCAGTCCGCCGCTGATGATGTGTGGAGCGGGGCGCTCACCGTGCGCGGTCTGCGCGGCGACGGCGCGTGCGAGGGTGCTCTTGCCCGAGCCGGCCTCCCCGACGACACCGAGGATGCCGCCGCGCGGGATCGTGAACGAGACACCGCTGACGGCCACGTCGTCGGCGCCGTAGCCGAGCGTGAGATCGTCGGCGAGGACGGCGATGCCCTCTGTCAGCGCGCGCTTGCTCGGTCGGTCCACCACTCGGTCTACCGTACCCGGCTCAGGAGGAGAGAAGAGCGAATCGGAGGACGCCCGACGCGCCGAGATCGACGCCGTCGACGTCCGTCGCGGCGACGACGACGACCAGGCCCTGCAGCAGGGGCACCGCGGGAACGAGCTCTGCGATGCGCTCCTCGGCATCGACGAGGTTCCGGTCGCGGACCACCGCATCCGGTTGGACCGCCTGCTGGCTGACGAGCTGCTCGGTCGCCGCGTCGGTGAACTTCCCGCCGAGCCCGCCCGTCGGGGCGACGATCGGTGTCAGGTAGGCGGAGACGTCGGGAAGGCGAGGGTCCAGCCCGACCTGGAACGCCTGGTAGGTGCCGGCGGCGATGTCCGCCGCGTACGCATCCGACGACGACGACACCAGGTCGACCGTGAACAGTCCGCCGGCCTCGAGCTGGCCGGCGAGCAGCTCGTACTCGGCCTCGGACTCGGCCCCGTAGAGATCATCGGACGCGTACCCGATCGTCAGCGCGACAGGCGTCGTGACCGCCGCGGCCGCGAGCGCCTCGGACGCCGTCGCCGCATCCGGGCCTCCCTGGCCGTCGCCGTACAGGGTCCGGAACGGTGCCGTCGTGGACCCCAGGCCGGTCGGCACGACCGAGAGGAGGGGCGAGAAGCCACCGGAGAACACCTGGTCGGCCAGCGCCGCGCGGTCGACGAGCGACGCAGCCGCCTGCCGGACCGCCTGCGCCTTGGCGGCGTCCGCCCCCGCCGTCGCGGATCCGAACGGCATCGTGGTGACGTCGAACGCCAGCATCCGCGTCTCTCCGCCGGGACCCTCGTGCACGACCACGGTGTCGTCGTCGCGAAGCCCGGCGACGTCCGACGCGGCGAGAGTCCCGGTCGCCACGTCGACGGTTCCGGCGGCGACGTCGTCGGCCAGTTCGGTCGAGCTGTCGTAGAACGAGAGGACGACGGAATCGTTGACAGGGGCGTCGATGAGACCCCGATACTCGGGATTCGGGGCGAACTCGATCGCGCCGTCGACGTCGAGATCGGCGATCGTGTACGGACCCCCGAACGCGTCTCCGTCGACAATGTCGTCGTCGTCGGTGACCCGATCGGCCCGGAACACCTCCTCGTCGACGATCGCGCCTGCCGCGGACGCCAGCACCAGCGGGAAGCTCTGATCGTTGTCGGACCTGAGCGTGAAGACGACGGTCTCGTCGTCGGGCGCATCGACCGACGCCAGATTCGCGAGGAGGCTCGACGGGCCGTCGGCATCCGCGATGGCCAGCTGCCGGTCGAAGCTGAACTTCACATCGGACGATGTGAGGTCGTCGCCGTTCGACCAACTCAGACCCGACGGCAGAGTGACCGTGTACTGGGTCGCCGACGTGAAGCCGGCCTCCTGGGCCAGGTCGGGGACGATCGATCGGCCGTCCGCGTCCAGAGCCACGAGATAGGGGAATATCTGGGACTGCACGGTCCGCGAGCCGTCGTCGAAGGAGCCGGCGGGGTCGAGCGCCGACATCTCATCGGTCGTGCCGATCCGGATCGCCTGCGGCCCCTCGGTCTCGGTCGTGGTGCAGCCCGAGACGACGAGCAGCGACGCCAGCGCGACAGTCGCTACGGCGCTGCGTGACGCGGCCCGTGGCAGCGACGGGGACAGCGCATGTCTATGTGAACGCATCGACACGTGTCTAGCACAGGATGCGACGGTCATTCGTTGCGCAGCTGGCGCCGCTCGGTCTCGAGCGCGACCGACCGCTGCTGCAGCTCGCCCGCACGCACGAGGTCGCCATCGGCGCGCGCCCGCTGCATCGCGCCGACCACCTCCGCGCGCTCGCGGAGGATGTCGCGATCGATGAGGTTCGTCACGACGCTCGCGCAGTAGTCGGCCAGACGGTCGGCCTTCACCGGGATCGGCGCCACCCCGAGCTGCGTGACGAGGGTCGCGAACGGGGCGGGCACGTCGTCGGCGATGCGCTGCAGCCACTCCGGGTCGGCGAGGTGGTCGGCGTTGGCCGCGACCGCGTCGCGCACCACCGCGAGCGTCGCATTCGAGAACCGCACGGTCGCCACCCGCGTCGCGAGCGCCGCACCGACATCGGCGGGGTGCTGCAGCAGGGCCATGAGCGCGTCCCGCTCGCTGCGGGTGATCGGATCCGACGGCAGCTCGGTGAGGCTCGCGGCCCGTTCGGCAGGTGGCTCGGTCGGGGCATCGCGCTCGGAGGCGGGGCGTGCGGCGTCACGCGAGGACGAGGAGCCCGCGGCGGGTGCTCCGGGCCGACCCGTCGCCCGCTGGGCGGCGGTCACCGCGCGGCCGACCTCGGCCGGATCGAGGCCCAGCCACCCGGCGAGGCTGCGCACGTAGCCGACGCCGAGGGAGCGGTCCCGGATGCCCGCGACGACGGGCGCGGACGCGCGCAGCGCAGCCACCCGGCCCTCGACCGTCTCGAGGTCGTGCCCGGCGAGCCGACGTCGGATCATGAACTCGAACATCGGCTTGCGGTCGCTGATGAGCGTGCGTACTGCCTCATCGCCGCGCTCGAGCCGGAGATCGCACGGGTCGAGACCCTGCGGGCCGACGGCGACGAACGTCTGTGCGGCGAAGCGCTGCTCCTCGGCGAAGGCGCGGCTCGCGGCCTTCTGCCCCGCCTCGTCGGGGTCGAACGTGAAGACGACCTCGCCGAGCTGCGTCGTGTCGGCGTTGTCCTGGTCGCCGAGCACCCGGCGGATCACCTTGATGTGGTCGACGCCGAAGCTGGTGCCGCAGGTGGCCACCGCTGTGCCGACGCCCGCGAGGTGACAGGCCATGACATCGGTGTAGCCCTCGACCACGACGACCTGCTTGCCCTTGGCGATGTCGCGGCGGGCGAGGTCGAGCCCGTAGAGCACCTGGCTCTTGTGGTAGATCGGCGTCTCGGGGGTGTTGAGGTACTTGGGGCCCTTGTCCTGCTCGTCGTCGAGCAGCTTGCGCGCCCCGAAGCCGACGGTCTGCCCGGTGATGTCGCGAATCGGCCAGATCAGCCGACCGCGGAACCTGTCGTAGGCGTTGCCGCGGTCGTTCGTGCTGAGCAGCCCGGCGGTCGTGAGCTCGGTCTCGGTGAACCCGAGAGTCTTGAGGTGGCCGCCGAGGGCGTCGAACGACTTGGGGGCGAAGCCGACGCCGAACCTGTCGGCCGCGGCCTGATCGAACCCGCGCGACCCGAGGAAGTCGCGGCCGATCTGGGCGGCCGGAGTCGCGAGCTGCTCGCGGAAGAACGTCTCGGCGGCCGCATTGGCCGCATAGAGCCGCGCGCGGTTGCCGTGATCCGACGCCTGCCCGCCGTCCTCGTAGTGCAGCTCGAAGCCGATGCGCGCGGCCATGCGCTCGACCGCCTCCTGGAAGGTGGTGTGATCCATCTTCTGCAGGAAGGTGAAGACGTCGCCGCCCTCGCCGCACCCGAAGCAGTGGTAGAAGCCGACCTGCGGGCGCACGTGGAAGCTGGGGCTGCGCTCCTCGTGGAACGGGCACAGGCCCTTCAGGGAGCCGACGCCCGCGCCCTTCAGAGTGACGTAGTCGCCCACCACGTCCGCGAGGTTGACGCGTGCCCTGACCTCGTCGATGTCGCTTCGTCGAATCAGGCCGGGCATGGGGTCGAGTCTAGGAGCGTGGTCAGGTCAGCCGCTCGTGCCAGCTCACAGCCGATACGTCGGTCAACGACGCGACCTGATCGACGACGACGCGCTTGCGTGCTCGGTCATCGCCGGCGGCGGCCCAGTCGGCCGCGAAGCCCTGGTCGAGGTGCTCGGGGTGGGCCCACAGCACGTCCGACAGCTCGGTGAGGATGCCGCGCTGACGGGCGTAGATCGGCTTGCGGGCGTTGGTCGACATCACGTTCGCGGCGACGATGCCCTTCAGCACGGCGATCTCGGCCTGCGTCTCGAGCGGCACCACGACGTCGGCGCCGAAGCGCGCGAGCGACCCCTCGGGGTGGGCGGCGCGGGTCGCCTTCACGGCCTCTCCCGCGAAGCGTCCGATCAGCTGGCTGGTGAGGTTCTTGAGCCGGGCGAGGTCGCGACGCGAGCCGTCCCACGAGTCGAGCCAGTAGGCGAGGTTGTCGAGGCGGTCGAAGGCGGCGATCAGGCCGTCGTGGTCGATCTCCCCGCCGATCCAGACGAACATGCTGTCGACGAGCGCGTCGTGGTCGACGCGGGATCCGAGGGCGGGCACGTCGAGGTAGCCGGCGACGATCGCGTCCTCGAAGTCGTGCACCGAGTAGGCGATGTCGTCGCTGAGGTCCATCACCTGGGCCTCGATGCAGCGCACCCGGTCGGGCGCTCCCGCCCGCAGCCACCGGAACGCCGGCTCGTCGTCGTCGTAGAACCCGAACTTGCTGCGCCCGCTCGGATCGGGGACCCCCTGCGACTGCGGCCACGGGTACTTGGTGCTCGCGTCGAGGCTGGCTCGCGTGAGATTGAGTCCGTAGCTGCGGCCCGGCTCGGGACCGTCGTCGGCGCCGAGCACCTTGGGCTCGAGCCGCGTGAGCAGGCGCAGGGTCTGCGCGTTGCCCTCGAACCCGCCGATCTCACGTGCCCACTCGGCGAGCGCCCGCTCGCCGTTGTGGCCGAAGGGCGGATGCCCCAGGTCGTGCGCGAGGCAGGCGGTGTCGACCACATCCGGATCGAGGCCGAGGTTGACCGCCAGCTCGCGGCCGACCTGTGCCACCTCGAGGGAGTGCGTGAGGCGGTTGCGGGCGAAGTCGAGGCCGGCCGTCGGACTCAGCACTTGCGTCTTCACCGCGAGCCGCCGCAGCGCGCTCGAGTGCAGCAGGCGTCCGCGGTCACGCGCGAAGTCGCTGCGGGGGTTGCTGTGCTGCTCGGGCAGCCAGCGCTCGGCGTCGGCGGGCCCGTACCCCGGAGGCAGGGTCGCCGCGGACTCAGCCACCGCTGGTGTCGGATTCGGTCTCGGTGAGGGTGGCGCGGCCGACGGTGTCGAGGGAGCGGCTCTCGAGCCAGCGGTCGGGCAGGCTCGGGTTCTTGGGGGTGCCGGCGCGGCCGCGCGGGCCCTCGGCCTCGGCGCCCGGATAGGGCTGGTCGCCGTCCATGCGGGCGAGCAGCTCGTCGATCTCGTCGAGGCTGCTGCTCGCCGCGAGCGCGGCCCGCAGCTCACCGCCCACCGGGTAGCCCTTGAAGTACCACGCGACGTGCTTGCGGATGTCGCGGCAGGCCCGGTTCTCGTCATCGAAGAACTCGACGAGCAGCTCCGCGTGCCGCTTGAATGCCGCCGCCACCTGACCGAGGGTCGGGCGCGCGATGTCGTCGGTCGGGCCGCCGCCGAACGCCGCCGCCAGGTCGCCGAACAGCCACGGACGCCCCAGGCACCCGCGCCCGACCACGACCCCGTCGCATCCGGTCTCGTCGACCATGCGCAGCGCGTCCTCGGCGCTCCAGATGTCGCCGTTGCCGAGCACCGGCACGCTGCCGATGGTCGACTTGAGCTTCTCGATCGCCGACCAGTCGGCGTGACCGGAGTAGAACTCGGCCGCCGTGCGCGCGTGCAGGGCGATGCTCGCGACGCCCGCGCCCTCGGCGATGCGGCCGGCCTCGAGGTAGGTCAGGTGATCCGAGTCGATGCCCTTCCGCATCTTGATGGTCAGCGGAACAGCTCCGGCCGCTGCCGTCGCCCGCTCGACGATGTCGCGGAACAGGTCGAGCTTCCACGGCAGGGCCGCTCCCCCGCCCTTGCGCGTCACCTTCGGCACAGGGCAGCCGAAGTTGAGGTCGATGTGGTCGGCGCGGTCCTCCGCGACCAGCATCGTCACCGCCTCCGCCACGGTGGCGGGATCGACGCCGTAGAGCTGGATGCTGCGGGTCGTCTCCGACTCGTGATGCCGGATCAGCCGCATCGACTCGGGTGTGCGCTCGACGAGCGCGCGGCTCGTGATCATCTCGCTGACGTAGAGCCCCGCGCCGTACTCGCGACAGAGCCGCCGGAAGGCGGTGTTGGTGATGCCGGCCATCGGCGCGAGCACGACCGGCACGTCGAGCGCGAGCGGCCCGATGCGCAGGGCCGTCGGCGGCGCGGGCGCAGGCGCCGGTGCAGTGGCTACGGTGGAGGACATCTGCACAATCCTCCCAGAAAGGCACGGCGATGGCTGAAGGCCCCACAGGTCGAGACCGCGTCCAGGCGGATGCGGCGGCGCGCGGCCTCGAGGTCGAGTTCGTCGAGCGCACGGCGGCCGGCTCGCTCGAGGAGGCGGCCGCGATCCTCGGGATCACGCCTGCCGACATCGTCAAGTCCCTCGTCGTCAAGCGCCACGACGGCACCTTCCTCTTCGCGGAGGTGCCGGGCGACCGGCAGATCTCGTGGGCGAAGCTGCGCGCGGTGGTCGGGGTCAACAAGCTCAGGCTGCCCGAGGCATCCGTCGCCCTGGAGGCCACCGGCTACGAGCGCGGCACCATCACGCCGCTCGGATCGACGATGGCCTGGCCGGTCTTCGTCGACGAGCGCGTGGTGGGTCGCCGCGTCTCGATGGGCGGCGGCGAGCACGGCGTCTCCGTGTTCGTCGATGCGGATGCGCTGATCGCGGCCCTGGACGCGACGGTGGCCGACATCACGGACCCGCTGCCGGAGGACTACTCGGCCGTGCGTCAGGCTCGGGTCTAGACCCGGTCGTCGTCGAGACGGCGGTTCACGATCGCCTGCTCGGGGTGCATGGGGATCACGCAGAAGTCGCCCACGCAGGCCTCGGCGGCAGGGTCTCCCACCATCGCGAGGAGGGGGCGCTGGGTGGTGAGGGGTGCGTCCGTCATGCCGCCGGCTCCTTCTCGCTGCGTACCTGTGCGAGCACGTTAGCGAAGGTCGTCGTCTCCTGCGCGCCGGACACCCCGTACTGGCCCTCGAACACGAAGAACGGCACGCCGTTGATGCCGTACTCCTGCGCCTGGGCGACGTCGGCCTTGACCGCGGCGAGGTACTGGTTGCTCTCGAGCGCCCGCACGACGTCGTCGCGGTCGAAGCCGATGCTCGCGGCGAGGTCGGCCAGATCCGGGATGCGGCCGATGTGGCCGCCGTCGATGAAGTACGCCTTCAGCAGCGCCTCCTTCATCTCGATCTGGCGGCCGTGCGCCTTGGCGTAGTGGATCAGCTCGTGCGCCTTGACCGTGTTGGTCTGGTGCACGAGCTCGTAGTGGTAGTCGAGGCCGACGCTCGCGGCGATGCCGGTCACGCGCTCGAGCATCGGGCCGACCTGCTCGAGCGGGATGCCCTTGCGCTGACTCAGGTAGTCGGCGGGCGTGCCGTCGAAGTCGACGGGCGTATCGGGGGCCAGCTCGAAGGAGTGATACTCGACCTCGACGGCGCCGCCGGTCTGCTCGAACTCGGCCACCGCCGCCTCGAACTTGCGCTTGCCGATGTAGCACCAGGGGCACTGCACGTCGGACCAGATGTCGACCTTGATCGCGTCACTCACGTGGGATGCAAGGTGCGGGTCGCGGCGCGTATTCCCGCGCGCGGCTCTTCCGCGTGGCGCCTCTGTCGGAAACTCCTGAGGACGGGGTGCCGGCGGAGGGTGATCGCTGACTGGCATGAGGAACTGGCGGCGATTGTCCGGAGTTTCCCGTTTCACGGACGCGCCGGGCGACAAGAGCCGCGGCCACCGCGGCCTCGATCTCCGGCCAGACCTCGCGCACCATCTTCGCCGACACCCTGATCACGTGCCGCCCCTCCCTCGTCGTGGTCAGGTCTCGGCGGCGGTCCGTCTCGAATGACGTTTCGTGGAATTCGCGTCCGTCAGTCTCGAGCGCGACCTGGCCCTCGACCACCAGGTCAGACGCTCCCAGCAGCCCGGTCCGCACCTGCGAGCTCACCTCCCACCCGCAACGACGCAAGCGCACACGAGCAACGGACTCGACGACACTCTGCGCTCGCGGGTCGAGCCAGTAGCGCAGGTAGCGGGCCTCGGCCGGAAGCTTCAGGAAGATGGACTCGAGATCGAGGAGATCAAGCCGTCCAGACGAGACAGCCCAGTCGAAACAGGCGACAGCATCCTCGAGGTCCTCGTCGAGGGCGACACGGACGAGCGCGTCATCGAGACCCACGACAGATCGAGTTCCTCCGTCTCCCGAGTCGTCCCAGTGGATGACGACATTCGGATCGTCGAGCCCTCGGATGCGCGACGCAACCGGTCGGACGGAGACGTGCACGACATCCGGCCGTCGCCAGACCCAGCCTCCCATCGCCTCGATCGCGGACAACCCGGTGAGGCGCCCTCCGACACGCACTGCGATGAACGCCGGATCGGTGGACGATCTCGTGGAGTACCAGCCGTTGCGTGCTCGCAGAAGGATGCCGGCTCGCACGGCTGCGGTCAGCATCCGCTCGGTCGCGCCGTGCGCTCTCAGCTCGCGCGTCGTGGCGAACCCGTCGTATCCGTCGACGATGTCGCGCAGGCCCATGGGGCGGATCGTGTCGTGCTCGCCCTGCTGACATCGCCATCAGGACTATCTCGGGTAGAGAGCCCCCCGAGCGCCAGCGGAGGAGGAGCGGTGGAAACTCCTGACGTCGTGCCGGCCAGCACCCGGAAACGGGGTCGGGTGCGCGTCGCGCCGACGGCACTCAGGAGTTTCGACGGACCGGACTCGCCGAGCCGCTGTATGCGCGCCGCGACGCCGCACACCCGTGCACCCGCGCCCCAGCGCTACGCGCCGAGCAGGCGCTCCGCGAGGTAGCCCGGCAGGCGGTCGACCGAGACGCGCTCCTGCGACATCGTGTCGCGCTCGCGGACGGTGACCGCGCGGTCCTCGAGGGTGTCGAAGTCGACGGTCACGGCGAACGGGGTGCCGATCTCGTCCTGGCGGCGGTAGCGGCGGCCGATGGCTCCGGCGTCGTCGAACTCGATGTTCCAGTGCTTGCGCAGCTCGTCGGCGACCGACTTCGCGACCGGCGAGAGCTGCTCGTTGCGCGACAGCGGCAGCACCGCGACCTTGACCGGGGCGAGCCGGCGGTCGAGCCGCAGCACGGTGCGCTTGTCGACGCCGCCCTTGGTGTTGGGCGCCTCGTCCTCGGCGTATGCGTCGACGAGGAACGCCATCAGCGCGCGGGTGAGGCCGAACGCGGGCTCGATGACGTACGGGATCCAGCGCTCGTTCTTGGTCTGGTCGAAGTACGACAGGTCGGTGCCCGACTTCTCGCTGTGCGTCTTCAGGTCGAAGTCGGTGCGGTTCGCGACGCCCATGAGCTCGCCCCACTCCGACCCGGCGAAGCGGAACTTGTACTCCAGGTCGACGGTGCGCTTCGAGTAGTGCGACAGCTTCTCCTGCGCGTGCTCGTAGCGGCGCAGATTGTCGCGGCTGATGCCGAGGTCGAGGTACCAGGCTTCGCAGGCGTCGATCCAGTACTCGAACCACTGGTCGTCGGTGCCGGGCTCGACGAAGAACTCCATCTCCATCTGCTCGAACTCGCGCGTGCGGAAGATGAAGTTGCCCGGCGT
>CAXTSE010000026.1:0-19764 GCA_964246985.1 uncultured Microbacteriaceae bacterium
GCATCGTCAGGTGGTCCCGTCGGGGCGGGGCGGGGCCGCGTCGCGGCCGGCCGCTACTCGTGGGACGCGTCGGCTGCGGCCCTCCTCGAGATGCTCGAGCGGGTCGTCGCCGAGCGCGCGGGGCGCGGCGGCTCGCGCTAGCTCGCCGCCTCGACGGCGTTCTGCGCGTCGAGGTCCTCGCAGTCGTCGCGGATCGACTCGACCTCGATCGGGTCGTCGAACGCGATCAGCCGCAGGGCGTCGTCCTCGACGACGAAGCTGTGGATCGATCCGTTGGTGATCATGCCGTGCGAGGCGGCGGGCTCCACCTCGGTCAGCACGGCGCGGATCGCGCCGCCGTGGCTGACCACGACGAGCGACTCGCCGGGATGCGCCGCCGCGAGCGCCAGCAGCGCCAGCACGACGCGCTCGACGACCTCCTCGCGCGACTCCTGTCCGGGCACGCTGCCGCGATCGGGGAACAGCCGCTCGATCTCGAGGAAGTCCATGCCCTCGGCCTGCCCGTAGTTGCGCTCGACAAGCGCGGGCACGAGCTCCGGGGCCGGCAGTCCGAGCTCGGCGGCGATGATCTCGGCGGTCTCGCGAGCGCGGGCCAGGGGACTGGCGACCACGGCGTCCCATCGGCGTCGCGCGAGCAGGGCGCCGGCATCGCGGGCCTGACGGCGGCCGTTGTCGTTGAGGGGGATGTCGGTGAGTCCCTGGATGCGGCGCTGACGGTTCCAGTCGGTCTCGCCGTGGCGCACCAGGTAGAGCTCGGTCATGCCGTCCAGACTAGGCGGCGGACGGCAGCCTCTCGCTGAGGGCCGTCAGCACCTCGGACGTGCCCGCGTCGATCTTGAGCGTCGCGCGCGGGTCTCCCTTGGTGACGCCGCGGTTGATGACCACGATGGGCATGCGGCGCTTGTGCGCCTGATCGAGCAGCCGGATGCCGGAGTTCACCACCAGGGACGATCCCGCGATGATCAGGGCGTCGGCCCCCTTCACGAGCGCCGAGCCCTCGGCGAACTTGATGCTCGGCACGAACTCGCCGAAGAACACGACCTCGGGCTTGAGCACGCCGCCGCAGACGGAGCACGCGGGCACGACCATCTCGTCGACGGCGTCGATGTCGACGTCGCCGTCCGGGTTGAGGGTGACGCCTTCGGGAGCGTCGAGCCACGGGTTGGCGGCCGACATGCGCTCGGCGACGGCGCCGCGGTGGAAGATCTGGCCGCAGTGGAGGCAGCGCACCTTGTCGAGCGAGCCGTGGATGTCGACCACGTGGCGGGAGCCGGCGCGGAGGTGCAGGCCGTCGACGTTCTGCGTCACGATGCCGTTCACCACCCCGGCCAGCTCGAGGGCCGCCAGCGCACGGTGCCCGGCGTTCGGCTCGGCCGCCGAGAAGTGACGCCAGCCGAGGTGGCTGCCCGCCCAGTAGCGCTGACGCGCGCGCTCGTCGGCGAGGAACGTCTGGAAGGTCATGGGGGACCGAACGGGGGCGCCCTCGCCGCGGTAGTCGGGGATGCCCGAATCCGTGCTGAGGCCGGCTCCGGTCAGCACGGCGACCCGTCGACCGGCGAGCAGCGCCTCGGCCTGATCGACCAGCGCGGCGGTGCGAGCGTCGAGCGCGACCGCGGGATCTGCGACTGCCATGGGCACCTCCTGCCTCTCGTAGGCTAAACGTTGCAGTTTTCCAGTTTGTTTCCGGATGCTGGCAGAGCGGGGGACCCGGATGCACATCGTCCCCGTCGACGACCCGGCCGACCCGAGGCTGCGGGACTACGTCGGCCTGACGGACGTCGTGCTGCGCCGTCTCACCGAGCCGGCCGACGGCCTCTATCTCGCCGAGTCGGCGAAGGTGATCGCCCGTGCCCTCGAGGCCGGGCATCGCCCGCGCTCGGTGCTCCTGCAGCAGAAGTGGCTCGACGAGCTGGCCCCGCTGCTCGCCGACCACGATGTGCCCGTCTATCTCGCCGAGCCGTCGGTGCTCGAGGGGGTGACGGGGTTCGTCATGCACCGCGGCGCCCTGGCATCGATGCACCGGCCTCCGCTGCCCGAGGTGGCCGACCTGCTGCGCGGCGCGCGACGGGTCGTCGTGCTCGAGGACATCGTCGACCACACGAACGTCGGTGCGATCTTCCGCGCCGTCGCCGGACTCGGGGCCGACGCCGTGCTCATCACGCCGCGCTGCGCCGACCCGTACTACCGGCGGTCGGTGCGGGTCAGCATGGGCACCGTGCTGCAGATCCCATGGACCCGGCTCGACGAATGGCCGCGCGGTGCCGAGCAGCTGCACGAGTCCGGCTTCGCGATCGCGGCGCTCGCCCTCGCGGACGGCGCGGTCGATCTGGGGGCGTACGCCGCGGATCCGCCCGAGCGCATCGCGCTCCTCATGGGCACGGAGGGCGACGGCCTGAGCCGCCCCGCTCTCGAGGCCGCGGACACCGTCGTGACGATCCCGATGCAGCGCGGAGTCGACTCGCTCAACGTGGCCGCGGCGAGCGCCGTGGCGCTCTGGGCGCTCCGACAGTAGGCTCGCGGGCACCATCCACCCCCGAGGAGGCCTCCGTGTCCGACGCACCCGCTACCGGCAAGGGCCTGGCCAAGGGCCAGCTCGGGCTCCTCGGCTCGACCGTGATGGGGCTCGCCTCGACCGCCCCCGTGTACTCGCTGGTCGCCACACTCGGGTTCGTGATCGCGGCGGTGGGTCTCCAGGCCCCGATCGCCTTGATCCTCGCGTTCGTGCCCATGTTCTTCATCGCGTTCGCCTACCGCGAGCTCAACAGGGTCGTGCCCGACTGCGGCACCACCTTCACCTGGGTCACGAAGGCGTTCGGCCCGTGGGCCGGCTGGATGGGCGGCTGGGGGGTCGCTGTCGCCGGCATCATCGTGCTGGCCAACCTCGCGCAGGTCGCGGGCATCTACTTCTGGCTGCTGCTCGGTCAGGAGGAGCTGTCCCAGACGGTCTGGGTCACCACGCTCACGGGCGTCGTCTTCATCGCGGCGATGGTCTACGTGAGCTACCGCGGCGTCGAGATCGGCGAGAAGCTGCAGAACGTGCTGCTCGGCGTGCAGTACGTCGCGCTCGTGCTCTTCGTCGTCTTCGCCTTCGGGGCGGTGGCGAACGGCACGGCCGGCAGCGGCGCCGTCCCGGTGTCGCTCGACTGGTTCAACCCCGCCGGCTTCACCTCGGTGGACGGCTTCACCGAGGCGATCCTGCTGTCGCTGTTCATCTACTGGGGCTGGGACACCTGCCTCGCCCTCAACGAGGAGACCAAGGACCCGAAGCGGATCCCGGGGCGGGCCGCGCTGATCAGCACGCTCGTGCTGGTGGTCACCTACGTGCTCGTGGCGGTGGCCGCGATCTCGTACGCCGGAGTCGACGCCCTCACCGAGCAGGACGACGTCTTCCTTGTGGTCAAGGACGCCCTCTTCGGGCCGTGGGCCTGGCTGCTCGTGCTGGCCGTGCTGATCTCGGCCGTGTCGTCCACGCAGACGACGATCCTCCCGACCGCGCGCGGCACCCTCGCGATGGCGATCTACAAGGCGCTGCCGTCCCGATTCGGCTCGGTGCACCCCACCTACATGACGCCGGGCTTCTCGACCCTGGTGATGGGCACCGTGTCGGTCGTCTTCTACGTCGGCATGACGATCATCAGCGAGAACTTCCTCGCCGACTCGATCTACTCGCTGGGGCTCGCGATCGCGTTCTACTACGGGCTCACCGGCTATGCGTGCGTGTGGTTCTTCCGGCGGGAGCTCTTCTCGTCGGCGTTCAACATCGTCTACAAGTTCCTGTTCCCGCTGCTCGGCGCCCTGATGCTCACGGCGGCGTTCGTGAAGTCCGCGATCGACATGCTGAACCCCGACTACGGGGAGACCGTGCTGTTCGGGGTGGGCGGAGTGTTCGTGATCGGCATCGGGTCGCTGCTCGTCGGAGCCGTGCTGATGGTCGTGTGGTCGCGTTTCGCGTCGTCGCGGCCGTTCTTCCGGGGGGAGAGCCTCAACGCCGACACCGAGGTGCTGGTGCCCGACGAGGAAGTCGAGTACAAGCGCTCGATCGACGGCGGGCGCGTGTAGCGAGCCGCCTGTCCAGCGGTGTCCCCGTAGCATGTCGGGGTGCCGTCGACCCGTCCGCTGTCCCGACGACAGGTGTACCGCCGGCGACGCGTCACGGTCGGCGCCGCCCTCGCCCTCGCTCTCGGCGTGCTCTTCTACCTGCCGATGACGCTCCTGGCGCCGCTGCCTCCCACCAGCGCGATGGTGGCCGCACCGGTCGAGGAACCGGGCGCACCCGCCGCCCTCAGCTATCCGGGGTACGGGGCGACAGCGGTCGGCGCCGTCGACTTCCCCGGACTGCTGGGCTCGAGCGGCTCGCTCGACGCCCTCCCGCTCGCCAGCATCACCAAGATCGTGACCGCCCTGACGGTGCTCGAGGCGCATCCCCTGACGGTCGACGAGCCCGGTCCGGCCGTCGCGATGACGCGCGTCGATGTCGGCTACTACGACAGCTACCGCTCGCAGAACGGGAAGGTCGTGCCCGTGAGCGCCGGGCAGACGTACACGGAGCGGGAACTGCTCGACCTGACGCTCATCGAGTCGGCCAACAACTACGCGACGACCCTCGCGGTGTGGGCCTTCGGCTCGCAGGAGGCCTTCGCGGGGGCTGCTCAGGCGTGGCTGGCCGAGAACGACCTGTCGGGCATCACGATCGTCGAGCCGACGGGATTGGACGCACGGAACGTCGGCACGGCGGCGGCTCTGATCGAGCTCGGCAGGCTCGCTCTCGCGAGTCCCGTGGTGGCGCAGATCGTGGGCACCGGCTCACTCACGATGCACGACGTCGGGCTCCTCGAGAACTCCAACGAGCTCCTCGGCACCGCCGGCGTCACCGGCATCAAGACCGGCACCCTCGACAGCTTCGGCGCCAACCTGCTGTTCTCGGCGCAGTACCCGATCGGGGGATCGAGCGTCACCGTGATCGGGGTGGTGCTCGGCGGGACCGATCACGACAGCCTGAACGCCGCCATCACGCAGCTGCTCGCGACGGTCGCGGCCGGGTTCCACGAGCTCGACGTCAGTGACATCGGCGACAGCTACGGCACGTACACCACGCCGTGGGGCGAGACGGCGGATGCCGTGGCAGCCGAGGAGGCGACCCTGCTGACCTGGGGCGACACGCAGGTGACCGCGCAGGTCGCGGTGGCCGAGGTGCGGCTGGGGGAGACGGGGACGGAGGTGGGCACCGTGGTGCTGACCGCAGGGGACCGCACGGTGACCGTGCCGCTCGTCCTCTCGGCCGACCTCGACGATCCGGGGCCGCTCTGGCGACTCACCCACCCCGCGGAGCTCTTCTAGCGCCTCAGCCGGCCCGGCCTCCGTCGTCCTCGGCGCCGAAGGTCGGCCGCTTCGGCTCGACGCCGTCGCCGGACGACTGATGACGCAGGCGGCGCAGGATCCATGGCCCGAAGTACTCCCGCGCCCACCCGATGTCGTCGATGCGCGCCGCCCGCCAGGCCTTGGCCGGCAGCGGGTCTGCGGCGTACGGCTCGAGGTCGTTGTCGACGCCCAGAGCCGCCAGCACCATCCGCGCGATCGTCTGGTGGCCGATCGGTGAGAAGTGCAGCCGGTCGGGATCCCACATGCGCGGATCGGACAGCTCGCGCAGCGACCACATGTCGGCCACCACCGCATCGTGCTTCTGGGCGATGGTGCGCAGGTTCTCGTTGTAGATGGCCACCTTGCCGCGCAGACGTCCCAGCACCGGGGTGAGGCCGATGTCCGGACCGTTGAAGAGCACGACCGTCGCTCCGTCGGCGCTCAGCCGGGCGACCCCCGTCTCGCAGCGCGCCGCGACCTCGTCGGGGTCGGTGCCGGGGCGGATGATGTCGTTGCCGCCCATCGAGACCGTCACGAGATCGGGTCGCAGGGCGAGCGCCGCATCCACCTGCTCGTCGAGGATCTGCTGCAGCAGGCGTCCGCGGATCGCGAGGTTGGCATACGCGAAGTCGTCCGTGCCGTCGGCGAGCACCTCGGCGACGCGGTCGGCCCATCCGCGGTGTCCGCCGGGGGAGCGGGGCTCCGGATCGCCGATGCCCTCGGTGAACGAGTCGCCGATCGCGACGTAGCGCGACCAGGGATGCAGAGCGGTCATGGTTCCATGATGCATCCTCGGCACCAGGAGGACCGGGTTTTATACCCCAATCGGGGGGTTCGGCAACACCCCCCGCGGTGTATTGGTCAGCGGGTGCTTAGGTAGGCATCGCTCGGTGAGATCCACCGGGTGCAACAGAAAGAATGCTGGGAGCACACACATGGGAATCCTCGGTTGGATCGTCCTCGGCCTCGCGGCCGGCGCGATCGCAAAGCTCATCCTGCCGGGTAGCCAGGGTGGCGGCTGGATCATCACCCTGATCCTCGGAATCGTCGGAGCGCTGCTCGGCGGCTTCATCGGAAGCGCGCTGTTCAATGCGCCGCTTCAGGACTTCTTCTCGATCCAGACCTGGCTGCTGGCCATCGGCGGATCGATCATCGTGCTGCTGATCTACGGTCTCGTGACCCGCGGCAGCCGACGCAAGGCCTGATCTACAGCCAGACCCGACACAACGTCGAGGGCGCCGACCACTCTGGTCGGCGCCCTTCGTCGTGCTTGACTGTGCTGTGCCCGTGAGGCGGGCGTGCCTAACCTGAAGGACTCATCGATGGGCTTCATCGCATTCCTCATCCTCGGCGTCATCGCCGGGGTCATCGCCAAGCTGATCATCCCCGGCAAGCAGGCCGGCGGATTCCTGATCACGATCATCCTCGGCGTGCTGGGCGCCATGCTCGGCGGCTGGATCGCCGGGCTCCTCGGTCAGAACGTCTACACCGAGTTCTGGTCGCTCCCGGCCTGGATCGCCGCGATCGGCGGCGCCGTCCTGGTGCTGCTGATCTACGGCGCGGTCTTCGGCCGCCGTCGTCGTCGCTGATCATCTCCTCGGAAGGCCCCGGCATCGCGCCGGGGCCTTCTCGCGTCCGGGTCCCGGCCGTGATCGGACGCTGGTGACAGGATGGGCCGGTGAGCAAGCAGGACGGATCGAGCAGGCAGGTCACCGCCGAGCCGTCCGCCGACACGTCGGCCCACATCCTCCACCTCGACATGGACGCGTTCTTCGCATCGGTCGAGCTGCTCGAGCACCCCGAGCTGGTGGGCAGACCGGTCATCGTCGGGCACCGCTCGCAGCGATCGGTGGTCACCGCCGCCACCTACGAGGCGCGCAAGTACGGCATCAACTCGGCGATGCCGATGGCGGTCGCGCTGCGACGCTGCCCGCACGCCGTCGTGCTCGAGCCGCACTTCGAGCGCTACAGCTTCTACTCCGGTCGCGTGATGCAGCTGCTCGGCGAGGTCACACCGATGGTCGAGCCGCTCTCGATCGATGAGGCGTTCCTCGACGTCGCGGGCGCGATCCGCCTGCTCGGCACGCCCTGGCAGATCGGCACCCGCCTCCGCGAGCGGGTCTACAGCGAGACGGGGCTCCGCGCGTCGATCGGGGCGGCGAGCACCAAGTTCGTGGCCAAGCTGGCGTCGTCGAGATCGAAGCCCGACGGCCTTCTCGTCGTGCCGGCGGACGAGACCGTGGCGTTCCTCCACCCGCAGCCGGTATCGGCGCTGTGGGGGGTCGGGGGCAAGTCGGAGGAGCAGCTGGCGAGGCTCGGGCTGCGCACGATCGGGGACGTCGCCGAGGTGCCTCTCGACACTCTGACGCGCGCCATCGGCGTCGCGACGGCGACGCGTCTGCACGAGCTGGCGTGGGGGCGCGACCCGCGCGGCATCGAGCTGTCGCGGTCCGAGAAGAGCATCGGACACGAGACCACCTTCGAGACCGACGTCACCGACCCCGCGGTCATCCATCGCACGCTCCTGGGGCTCGCCGACGGGGTGGCCGTGCGGCTGCGGCGCGCCGGAGCGCAGGCCCGCACGGTGTCGATCAAGCTCCGCTTCGAGGACTTCACCACCATCACGCGCTCGCGCACCCTCGGCGAGCCGACGGATGTCGCCCGCCGCATCTACGAGGAGTCGCGGTCGCTCTACGACCTGGCCTCCGAGGGCGGTCGCCCGGTGCGCCTCATCGGCGTCCGCGGCGAGCAGCTGACCGGGGCGGTCGTATCGCTCGGCCTGTGGGACGACGACGAGGCCTGGCGCGAGGCCGAGCACACCGTCGATGCCGTCGCCTCGCGCTTCGGTGCGGGTGCGGTACGGCCGGCCGCCCTGCTGAAGCAGACCTCTCCCCGTCGATTCGGGCACGGCGACGACTGAGGGCGGGAGGCACGCCCGCGCGCCATCGCGTCAGAAGAGGCGCTCGGCCTTGACCTCGACCGGCTCCTCGAGATCGAGAAGGAAGTGCTTGCGCGACAGCCCGCCGGCGTAGCCGGTCAGGCGGCCGTCGTGGCCCACGACCCGGTGGCAGGGGATCACGATCGAGATCGGGTTGCGCCCGACCGCCTGCCCGACCGACTGCGCGAGATGCGGGTCGCCCAGCTCGGCCGCCAGAGCGCCGTACGTGGTGGTCGTTCCGTAGGGCAGTCGGGCGAGCAGCGCCCAGACCCGCTCCTGCAGCGCATTGCCCGATGTCGCGATCCGCAGATCGAAGCTGCGCCGATCCCCGCGCAGGTACTGCAGCACCTGCGCACTGGCCTCGGCGAGCGTCGCATCCTCGTCGAACCCGACCCGCGGCCCGACGCTCTCGACGATCGGCGGATGCCAGTGCTCGGGGAAGTAGAGGCCCGTTAGGGCATCACCCTCGGCCACCATCAGCAGATCGCCGATCGCGGTGTCGAGCATGGCGTGTCGCGCGGACATGCAGACATCATGCCCCCGCGGGCGCTCGATTCCGGGGAGGACGAGCCAGCGGCGTCGGCGCCATCGCGTATCGTCTGATGAAGTGACGAGCCCATCCGAATCCGCGGCCTTCCGCGCGACTGCGGCGGCCGAGCACCTCTCCCCGGCATTCCCCGAGCGCGCGGCCCGCGGCACGGTCAAGCCGCTCCGCGCCTGGCAGGAGGAGGCGCTCGGCGACTACTTCTCCCGCGTGAACCGCGACTACCTCGTGTCGGCGACTCCCGGCGCAGGCAAGACGGTCTTCGCCCTGCGCCTCGCGAGCGAGCTGCTGCAGCGGCGCGTCGTCGACCGCATCACGGTCGTCGCGCCGACCGAGCACCTCAAGAACCAGTGGGCGGATGCGGCCCACGCCGCCGGCATCCGACTCGATCCGCGGTTCACCAACCGGCACTCGCGCGAGTCGCGCCAGTACCACGGCGTCGTCGTCACCTACGCCCAGGTGGCGGTGCGGTCGACCCTGCATCGCGCGCTCACCGAGTCGGGCCGCACGCTCGTCATCCTCGACGAGATCCACCACGGGGGAGACGCGCTCAGCTGGGGCGACGCGATCCGCGATGCCTTCGACCCCGCCGTGCGACGGCTGCTGCTGACGGGCACGCCGTTCCGATCCGACACGGCGCCGATCCCGTTCGTGACGTATCTGCGCAACGCCCGTGGCATCCGGATGTCGCAGACCGACTACGCCTACGGCTACGGTCGCGCGCTGGCCGACGGCGTCGTGCGGCCCGTCATCTTCCTCTCCTACGCCGGCACCATGCGCTGGCGCACACGCCAGGGAGAGGAGTGGGAGGCGTCCCTCGGGCAGGACGACACGAAGGACGTCACAGCGCAGGCCTGGCGGGCGGCGCTCGATCCAGAGGGCGAGTGGATGACGGCGGTGCTGACGGCGGCGGATCGCCGACTCAGCGAGGTGCGCCACGCCGTCCCCGACGCGGGCGGGCTGGTGATCGCCACCGACCAGACGATGGCGCGCGCGTACGCGACGATCCTGCAGGGGCTGACCGGCCAGCAGCCCACCGTCGTGCTGAGCGACGAGGCAGGTTCGAGCGAGCGCATCCAGGCCTTCGCCGACGGCGATCAGCGCTGGATGGTCGCCGTGCGGATGGTCTCGGAGGGGGTGGACGTGCCGCGCCTGTCGGTCGGCGTCTACGCGACGTCGGCGTCGACTCCGCTGTTCTTCGCCCAGGCGATCGGACGCTTCGTGCGCACCCGGCGACGCGGGGAGGTGGCCTCGATCTTCGTGCCGAGCGTGCCCGTTCTGCTCGGGCTCGCCGCGGAGCTCGAGCGTGAGCGCGACCACGCGCTCGACCGCGAGACCCCCGACGACCAGCTGCTCGACGACACGCTTGTCGAGCGGGCGGAGGAGCAGGACGCGGCCTCAGCCGATCTGCTCGACGAGTACGAGTGGACGGCTCTCGGATCGGTGGCGACGTTCGAGAAGGTGCTGTTCGACGGCGAGGAGTACGGCTCGCTGGCAGAGCCGGGCAGCCCCGAGGAGTGGGACTTCATCGGCCTGCCCGGGATCCTCGAGCCCGAGGAGGTCTCGCGGCTGCTGCGATCGCGGCAGCAGCGGCAGGCCCGGCACGCGGCCGAGCGCCCTCCCGGAGCTCCGGAGGCGGCGGCGCCCGTCGCGCTGCACCGCACGATCGCCGAGCAGCGCAAGCTGCTCAACTCGCTCGTGTCGCTGTACGCGCGCTCGAGCGGCGAGCCGCACGCGATGGTCCACGCCGAGGTGCGGAGACTCTGCGGGGGCCCCGAGGTGTCGCGGGCGACCGTGGCCCAGCTGCAGGCGCGCATCGACCTGCTGCGGAAGCGCGTCGGCGGCGCGGCGCACTAGGGGGGCACGCCGGGCGCGAGCACCAGGCGATGACGCGCGGGCTCTACCTCTCGCCGAAGACGATCGGATCGCCGGTGGGCAGCGGCATCGCGATCGCGGGGGCCGGGGCCGGGGCGGCGGCCACGGCGGTGGACCCGGTCGACGGCGTCTCGTAGCCGCGCAGCACCTCCTGGGCCTCGAGTGCGAGCTGGCGCAGCAGATCGAGCGCGATCGCCGACTCCTTGCGGGGCTGCGATCCCTGCAGGCAGAACGAGCCGATGACCTGCCCGTCGGTCGCGCGCAGCGGGTAGCCGGCGTAGAAGTTGATGAACGACACGTCGACGAGCGGGTTGCCGTCGAAGCGCGGGTCGCGACCGGTGTCGGGGATCACGACCGGCTCGCCGCTCTCGACCGTGTACTGGCAGAACGACAGCTCGAGGGGCACCGACTCGGGCATCACGTCGGTGTTGGTGCCGTGGTACAGACGGTCACCGTCGACGAGCGAGACGACGGCGAGCTCGACACCGAATGACTTCTGCGCCTTCTCGGTGAGGCGGCGCAGGTCGGCCTCCCCGCCGTGGCGGGCCATCTCGACGATCGCGGGCGTGCCGCTCCAATCCCAGACCCGGTCCTGCTGCGGAGCGCGGCGGGTGGGCGCCGGGCGGGACGCGACGAGGGCTGATGCGAGGCCGTCGGCGATGCGGGCGGCGAACTCGCGGTAGACGGCGACCGTCGCATCCGGACCCTCGGTCTCGTGGAAGGGGAGGTCGACGTAGTCGATGTGCCGCGCGTCGGCGATCCTGCGGGTTGCTGCGTTGAGGCGCTTCCGGTGGCGGTCGGACAGATTCGAGATGATGCCGGAGTAGACCTTGAAGGAGCGCAGCTCGGGGATGCCAGCGACGGTGATGACGGATCCGGGGCGCACGCGCTCGGAGATGCCGTCGATCAGCGCGGTGAGCTCCCGCTCCCAGACGGGGAGCGGTGTGAGACGCAGGGCATCGTTGACACCGATCACCAGAACGACGCTGTCGACGGCACGCAGGTCGCGGTCGCCGATCCACGAGAGAGCGGAGCGCACGTTCATCGACTCGGCGCCGATGAGGTCGGCGTCGCAGGGGCGACCGGTGCGGGCCGCGACGGCCTCGGCGAGCTGCCCGGTCAGAGCGAGCTGGTGGGTCATGACCCCCCAGCCGTGGCTGGGGCCGTTGCCGACGAGCAGGATGCGGTCGGCGGCGAGATCGCCCGAGCGCACGGCGGGCACGTCCTTCGGCTGCTGCTGCGTCCTCAGACGCAGCATGCGGAAGGCGTACAGGGCGCGGAGCGCGGTGTGCAGGGGACGGGACATGGCAGCCTCGGGGATCTCGGGTGGTCGTTCGACGGTACGCCGAGGGTCGACGGTGCGCCTCTCCCAGTCCGAGGGGCAGACCCCGTCTACTGGAAGTCGCGCGACCGGTGGACCACGGCGATCGTGAGGGGTTCGAATCGATCCGCGACCAGGTTTGTCACCCCTTCGGCCGACCGCTCGAGCATGCCGCGCACCACGAGCGCCGGAGATTCCCGGACCACCCGCCGATAGCGCCCCCAGATGCCCACCGAGCAGATCACGTTGACGAGACCGTGCTCGTCCTCGAGGTTGAGGAACGTGATGCCGGATGCGGTGGCCGGCCGCTGCCGGTGCGTCACCAGCCCGGCGACCTCCACCCGCCTGCCCGACTCGGCCGTGCGCAGCTGAGCCGAGGACAGCGCCCCGCGGTCGTCGAGCGCCGGTCGGAAGTGGGCGAGCGGGTGGTCGTCGGTGGAGATCCCCGTCGCCCAGAGGTCGGAGGCGAGCGCCTCGAAGGCGGTCTGGTCGGCGAACAGCGGCGGCTGCACCGTCACGACGGAGCCGGCGAGGAACTCGGCTCGATCCTGGGCGGCGGACCCCGCACGCCACAGCGCCTCCCGGCGCGACAGTCCGAACCCGTCGAACGCGCCCGCGGTCGCCAGCGCCTCGAGCTGCTGCGCACTGAGACCGACCCTGCGCACCAGGTCCTCCATCGAGGTGAAGGCGCCGCGTGGACCGTCGCGTTCGGCCACGATCTGCTCGGCCACCTTCGCGCCGATCCGGGTCACGCCGGCGAGGCCCAGCCGCACCGCGAACGCCCCGTCTCTGCGATGGTCGGCCGAGAGATCCGGTGCGGTGCGGTCGAACTCGGGGACGGGCGGCTGCACCCGGTGGCAGCAGGAGTCGAGCCCCGTTGCGCGCTGGAGCTTGGAGCGGAGGCCATTTCTGGCCTCCGCCGCGACGCCAGCGCCGACGGCCGTCTCGGTCGTCGGGACGACGGCCTCCATCTCGGCATCCGCTCCCGACAGCAGGATGTCGGGGCGCCGCACCTCGACACCGTGCCGCCGGGCGTCGGCGGTGAGCGTGGACGGCGAGTAGAACCCCATCGGCTGCGCGCGCAGGAGTCCGGCGAGGAACACGCCTGGGTAGTGCAGCTTGAGCCACGACGACGCGTAGACCAGCAGGCCGAAGCTGAGGGCGTGGCTCTCGGCGAAGCCGAAGTTGGCGAACGCCTGGATGCGCGCGTACAGGTCGTCGGCGACCTGGCCGACGAGGCCGTTGGACGCCATGCCCGCGTAGAGCTTCACGCGCAGCGACTCGATCTTCTCGAGTCCGCGCTTCGACCCCATCGCCCGGCGCAGCAGGTCGGCGTCCTCACCCGAGCACTCGCCGACGGCCATCGCCATCTGCATCAGCTGCTCCTGGAAGATCGGGATCCCCAGCGTGCGCTCGAGGGCAGGCACGAGCTTCGGATGCACGTAGCTGATCTCCTCCTGCCCGAGCTTGCGCCGCACGAACGGATGCACGGCCCCACCCTGGATCGGCCCCGGCCGCACCAGGGCGATCTGCACGACGAGGTCGTAGAACCGGCGAGGCTGCAGGCGCGGCAGCAGGCCCATCTGAGCTCGCGACTCCACCTGGAACACCCCGATCGAGTCGGCGCGGCACAGCATGTCGAAGACGGCCGCCTCCTCCTTGGGCAGAGTGGCCAGCTCCCACTCCTCGCCCGTCGAGCCCTTGATCATGTCGAAGCAGTGCTGCAGCGCCGCCAGCATGCCGAGCCCCAGGAGGTCGAATTTGACCAGACCCATCCAGGCCGCGTCGTCCTTGTCCCACTGGATGACGGTGCGGCCGTCCATGCGCGCGTGCTCGATTGGCACCACCTCTCCGACCGGGCGGTCGGTGAGCACCATGCCGCCCGAGTGGATGCCCAGGTGCCGCGGCGCCTTCAGGAGGCCCTTCGCCAGGTCGACCACCGCATCCGGGATGTCGTGGTCGCCGTCGGAGGACAGCACGGCACCCCAGCGCTCCACCTGCTTCGACCAGGCGTCCTGCTGACCGGGGGAGTGCCCGAGCGCTTTCGCCATGTCGCGCACCGCGTTCTTGGGGCGGTACTGGATGACGTTGGCGACCTGCGCGGCGTTCCGCCTGCCGTACTTCTCGAAGACCCACTGGATCACCTCCTCGCGCCTGTCGGAGTCGAAGTCGACATCGATGTCGGGCTCCTCGTCGCGGAGGCTGGAGAGGAACCGCTCGAACGGCAGCCGGTAGGCGATGGAGTCGACGGCGGTGATGTCGAGCAGGTAGCAGACCGCCGAGTTGGCCGCCGACCCACGCCCCTGGCAGAGGATGCCCCGGCCGCGGGCGAACGCCACGATGTCGTGCACGATCAGGAAGTAGCCGGGGAAGTCCTTGGTCTCGATCACCTGCAGCTCGGCCTCGATGCGCGCAGCGTCCGCCTCGGAGAGGTCGGGGTAGCGCCGGGGCACGGCATTCCAGACCAGCTCGCGCAGGTACGACATGGGGGTGTGGCCCTCGGGCACCTGCTGCCTGGGCAGGGCCGGCTTGGCGCGCCGCAGGGGGAAGGCGAGCTCGTCGGCCAGCTCGACGGTGCGGGCGACGGCCCCCGGATACCGGGAGAAGCGGGCGTGCATCTCGCGGCCCGAGCGCAGATGAGCCGTGCCCGCCGGGGGGAGCCAGCCGTCGAGCTCGTCGAGGCTGCGGCTGGCGCGCACCGCGGCGACGGCGGTGGCGAGGTGATGCTGGCGGGGGCTGGCGTAGTGCACGTTGCCGGTGGCGATCACGGGCAGCCCGCGCTCGGCGGCGAGGGCGGCGAGCTGGTCGTTGTGCATCGAGTCGAGCGGGTTGCCGTGGTCGATCAGCTCGACGTAGACGTTGTCGTGGCCGAACAGGCGCACGAGCCGGTCGATCTCGGCAGATGCCGACAACCTAGGCCCGAGACGGGCCTCGGCGCTGGCGTCGCGGTGGAGGCCAGAAATGGCCTCCACTCCCAGCTCCAGCGCGCTGCGCACCGCACCCTTCCGACACCCCGTCAGCACCACCCAGTGCCCGCCGGCGAGCTCGCCGAGCTGCTCGAGGTCGTACACCGGGCGCCCCTTCTCGCCCCCGCGCAGCTGCGCCTCGGTGATCGCCTTCGCGAGCCGGTGGTAGCCCTCCTCCTGGCGGGCGAGCACGAGCAGGTGGCTCCCCTCGGGATCGGGCTCGCCGTTCTGCGGGCCGCCCAGCCCCAGCGAGAGCTCCGCGCCGAAGACGGTCTTGACCTCCGCCGTCTCGGCTGCCTCGGCGAAGCGCACGATGCCGTAGAAGCCGTCGTGATCGGTGATGGCGAGCGCATGGAGGCCGAGGCGCTCCGCCTCCTCGAGCAGCTCCTCGGGACTCGAGGCGCCGTCGAGGAAGCTGAAGCTGGAGTGCGCGTGCAGCTCGGCGTAGGGCAGCGCGTCGGCGTCGCGCACGACGCCCTGCGGCACGTACGGACCGCGGCGCAGCGACCAGGCCGGGCTGTCACCGCCGTCGGCGTTCAGCGGCATCTGCTTGGGACGCCGCGAGTCGCTCATGGCGCGCTCGAACTCGGTCCACGGGATCGGCGGGTTGTTCCAGCCCATCAGTCGGCCCCGCCCATCAGTCGTAGCACCCCTCTGCCCACCAGCCCTCGCCGTCGAGCACGAGCAGCCAGGCGAGCCCTGTCTCGTCGACGGCCTGGAACCGCGAGGCCGAGCGGGCGGCGGCGGGATCCCACCACCGCTGGTCGAGAGGCCACGGACCCGCCCACGCCGTGAGCGAGCGCCGGGCGCCGGTCTGCGAGAGCATCACGGCGGGCGGCGCGCTCAGCTCGCCCCGGTCGTCGACGGCCACCGTGCGCCCGCGGGAGTCGTGCACGGCGATCTGCCGCGGCAGCTCGTAGACGGTGGCGGGCGCGGGGGGAGGGAGCGCCCCCGGCCACGGCCTGCCCGGATCGCGCGCCACGATCGGCCGGTCTCCCCACGGCACGAGGGCCTGGCGCTCGGACAGCGTGCGCCCTCCGGCCGGCGTGGCGGTGAGCACCCCGCGATGCCCCACCATGCCCTGCACCCGCGACAGCCCCGAGTGCACGCCCTCGTCGGGCCCGGTGCCCCAGAGCCCGCGCTCGTGGGCTCCGACCGGATCGACGGCGTCGGGGCTGATGCGCACCCGCGCGATGCCCGAGCGCAGGTCTCCCTCGGATCCGGTCACCTGCCACCGCACCCGGTCGACGACCTCGGCCGCCGAGAACGAGCGCGGATGCAGCCATACCCGCTCGCTCAGCTCGCCGTTCTCGCCGATCAGCTCGATGCGCAGCGCCGTGCAGACCAGCCGCTGGGCCAGCAGAGCCTGCACGAAGTCGTCGGAAGCCGCCCGCACGCCGAACGCCACCTGGTCGACCCGCTCGAGTGCCGGCTCGAAGTCGATCTGCACGTCGACGTCGCGGGGCGGGATGCGCGGGGTGGCCGGACGGGGATCGCGGCCGGCGGCGAGGGCGTGCAGCCGCGCACCGCCCGGCCCGAACCGGGCGACCACGTCGGCGGGGGAGAGTGCGGCGAACTCGCCCAGCGTGCGGATGCCGAGCCGGGGCAGCAGCCCCACCAGCTCGGGCTGCTCGAGCAGCGAGATCGGCAGCGGCGCGAGGAACCCGGCGGCCGCCCCGGCGGGCACGATCGTCACCGGAGATGCGGCAGGCGCGACCCTGGCTGCGCGCTCGGCCGCGAACAGCCCGTCGGCCACGCCGACCCGCGCCTCGTAGCCGAGGTCGCGCAGGGTGCCCGAGACGGTGAGGGCCGCGGCCTGCTCGCCGCCGTAGTAGCGCGATGCGCCGCGGGCGCGCACCGCGACGGTGCCCGGTCGCACGGGATGCAGGCCGGGCAGGGCCTCCTCGAGGGCGACGAGCACCGGCTCGAAGGCGCGCGCATCGAGGGCGGAGTCGTAGCGCAGCACCCGCACCCGCGGGCACATCGCCTGCGCCTCGCGCTGGCGCATGCCCCGCCGCACCCCGTCGTCGCGCGCCGCGGGGGAGCAGGCGAACACCGTGCCGCGCTCGATCAGCACGATCGGCTCGGCGAGCGGCATGCGGTGTGCGGCGGCATGCGCCACCACCGGCCAGTCGGGAACCCAGACCACCAGCAGGCGCGCCCCGGCGACGAGACCCGCCGACTCGCTCATGCCCATGATCCAGTATCGAACATGTGTTCGATCTTGTCACGTCCTGCCGACACTCCTCACGAGGGATCCGCGTCCTGACCGGGCGATCAGCCGGTGCCGGGTACGATTCAGGGATGCAGAGCCGAGGCAGAACCATGTCGTCTCTGGGCATCCTGCTGATGGGCGCCCTGCTGCTCACGGCATGCTCGGGCGCCGCGACACCCACCCCGACGCCGGAGGGCACGACCCCGCCGTTCGTCGCCGCCGCCGACGACGGCACGCACGTGGTGCCCGACGACGCGGTCAGCACCCTCGAGCTCGACACGGGCTCGATCCGCTATCAGGGCGACTGGCACCTGCGGAACGTCTACCTGGCCACGACCACCGCATCTCTCGACGCCTGCATCGTCGTGGGCGATCCCAACGACGCCGCCAGCTTCCTCAAGTCGTGCGGTCGCGACGCCTTCGCGATCCTGATGCCGGGCTACGGCATCTTCAAGTACAACCCGGGCGGATTCCCCACGGGCACCGATGGTGCGGCCCCCATCGGACCCTGGATCACCGCTGTCGGCGGCGAGGACGCCGTGCCGCCCGCACCGCCCGTCACGCCCTGACGGCAGTCGACGCCTCCGCCTGCCCCCAGGCGGGCTCGACCGCCTGCACCCGCTGATCCGGGCCCGGCAGCCACAGCCGTCGTGACCGCGTGCGCCCCGACCAGGCGGAGGCCGACGACGCCACGGTGACCTGCCGCGACATCAGATGCCCGAATCCCGACCCGATGCCCACCCAGTCGCTCGACGTCACGCTCAGCCGGGCGTCGGCTCTCGGCCAGTCGCCGACGCTCACCAGCACGGCCTCGCGCTGCCGCAGCCGCGACGCCAGCCGGCTCGCGGCGGCGTCGCCGATGCGCACGCCGCCCTCGGTCTGCGGTGGCCGCACGAGCACGACCGTGACCACGTCGATGAGGGCGGAGAGCACCGACAGCCACTGCTCTCCCGGATGCGGCACCAGCACGAGGCGGTCGAGGTCGATGCCCAGCCCTGCCGCCGCCTCCACACCGAGATCGGGCATGCCGACGACCGCGCACCACGCGCCGGCCGCACTCGGACCCTGCAGCAGGCCGAGCGCGAGCGTCGTCGACTGGGCGACCGAGTAGACCCCGCCCGCGGCGAGCGCGCCACCCGGAAGCAGCTCGCCGAGCGACGGCTCGGTGGGCAGCGCGCGGGTGTCGAGGGTCGTGCGCTGCATGCCGCGGATGCGCGACTGCAGATCACGCACCACATCCGCCTGGGACCCGGCGCGCGCAGAGCCCTCGAGCACCTCGGGGGATACTTGCAGCGCGACAGCCATGCGTCCATATTCGAACATGTGTTCGAGCATGTCAATGAGCGGGCCGACCTCGCGGATCAGGCGTAGCGTGAGCCTATGCGCTTCGGCTTCCACTTCATGGACTTCAATCTGCCCGCCCGGCCCAGCACCGCCCAGGTCCTCCGCGACACCGCGGTCGCCGCGGAGGAGTCGGGGGCATCGTGGTTCACGGTCATGGACCACTACTTCCAGATGGAGCAGTTCCGCACCGCGCACGACCCGATGCTCGAGGGCTACACGACCCTCGGCTACCTCGCCGGGGTCACCAGCCGGATGAAGCTCGGCACCGTGGTCACGGGCGTGACCTACCGGCATCCGGGCCTCCTCTCGAAGATCGTCACCACCCTCGACGTGCTGAGCGAGGGACGCGCGTTCCTCGGCATCGGAGCCGCCTGGTACGAGCGCGAGCACCTCGCCCTCGGGGTGCCGTATCCGCCCATCGCCGAGCGCTTCGAGCGCCTCGAGGAGACCCTGCAGATCTGCCTGCAGATGTGGAGCGACGACGAGGGTCCCTTCACGGGCACCCACTACCAGCTGGCCGAGACGATCAGCGTGCCTGCGCCGATCCAGACCCCGCACCCGCCGATCGTCATCGGCGGCAGCGGCGAGAAGAAGACGCTGCGGATGGTCGCCCAGTACGCCCAGGCCACCAACCTGATCGTCGCCGACGCCGAGGCCGCCGCGCACAAGCTCGAGGTGCTGCGCGGGCACTGCGACGACCTGGGTCGCGACTACGACAGCATCGAGAAGACCGTGATGGCCGGGATGGCCGACCCGCTTGCCGACCCCGACGCGTTCCTCCGTGTCGCCGAGTCGTACGCGGCCGTCGGCATCGAGCACCTCCACCTGCGCGCGGTCACGCCCGACCCGGTCGCCTTCGTGACCGAGTTCGGCGAGACGGTCGCGCCGCGGCTGGCTCAGATCTAGTCGAGCACGGCTGCGACGGCTTCCAGCTCGACGAGCTGGTTGTCGTAGCCGAGCACCGTCACGCCCACGAGCGTCGACGGCGGGTCGTGCGGGGCGAACAGGTCGCGCACCACCTCCCACGCGCGCACGAGGTCGGCCTGCTGCGTGGTGGCGACCAGGACGCGCGTGCTGACGACGTCCTCGAGAGTCGCTCCGGCATCCGCGAGCGCCGTGCGCAGGTTGCGCACGCACTGGTGCGCCTGCTCGGCGTAGTCGCCGGGGGCGACGACGAGCCCGGCGATGTCGAGCGGGCATGCG
>CAXTSE010000026.1:19774-28911 GCA_964246985.1 uncultured Microbacteriaceae bacterium
CATGCGCCCGCGGGGAAGATCAGACGGGCGCCGGCGGGGGCGGTGGCGGCGTAGGCGTACTCGGCCTGATCCGAGAGCCGGGGGGAGCGGATGAGGGTGACGGCGGACATGGGGACACCGTAGCGCCGCGCATGGGTGAGAAGGTCCTGGGAGAAAACTCGGAACAGCCTCCCGAGGTCCAGGATCGACCCAGACCCACCCCCTCCGAGAGAAGGAACACCATGTCGAACATCACCAACGAGGCCAAGCGCCGCGCCAAGCGCGGAGCAGACGAGCTCACGACGAGCGCCGACCCGGTCAAGGCTCTGCACAACGCCGGATTCCTGAGCAGCTGGGCCTACATCGGCGGCTTCGCGTCGATCGGCGTCAGCCTCCTCAGCTGGGCGGTCTCGCGCAAGAAGCAGGGCGACGACAAGGCCCAGGCGGATCGATGGGGCATCTTCATCGGCCACTGGGCTCCCACGTTCTTCGCGCTGGGCATCGCGCTCAAGCACGAGGAAGAGGCCGGCAAGCGCTGACCCACCCCACCATCAGCACACGGCCGACGCGGTCGTCGACGGACTGAGCTCAGGGGCCATCCCTCCGAGCTCAGAAGACCTCGACGATCGCGTCGACCACGCCGGGGGCGCTGAGCACTGTGAAGACGAAGACGTTGATCAGCACGCTCACCCAGAAGACCGCGCGGAACGTGACCTTCGCCGTCTTGTGACGGAAGACCTGCTGGCCCACGATGGCTCCCGGCCAGCCGCCGAGCATCCCGATCATGATGAGCGTGGTCTCGGCGACGCGACGTCGATGGTCGCGGGCCGCCGACTTGTCGAGACCGTAGTAGATGAACGCCACGATGCTCAGGCCGACGTAGAGCGCGAGCACCCAGATCGGCGGGGGCCACCAGAACAGCACCACGAGCACGTAGATCGCGACGAACGCGGCGATCGCCACGAACCCGATGAGGGGCGGGGTGGGGCGCACCGGGGGGCGGTAGCGCACGCCGGCCGGGAGGGCGCGGGCGGCGCGCAGCTTGCCCTCCGCATCCGCCTCGACCTCGAACGTGACGAGGTCGCCGACTTTCGGCTCCTCGGCGCCGCGCGGGAAGGCCCGCACGTGCAGGAAGAGGTCGGGCTCGCCCCGACGCGCGACGAATCCGAAGCCGCGATCGCCGTTCCACGCCTTGACCGTCCCGGTCTCGCGCGTGATCCTGGCCATGCAGCGAGCCTAGGTGCACCGCGCCAGGACGGTGCCGTACGGTGACGCAATGAGAGCCGGATGGACACCCCTCGCGATCGCCTACCTCGTCCTGGCGGTGATCGGCCTCGTCGGCACCTGGACTCTCAACGTCGTGGCGATCACGCAGGGCTCGGACTTCGTCGGCGAGTGGCTCGGCAACGGGCCGGCCACGCAGTCGCTGCAGGTCGATCTGCTCGTCGTCGCGATCGCGTCCGGGGCCCTCATCATCGTCGAGGGGCGGCGCATCGGGATGCGGCGGGCGTGGCTGTTCCTGCCTCTCGCAGCCGTGACGGCAGCGGCCTTCGCGATCCCGCTGTTCCTGGCGCTCCGGGAGCGGAAGCTCGCCCTGGCGCACGCAGAAGGCCCCCGACCATGACGATCGGGGGCCTTCGGACTCGCGTGCGCGAGGGGGGACTTGAACCCCCACGCCCTTTCGGGCACTAGCACCTCAAGCTAGCGCGTCTGCCATTTCCGCCACCCGCGCGAGTCGGCCGCGCTCTCGTGGAGGAGAGGCGACCGAGGAATGACACTATCACCACGTCGGAGGGTCGGCGTACCGTGACCCGCACTAGCGTGGGGGCATGACCGACGAGCTCGAGGCCACCGCCCGCATCGCCCGCGATCTGATCCGGTTCGAGACGGTCAACTGGGGCGAGGGGAAGTCGAACGGCGAGGCGGATGCAGCCGAGTACGTCGGTGCGGAGCTCGCACGCCTGGGGCTCGCCCCCGAGTACATCGAGTCGGAGCCCGGCCGCACCTCGGTCGTCGCCCGTGTCGAGGGCGCCGACCCCGAGCGTCCGGCACTCGTGCTGCACGGCCACCTCGACGTCGTCCCCGCCGTCGCCGACGACTGGAGCGTCGACCCGTTCGCCGGCGAGATCCGAGACGGGCTGCTCTGGGGGCGCGGCGCCGTCGACATGAAGGACATGGACGCGATGATTCTCACCGCGCTGGCCGACATCCTCGAGGCGGGGGAGCGACCCTCCCGCGACCTCGTCGTCGCGTTCTTCGCCGACGAGGAGAACGGCGGCGTGCTCGGCTCGCACCACATCGTCGACACCCGGCCCGAGCTGTTCGCCGGGGCGACCGAGGCCGTCAGCGAGGTCGGCGGCTACTCCATCGACGTCGGCGGACAACGCGCCTACCTGCTGCAGACGGGCGAGAAGGCCCTGGTGTGGATCCGGCTGCGGGCACGGGGGACGGCCGCCCACGGATCGCGGGTGATCAGCGACAACGCCGTGACGAAGCTCGCGCGCGCCGTCGTCGCCATCGGCGAGCTGGAGTGGCCGGTGCAGCTGACGACCACGACATCCGCCCTGCTCGTCGAGCTGCGCCGCCTGCTCGGGCTCGGCGTCGACCACGATCCGGATGCGACGGTCGTCGCCACCGGGACGGCCGCGGGCTTCCTGCGTGCGACGCTGCGCGTCACCTCCAACCCGACCGTGCTCGATGCCGGCTACAAGCACAACGTCATCCCCGACCGCGCCGAGGCGCTGGTCGACCTGCGCCCGTTCGCCGGGCAGGAGGACGAGGTGCTCGCGCGCATCCGCGAGACGGTCGGCGACGAGATCGAGATCGAGGTCGTGCACCACGACGTCGGTCTCGAGGTGCCGTTCGGCGGTCCGCTCGTCGGCAAGATGGTCGACGCGCTCGGGCGACACGATCCGGGCGCTCCCGTGCTGCCGTACCTGATGAGCGGCGGCACCGACAACAAGGCGCTGTCGAAGCTCGGCATCACCGGATACGGCTTCGCACCGCTGCAGCTCACCGCCGACCTCGACTTCCCGGCGATGTTCCACGGCGTCGACGAGCGCGTGCCCCTGTCGGCGCTGGCGTTCGGACGCGCGGTCCTCGGGGACTTCCTGCGCGACTGCTAGGCGCCCATCGGGTACCGTCGTCCCTCGTGGACTTCATCGAGGCGATCGTCCTGGGACTTCTCCAGGGCCTGACCGAGTTCCTCCCCATCTCCTCCAGCGCCCACCTGCGGATCGCCGGCGAGCTGCTCGGGTGGGGAGATCCGGGGGCCACCTTCACCGCGATCACGCAGCTCGGAACCGAGCTGGCCGTCGTCATCTACTTCCGACGCCAGATCGGCACGATCATCGCGAAGTGGTTCCGCTCGCTCGGACGCAGCGGCGGCGGGCGCCGATCGTCGGGGGTGCAGAAGGGCGACCCCGATGTGCGGATGGGGTGGCTGATCATCATCGGCACGGTCCCGATCGTGGTGGCCGGCTTCCTGCTCCAGGACACCATCCGCTCGACCTTCCGGTCTCTGTGGATCGTGGCGATCGTGCTGATCGTCTTCGGCATCCTGCTCGGGCTCGCCGACCGTCTGGGCCGGAAGGCGAAGTCGCAGTCCGACATCACCTACCGTGACGGCATCCTGATCGGGCTCGCTCAGATGCTGGCGCTCGTGCCGGGCGTCTCGCGATCGGGCGCGTCCACCTCGGCGGGTCTCGCGCTGGGCTACGAGCGGCCGGCCGCTGCCCAGTTCTCGTTCCTGCTGGCCGTGCCGGCCGTGTTCGGGGCGGGGCTCTACGAGACGTACACGGCGTTCACCTGCGACCCGGTGACGGACGCGGCAGAGGGCTGCGGCACCGGCTACGGGCTGCCGGAGACCGTCGTCGCGACGGTGGTGGCGTTCGGCGTCGGCCTGGCTGTGATCGCGTTCCTGATGAACTACATCAAGACCCGCTCGTTCCTCCCGTTCGTGATCTACCGCATCGTGCTCGGCGCGGTGCTCATCGCGCTGCTGTCCGCCGGGGTGCTGTCGGGCGCGTAGCCGCTCCTTCCCCGCGCCTTCGCGACAGGCTCGGTGCACATCTGCCGGCCCGGCAGGATCGGCTCCGTCGCGCGGTCGCGAGCATGGGCGCATGACGGCTCCGCGCGCATCCGACGCCACGCTCCTCCCTCTCCGCAGCGACCCCGAGGTCCTCGATCGGGTGCGGGCGCTGCTGGGGCGCGCGCATCGACGGCAGCTCTGGCTGATGTTCCTCGATCACGACGACCGGCAGCTGCCGCTCCTGATGCCGAGCGACATCCCGCCGCGACCCGAGCCCGGCGACGCGCGGCGGCTTGCGGCGTTCATCCGCGACCTGGTCGACGAGCTCGACGCCCGGAGCGTCATCGTCAGCCTCGAGCGGCGCGGGCGGGACGAGCTGACCGAGCTGGACAGGGAGTGGTTGGGCATGATGCGCGACGCGGCAGCGTTCGCGGCTGTGCCGATGCGCGGGCCGCTGCTGGTGCACCGCTCGGGGGTGCGATGGATCGCAGCCGAGGACCTGGTCGGTTAGCGCCCGCCCGCACGCGGGTCGCGGCCGTCGCGGCCATCGCGGCCGTCGCGGCGGCGCAGGTAGCGCTCGAACTCCTCGGCGATCGCCTCACCGCTCGCCTCGGGCGAGTCGACGGTGTCGCGCGCCTGCTCGAGCTGCGCGATGTAGGCCGCCATGTCGTCGTCGTCGCTCGCGAGAGCGTCGATGCCGCTCTCCCAGGCCGCCGACTCCTCGACGAGCGAGCCACGGGCCACGTCGATGTCGACGAACTCCTCCAGGCGCTCGATGAGCGCGAGCATCGCCTTGGGGCTGGGGGCGTTGTGCACGTAGTGGGGCACCGACGCCCAGATCGACAGGGTCGGGATCCCGGCGCGTTCCGCCGCGTCGGCGAGCACCGAGAGGATGCCGACCGGCCCCTCGTAGGTGCTGCGCTCGAGCTCGAAGCGCTCGCGCACATCCGCGTTGTCGCTGGAGGCGAAGACCGAGATGGGGCGGGTGTGGGGCACGTCGGCGAGCATCGCGCCGAGGAAGACCACCGCGGTGATGTCGCCGGCGTCGATCGCGTCGATCACCTCGGAGGCGAACGTCTTCCAGCCCCGCGACGGCTCGGTGCCGAGCAGCACGTGCACCGCGATGCCGGAGTCGGTCGTGCCCGCGCCCGGTCCGGCAGATGCGTCGGGGCCGTACATGGTCACGTTCGGCCATTCGAGCGACCGGTCGCCGTTGTCGTCGAGCGAGACGACCGGGCGGTTGAACTGGTAGTCGAAGTAGTCCTCGGGGTCGAGCTCGAGGCGCGGGACCAGCTCGAGCTGATCGCGCAGAGCGCGCACCGCGCCGCTGGCGGCCTCGCCCGCGTCGTTCCAGCCCTCGAAGGCGACGACGAGCAGCGAGCCCCCGCTGAAGGCGTCCTGATCGACCTCAGCCGCGTCGCCCGCATCCGTCATTCGTGCCCCTTGCCGTCTCGCATCGCCCCCGGAGAACGCACCGGGAGGTCATCCCAGGATAGGACCCCGCCCTGCACCGCGCCGGGCGCCGCCGCTCCGCCGAGGGCGAACGAGCCGCCGCCTAGACTTGGGCCCCGTGACCGACACCGCACCCGCCGACCACGACGTCCGCCGACCCGCCGCCGTGCTGTGGGACATGGACGGCACCATCGTCGACACCGAGCCGTACTGGCTCGCCGCCGAGACCGAGCTGGTCACGGCGTGGGGCGGCACCTGGACCCACGCGGACGGCCTCACGCTCGTCGGATCGTCGCTCGAGGGCTCGTCGACGGTGCTGCAGTCGCGCGGCGTCGCGCTCCCCGTCGACGAGATCATCGAGCTGCTGACCGACCGGGTGCTCGAGCAGATCGAGACCGAGGTGCCCTGGCGTCCCGGCGCCCGCGAGCTGCTCTCCGAGCTGCTCGGGGCCGGCATCCCGAGCGCGCTGGTGACGATGTCGATCCGCCGGATGGCCGACCGCGTGGTGGAGGCGATCGGGTTCCCGGCGTTCGCCGCCGTCGTCGCGGGTGACGAGGTCGAGCACGGCAAGCCGCATCCGGAGCCCTACCTGCGGGCGGCCGCGCTGCTCGGCGTGTCGATCGAGGACTGCGTGGCCGTCGAGGACTCGGAGTTCGGCACCGCGTCGGCCGTCGCCTCGGGCGCGGCGACCATCGCCGTGCCGCTGCATGTCGACCTGCCCGACAGCCCGGCGTACACCACCTGGCCCGACCTGGTCGGGAGCTCGGTCGACGACCTGAGCGCGGTCCTGACGGCGCGGTACCCGGCATGACCCGCACGACGCCGACCGGTCCGTTCCAGGCGGGCGACCGAGTGCAGCTGACCGGCCCGAAGGGGCGGATGCACACCATCAACCTGGTCGCCGGCAACGTGTTCCACACGCACCGCGGCATGCTCGCCCACGACCTGCTCATCGGCCAGCCCGACGGCAGCGTGGTGCAGGCCACCAACGGCGACACCTACCTGGCACTCCGCCCCCTGCTCACCGACTTCGTGATGTCGATGCCGCGGGGAGCGGCGATCATTTACCCGAAGGACGCGGCGCAGATCCTCGGTCTCGCCGACATCTTCCCCGGCGCGACCGTGGTCGAGGCGGGTGTCGGATCCGGCGCCCTCTCGCTCTGGCTGCTGCGTGCCATCGGCGACGACGGCCGCCTCGTCTCGTTCGAGCGTCGCCCCGAGTTCGCCGACGTGGCGCGCGCCAACGTCGCCGCCTTCCGGGGCGTCCCGGTCGACGAGCTGCCCGCCAACTGGGATGTCGAGCTGGGGGACCTGGCCGAGGCCCTGCCCGACGCGGTCGAGCCCGGCAGCGTCGACCGGGTCGTCCTCGACATGCTCGCCCCCTGGGAGTGCCTCGACGTCGTCGCGGACGCGCTCGCGCCGGGCGGCGTGCTGCTCTGCTACGTCGCCACCGTCACCCAGCTCTCGCGCATCGCGGAGGCCATCCGGGCGACGGGCCGGTTCACCGAACCCAGCCCCAGCGAGACCATCGTGCGCGGCTGGCACGTCGAGGGCCTCGCGGTCCGTCCCGACCACCGCATGGTCGGCCACACCGCCTTCCTGCTCACGGCCCGCCGCCTCGCGCCGGGCGCCGTCCTGCCGGCCCCGGCCCGCCGTGCCTCCAAGACGGAGTATGGCGACGAGGACGTCGAGCTGTGGACACCGGGGGCCGTGGGCGACCGCGTCAAGACCGACAAGCGGGTGCGCAAGGTGGTGCGCGAGGCGCAGGCGATCGCGGGCCGCGGCGGCACGGCGAGCGCCGCCTCCGCCCCGTCCGCCGACGGCGCGGGCGGCGACGAACCCGCGGGCGACAGCAAGTAGACTCTGCTGGTCCGAACGTGATCGTGAAGGAAGTCCCCGTGCGCAGATTCCCCGCGCTCCTCGGCGCCGCGGCGCTGGTCGCCGCCGTCCTCGCCGGCTGCACGCCGGCAGCCGACGGCGGATGCGCGCCCGTCTACGACAGCGGTGACGCCTCCAGCCTGATCACCGCCACCGGGAAGGTCGGCAGCACCCCGACCGTCGAGTTCCCCACCCCGCTCATCACGCGGAGCAGCCAGGTCTCGACGCTGGTCGAGGGGTCGGGCGCCACGATCGCCACGGGCTCGCAGGTCGACTACGACTCGTCCGCATATCTGGGCTCCACAGGCGAGCAGCTGAGTGGAAGCGACTACGACCCCGCCGTACTTAATCTGGGCTTGTCCGGGCTCGACGAGAGCACGCTGAGCAAAGCGCTGGTCTGCGTCAAGATCGGTGAGCGCCTTGCCGTGACGGCTAAGGCATCAGACCTCTACGCCGCGGACACCCTCAGCGGAGCGAACATCGACCCCGATGACACCATCGTCGTGGTCCTTGATGTGATCGCCGCCTTCCTTGGCAAGGCCGACGGCGTCAATCAGCTTCCCAAGGACGGGATGCCCACGGTCGTGACCGCTGTCGACGGCCGTCCCGGTATCTCCACAGGTCTTGTTTCGCCACCTTCCGAGACAGAGTCGGCAGCAATCAAGGCTGGCGATGGCGTGACCATCGCAAAGGACGACCGAGTGGTGGTCGCGTTCAGCCTGTGGAACTGGGCGGGGGATGGATCCGACCCGACCGAGGCCCAGTCCACCTGGGACTCGGGTACAGCTACGACGCTTCCCATGACCACCGGTTCCGACGGGCTTCCCGCAGGCATCGTCAATGCCCTCGTCGGCCAAAAGGTCGGAGGCCAGGTGCTGTTGCTCTTGGCTCCGGGTGACGAATTCGATCCGACAACGCTCGGGAGCGACTTCACTGCGGATTCCACCGCCGTTTTCGTCTTCGACCTCCTGGGCGTCCAGAAGTAGCGGGCAGCCTCCGCTCGTCCGCACCGACCGACCCGTTCCGAGCTTTCCCCGCAGAGAGAGGCGTCCCGTGGCAGCAGCAGCCGGCGGCGCCCGCGTGCCCGTCGAGGAGCGGCTCTTCAGCCTGGTGCTGGCGCTCCTCGCGACGGAGTCGGGACTGACCAAGAACGAGATCCTCTCGACCGTGCAGGGCTACCGCCAGCGCTTCTCGAAGGGCGGCGACAACGCCAATCTCGAGCGGCAGTTCGAGCGCGACAAGGACGACATCCGCGAGCTCGGCGTCCCGCTCGAGACCGTCGAGGCTCCCGGCGACGCCGGCAACAACCAGAACCTGCGCTACCGCATCCCGCGGGGCACCTACGAGCTCCCGCAGGACATCTCGTTCTCGCCCGAGGAGACGATCCTGCTCAACCTGGCCGCGCGCGTGTGGCGTGAGGGGTCGCTCTCGGGCGAATCCCGCCGCGCGCTCCTGAAGCTGCGGTCGCTCGGCATGAGCGCCGACGAGCCGATGCTCGGCTACGCGCCGCGCGTCCGCCTGCGGGACGCCGCCTTCGAGCCGCTGTCGGCCGCGCTCGAGAGGCGCCAGCTCGTGAGGTTCCCCTACCTGAAGCCCGGCGACGATGCCGCCCGCGAGCGCGAGGTGATCCCGCTGGCCCTCGTGCAGTACCAGGGTCGCTGGCACCTCTCGGCCGAGGAGTCCGGGTTCGGCCGGCAGACGGCGGGAGCGCGCAAGATGTTCCTGCTGCGCCGCATCGTCGGAGCCGTGACCGCCAAGGGAGCGGCCCCCGCCCGACCCGGCGATCACGCGGCCGAGG
>CAXTSE010000027.1:0-21112 GCA_964246985.1 uncultured Microbacteriaceae bacterium
ATCCCCGTCGGCGTCGTCATCCGAGTCGCCCCCGCCCGGACGGTTCTCGTCGTCGGGCCGCTGCCCGGGCATCGGACCCTGCTGTCCGGTGCCGAGCTGCGGCGGCTGACCACCACCGGGTCCGCCCTCGCCGCCCTGACCGGGACCGCCCTGACCGGGACCGCCCTGGCCCGCGCCCGGCGCGACCTGACCGGCCTGGGCGGGACCATGCGTCGCCGCCCCGATCGCGTAGCCGCCGACCCCGCCGATGGCGAGCGCCAGGACGGCGATGCCGGCAGCGACGCCGATCAGCAGTCCGCGCGATCGCGTGCGGGTGGGAGCTGCGGCGACCGGCACCTCGGTGGCCGGTGCCGCAGCGGGAGCGGCGGGGGCCGCGGTCGACGGCAGCGGGGCCGTGACCTGAGGTGCGGGGGTGGTGGGCGTGGTGTCGGCGACGACCGTGTCGGCCGTGTCTGTCGATGCGCTCTGCTCGGACGGTTCGTCGGCCGCCGGGATGCTCGTGTTCTTTGCCATGCTCCGAGAATCGGCGGCGTTCATTGGTGAATCGTCGGCTGGATCTATGAGCCAGCCGTGAGGATGGACGCACTTCGCCGGTGCATTACACTCGTCCTCGGAACCGTGTCCGAGCGGCCGAAGGTGCAACTCTCGAAAAGTTGTGTGGGCGAAAACCCACCGTGGGTTCAAATCCCACCGGTTCCGCCAAGAAAACCCCTGTCGATCAGGGGTTTTTCTTTCCCCGGATCGTCGGATGCGCCCACTAGGCGGCGGGCACCGCGCGCTCGCCTGACCCCCGTCGGATGAGATGGGTGGGGATCTCGACGTGGCGGGGGAGCCCGACCGGCTCGGACAGTCGCTCGATGGCGAGCTGCGCCGCTCTGCGTCCGAGCTCGACCGGGTCGTAGGCGACCACGCTGATGTCGGATGCGTCGGCGAGTTCGAAGTCGTCGAATCCGATGAAGGCGACGTCGTCGAACTGGTTGTGCAGGGCCCGGATGACGGTGGCGCTGGCGCGGTTGTTCCCCGCGATCAGGGCAGTCGGTCCATCGTGCGCGGCGAGGAGGCGCTGCACGGAGTCCTCGGAGATGCCGGTGCTGTCGCCGAGCAGCTCCCACTGGTCGGTGTCGACCACCCCGACCTCGCGGAGGGCGTCCCGGTACCCGGCCAGTCGCTGCTGGTGCGTGAACAGGCCGCCCGGACTGCAGACGAATCCGATGCGTCGGTGCCCGGCGGCGATCAGCGCCCGCACCGCCTCTGCGGTACCGGTGCGGTTCTCGAGCACGACGCTGTCGGCGATCAGGTTCTGAGCGGGACGGTCGATGCAGACCACGGGAGTGCCGAGCTGACGCTCGCCTTCCAGATACGACTGGTCCTCGGCCACCGGCACCATCAGCAGTGCGCGCACCCGCTGCTTGAGCAGGGTCTCGACGACCCGGACCTCGCTGGCGGGATCGTCGTCGGTTGCGGCCAGGATCATCATCATGCCGTGGCCCGAGAGCTCGCGTTCGATGCCCGCGGCGACGTTGAAGTAGAACGGGTTCCGCAGGTCGCCGATGACGAATCCGACGGTGTTCGTCACGCTTCCGTGACGCAGGTTGCGCGCGAGGTGGTTCGGACGGAACCGTAGCGTTCGCGCCGCTGCCATGACGCGCTCTCGCGTGTTCTCGCTCACGTTCGAGCTGCCGAGGATCACCCGCGAGACCGTCTTCGGGCTGACGCCCGCGAGGCGGCCGACATCGGCCAGGGTGGCGCGCGCCTGCATGCCGGAGTCGGGTGATCGCGGCGCCGCCGTGATGGCGTCGTCGGCTTCGGCAACAGGCCTCTCCACCCCCGAACTGTACCACCGGGGTCCCGGCTCATGTCATCGCGGTCATAAGGCACGCAATCCGGGAGCCAAGCCAGAACCGAGAAGGTTCGCGAAGGCAACAAATCACTTGGGTACCGCGGCGCAGATCCACTGTCACGAGTCAATGTCAGCGTTGACATTTTTCTTGATCTGGACCCGTCCCGCGTGTAGCGTCGGCCTCGGCGACACGCACAGCGAAGTGCTCGAGCGGTCTGTGTCTCCGTCAACGACGACACCCACTGAACGGGAGAACCAAGAGATGGCAAAGAAGCACATCGCACTCGTGGTGGCAGCGACCCTGCTGCTCGCGAGCTGCAGCGGCACCGAGAACACCTCGGGCGAACCGGCAGGCGACCTGACGGTTCTGACCAACCGGACCGACCTGGTCGACACGGTCTTCCAGGACTACAAGGCGGAGTTCGAGGAGCTCTACCCCGACGTCAACGTCGAGTTCGAGGCGATCACCGACTACGAGCCGGAGGTCAACACCCGGCTCAGCACGGGCGACTACGGCGACGTCCTGCTCATCCCCAGCCAGGTCAAGCCCGACCAGTTCTCGCAGTTCTTCGAGCCGCTCGGCGACCAGTCGGAGCTCGCCGAGAAGTACCGCTTCCTCAACGACAAGTCGTTCGAAGGGATCCAGTACGGCATCCCCACCTTCGGCAGCGCGAACGGCCTCGTCTACAACAAGAGGGTCTGGGCCGACGCAGGCATCACCGAGATCCCCACCAGCCCCGAGGAGTTCATCAGCGCTCTCGAGGAGATCAAGGCCAACACCGACGCCATTCCCTACTACACGAACTACAAGGACGTCTGGCCGCTGAGCCAGTGGCAGGGCGTGCAGGGTGTCGTCGGGGGACCGACGGCCGTCGCCGACCGCGACGCCTCGGACGCGCCGTGGACCGAGGGCGACGAGCAGTACGTCATCGACTCCCTGATCTACGACATCGTGGCCGGCGGACTGTCCGAGGACGACCCGCTGACGACCGCCTGGGAGGGATCGAAGGCCATGATCGGCAGCGGCGGGGTGGCCACGATGCTGCTCGGATCCTGGTCGATCGTGCAGATGCAGGATGCCGCTGAGACTGCCGGAGCCGACCGTGCGGACATCGGCTACATGCCGTTCCCGTACCAGGTGGACGGTCAGTACAACGTCAACGTCGCCGGTGACTTCAACAGCGCCATCAACGTGAACTCCGAGAACAAGGTCACTGCGCGAGCATGGATCGACTGGTTCACCGATGAGTCGGGCTACTACGAGCTCTCGGGCGCGCTGCCGACGGCCATCGACGGCGACCTGCCCTCGACGCTCGCGGACTTCGATGCCCTCGACATCAACTTCGTCGAGCTCGAGCCGGCAGACGACCCGACCCTGGACGCCAACATCTACAACGAGGCCGGCATCGATCTGTTCGGCGGCGTCTACCGCCAGCCGCTGATCGACATCGCCCGCGGTGCAGCTGACGGCGACAAGGACTCGTACTTCGAGAGCCTGAACCAGAAGTGGTCTGACGCTCGCGAGAAGGTCGCCTCGTAGGCACCACCCCCGGCAAGACGACGACGACGTTGTGGGGCGGGCCCCCGGAAGGACAGGTATGTCTCAGCTGACCAGTGCAACCGGGAGCCCCGGCTCCACGACTCCCCTCCGCGGGGTGGCGGCATCGCCGCCGCCCCGTGGGCCGCGGGGAGCTCGCTTCACCCCCTACCTCTTCCTGATCGCACCGCTGGCGTTCCTGCTGACGTTCACCTACGTCCCGGCGGCGAATCTGATCTGGTACAGCTTCACGGACTGGGACGGCATCGACCGCACCAAGGACCTGGTGGGCTTCGACAACTTCGTCGAGATCTTCACCAATCCCGAGGTGTTCCGCGTCTTTTTCGTGAGCCTCTTCTACATCGCCGCGTCGTTCCTGCAGATGGGCCTTGCCCTGTACTTCGCGACGATCCTCAGCTTCAACACCCGCTTCCGCAACTTCTTCAAGGGCGTGCTCTTCTTCCCCTTCCTGCTGAACGGGGTCGCCATCGGGCTGATGTTCCTGTACTTCTACCAGCCCGACGGAACCCTCGACAGCCTCCTGAAGGCGGTCGGGGCATCCGAGCTCACCACGCAGTGGCTCGGCAATCCGGATGCCATCAACCCATCGCTCGCGGTCACCTCGGTCTGGCGCTACACAGGACTCAACTTCGTGCTCTTCCTCGGCGCCATCCAGTCGATCCCGAACCAGCTCTACGAGGCGGCTGAGCTCGACGGCGCCAACCGCTTCCAGCAGTTCCGGTACATCATCGCGCCGGGCATCAAGCGCATCATCAGCCTGTCCTTCATCCTCGCGATCTCCGGAAGCCTCTCGGTCTTCGAGATCCCGTTCATCATGACGAGAGGGGCGAACGGCAGCTCGACCTTCGTGATCCAGACGTTGCAGTACGCATTCACGTTCCGTCAGGTGGGGCTCGCCTCGGCCATGGCGGTGGTGCTGCTGCTCATCGTGATCATCGTGACCGTCGTGCAGCGACGACTCGTCCCCGACGACAAGGTGAACCTGACATGACGACCACGACGACGACCACCGAGACGTCCACGACCGCCCCCGGTGTCATCGCCCGCCTGCGGCCCCCGAAGCCGAGGCGCTCCATCGGGCCCGCTGGGAGCATCTTCTCCGTCCTCAAGTACCTCACCCTGGTGGTCGGGAGCATCGTCACGCTGCTGCCGCTCATCGCGCTCGTGACCACGTCGCTGAAGACGAAGGCAGAGTACGCGACGACCGGTCCGCTCGACCCTCCCGGCAACTGGTTCAACTTCGAGAACTTCGCCATCGCGTTCCGGGAGGGCAACATGGCCCTCGGCTTCCTGAACACCGCGATCGTGCTCGCCGTGTCGCTCGTCGGCACCATCCTGATCGGCAGCATGACGGCGTACGCGATCGATCGCTTCGACTTCCGGCTCAAGAAGGTGGTGGTGGGGCTGTTCCTGCTCGCCACCCTGATCCCCGGTGTGACGACTCAGGTCGCGACGTTCCAGATCGTCAGCGGGCTCGGGCTGTTCAACAGCCTGTGGGCCCTCATCGTGCTGAACCTCGGCACCGACATCATCTCGATCTACATCTTCGTCCAGTTCATGCAGTCGATTCCGAAGGACGTCGACGAGGCGGCGATGCTCGACGGTGCCAACCGCCTGACCATCTACTGGCGGGTGATCCTCCCGCTCCTCAAGCCGGCCATCGCCACGGTGGTCATCGTGAAGGGCATTGCGATCTACAACGAGTTCTATCTGCCGTTCCTCTACGCGCCGCGCCCGTCGCTCAGTGTGATCTCGACGGCGCTCTTCCGCTTCAAGGGGCCGCAGGGTTCCGAGTGGGAGATCATCTCGGCAGGCGTGCTCATCGTGATCATCCCGACCCTCATCATCTTCGTCATCCTCCAGCGTTTCATCTACAACGGATTCACCCAGGGAGCCACCAAGTGACCATCACCTCCGAGACCCAGAGCTTCTTCCGAGTCGACCGCCGCCTGCACGACGGCTGGAGCGTGGAGGCGATCGGCGGGCCGGTGCCCGACGGCATCTCCGGGCGGCGAGTGCCGGCGACCGTGCCTGGCAGCATCCACACCGACCTGCTGGCCGCCGGTCTCATCCCCGATCCGTACCTCGACGACAACGAGCGTCTCGTGGCCTGGATCGGCCACTGCGACTGGAAGTACTCGACCTCGATCGAGTGGGACGGGACGGACCGCGACAGCACCGACCTGGTGTTCGAGGGGCTCGACACGATCGCGACCATCGAACTCAACGGCACTGTCGTCGGGTCGACGGTCAACATGCACCGCACCTTCCGGTTCGACATCCGCGAGCAGCTCGTGGCGGGGACCAACACCCTGGCCATCACCTTCGAGTCGGCGATCAGGTACGCCGACCGCATGAGCCTCGAGCAGGGGTACCGCCCACACGTCAACCACCACCCGTACAACGCGATCCGCAAGATGGCCTGCAGCATGGGATGGGACTGGGGCATCGACACCGCCACCGTCGGCATCTGGAAGCCCATCACGCTCACCTCCTGGTCGGTTGGCCGGTTCGAGTCGGTGCGACCGACAGCCACGATCGAGGGCGAGAGCGGCACCGTCGCGATCGCGGTCGACCTGGCCGCTGCGGGAGACGCAGCGATGCGGCTGTCCGCGACCGTCGGTTCTGCGAGCGCGACCATCGAGCTGGAGCCGGGACAGACGTCCGCGACGATCTCGGTGTCGGTACCCGACGTCGAGCGGTGGTGGCCGCGCGGCCACGGCGCGCAGCCGCTCTACGACATCGAGGTCGGCCTCGAGGCCGGCGGAGCGGGTCTCGACACATGGCGCGGACGGGTCGGCTTCCGCACGGTCCGCATCGACACCGAGCCGGACGAGCACGGCACGCCCTTCACCTTCATCGTCAACGACCGCCCGATCGTCATCCACGGCGCCAACTGGATCCCCGACGACGCGTTCCCGCATCGGGTCGACCGTGCCAGGTACGCAGAGCGGATCGCGCAGGCCGAGTTCGCCAACATCAACCTGCTGCGGGTGTGGGGTGGAGGCATCTACGAGTCCGACGACTTCTACGAGCTGTGCGACGAGCGCGGCGTGCTCACCTGGCAGGACTTCCTGTTCGCGTGCGCCGCCTACTCCGAGGACCTCGACACCTGGGCGGAGGTCGAGGCCGAGGCTCGCGACAACATCTCACGGCTGATGCCGCACCCGAGCCTCGTGATGTGGAACGGCAGCAACGAGAACATCTGGGGACGCGAGGAGTGGGGGTGGGGACCGCGCCTCGGAGACCGCGACTGGGGGCTCGGCTACTACCTCGACCTGCTCCCGCGTCTCGTCACCGAGCTCGACCCCGGCCGGCCGTACACGCCGAGCAGCCCGTTCTCGCCGGAGCGCACCGACGGCGGCGAGGCCTACTACCCGAACGACCCCGCTCACGGGTCGACCCATCTCTGGGAGACCTGGAACCGGCAGGATTACCCGGTGTACCGCGACTACACGCCGCGATTCGTCGGAGAGTTCGGCTGGCAGGGTCCGCCGACCTGGTCGACGCTGGTGGAGTCGATCTCCGACGACCCGCTGACCCCGGAGTCACCGGGGATGCTCGTGCACCAGAAGGCGCAGGACGGCAACGTCAAGCTGATCGACGGACTCGTCGCCCACCTCCCGTTGCCCGACGACATGGAGGATTGGCATTGGGCCATGTCGCTCAACCAGGCGATCGCGGTCGGGGTGGCGATCGACCACTTCCGCTCGCTCGCGCCGCTATGCATGGGGTCGATCGTGTGGCAGCTGAACGACTGCTGGCCCGTGACGTCCTGGGCGGCGGTCGACGGCTACGGCCGGGCGAAGCCGTTGCTGTACGCCATCGCACACTCCTACTCGGATCGGCTCGTCACCGTGCAGCCCCGCGACGGCGGACTCGTCGCCGCGATCAGCAACGACACCGGCGAGCGGTGGACGGGCGAGGCGACGCTGCGTCGCCTCACGTTCGACGGGGAGGTGCGTGCATCGGCGACGATCGCGGTGGACCTGGAGGGGCGGGCATCCGCCGTCGTCCCCGTGCCCGCCGAGCTCGCCGCCCCGGACGACGAGACCCGCGAGCTTCTCGAGGTGCGCCTCGGCGAGACCCGCGGCCTGTGGTTCTTCGCCGAGTACCGGGACTCCGAGCTCCGGGATCCGGAGCTCACGACGCGCGTGGAGCGCGTCTCGGACGGATACACGGTCGAGGTGTCTGCTCGGTCGACGGTCCGTGACCTCGCGTTGCTGGTCGACAAGGTCGCTGAGGGAGCGAGGGTGGACGACCAGCTGGTCACGCTGCTCCCCGGCGAGCGCGTCGTCTTCCACGTCACGACAGGGGAGCTCGCCGACCCGGAGGTGCTGGTCGGCGATCGAGTCCTGCGCAGCGCCAATCAGCTGCTCGCCGGAGACAGCACGTCCGGGCGGGCCGCCCGGTGAGCGGCGTAGTGCGACAGTTCTCTCCCGACGAGCTGCGTGCCGAGCAGTTCTGCGGCATGACCTGGGGCTGGACGGGGATCCGCGGGACCTGGGGCACCGACGCCGCGACGTCGTCGATGAGCGAGCTGCCGGGTCTCGGGGTGAACTGGGTGGGCATCGCGTTCGGTGCGCTCCAGGCGACTGCGCAGTCGACCGTCATCGACTACCGAGCAGAGCCCACCGTGACCGACGACGAGGTCCGCTGGGCGGTTCGCGAGGCGCGGCGTCTCGACCTGAAGGTGTGTCTGAAGCCCGTCGTGAATGTCGCGGACGGCACCTGGCGCGCCTTCATCTCCTTCTTCGACGAGGAGGTGCCCGGAGAGCCGAGCTGGGCCGCGTGGTTCGCGTCCTACCGCGAGTTCCTCCTCCACTACGCCGTCCTCGCCGAGGAGGAGGGCTGCGAGATGCTCTGCATCGGCTGCGAGATGGTGCAGACCGACAAGCGGGAAGGGGAGTGGCGCGCGCTCGTCGCCGACGTCCGCCAGGTGTACAGCGGCATCATCACCTACAACTGCGACAAGTACCAGGAGGACCGGGTCACCTGGTGGGACGCCGTCGACGTCATCTCCTCGAGCGGCTATTACCCGCTGGGCGACTGGGACAGGCAGCTGGATCGCATCGAGGCCGTCGTGCATCGAGAGGACAAGCCGTTCCTGTTCATGGAGTCCGGGTGCCCCAGCCGTGCCGGCTCGGCAGCGCGACCGAACGACTGGAACTTCGCGGGCGACCCGTCCGAGACGGAGCAGGCCGACTGGTACTCCGACATGCTGAGCGCGTGCGCGGCCCGCGACTGGGTGCAGGGTTTCGTGCTGTGGGACTGGCCCGCGCGGCTCTATCCGCGCGATGAGGCGTCCGCGAACGACGACTACTGCATCTTCGGGAAGGCTGCCGAGTCCGTGGTGCGCGAGGACTACCTCCGTCGCACGTCGTGATGCGACCGCTCTCCAGCCTTCTCGGGTGGCTCAGACCCTTCCGGTGGCGGATCGCGATCGCGATCCTGGTGTTCGCGTTCAAGGACTCGCCGGTCTGGATCATGCCGATCATCGTGTCGGCGGTGATCGACGTCGTCGTCCGAGGTGACGACCCCGCGACGCTGCTCGGGCTGATCGCGATCGGCGTGGTCGTCCTCGTGCAGAATTTCCCGTCGAACGTGCTCTTCGTGCGCCTCTACATGGGCAGCGTGCGGCAGATGGCCGTGGACATCCGCGGCAAGCTCGCCGACCACCTGCAGGAGCTGTCCATCGGCTACCACGCGCGCGCGAGCGCCTCGATCATCCAGACCAAGCTCGTGCGCGATGTTGAGAACGTCGAGCTGATGCTGCAGCAGGTGAGCCAGACGGGGTTCTCGGCGGTGTTCGTGCTGATCGGCGCCATCGTGGTGACGGCGATCCGAGTGCCCGAATTCGTCCCCGTGTTCGCCCTCGCCGTGCCGATCGCGGCCATCCTCGTCCGCGGTCTGAGGGTGCGCTCCAACGCGCGCAACGCGCAGTTCCGTCGGACGGTGGAGCACCTGTCCAGCCGGGTCGGCGAGATGGCCACCCTGATGCCCATCACGCGAGCTCACGGACTCGAGTCGGTGGCCGCCGGCCGCGTCGGATCGAGCGCCGAGGGGGTGCGCGACGCAGGTCTGGCGCTCGACAAGCTCAACGGGTCGTTCGGCGCCCTGAGCTGGGTGTCGTACCAGACCCTCGGCCTCCTGTGCCTGTCAGGGGCCGCGTTCTTCGCGGTCACCGGTCTGCTGCCGATCTCGGCGGGTGAGGTCGTGCTGCTCAGCACCTACTTCACGATTCTGACGGGCAGCATCATCTCGCTCTTCAACCTGGCGGCGATCGTGACCAAGGGCCGGGAGTCGATCACCTCGATCTTCGAGGTCCTGCATGAACCCGACATCGAGCAGAACCGGGGGCGGGCGCACGTCGCAGACGTCCGGGGCGAGATCGTCCCCGACCGGGTCGGCTTCGAGCATGCCGATGGCGACCGACCCGCGCTGTCCGACGTGTCCCTGACGATCCTGCCGGGGGAGACCATCGCGTTCGTCGGACCCTCCGGCTCCGGGAAGTCCACGCTCATCAACCTCGTGCTCGGGTTCTTCCGCCCGACCGCGGGACGCATCCTCTTCGACGGGCACGACATGGCCGAGATCGACATGCGCAGCCTCCGCGCCGCGGTCTCGGTCGTGCCTCAGGACTCGGTGCTGTTCGAGGGCTCGGTCCGCGAGAATGTCGCCTACGGACTGCACGGTGTGAGCGACGAGCGGATCCGTCGCGCGCTGGCGGATGCGAACGCTCTCGAGATCGTGGATGGGATGCCCGACGGATGGGACACCATCGTGGGGGAGCGCGGGTCACGACTCTCGGGTGGCCAGCGCCAGCGGCTCGCGATCGCGCGAGCACTCGTGCGGGACCCGCGCATCCTGCTGCTCGATGAGGCGACGTCCGCTCTGGATGTGGAGTCGGAGCGGCTGGTGCAGCAGGCGCTGGCGAGGCTCATGCGCGGGCGCACCACCCTCATCGTGGCGCACCGGTTATCCACCATCCGGTCGGCGGACCGCATCGTGGTGCTCGATCACGGGCGGATCCTCGAGTCGGGGTCCCACTCCGAGCTCGTCGCCCGCGGCGGTCGCTACGCGCACATGGTCGCAAGCCAGTCCTGACCGAGCAAGATGCAGTCCGATACCGAAGGGATCACCCCATGAGCATCCGATCGATACTGATCCAGGTCGTCGACGTCGCCCGCGCCGTCGACTTCTACGAGCGCCACCTCGGGCTGGTGCCGCGGGAGGTCACCGCCCACTGGGCGATCCTCGACGCGGTGACGGCGGTGATCGAGCTGAGAAGGGTGTCGGGCGACGAGCGGTCGACCTTCGTGAGCGACGACCTGCAGACCGGGTTCCGGCACGTGGGCTTCAAGGTGACCGACCTCGACGGGTGCGTGGCGGAGCTGAAGGCCGCAGGCGTCGCCTTCCACCTCGAGCCCGTCCACGCCGAGGGAGGGGTCAGGCTCACCTTCTTCTACGATCCGGATGGAACGCTCCTCGAACTGGTCGAGGGCCCGCTGCAGTACCACGACGTCTTCAGCCCCGACGCGGTCGAGGCCGACTGGGCGCTCGGAGATCCGGACCGACCCCGATTCGACCACATCGCCGAGACAGTGACCGATCTGGCAGCCACGGAGCGCTACTTCGCTCAGCTCGGGTACACGCGGATGGCGGGGATCCACCAGCCACACGACACGCGCGGCTTCGAGATCGTGTTCCTGCGGAGCGGCGACACATCGCTCGAGATCTTCACCTTCGAGCGTGCGGACGGATTCGCGCGCGCCCCGCAGCTCGGAGCGCCGGGATTCACCGCCGTCGAGTTCGAGGGCGACGTGCCGCCGTCGGCGCAGGCCGTGGGCACTGCGTTCGGGCGCGAGCTCTACACGGACCAGGACGGGCTGCTGCACGCCGTCCACGGCGGAGGGTGAGATCGCGGGCGCCACGCCGTCGAGCCCATTCCGTGAATCCGAGAACCTTGTCAATCCCACGTCGCCGGGACGGTCGTCACGCAAGCTGGTGACATGTCAAACGAAATCGCGCAGGTCTCCGCGCGTCCCGTGGCGTTCTGCCTGCATGCACTGGGGTCGAGTTCTGCGGAGTTCGACCACCTCAGGGATGCCCTGACCGGCGAGGTCGACGTGGTCGCGATCGACCTGCCGGGCTTCGGCGACACCGCGTGGAGCGACGGCGCGTCGGTGGAGGACACCGTCGAGTTCGTCATCCGCCGGATCCGCGCGGCCGGTGCCGCGCGATGGATGCTCGTCGGCCACAGCATGGGCGGCAAGATCGCGTCGATCGTCGCGGCGCGGACCCTCGCAGGGCGCGCGCCGCTCTTCGGGCTCGCCGGCGTCGTGCTGCTGTCGGCATCCACCGTCTCGCCCGAGCCGATGGAGGACGACCGCCGGGCGATGATGCTCGGATGGGCTTCGGACGGCCCCCTGAGCGAGGAGGCCGCGCGCGAGTTCGTCGAGGGCAACATCGCCGGACCGATCTCCGAGGCCGACCTGGCGAGCGCGCTCGCCGACGTGCAGCGCACCGACCCGCTCGCCTGGCGCGCCTGGCTGGAGCGGGGCAGTCGCGAGGACTGGTCGGCCGACGTCGACGCGCTCGCCGTGCCCGCCCTGGTCATCTCCGGCGCCGAGGACGGCGATCTGGGGGAGCCGGCTCAGCGTCGTCTCAACGGAGCGACCTACCCGGCGGCACGGTTCGTCACCGTCGAGGGCGCCGCCCACCTCCTGCCGCTGGAGCGACCTCAGAAGGTCGCCGCCGCGATCCGCACCTTCTGGCACGAGCACGCCGGTCTCGCTCCGGAGGTCCCGCCGGGCACAGGCCGGGTCATCGCGTCGGAGCGCACGAGCGAGCGCACCCGCGGCATCCTGTCGCGTCGTGCCGTCGCCGATGACCCCGCATACGAGCCGTCGGTGCTCTCGGCCGACCAGCTCGCGACGTTGCGCCACATCGCCGCGCGGCTGGTTCCGCAAGGTGACGACGGGATCGATCTCGCCGCACGCCTCGACCAGCAGCTGGCCCGCGGAGGTGGTGACGGCTGGCGCAATCCGGCGCTCCCCGCCGACGCAGACGCCTACCGCCTCGGCCTGGATGCGCTCGCCGGATTCAGCGAGCAGACCGCCGCCGATCAGGGCGAGACCATTACCCAGCTGATCGACGGCGAGTACATCGTCGAGGGCTCGGAGTTGAATTCCGAGCAGCTGCAGCTCTGGTTCGAGGACGCGCGCGTCGACCTCGCCCGTCTGTGGATGGCGCACCCGGCGACCTTCGCCCGCGTTCAGTACGACGGCTTCGGAAACGGCGGCGACGGGGCGCGCAAGCAGGGATTCACCCTGCTGGCCGCCGGCCGCCGGGAGCCCTGGGAACCGACCGAAGGAACTACCGAGGGAACCGCCGAATGAACTTGAGTGGGATGCGCGTCTACGACCACGCCGATGCGGTCGATGTCGTCGTGGTCGGGTCGGGTGCCGGCGGGGCGCCGCTCACCGCGTCGTTGGCCTCCGCCGGGCTGAGCGTCGTGGTGCTGGAGGCCGGACCGAACTTCGAACCCGGCGACCACACGTCCGACGAGACCGAGGCCGTGGACATCATCTGGATGGACGAGCGCCTCAGTGGAGGCGAGACGCCGACCGCCTTCGGGCCGAACAACAGCGGCCGGGGGGTCGGCGGCTCGACGCTGCACTGGGGAGCCTTCACGCCGCGCCCCGACGCGCGCGACATGCTGCTCCACAGCGAGACCGGGCAGGGTGCCGACTGGCCGATCGCCCACTCCGAGCTCGAGCCCTATCTCGCCCGCGTCGAGCAGTACCTCGGTGTGTCCGGTCCGTCCGACTACCCCTGGGACCCCGCGCGTCGCTACGCGCTGCCGCCCGTCGCACGCAACGCCTCGTCCGACATGATGATCCGCGGATGCGAGGCGGTCGGCATCCGCGCGACCGACGCGCCCGCCGCGGTCGTCACCCAGGACTGGAAGCAGGACGACTGGGGGCTGCGTCAGGCGTGCGCCGGCGCCGGCACCTGCCACCAGGGATGCCGGAACGCCGCGAAGGCATCGATGGACACGAGCTACCTCCCCGTCGCGGTCGCGCGCGGGGCCGAGATCCGGCCCGAGTCGACCGTCCACACGATCGAGACGGACGCGTCCGGCGCCGTGACTGCGGTGGTGTACCGGCGAGACGGCGTCGACTACCGCCAGCGGTGCGCGACGCTGGTGCTGGCGGCCGGCGGTGTCGAGACTCCGCGCCTGCTGCTGCACAACGCGCTCGCGAACAGCAGCGGACAGGTCGGCCGCAACTTCATGGCACATGGGGCCGTCCAGGTGTGGGGGCGCTTCGACCAGCCGATGCGCTCGTACCGGGGCTATCCGTCGTCGATCATCTCGGAGGACATGGTGCGGCCGGCCGACGCCGACTTCGCGGGTGGCTACCTGATGCAGAGCCTCGGCGTGATGCCGCTGACCTTCGCGACCACGCTGATCCGCGGGACGTCGCTGTGGGGCGACGAGCTCGCGGAGGCGCTGGAGCGCTATCCGTACATGGCCGGCGTCGGGATCAATGCCGAGTGCCTGCCGTACGCCGCGAATCGGCTCACGCTGTCTGACGAGCTCGACGAGCTCGGCGTGCCCAAGGCGCACGTCAGCTTCACCGCCGGCGACAACGAGCAGGCGATCGAGGACCATGCGGTGAGGACGATGACCGAGATCGTGTCGGCGGCGGGCGGCCGCGATCTGCTCGTCCTGCCGCGATCGGCGCACACCCTCGGCACCGCACGTATGGCGGCGACGGCGGATGCGGGGGTCGTCGACGCGGACGGTCACAGCTTCGACATCCCCAATCTGTGGATCTGCGACAACTCGGTGCTGCCGAGCTCGCTGACGGCGAACCCGGCTCTCGCGACGATGGCCCTCTCGCTGCGTACCGGGGATGCGATTCTCCGCGCTGCTCGATAGGTGCATCGTCCGCGTACGTGACTCGCCCTACAGTCGGACCATGACGCGCGACGAGGCCGCCCCTGACCTGAGCCGCATCCGGACCGAGATCGACGGCCTCGACCGGCAGATCGTCGGCCTGATCGCGCAGCGACAGAGGCTGGTGGAGTCCGCCGGCCGGCTGAAGGCCGATCGAGATGCCGTCCGCGCCCCCGACCGGGTCGAAGCCGTGGTCGCGAAGGTCCGAGCGATCGCGGTCGACGCCGCCGCGGATCCCGCCGTCGTCGAGCAGACGTACCGTGCCATGATCGGCGCGTTCATCGCGCTGGAGCTGGAGGTCCACGCGAGCGAGACGGTTGTCGTCCACGCGGATCGGCCCTAGCGTCGAAGGATGAGGGCTGCGCTGTGAGGATCACCGACACCAGCGATCTCTGGTGGAAGACCGCGACGATCTACTGCCTCGACGTCGAGACGTTCCTCGACTGGAACGACGACGGTGTCGGGGACTTCGAGGGCCTCGCGCACCGGATGGACTACCTGCACGAGCTCGGCATCACCTGCCTGTGGCTCATGCCCTTCTATCCGACGCCCAACAGGGACGACGGCTACGACATCTCCGACTTCTACGGAATCGATCCCCGTCTCGGTGATCTGGGCGACTTCGTCGAGATGATCCGCATGGCGAGAGACCGCGGAATCCGGGTCATCGTCGACCTCGTGGTCAACCACACCTCCGACACGCATCCGTGGTTCGTCGAGGCGCGGAAGGACCGCGACAACCCGTACCGCGACTTCTACGTGTGGCGCGACAAGCCGCCGCGCACGAAGGTCGAGCCGGTCTTCCCCGACGTCGAGACCGGAGTGTGGCAGCTCGACGAGAAGACCGGACAGTACTACCAGCACAACTTCTACCGCTTCCAGCCCGACCTCAACGTGACCAATCCGAAGGTGCGCGACGAGGTCGCCAAGATCATGGGCTTCTGGCTCGAGCTGGGCGTATCAGGGTTCCGGGTGGACGCGGTGCCGTTCCTCATGGACGAGAGCGACGTCGTGCGCCCGGAGGGTGCGCTCGAGCATCCGCTCGACTTCCTGAAGTCGCTGCGCGCATTCCTCGGCCGCCGCTCCGGAGAAGCCGTGATGCTCGGCGAGGCCAACCTGCCGCGGAAGGATCAGGTCGACTACTTCGGCGGTGAGGATGGCGACGGCCTCACGATGCAGTTCGACTTCATCACCATGCAGAGCATGTACCTCTCCCTTGCCCGCTCCGATCCGGCGCCGATGATCGCCGCGCTCGAGTCGCGACCTCCGCTGGCCGTCGGGTCGCAGTGGGCCAATTTCTTGCGCAATCACGACGAGCTGACGCTGGACAAGCTGACGGACGGGGAGCGCGAGGAGGTCTTCGCGGCGTTCGGCCCCGAGCCCGAGATGCAGGTGTACGGTCGCGGCATCATCCGCCGCCTGCCGCCCATGCTGAAGGGCGACCCTCGTCGCATCCGCATGGTCTACAGCCTCATGTTCTCGCTGCCGGGCACGCCGGTGCTCTTCTACGGCGAGGAGATCGGGATGGGCGAGCACCTGGCGACCGGATCCCGCCTCGCCGTTCGGACGCCCATGCAGTGGACGAGCGCCGAGCACGGCGGATTCTCGCACGCACCGAAGCGCAAGCTGGTGCGCCCGGTGGTGGGCGACGGGTACGCGCCCGAGCATGTCAACGCCTCCGACCAGCGGCATGACCCCGATTCCCTGCTGCATTTCATGCGCACGCTGATCGCCCGCTACCGGGCGTCGCCCGAGATGGGGTGGGGTGCGCTCGAGGTGCTCGCCACGCCGGCACCCACGGTGCTCGCGCACTCGATGGCCGCGGCGGACGGTCGGATGGTGGCACTGCACAACTTCGCGGATGCGCCCGTGACCGTCGATATCGCCGTGCCCGGCGGGACCGATGCGCACCAGCTGGTCGACCTGCTCGTCGACGGCCGAGCTGTCGTCCTCGACGAGAGGGGCCGCGCGTCGATCGCGCTGGACGGGTACGGCTACCGGTGGTTCCGGGTGCTCGAGCCCGAGGGCAAGCGACTCGGCTGACCTTGACGGATCACGGCTGCGCCGCCCGTCCGCTGGGGTGAGCCAGCGGACGAGCGGCGCAGTGCGTCGCGCCGCGATTCAGCGAGACGTGACGGCGGCGGATGGGGACGTCGAGCGCCCTGCCTCGCGGCGGCTCCGGAGCAGCCAGATCGCGACCGCGACTTCCCAGACGACGATGGTGTAGACCGAGGCGCGCTCGATGGCTCCCGACGGCAGGCCCGATCCGAAGGTGAGGAAGAGGGCGGTGACGGCCACCAGGCCGACGGCTCCGAGGACGATGCTCGTGACGCCGATGACCCGCGTCTCAGGCGTCTTGCGCCAGTGGAGGCCGAGCACCAGCGACAGCACGTTCGCTCCGAGGATGGCCAGGGTCGCTCCCGTGAAGTGCAGCGGGAGGGTGCCGTCCTGCTGCGCCTGGAGGGATCCGTGGAAGGTGCCGACGAGGATGTAGCCGACCGTCGCCACGACTCCCATCACGGCGGCGAAGGTGCGGGTACGACCGGTGAACGTGCGCGAGAGCAGCAGGACGCCGAGGCCGAAGAGCAGGCCCTGGATGATGAAGCCGGAGTTCATCACGACGTTTAGCGGCGAGTTGAGTTCACGCCCCTGGAACACGCCGGCGGTCGCAGACCCGAGGTCGCTGATCCAGTTGTCGGCGTAGCTGTAGGCGGGATCCTTCCAGGCGGAGGCGGCGATCGCCTCTGCCGCGATGTAGACGACCGAGCCGGTCAGGAGTGCGCCGGCGGAGATCTTGGAGAGGAGGTTCATGACGAGTCCTTTCGTAAGTGACTGAGCGAACAGTCACATCTGCACCCGGTCGTGTGATCAGGTGATGGTGCGAAGGTGGTTTCTAGAGGTGGCGGATGCCGTGAGTCAGGGTCTGCGCCCAGGTCGCGTCCAGGTCGAAGAGATCGGCCTGCACGATGATGTGGCACAGCTGGCCGTAGGCCATGAAGCGCTGCACCGCGTCGGAGTCTGCGCCGGAGGCGGTGGAGACGGCCTTCGTGGTCTTGGCGAGGCCGCGTTGCACCGCGTCCCGGATCTCGGGGACGTCGCAGGCGCTGGTCGCGTGCACCTGGAGCGCGATGAGGTCGCGGTCGGCGACCAGCTCGACGTACGCGTCGGTCATCGCCGACAGCTTGTCGTCCGGCTTCGTCGAGGAGGTCCGCGCGGCGCCGGCGGTGATCGCCGCCGCGACCCGGTCGTAGCAGTTGTCGACGACATCGACGAAGAGCCCGAGCTTGCCGTCGAACAGCCGGAAGACGTAGGCGGTCGACACCTCGGCCGCTGCGGCGATGTCGGCGACCGGCGTCGCCCGGTAGCCGCCCGCGGCGAACACCCGCACGGCGTGGCCGAGGATGCGGCGGCGCTGGTCCTCAGCTGTCGATCTGGTGCCGATTCCGGCTGTCTTGGTGGGCATGTGACTGATTGAACACTAACAACCGCGCACAGTCAAGCGCGCAGAGGCAAGCAGGTGTGATCAGGCCGCAGCGCTCTCGCCGCGCCGCCGCCGTCGCTGTGTCAGGGCGACCTGCACGGCGAGCGTCGCAACCCCCGCGATCAGCAGCCCGAGCAGGTTGATCGCGAGCTGTACGGCGGACGCGGCGGCCTCGTCCCACGCGCCGACGGCCAGGGTCAGGGCGATGGTCGCTGCCGCGGGCACCGTCGTGATCGAGATGAAGACGCCGACCAGAGCGGACGACTTGGCGGACGTGATCGAGAGGATCCCGGCGACGCCGGCCAGCAGCGCGATGATGAACGACCACACATCTGGCTTGACGATGAAGTCGGTCTGCGTGCCCGTGGTCGCAGCGGTGAAGTCGATCAGGCCGAGAAGGGACGCCGCCGTCCAGAGCACCAGCGCCACCGCCATCGCGATGGCGAAGCCGCCGAACAGGGTGACGGCGGCGCGGGGGATGATCTCGGGGCGGCGCCGGACCAGCCCGACGCAGATCGCCGACAAGGGGGCGAATTCAGGACCGACGACCATCGCACCGATGATCAGGATCGGCTGGTCGAGGTAGCGGCCGACGCCGGCGATCAGGGTGGCGAGGATGAGGAAGGCGAGAAACGACCACGACAGCCGGGACTCGTCGCTCGCACGATCCTCCACCTGCGCCCAGACGACGCCGTCGGAGGGATGGCCAGGCGCCGCCGTCTCGGCTCGATCCGACGCGCCGCCGAGGACGACCGAGGTGTCGCTGAGGGAGATGGATCCGACGTCGACCACTCCGAGGGCGCGGAGTCTCTCGATGATCGGGTTCGCGCTCTCACGAGCGACATCGAACATGATCAGGTCGCCCGCGCCATCCGCGACGGCGCCGCGCACCACGGCGACATTGGCCACCGTCTCATCGGATCGCACGGCGTCGACCACCTGATCGCAGACCGCGGAGGGCGCGGTCACCCGGACCTGGAGCATCAGTGCCCCCGTCCACGCGACCTACGGCGGGGACATTCATGCCGGTGTCTGCACGTCACGGTCGTCCTCCTCGCGGCGCTCCATCCTGCCATGGCCGACGGGGCCATCCGGGCGATGCGACCGCGCGCGGCTCGGACCTCGGCTAGCCGAGCGGGATCCGCGAGCCGTACGCGACGAGCCACGCGTCGAACGTCGTGAGGCCGGGCACCCGAGCCCTCGTCTCCTCGACGGAGTGGTTGGCGAGCACGTACTCCCGCTGCAGATCCAGGAACTGGAACATGTTGCCGAGGTCCTCAGCGCCGGGGAATCCGAATGAGCGGAACATGTCCGCGGTCACCGGCTCGTACGTCACCGGCTCTCCGAGCGCGTGGCCGAGGGACGTCGCCATCTGGTCGCCGGTCAGGTGACCACCCGCGATGCCGACCCGCTGCACGTTGGCCGGCGCTCCCTGCACGAACAGACGGTGCGCGTTCGCGCCGATGTCGGCAGCCGCGATTCCCGACAGGGGCGCGTCGCGCAGGGGCAGGGTGAGACGCAGCTGCCCATCCTCGCCACGCGACGGTCCGAGCCCGAAGTAGATCATGTTCTCCCAGTAGAACGACGTCATCAGGAAGGTGACGGGCACACCGGCCTCGACGAAGTACGTCTCTGCTTCACCCTTCGTGTCGTAGTGGGGCACCTTGTACTCGTCGAGCAGCGTCGGAAGCTGGTCGTCTCCGATGGGGTACCAACGACGGGTGTCCTCGAGGCTCGACCACATGACGTGCTCGACGCCCGCCGCGCCAGCCGCGGCCGCCAGGTTCGAGGCCTGCCGCTTCTCTCGCTCGGGGTCGAGGACCTCCCAGTAGTTGGTCACGCAGAAGGCCGCATCGGCGCCGGCGAAAGCCTGCACGAGGCTGTCGAGGTCATCCAGGTCGGCGCGGACGACTTCCACGCCCCGAGCCGCGAGCGCCTGGGCGGCCTCGGAGTCCGGCGTGCGCGTGATGGCCCGGACCACGAATGGGCTGTCCGGATCGGCGAGGGCGGCTGCGATCAGCCCACCACCCTGGGCTCCCGTCGCCCCGACCACCGCGAGGACTTTCTTGCCGGAATCTGCTGCTGTCGAACTCATCGACCAACCTCCTCATCGAGATCTGCACAATCATGCATATGAATGAAAATACCCGACGACTCAGGCCGCTGTCCAGTCTCACTTAACGCGCTGCGCACCGCACGCGATGGGAGGGATGCCGCTCGGATCCGATCGTCGCGAGAGTCCAGCGGGCCGACTCCCCGGTACCATCCCTTCATGCGCAGGACGTCTGGATCGAGCCCTGAGGCCGCCGCCGGCGAGCGCATCCTGATCCTCTCCGCGGGGGTCGGCTCCGGGCACAACAGTGCCGCGGCCGCGGTGAAGCAGGCGGCTCTCGCGCGGCCCGACGTCGACGAGGTGCGCGTCGTCGATGTCCTTCAGGAGAGCAGCGCGCTCTACCGCGACCTGCTCGGCAAGGGCTACTTCGCGCTCGTCGAGAGCGCGCCGTGGCTCGTGGAGTGGGGGTACGACGTCAGCGACCAGCCGTTCCGGCGGCGCGGTCCGATCGACCCCTGGACGCGCGCGAACGCCCTGCCCGCCGTGAGCGAGATCAAGCGCTTCAAGCCGACCGCGATCGTCTGCACGCACTTCCTCCCGGCGACTCTGGTGGCCTCCCTGCTGCTGCGCGGGGTGATCGACGCCAAGACCGCGGTGGTCACCACCGACTACGACTTCCAGGGGCTGTGGCTGACGAGCGCCTTCCACGCCTTCTTCGTGGCGCGCGAGGAAGGCCGGGTTCAGCTCGCGGCGCTGGGCCTGCCCGCCGATCGCGTGTTCGACTCCGGCATCCCGATCTCGAAGCCCGACGAGCAGATCGCCGCGACGCGCCGGGACGGCGGCACCTCACCCCACCTCCTGATCTCCGCCGGCGCATCCGGTGGCGACTACGCCCTTGCGGTCGTGCGCCAGACGATGCACGTGCGCGCGCCGTTCACGGCGACGATCGTCTGCGGGCGCAATGACGAGCTGCGCCGGCGCATGCAGGCCCTCGTCGCCCCGGCCGGCGACCGGTACCGGGTGCTCGGGTTCACCTCCGAGATGCCGCAGCTGCTGCGGGCGTCCGACCTGTTCATCGGCAAGCCGGGCGGACTCTCGGCCTCGGAGTGCATGGCCGCCGGCCTGCCGATGGTGCTCGTCAACCCGATCCCCGGCCAGGAGGTGCGCAACGGCGACTACCTCATGGAGCAGGGCGCCGCGATCCGCTGCAACAC
>CAXTSE010000028.1:0-20065 GCA_964246985.1 uncultured Microbacteriaceae bacterium
CGCGAGCTGGGTTTAGAACGTCGTGAGACAGTTCGGTCCCTATCCGCTGCGCGCGTAGGAAATTTGAGAAGATCTATCCCTAGTACGAGAGGACCGGGATGGACGAACCTCTGGTGTGTCAGTTGTTCCGCCAGGAGCACCGCTGATTAGCTACGTTCGGACCGGATAACCGCTGAAAGCATCTAAGCGGGAAGCCGTCTTCAAGATGAGATTTCCATCCCTTAGGGGGAGAGGCTCGCAGCCAGACGACTGCGTTGATAGGCCGGATGTGGAAGTGGGGACTAAAGACCCATGGAGCTGACCGGTACTAATAAGCCGACAATTTGATAACACAGAGTTTTATTGCTGCTCGCGTCCACTTTGTAGTTCCCGATTTACGGTCGGGAGCTGCGCATCAGATCTCGTATCTGACCGCAAACTGATTGAGTAAATCAATAGTGTTTCGGCGGCCATAGCGAAGGGGAAACGCCCGGTTACATTCCGAACCCGGAAGCTAAGACCTTCTGCGCCGATGGTACTGCAGGGGGGACCCTGTGGGAGAGTAGGACACCGCCGGACTTCTTTGTGAGATGGCCACCCAGCAATGGGTGGCCATTTCGCTTTAACACGCACTGCGCCGTGACAGGCTGTGCCGAGACAGTGGGAGTCACCATGAGCGACGCATCCGATCGCGACCGCGACGAGCGCCGGCGCCGCAGCGACGGCCCGCGCAAGCCAGGCGGGTCCGACGGGACGGGTGCGCCGCGGTCCCGTGGCGCTGCCGGCGGCCGTCCGGTGGACCGCTCAGCCGGAGGCAAGCCGCCGCGACGCGATGGCGCCGGATCCGGCGGGGCGACGCCCAAGCGCGAATGGAAGCCCCGCGAGGGTGGTGCTCCGCGCAGCGACGGAGCCAAGCGGGAGTGGAAGCCCCGCGAGGGTGGTGCTCCGCGCAGCGACGGAGCCAAGCGGGAGTGGAAGCCCCGTGACGGCGACGCACCGAAGCGCGACTGGAAGCCCCGCGACGGTGCGGCGCCCCGGCGCGACAGTGGGCCCGCGAGATCCGGCGGCGGCCGTCCGACGGGGGACCGTGGATACGGAGCGGGACGTCCGACCGATCGCGCGGAGCGTGACGACGAACACCGCCGCGCGCCTCGGGCGAGCGATGCACCCAACCGGCACGCCGATCCGCTCATCCCCGACGACGTCGAGGCGAAGATGCTCGACAAGGTCGCGCGGGCAGAGCTGAAGACGCTCAGCAAGGACAACGCCGACGCCGTCGCGCGTCACCTCGTGATGGCGGGTCGCCTCATCGAGGACGACCTCGAGCAGGCGCACCTGCACGCCCTCGCGGCGTCGCGGCGTGCTGGCCGTGTCGCCGTGGTGCGGGAGACGGTCGCGATCACTGCCTATGCGACGGGCGACTTCCGCCTGGCGCTCAGCGAGCTGCGCACCTATCGCCGGATCAGCGGCAGCAACGACCAGCTCCCCCTCATGGTGGACAGCGAGCGCGGACTCGGACGCCCGGCGGAGGCCCTGGAGCTCGGCCGCAGCGTCCCGCGGTCCGACCTCGAGTCGTCCGTGCAGGTGGCCCTGGCCATCGCGATGTCCGGCGCCCGACTCGATCTCGGGCAGCCGGAGGCGGCTCTCGGCGAGCTGCAGATCCCGCAGCTCGACCCCGACCGGGCCTTCAGCTACAGCCCCGACCTGTTCGACGCCTACGCGGTCGTGCTCGAGGAGCTCGGCCGCGACGAGGAGGCGGCGCAGTGGTTCGCGCGCGCCGAGCGCGCCGCCGAGGCTCTCGACACGTCGGGCGAGGACGACACCATCGAGATCGTCGAGGAGGACGCGCCGGATGCCCCTGCTCCGACGGAGTGATCCGAGTCCGACTCCCCTGGAGGGCGTCGATCTGCTGCTCGCCGACCTCGACGGCGTTGTCTACGCCGGTCCGGGCGCGGTCCCATATGCCGTGGAGAGCATCAACCGGGCGCAGCAGTCGATCCGCGTCGGCTACATCACGAACAACGCCTCGCGGACGACCGCGACGGTGGCCTCCCATCTCACCGAGCTCGGGCTGACCGTCGGTGCCGACGAGGTCGTGAGCTCCCCGCAGGCGGCGATCGTCATGCTCGCCGAGCTGGTTCCCGCGGGATCGACCGTCCTGGTGGTCGGCGGCGACGGACTCACCTCGGTGGTCGAGGCCGCCGGGTTCACCGTGACGCGCAGCGCCGAGGACTCGCCGGCCGCGGTGATCCAGGGGTTCGCGCCGACAGTCGCCTGGACCGACCTGGCCGAAGCGGCGTTCGCGCTCCGCACGCCCGACGACGGGGAAGGCATCCCCTGGGTGGCGACCAACACCGACTGGACGATCCCGCAGGCGCGCGGCACGGCTCCCGGCAACGGCACCCTGGTGTCGGCCGTGCACACGGCGGTCGGGCGTCTTCCCGTCGTCGCGGGCAAGCCCGAGCGACCCATCTTCGACACCGCCGCACAGCGCTTCCAGGCGGCGAAGCCCCTGTTCATCGGCGATCGTCTCGACACCGACATCCTCGGGGCCAACCGCGCCGGCATGCTCTCGGCGCTCGTCCTCACCGGCATCGACGGGCCGAAGCAGGTGCTGGCGGCTGATGCCGACTCGCGCCCCGACTACCTGCTCGCCGACCTGCGGCAGCTGTTCGAGCCGTACCCGGCGCCCGTCGAGAGCGTGGACAAGCGGACGGGCGACCGGGTGTTCACGTCCGGCCCGGCATCGGTGAGGATCGCGGGCCGGGCCGTGCGCGTCGACACGCCACGAGCCGCCCCGATCGACCTGCTGCGCGCGGGCTGCGCGGCTGTGTGGGGCGCCGGGGTCGCGATCTACGCCCTCGATGTCGACCCGCGGCTATATTCGTAGACCATGAGCGACGCGACCCCTGACTCCGATCCGAGCGCTCTGCTCTCCCGCCTCAAGCTCATCGAGGACCAGCCGCTCGAGCGTCGCGCCGAGGCCTTCGCGCAGGTGCACGAGCAGCTGCGCGCCGCCCTCGAGGCCGGCGACGCGCGACCGCATGCCTGATCCGGAATCCGGGGACGCGGCCGCAGCAGAGGCGGCCTCGGTCGGCGGCCGGCTCGACGCAGAGCTCGTGCGTCGAGGGCTGGCGCGCTCGCGCGCGCTGGCCGTCCTCGCCATCGACGAGGGGCGGGTCACCGTCGACGGGAGGCCCGCGCTCAAGGCGTCGATCAAGGTCGGGGCGGATGCGGCGCTGACCGTCGACGGCGAGGACCGATACGTGAGCCGGTCGGCGGGCAAGCTGGTCGCCGCGTTGGATGCGTTCCCGGTGCCGATCGACGGGCGGCTCGCCCTCGATGTGGGAGCGTCGACCGGGGGCTTCACTCAGGTGCTGCTCGAGCGGGGGGCGCGGGAGGTCATCGCGCTCGACGTGGGACACGCGCAGCTGGCCGAGGTCGTGCGCACCGATCCTCGCGTGCGGATCGTCGAGGGTGTCAACGCCCGCTCGCTCACCGCGTCGGAGCTCGCGAAGGAGTCGCGCACGTCGGAGGTGCCGACGCTGGTGGTCGCCGACATCTCGTTCATCTCGCTGCCTCTGGTGCTTCCCGCGCTGGTCGAGACCGTGGGTCGAGTCGCCGACTTCGTGCTGCTCGTGAAGCCGCAGTTCGAGGTCGGTCGCCCCGGCATCCGCGAGGGCATCGTGCGCAACCGCGCCCTGCGTCACGACGCCGTGTCGGGCGTGCTCTGGGCGGCATGGGATCTCGGGCTGCCGACCGCGGGCGTCATCTCCTCCCCCGTCGTCGGAGGGTCGGGGAATCAGGAGTACCTGGTCTGGCTGTCCATCGCTGTCGGAACCAATCCGACAGAATGGGGGGAGGCGGTATCCGCCCTTCCCTGACTTCCCGAGAAACCCCGAGCACCCGCAAACGAGAGGACGACATGGCCGAGCAACGCCATCTGCTCGTCGTCGCGCACACCGGGCGCCCCGACTCGCTGCAGGCCGGCGTCGAGGTGTGCCGCCAGTTGATCGATGCCGGGCTCACGCCCGTGGTCTCGGCCGACGAGCACGACGACCTCCTCGCCGCGGATCCGGCTCTCGCGCCCCTCCAGGTGCTCGGCACCGACGTCGCGCTCCACGACCTCGAGCTCGTGATCGTGCTGGGCGGCGACGGCACGATCCTGCGCGCGGCAGAGCTGTCGCGCGGCTGCAACGCGCCGCTCCTCGGCGTCAACCTCGGCCACGTGGGCTTCCTGGCCGAGGCGGAGCGCGAAGACCTGCGCGCCTCGGTCGAGCGCGCTCTCGCCCGCGACTACGAGGTCGAGGAGCGCATGACGCTCTCCGTGCGGGTCAAGCTCGACGACGTGGTGATCCACGAGACGTGGGCGCTCAACGAGGCCTCCGTCGAGAAGGCCAGTCGCGAGCGGTCCCTCGAGGTCGTCGTCGAGGTCGACGGGCGCCCCCTGTCGACCTTCGGGTGCGACGGCGTCGTCATGTCGACGCCCACCGGCTCGACCGCGTACTCGTTCTCGGCGGGCGGTCCCGTCGTCTGGCCGAGTGTCGACGCCCTGCTCATGGTGCCGCTGTCGGCGCACGCCCTGTTCGCGCGACCCCTCGTCGTCGGGCCCGACTCGGCGCTCGCGGTCGAGCTGCTCGAGCGGTCCGCCGGCGCCGGCGTGCTCTGGTGCGACGGCCGTCGCACCTTCGACCTGCCGAGCGGCGCGAGGGTCGTCGCCCGACGCTCCCCGATCCCCGTGCGGCTGGCGCGGCTCAATCCCGGCCCGTTCACCGACCGCCTCGTGCGCAAGTTCGGCCTGCCTGTCGTCGGCTGGCGCGGCCCCGTCGGCGACGAGGGCGGTCGAGCGTGATCGAGGAGATCACGATCCGCGATCTCGGAGTGATCGGCGAGGCACGGCTGCCGCTCGGCCCGGGATTCACGGCCCTCACCGGGGAGACCGGCGCGGGCAAGACGATGGTCGTGACGGCGCTCGGACTGCTGCTCGGGGACCGTGCCGACAGCGCCGCGATCCGCTCCGGATCCGCCCAGACTGTCGTCGAGGGCCACTGGCTGGTCGACGACCGGGGTCCCGTGGCCGAGCGCGTGCGCGACGCCGGGGGAGACCTCGACCCCAGCGACGCGGGGCGCGCGCAGCTCATCCTCGGCCGATCCGTGTCGGCGGACGGCCGCAGCCGGGCCATCGTCGGCGGCCGCGCCGCCCCCGTGGGCGTGCTGGGCGAGATCGGGCAGCAGCTGGTGGTCGTGCACGGCCAGTCGGAGCAGATCCGGCTGCGCACCTCGACGGCGCAGCGCGAGGCGCTCGACCGATTCGCCGGGCCGGAGTTCGCGTCCCTGCTCGGGGACTACCAGGACGTGTTCCAGCGGTGGCAGACGGCGCAGGGCGAGTTCGACGTGCTCGTCGCGGAACGCGACCGCCGCAGCCGCGAGGCCGACGAGCTCCGACTCGCGATGGACGAGATCGAGGCGGCTGCACCGCAGCGCGGCGAGGACGCCGAGCTGTCCGAGCGCGCCGAGCGCCTCACCAACCTGGAAGATCTGCGGCTCGCCGCCGTCGAGGCGCAGGAGGCGATCTCCGCGCAGCTCGGCGAGGTGGGCGCCGATGCGGTGGGGCTGGTCGACAGCGCGCGTCGGGCCGTCGACCGCGTCGTGTCGCACGACCCGGCGCTCGTCCCGATCTCGGAGTCGCTGGCGTCGGCGTCGTTCGCGCTCGCCGAGATCTCGGGCGAGCTCTCGAGCTACCTCGGGTCGCTCGACGCCGACTCCGGACGCGAGCTCGAGACGATCCAGCAGCGCAGGTCCGAGCTGGCAACCCTCGCGCGCCGCTACGGTCCGACGATCGACGACGTCATCGACCACCTCGAGACCGGCAGCAGCCGGCTGCTCGAGCTCGACAGCGACGCTGATCGCATCGAGGCTCTCGGCGCCGAGGTGGAGGCCGACCGCGCGAAGGTCGACGAGCTGGCTGCCGCGCTCACCGAGCGCAGGCTGCGCGCGGCATCCGAGCTGTCCGACGCCGTGAGCGCCGAGCTCGGAGCTCTGGCGATGCCCGATGCCCGCCTCTCGATCGAGCTGTCCGACAAGCCGCTCGGCATGACGGGGCGCGACCAGGTCGCGATCCTCCTGCAGCCGCACAGCGGATCCGAGCCGCGGCCGCTCGCCAAGGGCGCGTCCGGAGGCGAGCTGTCGCGCGTGATGCTCGCCATCGAGGTCGTGCTGGCCGGCAGCGATCCGGTGCCGACCTTCGTCTTCGACGAGGTCGACGCGGGGGTCGGCGGAGCGAGCGCCACCGAGATCGGGCGGCGGCTCGCACGGCTGTCCGAGACCGCCCAGGTCATCGTCGTCACCCACCTCGCGCAGGTGGCAGCGTTCGCCGGCAACCACCTCACGGTCGTCAAGGGCAGCGACGGATCCATCACCGAGAGCAGTGTGCGTCGGGTGCACGCCGACGACCGTGCGCGCGAGATGGCGCGGCTGCTGAGCGGCTCGCCCGAGTCCGAGTCGGCGCTCGCGCACGCCCGCGAGCTGCTGGAGGCGGCCCACGGTCGGTGGGATTCATCTCGGTGACCGGCGCGGGCGGAGTGTCCGAGCGGGACACCCGCAACGTGGGATAGGTTGAAACCCCGTGGTGGTCAAAACGGGAACGGTCGTAACCAAGCACATCTTCGTCACCGGAGGTGTCGTCAGCTCGCTCGGCAAGGGTCTCACCGCCGCGAGTCTGGGCAACCTTCTGACCGCGCGCGGCCTGCGCGTCGTGATGCAGAAGCTCGACCCGTATCTCAACGTGGATCCGGGCACGATGAACCCGTTCCAGCACGGTGAGGTCTTCGTCACGGACGACGGAGCCGAGACCGACCTGGACATCGGCCACTACGAGCGCTTCCTCGACATCAGCCTCGATGAAGCTGCCAACGTCACCACCGGGCAGATCTACTCGCGCGTCATCGCCCGCGAGCGCCGCGGCGAGTACCTCGGCGACACCGTGCAGGTCATCCCGCACATCACCGACGAGATCAAGCGCCGCATGCGGCTGCAGGCCCAGCCGCCCGTCGACGGCGGCCCTGTGCCCGACGTCATCATCACCGAGATCGGCGGCACTGTCGGCGACATCGAGTCCCAGCCGTTCATCGAGTCCGCGCGCCAGGTGCGCCACGAGCTCGGCCGCCGCAACGTGTTCTTCGTGCACGTCTCGCTGGTGCCCTACATGGGAGCGTCGGGAGAGCAGAAGACGAAGCCGACGCAGCACTCGGTCGCCGCGCTCCGCTCGATCGGCATCCAGCCGGATGCGCTGGTGCTGCGCAGCGACCGCCCGGTCAGCGAGCCCAACAAGCGCAAGATCGCGCTCATGTGCGACGTCGACGAGCGCGCCGTCGTCAACGCCGTCGACGTGCCGTCGATCTACGACATCCCGACGATGCTCAACGACCAGGGTCTCGACGCCTACATCATCGAGCAGCTCGGCCTCGACGCCGCCGGCGACGTCGACTGGGACGGCTGGCAGCAGCTGCTGCACGCGGTCCACGAGCCCAAGCACGAGGTCACGATCGCGCTGGTGGGCAAGTACATCGACCTGCCCGACGCCTACCTGTCGGTCAGCGAGGCGTTGAAGGCCGGCGGCTTCGCCCAGGAGACGAAGGTCTCGCTGCGCTGGGTGCCGTCCGACGAGTGCGAGACGCCCGAGGGCGCCGCGCGGCGTCTCGGCGACGTCGACGGCATCTGCGTGCCCGGCGGATTCGGGGTGCGCGGTATCGAGGGCAAGCTCGGCGCGCTGCGCTTCGCCCGCGAGAACCGGATCCCCGTGCTCGGCCTGTGCCTCGGGCTCCAGTGCATGGTCATCGAGTACTCGCGCAACGTGGTCGGCCTCGCCGGCGCCTCGTCGAGCGAGTTCGACCCCGACACCGAGTTCCCCGTGATCGCGACGATGGCCGAGCAGGTCGACATCATCTCGTCGGGCGACCTCGGCGGCACGATGCGCCTCGGCCTGTACGAGGCCGCGCTCGAGCCTGGCTCGATCGTCGAGGAGCTCTACGGGGCGCCGTCGATCAGCGAGCGCCACCGGCACCGCTACGAGGTCAACAACCACTACCGCGACCAGATCGCCGCCGCGGGGCTCGTCTTCTCCGGAGTGTCGCCCGACCGCTCGCTCGTCGAGTTCGTCGAGCTGCCCCGCGACGTGCACCCGTTCTACGTCGCGACGCAGGCCCACCCCGAGCTGCGGTCGCGACCCAACCGCGCGCACCCGCTGTTCCGCGGGCTGGTCGGGGCAGCGCTCGAGCGGCAGCGCGCGTCGCGGCTGTTCGAGGTGGCCGAGACCGGCCAGACCCCGGTCGTCGAGGGCTCGACCGAGCACGCCGGCGTCTGACCGTGGTCGACCTCGAGGCGCTCACGTCGGGACCGCTCCGCGATGACGCCGATCTGCCCCGGATCCTCGAGGCGGACACGGTGTTCGAGGGCAAGGTCTTCGACGTCGTGCGCGAGACGGTCGCGTTCGGCACGTCGACGATGCTTCGCGAGTACACGACCCACCACGGAGCGGTGGCCGTGCTCGCCGTCGATGACGAGGACCGGGTGCTGCTGATCAACCAGTACCGGCTGCCGACCCGGTTGCGCGAGTGGGAGATCCCCGCGGGGCTCCTCGACCAGCCCGGCGAGGACCCGCTCGACGCCGCGAAGCGCGAGCTGGCCGAGGAGGTCGACCTGGTCGCGGCGGAGTGGAGCGAGCCGCTGCTGTTCCACCCGTCACCGGGCCAGAGCGACGAGTCGGTGACCGTCTACGAGGCGCGTCGGCTGTCGGCTACCACCACCGGTTACGAGCGCACCGACGAGGAGGCCGAGATCGTGCCGCGCTGGGTGTCGCTCGACGAGGCGGTCGCCGCCGTGCTCGACGGACGGCTCACCAACGCCCTGCTGGCCATCGCCGTGCTGGCCGCGCATGCCCGACGTCGGTAGCTCGCCGCTCGAGCGCCAGCTCGACCGCTACCTGCGGCACGTCGCGATCGAGCGTGGGCGGTCGGCCAACACGGTGGCCGCGTACCGCCGGGACCTGACCGCGCTGCTCATCACGCTCGCGGATGCCGGAGTGCGGGATGCAGACGGCGTGACGGCCGCGCGGCTGGGAGGCTACCTCCGCTCGTTGCGGGAGGGCGCGGATCCGCTCGCCGCGTCGTCGGTCACGCGCACCCTGTCGTCGATCCGGGGGTTCGTGCGCTTCCTCGTGGACGAGGGGATCGTGCCGAGCGACCCGTCGGTCGACCTCGTCGCGCCGAAGCTGCCCAGCCGCCTGCCCAAGGCGCTGACCATCGAGCAGGTCGAGCGGGTGCTCGCCGCGACGGAGGGGGACGACGACGCGCACCTGCGCGATCGAGCGCTGCTCGAGCTGCTCTACGCGACGGGTGCGCGGGTGTCGGAGGCCGTCGGCCTCAACCTCGACGACATCGTCGACGCCGAGGGGGTCGCCGACGTCGTGCGGCTCTTCGGCAAGGGCGGCAAGACCCGGATCGTGCCGGTCGGCAGCTACGCCCGCTCGGCGATCGAGTCGTACCTGGTGCGAGCGCGCCCCGGGCTGTCGGCGCGCGGGCATGCGACGCCCGCGCTGTTCCTCGGCATGCGGGGTGCCCGGCTCTCGCGTCAGAACGCGTGGCTGATCATCCGGGGAGCCGCCGAGCGTGCCGAGCTCGGCATCGAGCTGTCGCCGCACAGCATGCGGCACTCGTTCGCCACCCACCTCCTGCAGGGCGGCGCCGACGTGCGGGTGGTGCAGGAGCTCCTCGGCCACGCCAGCGTCGCCACCACGCAGATCTACACGCGCGTGACCGCGGACGCGCTGCGCGACGCGTATGCGACCGCGCACCCGCGCGCACGGTAACCCTCAACCATCACTTGACGCGCGCCGCCCGAGTCGCTCACAGGGCCGGACGTACACTCGCACCATGTCAGCGCAGCGCCAGGATGTCACCGAGTTGCCGGGTATGGAGCCGCCCAAGCTCGGACCCACCGGTCGACCCCTGCGGGAGTTCCCCGAGCCCGCTCCGCTGACCTCCCACGGCCCCGCGCGCATCATCGCCCTGTGCAACCAGAAGGGCGGCGTCGGCAAGACCACGACCACGATCAACCTCGGCGCCTCGCTCGCCCAGTACGGGCGACGTGTGCTCGCGGTCGACTTCGATCCGCAGGGCGCGCTGAGCGCCGGACTCGGTGTCCAGACCCACGATGTCGTCACCATCTACGACCTCCTCCTCGGCACCACCAAGGACATCGCCGGCACGATCCACCCCACCAACATCGAGGGCCTCGACGTCATCCCGGCCAACATCGACCTGTCGGCCGCCGAGGTGCATCTCGTCAACGAGGTCGCCCGCGAGCAGATCCTGGCGCGCGTGCTCCGGCCGATCATCAACGACTACGACGTGATCCTCGTCGACTGCCAGCCGTCGCTGGGGCTGCTCACCGTGAACGCGCTGACCGCCGCCCACGGCGTGCTGATCCCGCTCGAGTGCGAGTTCTTCGCCCTGCGCGGCGTGGCGCTGCTGGTGGAGACCATCGACAAGGTGCGCGACCGCCTGAATCCGGCGATCGAGCTGGACGGTATCCTTCCTACGATGTACGACTCACGCACCCTGCACTCGAGGGAGGTCCTCGAGCGCGTCGTCGACGCCTTCGGCGACAAGGTGCTCGAGACGGTGATCGGCCGCACCGTGAAGTTCCCGGATGCGTCGGTCGCCGGTGAGCCCCTGGCCAGCTTCGCGCCCGAGCACGCGGCGGCGGGAGCGTACCGCCAGGTGGCGAGAGAGCTGATCACGCGTGGCGCCATCGCCTGACGGCGGCGGCGAGACGACGGTCGTCGAGGCCGTTCGTCTGGATTCCGCACCGGCGGACGCGTCCGCCGCCGAGCCGGTCGGCTTCCGACTCAGCCTCGGCAACTTCGACGGGCCGTTCGACCTGCTGCTGTCGCTCATCGCCAAGCACGACCTCGACATCACCGAGATCTCGCTCAGCAGCGTGACCGCCGAGTTCATCTCGTACCTGCGCGACCTCGACACCGACGACGAGCTCGATCAGGCCAGCGAGTTCCTGCTCGTCGCGGCGACCCTGCTCGACCTGAAGGTCGCCGGGCTGCTGCCCCAGGGCGAGCTGGTCGACGCCGAGGACGTGGCGCTGCTCGAAGCCCGCGACCTGCTGTTCGCCCGTCTGCTGCAGTACCGGGCATTCAAGGAGGCCGCATCCTGGTTCTCCTCCCGCCTCGATGCGGAGTCGACGCGGCACGTGCGCTCGGTGCGCCTCGAGGAGAAGTACCGCAAGCAGACACCCGAGCTGGTCTGGACCCTGAGCGTCGACGACTTCGCGGCGCTCGCCGTGCTGGCCTTCTCGCCGCGCGAGCTCCCCGTCGTCGGGCTCGACCACCTGCACGCGCCGCTGGTCAGCATCCGCGAGCAGGCGGCCCACGTCGTGGCCGCCCTGCGGCAGGGCGAGCCGATGACGTTCCGGCAGCTCATCGCCGGCGCGGAGGCGACGGGCGTCGTCGTCGCGCGCTTCCTCGCGGTGCTCGAGCTGTACCGGCACGCGGCGATCTCCTTCGAGCAGATCGAGCCGCTGGGAGAGCTGACTCTCCGATGGACGGCCGGGCACTGGACCGATGACAGCCTCGCCGATCTGGGAGCGGACTATGACTGAGGTGACCGAAGCAGAAGCGGAGGCCGGCGCGGCGGTCGACGTCGAGCGTGCCCTCGAGGCGATCCTGCTCGTCGCCGACGAGCCGCTCGGCGTGGTCTCGCTGGCGACGGCGCTCGGCGTGCCCGTTCCGGCGGTGCGGCAGTCGATCGAGAGGCTGGTGGCCGACTACGACGGCGAGGCGGGCGGACCCCGGCGAGGGTTCGAGCTGCGCGAGGTGGGCGGCGGATGGCGACTGTACGTCCGGGCCGACCACGACGACGTGGTGCGGGAGTTCGTGCTGACGCAGAACCCGACCCGCTTGTCGCAGGCCGCCCTCGAGACGCTGTCGGTGATCGCCTACAAGCAGCCGATCAGCCGCGGGGCGATCGCCTCGATCCGAGCGGTCAACGTCGACTCGGTGGTGCGCACCCTCCTCGGGCGCGGACTCATCACCGAGGCATTCACCGACGCCGAGACCGGGGCGATCCACTACGCGACCACCGACCTGCTCCTGACCCAGCTCGGCATCAACTCGATCGACGAGCTGCCTCCGATCTCGCCGCTCCTCACCGACGGGGTGGAGGGCTTCGACGAGCTCTCCGCGACGCGATGAGCGACATGCCCGAAGGAGAGCGCCTGCAGAAGGTGCTCGCGGCGGCCGGTGTCGCATCCCGCCGCGTCATCGAGAACTACATCGCCGAGGGGCGCATCGAGGTGAACGGCGAGGTCGTGACCGAGCAGGGCCGACGCGTGGATCCCGCCGTCGACGAGGTCTCGGTCGACGGCATCGCCGTGCAGCTCGATCCGGGTAAGCGCTACATCATGCTCAACAAGCCGCGCGGCATCGTGAGCTCGCTCGCCGACGAGCGGGGGCGTCCCGACCTGCGCGAGTTCACCACCGCCTACGAGGAACGGCTCTTCAACGTGGGCCGGCTCGACTCCGACACGAGCGGCCTGCTGCTGCTGACCAACGACGGTGCCATCGCGCACGTGCTCGCGCATCCGTCGTTCGGGGTCACCAAGACCTACATCGCGACGGTGGAGGGGGATGCCACGGCCGCGACGCTGCGACGGCTCGAGTCGGGCGTCGAGCTCGAGGACGGCCCCATCGCCGCCGATCGCGCGCGCGTCGTCGGAGAGTCCTCGCGCGGTCGCACCATGGTCGAGGTCACGCTGCACTCCGGGCGCAACCGCATCGTCCGGCGCATGCTGGATGCCGTGGGGCACCCTGTCATCGAGCTGGTGCGCCGCCAGTTCGGCCCGCTCCACCTCGGCACGCTGCCGATCGGGCGCACGCGTGATCTCACTACAGTGGAACTCGGTCAGCTGCTGACCATCGCCCGCGCGGGCGGAGAGGACCCCGACCGATGAACGACCGCCGACTGAGCGCACAGGTGCGCGTCGTCGGCAGCGGACTCCTCGGGGCCAGCATCGGCCTGGGTCTCCGCGAGCACGGCGTCGATGTCATCGTCGACGACGCGTCGCCGTCCGCGCGCCGCCTCGCGGTCGACTACGGAGCAGGCCGCGCCCCGGCGGAGGGCGATGCACCCGGCCTCGTCGTGGTCGCCGTTCCGCCCGACGTGACCGCCGACGTGGTCGCCGCCGAGCTCGCGCGGTATCCGCAGGCGCTGGTCACCGATGTCGCGAGCGTCAAGGTCGCGCCGCTCGAGGAGCTGCGCTCCCGCGGAGCCGACCTGTCGCGCTACCTGGGGACGCATCCGATGGCCGGCCGCGAGCGCGGGGGAGCGGTGTCGGCACGGGCCGATCTCTTCACGGGACGACCGTGGATCGTCGCCGGTCACGACGGCATCAGCTACCGCCGTGCGGCTCTCATCGAGGACATGATCCTCGACCTCGGCGGGGTGCCGATCGAGATGGATGCGCGCGACCACGATCGCAGCGTCGCCCTCGTCTCGCACGCGCCGCAGCTCGTGGCCTCGCTGCTCGCCGCCCGCCTGCGCGACGGCACCGACGCATCCCTCGGTCTCTCGGGCCAGGGCCTCCGCGACACGACCCGGATCGCGTCGAGCGACCCGACGCTCTGGGTGCAGATCCTCGGGGCGAACGCCGACGCGATCGCCGAGGTGCTGCGCCCGCTCCGCGACGACCTCGACACGGTGCTGCGGGCGCTCGAGCAGCCCGATCAGCCGGGTTCCCGCCGCGCGATCGCCGACACCATCGCGGCAGGCAACGACGGGGTCTCGCGCATCCCCGGCAAGCACGGACAGGACAGGCGCTACGCGGCGCTCGTGGTGAAGATCGACGACACCCCCGGCCAGCTCGCGCGTCTGCTCACCGAGGTGGGCGAGGAGGGCGTCAACATGGAGGACCTGCGGCTCGAGCACTCGCCGGGGGCGCAGGTCGGATTCGCCGAGATCTCGGTGCTGCCCCAGGCCGCTCTGACGCTCGCGGCGGCGCTCGAGGCGCGCGGCTGGTCGCTGGTGGAGGCGGAGCGATGAGCGTCGTCGTCGCCGTGGACGGCCCCGCCGGCAGCGGCAAGTCCAGCGTGAGTCGGGCAGCGGCTCGCGCCCTCGGATTCGCCTTCCTCGACACGGGTGCGGCGTACCGCGCGCTCACCTGGAAGGGCCTCGAGGACGGCGTCGATCTCGACGACGTCGACGCGGTCGTCGGCATCCTCGACGACTTCCCCTACGCGACCGATCTCAGCGACACGGGGACGACCGTGCGGGTCGGCCCCGTGGACGTCACGTCAGCCATCCGAGAGCCCCGGATCACCGCGGCCGTGAGCGCCGTGGCCAAGGTCCCGGAGGTGCGCAGCGCCCTCACCGACGCCTTCCGTCGCATCATCGCGAGCACGGACGGCGTCGGGATCGTCGTCGAGGGACGCGACATCACGACCGTGGTCGCCCCGGATGCACCCGTGCGGATCCTCCTCACCGCCGACGAAGACGTTAGGATTGCCAGGCGCTCCGCCGAGCTCGGCCCCGAGGCCGCCGCGACGGCGCAGCAGTTGCGCGAACGTGACCGCAAGGACGCCCAGGTCGTGGACTTCCTCACGGCGGCTCCCGGCGTGACCACGATCGACTCCACGGAGCTCGACTTCGACCAGACGGTCCAGGCCGTGGTGGAGCTGGTGCGCAGCACGACTTCCGACTGACAGGATCCCCATGACCGACGAGCGCCAGACGCCCGAGCCCATCGACTCCACGCACCTCGCAGGCGACGACGAGATCGGCGACGAGTTCGATCCCGCGCTCGCCGAGCGTCTCGCGGCCCTCGACGAGGAGGAGGCCGAGCAGCGCGCCGCCTCGCTGCGCGCCGGCCTGTCGGACTACGACCTCGACGAGGAGGACCTCGACCTGCTCGAGGCCGCCGAAGCCGGTCCGGACGGCATCACATATCTGCCCGCGCTTCCGGTGCTCGCGATCGTGGGTCGGCCGAACGTCGGCAAGTCCGCGCTGGTCAACCGCATCCTGGGGCGTCGCGAGGCCGTCGTCGAGGACACCCCCGGCGTCACCCGCGACCGCGTCACCTACAAGAGCGAGTGGCTCGGCCGCCGGTTCACCGTCGTCGACACCGGCGGCTGGGAGCCGGACGCGCAGGGCATCAACGCCTCGGTCGCCGCCCAGGCGGAGGTCGCGGTCGACCTCGCCGACGCCGTGCTGTTCGTTGTCGACATCAACGTCGGCGCCACGGCGACCGACGAGCACGTCGTGCGGATGCTGCGCGCCTCGAAGCGCCCCGTCATCCTCGTCGCCAACAAGGCCGACGACGCCATCAAGGACCCGCAGGCCGCCGAGCTCTGGAGTCTCGGACTCGGCGAGCCGTGGCCGGTCTCGGCCCTGCACGGCCGCGGCGTCGCCGATGTGCTCGACCACGTGATGACGGTGCTGCCGGATGTGTCGGCGGTCGCCAAACAGGAGATCGGCGGGCCGCGTCGCGTCGCCATCATCGGGCGCCCCAACGTCGGGAAGAGCTCGCTGCTCAACAAGGCCGCGGGCGAGGAGCGCGTCGTCGTCAACGAGCTCGCGGGAACCACCCGCGATCCCGTCGACGAGCAGGTCGAGCTCGGCGGGAAGATCTGGACATTCGTCGACACCGCCGGCATCCGCAAGCGAGTCCACCTCCAGCAGGGGGCCGACTTCTACGCGTCGCTCCGCACCAGCGCCGCCCTCGAGAAGGCCGAGGTCGCGGTCGTCGTGCTCGACGTGACCGAGCCGGTCTCGGTGCAGGATCTGCGCATCATCGACCTCGTTCTCGAGTCGGGCCGCGCGCTCGTGCTCGCGTACAACAAGTGGGACCTGCTCGACGACGACCGTCGCCGCTACCTCGAGACCGAGATCGAGCGCGACCTCGCCCACGTCGCGTGGGCGCCGCGGGTCAACATCTCGGCGCGCACCGGCCGCCACCTCGAGAAGCTCGTTCCCGCCCTCGAGGTCGCCCTCGAGAGCTGGGACACGCGCATCCCGACGGGCAAGCTCAACGCGCTCGTCGCCGAGCTCACGGCCGAGCACCCGCACCCGGTACGCGGAGGCAAGCAGCCCCGCATCCTGTTCGGAACGCAGGCCTCGACCCGCCCGCCGACCTTCGTGCTGTTCACGACCGGGTTCCTCGACCCGCAGTACCGCCGGTTCATCCAGCGCCGCCTGCGAGAGGTCTACGGCTTCGAGGGCACCCCGATCAATGTCAACATGCGTGTGCGGGAGAAGCGAAAGCGCTGAGCTTTCACGTGAGAAGCACGACGACCCGTCAGTTCGGCATCCGCATGTCGGCGAGCGGCAACGAGTGCAGCGGCGCCGTGATCCAATGCGCGGCGAAGCCGTCGTCATCGCACTCGATGCGCAGACGGTGCGGTGTCTCGAGCAGGATCATCTCGATCGCGACGACCCCAGACGCGAGCTGCCCGCCGCTCGCCGCTCCTGCATCGGTGACGGTCCACTCGCCGGTGCCGAGGGCGAATGACATCGGGACGCCGGAGTCGACGATCGTGACCTGATCTCCCGGCGCGACGGACACCTCGGTGAGACTCCGGATGCGGTTGGCTGCTGTCGGGGCGTAGCTGCGGAATCCTGCGGTCAGACTGGTGCCGACGACGGGGGCCAGTGACGCCGATGCCAGCCGGTCGACCAGCTCGCGTTCAGCCGCGTCCGATGCGTCCGTGTCCGCCGACATCGCCGGCAGGAGGTGCGTCCACGCTGCGTCGAGCACGGCCTGCATGTCGGTGGTCTGTCCGGTGATCGCGAGCACCGCATCCTGCTCGGGGAGGATTACGCAGAATTGACCGTAGGCGCCATCGCCCCGGTAGCCGTGGCGCGCCATCCAGAACTGGAATCCGTACCCCTGGCTCCAGTCCGGGGCGCCGTCGGCGTGATTGCCGACGTGCGACTGCGTCGCCTCGTCGATCCACTCGGCGCTCAGCAGCTGCTCGCCGTCCCAATGACCCCGCTGCAGGTAGAGCTGTCCGAGCTTGGCGACGGCGTCCGTGGTCGCGTGGAACCCGCTGAAGCCGAGCTCGCGCCCCTGCTCGTCGGTCAGCCAGCCGACCTCGCCGATGCCGAGCGGGTCGAGGAGCCGAGGGCGCAGGTACGCGGTGAGGGGCATCCCCGCGGCCTTCTGGATGATCGCGGCGAGGGTGAACGTGCACATCTGGTTGTAGGCGAACACCGTTCCGGGCTCGGCGTCGGGCGGCGAGAGCAGGAAGCCACGCACGAGATCGACAGGGTCCGCGGCCCGCGCGATGTCGATCTGGTCGACGAGATGACCGCTCGCCATCGCTGCGGCGTGACGGACGAGCATCCCGCGCGACCGCGGATCGGTGACCTCCGCATCGAGCTCCGGGAAGTGGGAGAGGATCGTGTCGTCGAGACCGACGAGTCCCTCCTCGACGGCGAAGCCCAGCGCTGTGGACGTGAAGCTCTTGCTGATCGAGTACAGCAGGTGCGGGCGCCCGGACGAGTACGGTGCCCACCAGCCCTCGGCGACGACCGAGCCGTGTCGCAGCAGCATCATGCTGTGCAGCTCGACGCCGGGCCGGGATGCGAGGTCGTCGAGAAACGAGAGGATGCCGCGGGCGTCGACCCCCTGATCGGACGGGCGGGTGCGGGGGAGTGTCGTCGACGTCACGGGTAGATCGTACCGAGCGGCCCTGGGGCATCATGGGCAGATGACGGAACCGTCGGACCGCGTCGCCGAGCCCGGCGAGCCCGGCGAGCCCGGCGAGCCGTGCAGGTGCGGCACGGGGGTGCGATACCCCGACTGCTGCGGGCCGGTGCACGCCGGCGCTCCGGCCGCCACTGCCGTGGATCTCATGCGCTCGCGCTACACGGCCTTCGCGCTGGGTCTGACCGGGTACCTGCTCTCGAGCTGGCATCCGACGACCCGGCCGTCATCTCTCGAACTGGACGCGGATGTCGTCTGGCGTCGTCTGCAGATCGTCGACTCGGTCGCGGGCCGGCTCGACGATCAGACGGGCATCGTCGAGTTCCGAGCGTCGTACCGCGACGCCTCCGGCGCCGGGCTGCTGCACGAGCGCAGCCGCTTCGCACGCGATGGCGGGCACTGGCGCTATCTCGACGGCGACATCCGCTGACCACGAGTCACGGCCGCCGGATCACGCCGCCGATCCGCGATCGGACCGGTAGCCGCGCCTCTAGGCTCGGGGCATGGGAACCGTGCTCGCCGCCTGCATCGTCCACGAGCTGAGACGTGATTCCGGCATGGTCGGCGTGACCGGGATCGACAAGCGCGCTGTGGAGGGCCGGGTCAAGGTCGGGCGGTACGGACTGCGGGCCGACGTGCAAGCTGACCGCAAGTACCACGGCGGCCTCGAGCAAGCCGTGTACCTGTACTCGCAGGAGGACGCCGACTTCTGGTCGGCCCAGCTCGGGCGCGAGCTGGCGCCGGGATGGTTCGGCGAGAACCTGCGGGTAGACGGGATCGAGGTCAGCGCGGCAGTCGTCGGGACCCGCTGGGTGCTCGGAGACAGCGGTCTCGAGCTCGAGGTGACCCGATCCCGCACGCCCTGCATGACGTTCGCACGCTGGGTCGGCGGGGCCGACGCGCGGGGATGGGTCAAGCGCTTCGCCGATGCCGGGCGGCTCGGCGTGTACGCGCGGGTCGTGCGGAACGGCACGGTCGGTGCGGGCGACGTGATCGAGCAGACGAGCGTGCCGGTCGGAGCGCCCACGGCGCGGGAGCTGCTCGGCCTCGCGTCCTGAGAATTGGGCCCCGGCGGCCCGGCAATGAGCAGCCCCTCGCCTCAGGCGCCGATGTACTCGGCCAGGTGCTGCCCGGTGAGGGTCGAGCGGTCGGCGACGAGGTCGGCGGGAGTGCCCTCGAAGACGACACGCCCGCCGTCGTGGCCGGCCCCCGGTCCGATGTCGATGATCCAGTCGGCGTGCGCCATGACCGCCTGGTGATGCTCGATGACGATCACCGACTTGCCCGACTCGACCAGGCGATCCAGGAGGCCGAGCAGCTGCTCGACATCGGCGAGGTGCAAGCCTGTGGTGGGCTCGTCGAGCACGTAGATGCCGCCCTTGTCGGCCATGTGGATGGCGAGCTTCAGTCGCTGGCGCTCCCCGCCTGACAGGGTGGTGAGCGGCTGGCCGAGGCTCAGGTAGCCCAGACCGACGTCGCTCATGCGGTCGAGGATCGCGTGCGCCGGCCCCGTGCCGAAGAAGTCGCGGGCCTCGTCGACGCTCATCGCGAGCACCTCGGCGATGTTCTTGCCGTCGAGCTGGTACTCGAGCACCTTCTGCTGGAAGCGCTTGCCCCCGCACACCTCGCAGATGGTCGACACGCTCGCCATGACCCCGAGGTCGGTGTAGATGACGCCGTTGCCGTTGCAGGTCGGGCACGCGCCCTCGGAGTTGGCGCTGAACAGCGCCGCCTTGACGCCGTTGGCCTTCGCGAAGGCGGTGCGGATCGGGTCGAGGAGCCCGGTGTACGTGGCCGGGTTGCTGCGGCGCGACCCGCGGATCGCCCCCTGATCGACCGACACGACGTCGGCTCCGGCCGGGATCGACCCGTGGATGAGCGAGCTCTTGCCCGATCCGGCGACCCCCGTGATGACGGTGAGCATGCCGAGCGGCACGTCGACGTCGACGTCCTTGAGGTTGTGGCGGGTCGCCCCGCGGATCTCGAGGACCCCCGTGCGCTCACGCGGCGTCGCGCGGAGGGTCACCTTGTCGTCCAGGTGGCGCCCGGTCAGAGTGCCGCTCGCGCGGAGTCCGGCGACGGTGCCCTCGTACTGGATCTCGCCGCCGTGCTTGCCCGCTCGCGGGCCGAGGTCGACGACGTGGTCGGCGATCGCGATCGCCTCGGGCTTGTGCTCGACGACGAGTACCGTGTTGCCCTTGTCGCGCAGCCGCAGCAGCAGCTCGTTCATGCGCTGGATGTCATGGGGGTGCAGGCCGATCGTCGGCTCGTCGAAGACATACGTGACGTCGGTGAGGGCCGAGCCGAGGTGGCGGAT
>CAXTSE010000029.1:0-14158 GCA_964246985.1 uncultured Microbacteriaceae bacterium
GGCATCCGAGATCGCCTCGTCGATCGCCTCCAGCCTGCAGGATCAGGTCGGTGCGCACCGCCAGGATCGCCTGGTGATGGCCGGGGCCGCCAACCTCGCCCGCACCGAGGGCGACTTCAGCGGCAGCCTCTACCCGGTGCTCGAGGCGATCGAGGAGCAGGTCACGCTGCTCAAGCTGTTCGGCGAGATGGAGATCGACGACGACGGCGTCTCGGTCTCGATCGGCCGCGAGAACGCGGGCTTCGGCCTGGGCGAGACGAGCGTGCTCGCGTCCGGCTACTCCGCGTCCGGTGGCAGCGTGGCGCGCCTCGGCGTGCTCGGCCCGACCCGCATGGACTACTCCAACAACATCGTGGCCGTGCGGGCCGTGGCCCGCTACCTGACCCGGCTGCTCGGCGAAGACTGACCATCCGCGACCCGATCGCATTGAGGACTGACGAGAACTGTGGCTGACCATTACGAGGTCCTCGGCGTGGAGCGCACCGCGACGCCCGAGGAGATCAAGAAGGCGTACCGGCGCCTGGCACGCGAGCTGCATCCGGATGTGAACCCGAGCGACGAGGCGGCCGAGCGCTTCAAGAGCGTGACCCACGCCTACGACGTGCTGAGCGACGCGGACCAGCGTCAGCGCTACGACCTCGGGCCGCAGGCCGGATTCGGGGGCGGCGGCGGGGCCCAGAACTTCGGCTTCGGCGACATCTTCGACACGTTCTTCGGCGGCCAGCAGGCCCGCACCTCCGGACCCCGGTCGCGCACCGAGCGCGGCCAGGACGCCCTGATGCGCATCGAGGTCGACCTCGACGAGATCATCTTCGGCACGAAGCGCGACCTCGAGGTCGACACCGCCGTCCTGTGCGAGACCTGCAACGGCTCATGCTGCGCGCCCGGCACCTCACCGGTCACCTGCGACATCTGCCGCGGCTCCGGTCAGATCCAGCGCGCGATGCGCTCGCTTCTCGGCAACGTCATGACCTCGAGCCCGTGCGGCACCTGCCGCGGCTACGGCACGGTCATCCCGAACCCGTGCCCGACCTGCGCGGCGCAGGGTCGCGTGCGCGCCAAGCGCAAGGTCACGGTCGACGTGCCCGCGGGCGTCGACACCGGCATGCGGCTGCACCTGCCCGGCGAGGGCGAGGCGGGCCCGGCCGGCGGCGAGCACGGCGACCTGTACCTCGAGGTCAAGGTCAAGCACCACGACACCTTCAGCCGCAACGGCGACGACCTGCTCGCGACGCTCGAGGTGCAGATGACGGATGCGATCCTGGGCTCGACCGCGACCCTCGACTCGCTCGACGGGCCGGTCTCGATCGAGATCAAGCAGGGCACGCAGAGCGCCGACATCGTCACCATCAAGGACCGCGGGGTGACCCGCCTCCGCGGCGGCGGACGCGGCGACCTGAAGGTCGGCATCCAGGTGGTGACGCCGGTGCGCCTCAACAGCAAGGAGACGCAGCTGATCAAGCAGTTCAGCGAGAGCCGTCGTCCGGTCGCCCCCGAGTTCGCCCACTTCCAGCAGGGTCTGTTCGCCAAGCTGCGCGACCGCTTCCTCAACATCTAGCGTGGCCTCGCTCTACCTCACCCCCGACCTGCCCGCGGATGCCGCGGTCGGCGACGTCGTGCGGGTCACGGGCGACGAGGCGCGGCACGCGATCACGGTCGCCCGCCTGCGCGTCGGCGAGGCCGTCAGCGTGGGAGACGGAGCCGGGCTGATCGCAGACGGCGCGGTCGCCGGCACCGACGGGGGAGTGCTGAGCGTCGAGGTGCGTTCGGTGCGCCGGGACGCACCACCTGTGCCTGCGCTCTGGCTCGCGCAGGCGCTCGCCAAGGGCGACCGCGACGAGCTCGCTGTGCAGGCGGCGACCGAGCTCGGCATCACGGGCGTCATCCCGTGGGCCGCCGAGCGCAGCGTGTCACGCTGGGACGTCGCCAAGGCCGCGAAGGGACGCGAGCGCTGGGCGTCCATCGTGCGGGAGGCGAGCAAGCAGGCGATCCGCAGCCGGGTCCCCGAGGTGGCGCCCCTCGCGACCACCGGCCAGCTCGCCGCCCTGCCGGGGCTCGTGCTGGTGCTGGAGCCGACGGCATCCGCGGCTCTCACCGAGGTACCGGTCGACGGGGTCGAGCGCATCACCCTCGTTGTGGGGCCCGAGGGCGGGGTCGCGCCTCGGGAGCTGGAGCTGCTCGACGGCGCCGGGGCGGTGCTCGTGCGGCTCGGATCCGAGGTGCTGCGCACGTCCACCGCCGGCCCGGCGGCCGTCGCCGTGCTGCAGGCGAGGCTCGGCCGCTGGTGACCGCGATCGCCGGCCCGCCGGTCGGGTCGGTCGAGGTGCCCGCGCTGGTGCGGGGGTTCCTCCAGTCCGACGAGGTTCCCGAGGCGGTCTGGCGCAACCTGCTCGGCGGACTGACCTTCCGCTCGGGCGACCGATACCTGAAGTGGAACCCGTGGGGCGCCCCGGATCTCGAGCACGAGCGCGCCCGACTAGCCTGGCTGAGCGGCCGCCATCCTGTGCCGCGCGTGCTCGACGTCGGGCGGGACGATTCGGGCCAGGTGCTGGTGACGGCCGCGCTCGACGGCACGGGGGCCGCGGTGGAGCCCTGGATCCGCCGCCCGGAGGTCGCCGTCCCGGCGATCGCCGTCGGCCTCCGCGCACTGCACGACAACCTCCCCGTCGAGGACTGCGCCTTCCCGTCCTGGGTGGGCGCCCGCGAGACCCCTCCGCCGACGCGGCTCGTCGTCTGTCACGGTGACCCGTGCGCGCCGAACACGGTCATCGGCCCCGACGGCGGCTTCGCCGGTCACGTCGACGTCGGGCAGCTCGGCGTCGCCGACGTCTGGGCAGACCTCGCCGTCGCGAGCATGAGCCTCGACTGGAACTACGGCGACGGATGGCAGGCCGCGTTCTTCGGGGCGTACGGGATCGATCGCGACGAGCCCCGCATCCGCTTCTATCGTGCGCTGTGGGAGAACGGCGACCCCTCGACCGGGTCGCGGGACACCGCCGCGCCGTAGGCTGGACGCATGAGCACAGAGCCGAGCATCTTCGAGCGCATCGTCGCGCGTGAGATCCCCGCCGACATCGTGTTCGAGAGCGACCGGGTCATCGCGCTGCAGGACATCGCGCCCAAGGCCCCCGTCCACCTGCTGGTGGTGCCGAAGACCGCCGAGTACGCGAACGTGTCCGAGCTCGCCGCCGGCGATCCGGGCCTGCTCGCCGAGATCATCGCGGCGGCGCAGCAGCTGGCCGACGAGCACTCCGGCGGCCAGTACCGTCTCGTCTTCAACACCGGCCCCGCGGCCGGCCAGACCGTGTTCCACGTGCACGCCCATCTGATGGGCGGCACCCTCGAGGAAGGCTCCCTTGGCCAGTAACGACAGCTCACCCACGGGCGCCGCGCGCGTCGAACTCGAGGTGGACGGCGTGGCCATGGTGCAGCTCCTCGGTCCCCAGGACCGCCTGCTCGCCGCCGTCGAGCGTCAGCATCCCGCCGTCACCGTCCTGGTGCGCGGAAATCGGGTGACCCTCGAAGGCCCTGCGGATCAGGTGACGGCCTCCCAGCGCCTCGTCGCCGAGCTGGTGCAGATGGTGCGCAACGGCGTCGACCTCGGTGCCGCCGACGTCAGCACGTCGGCGCGCATGATCGAGCGCGAGCAGGGCAGCCCGGCCGATGTGCTGAGCCAGGCGATCCTGACCAGCCGGGGCAAGAGCATCCGCCCGAAGACGCTCGGCCAGAAGGCCTATGTCGACGCGATCGACGAGAACACGATCACCTTCGGCATCGGTCCCGCCGGAACCGGCAAGACCTACCTCGCGATGGCGAAGGCCGTGCAGTCGCTGCAGCGCAAGGAGGTCGAGCGGATCATCCTGACGCGTCCGGCCGTCGAGGCCGGTGAGCGGCTCGGGTTTCTGCCCGGCAGCCTCACCGACAAGATCGACCCGTACCTGCGACCGCTCTACGACGCGCTCAACGAGATGATGGATCCCGAGATCGTGCCGAAGCTGCTCGCGTCGGGCACCGTCGAGGTCGCCCCGCTCGCGTACATGCGCGGCCGCACGCTCAACAACGCGTTCGTCGTGCTGGACGAGGCGCAGAACACCACCCCCGAGCAGATGAAGATGTTCCTGACGCGCCTCGGATTCGGCACACAGATGGTCGTGACCGGCGACATCACCCAGATCGACCTGCCGACCGGGGCGAGCGGGCTCCAGCTCGTGACGCGCGTGCTCGACGGGGTCGACGACATCCACTTCGCCCGCCTCACCAGCGAGGACGTGGTGCGCCACACCCTCGTCGGCCGCATCGTCGACGCCTACACCGCGTTCGACGCCGCGAAGCAGGCCGCCGACTACCGCCGTCGCGCTCCCGAGCAGGGCGGGGGCGGTCGTCCGTGAGCATCGAGATCAACAACGAGTCGGGCTACGACGTCGACGAGGGGGCGCTGCAGCGTCTCGCGACCTTCGCACTCGATCACCTGTACGTGCACGCCGACGCCGAGCTGGCGATCCTGCTCGTCGACGAGGCCGCCATGGAGCAGCTGCACGTCCAATGGATGGACGAGCCCGGCCCGACCGACGTGCTGAGCTTCCCGATGGACGAGCTGCGCCCCGGCAACGAGGACGACGTCACCCCCGCCGGCCTGCTCGGCGACATCGTGCTCTGCCCGCAGGTCGCGGTCGCCCAGGCCGAGAGCGCCGGCCACGCGCCGATGGACGAGATGCTGCTGCTGACCGCCCACGGCATCCTCCACCTCCTCGGCTTCGACCACGCCGAGCCCGACGACGAGAAGGAGATGTTCGGCATCCAGCGCGACATCCTCGTCGGCTACACCCTCGACGAGCGTCGAAGACAGCCGCGCTCATGATCGGATTCTTCCTCGCCGCCGCCGTGCTGCTCGTCGCGTTCGGCGGTCTGCTCGCCGCCGTCGACTCCGCGCTCGGGGTGCTCAGCCGCAACGATCTGATCGAGCTGTCCACGGACAGCCGGGCGCGTCGATCCCTGCTCGCCATCGCCGCCGATCCGGGCGCGCACATCAACGCGGTCAACTTCATGCGCGTCGTCTCCGAGACGACGGCCGCGGTGCTCGTGACGATCGCGCTCACGACCGTGTTCCGCGACTGGTGGTGGGTGCTCGTCGCCGGCGCGCTCGTCATGACCGCCGTGTCGTTCGTGCTGGTGGGCTCGAGCCCGCGGTCGGTCGGGCGCGCGCACGCGCGGGGCATCATGCGCTTCGCGGCATTCGCCGTGCGCGCCGTGCGGGTCATCCTCGGCCCGCTGGCGGATGCGCTGGTCGCCCTGGGCAACCGCGTCACGCCGGGCCGACCCAAGACGCAGACCTTCTCGAGCGAGGAGCAGCTGCTGAGCATGGTCGACGAGGCCGCCGACGCGGACGTGCTCGAGGAGGACGACCGCGAGCTCATCCACTCGATCTTCGAGTGGGGCGACACCGTCGTGCGCGAGGTCATGATCCCGCGCACCGACATGATCACGATCGACGACGTCGAGACGATCGGCACGGCGATGACCCAGTTCCTGTCGGCCGGGGTGTCGCGCATGCCCGTCGTCGGCAAGAACGCCGACGACGTGATCGGCATCGTCTACCTCCGCGACGTCGCGCGCTTCACCCACGAGAAGCCGCTCGATGCCGCCGGGCTCACCGTCGCCGAGCTCGCGCGCCCCGCCCTCTTCGTGCCGGAGTCGAAGATGGCCGACGACGCGCTGCGGCAGATGCAGCGCGACTCCAACCACCTCGCGATGGTCGTCGACGAGTACGGCGGGATCGCCGGTCTCGTCACGATGGAGGATCTCATCGAGGAGCTCGTCGGCGACATCAGCGACGAGTACGACCACGAGACCCCCGACATCACGGATCTGGGCGACGGCGTGTTCCGCGTGAGCGCGCGCCTGCCGAAGGACGAGCTGGGCGACCTGTTCGGCATCGAGCTCGACGACGACGATGTCGACTCGGCGGGCGGGCTGCTCATCAAAGCCGTCGGCCGCCTGCCGGATGCGGGATCGGCGGCGATCGTCTCGGGTCTGAAGCTGCGCGCCGAACGGGTCGAGGGTCGCCGCAAGCTGCTCCGCACCCTCATCGTGCAGCGCGATCAGTCGCTCATCGACGCGCAGAGCGCCTTCGGCGAGAGGTCGGACGAATGACGCACCAGTTCCGGTCGGGCTTCGCCTCGTTCGTGGGGCGCCCCAACGTCGGCAAGTCGACTCTGACGAACGCGCTCGTCGGCGAGAAGGTGGCGATCACGTCGTCGAAGCCGCAGACCACGCGACGCGCGATCCGCGGGGTGGTGCACGGGTCATCCGGCCAGCTGATCATCGTCGACACCCCCGGAATGCACCGTCCGCGCACTCTGCTCGGCGAGCGGCTGAACTCGGTCGTTCAGTCGACGCTCGGCGACGTCGATGTGATCGGCTTCTGCCTGCCCGCTGACGAGAAGATCGGGCCCGGCGATCGGTTCATCAACGAGCAGCTGGATGCGTTCCCTCGCGCCAAGAAGGTGGCGATCGTCACGAAGATCGACGCCGCATCCCGCCCGCATGTCGCCGAGCAGCTGCTCGCGATCAGCGCGCTGCGCAACTGGGACGCCATCGTTCCCGTGTCGGCGACCAACGCGATCCAGCTCGACATCCTCCTGGCAGCGCTCATCGACCTGCTGCCGGCGGGCGAGCCGCTCTACCCGTCGGATGCGGTCACCGACGAGACGCTCGAGGCGCGCGTCGCCGAGCTCGTGCGCGAGGCGGCCCTCGAGGGCGTCAGCGACGAGCTGCCGCACTCGCTCGCGGTCACGATCGACGACATGATCGACCGCGACGACAAGGAGCTCGTCGAGATCTACGTGAACCTGTGGGTCGAGCGCGACAGCCAGAAGGGCATCGTGATCGGGCACCGGGGCGAGCGCCTGCAGGATGTCGGGGCACGCGCGCGGGCGACGATCGAGCCGCTGGTCGGCAAGCAGGTGTTCCTGTCGATCCGCGTGAAGGTCGCCAAGGAGTGGCAGCGCGACCCGAAGCAGCTCGGCCGCCTGGGGTTCTAGCGCGGGCCTGCGCCCGCGTTCCGGTCACCTATGCGGGTGCGAGACGCCACGATCTGCAGACATCTGCGCGACTTCTGCAGAACCTGACTTCTCGGCGGCCTTCGCACGGAAGCGCGACGGGCGGATCCCTCCCGGTCGACGGTGCACGAGCATGCCGGCATGCACGAACTGCCGCCCGAGCTCACCTCTGCCCCCTTCTCCGTGCGGGACGCGGTCGCGGCCGGGGTCCCACCCGGCGCACTCCGGCGGCAGATGCTCGCGTCGCCGTTCCACGGGGTCCGAGCCCCGGCGCGGGGCGCTGATGGGGCTGCCGACCTCGAGGAGCTGTGCAGCGCGTACCTCACGCGGATGCCGCCCGAGCAGCATTTCAGTCACCTCACGGCGGCGCGACTCCTCGGCATGCGGCTGCCCACCCGGCTGGACTCGGACCTCACGCTCGACGTGACTGCAGTTCTGCCGGCGAGGGCGCCGCGGATCGACGGCGTCCGCGGTCACTCCGCTGAGCGCGCTGAGCCGCGCTTCGTCCGTGGGTACCCGGTGGCAGCTCCCGTCGACGTGTGGTGCAGTCTCGCGACTGTCCTCACCGTCGACGAGCTCATCGTCGTCGCCGACGGATTGGTCTCGCGAAGGTTTCCCCCCGCGTCCATGAGCGACCTCGCCGCCGCTGTCGAGAGTCATAGGGGACGACGAGGCGCAGCTGCCCTCCACAGGGCGGTCGGCCAGATCCGACCGGGAACGGATTCCGCTCGGGAGACGCTGCTCCGTCTCCTCGTCCTCGAGGGAGGGTTGCCCGAGCCCGAGGTCAATTCCGTTGTCTCTCAGCCGGGTGAGAAGACCCGGTACGGCGATCTCGTCTATCGCGACTGGAATGTCATCGTCGAGTACGACGGCCTCGACCACAGCCGGAACCGCGCGACCTACGTGGCCGACATCACGCGTGCCGAGCAGCTCCGCGGCTGGCGCACCGTGACGGTCATCTCCGAGCACTGGGCGGACGCCGACCGCATCCTGGCTCGTATCGAGGCCGCCCTCGTCGCCGGCGGTTGGCGCCGACCGCGGTCGAAACGCCGAAATCGGCAGCCTCGGCGCTGATGTCTGCCGAATCTGGCTTCTCGCGGCCTTCCGAGGCCAGGGAGCGCCGGGCCGCGCGCATACATCGCGAGGATGAGGTTGCGCGCCGTGGGACGGAGATCCCGCCCGCGGCTGCCGCGCACGGCCTACCGTGGAGGGATGCAGCTGCGCACCCTGTCGTCGCGCCAGCTCGTCTTCGACATCGCGGTGCCGACCGGGCTGGCACTCGTCCTCCTGCCCTGGTACTACGCCCGTGATCCGCTGTGGACGGTGGTGCTCATCGCCATGTGCGCGGCCCTTGCGTTCTGGCGGCTGCAGCCGGGCATCGCGCTCGGCATCGCCTGGGCCGGCGCGCTGTTCCAGGTGCTCACCGTCGTGTCTCCCGACCCGTCGAACCTGGCGATCCCGATCGTGCTGTACGCGACATCCGCCTACGGCACCCGCCGCGTGCGGTGGTTCGGCTTCGCGTCGGCCTTCCTCGGCGCCGCGGCGGTCACGATCACCCTGCTCGGATCGACCTACATCGGCAGCCTGATCGTCGACCAGCTGTTCTCCGGCTCCCTCGAGACGAGCGCCCTGCTCGGCGTGATCGGGCAGGCCGCGCTCATCTTCGTCGGATCGCTTGCCGGCTTCCTCCTGTCGTGGACCCTCGGCCTCGTCGGCAGCGCGATCATGCGCGCCAGCGAGAGCCGCCGAGCCGTCGTCCTCGCCGTCGAGGAGGTCGCCGCCGAGCAGGAGCGCACCCGCATCGCCCGCGACATGCACGACGTGGTCGCGCACTCGCTCGCCGTCGTGGTCGCCCAGGCTGACGGCGCGCGGTACCTGCGCAAGACCGATCCGGATGCGGTCGACGATGCCCTGCAGACCATCGCGACCACCGCGCGCGAGGCCCTGTCCGATGTGCGCGTGCTGCTGGCGCAGCTGCGCCACAGCCAGAGCGATGGACCCCAGCCCACCCTCGTCGACCTCGATCGGCTCTACGAGCAGCTGCGCTCGTCGGGCCTCTCGATCGTGCAGGAGGTCGCGGGCACGCCTCTGCAGATGGGCACGTCGGGTCAGCTCGCGGTGTACCGCATCGTGCAGGAGTCGCTCACGAACGCGCTCCGCCACGCCGACGTCGACGACGACGTGCTGGTGCGCTTCACCTGGACCCCGTACGGCCTCGACCTGACCGTCGCGAGCACGGTGCGACCCGTCTCGACACGCACCGCCGAGAACACTCTCGGCCAGCCCCCCGGTCACGGCATCGCGGGTATGCGCGAGCGCGCGACCCTGGTCGGCGGGCGACTCACGGCCGAGCGCGACGGCGAGCGGTTCGTCGTCCACGCCTGGCTGCCGGCCGGCCAGCCCACGCAGCCCATCGCGATCGTGACCCCCGCGGCGGCCTCGGCCTCGGCGACCTCCATCCTCGGAAAGACATCATGAGCACCCCCATCCGCGTCGCGCTGGTCGACGATCAGGCCCTGTTCCGCACCGGCATCCGGATGCTCGTCAGCTCCCAGCCCGACCTCGAGTTCGCCGGCGAGGCGGGCACCGGCCTCGCCGGGGTGGAGCTCGCGGCGCAGCAGAAGCCGGACGTCATCCTCATGGACATCCGCATGCCCGTCATGGACGGCATCGAGGCCACCGAGCGCATCCTGGCGGCGGCCGATGCGCGCGGGCAGGCCCGCCCGCGGGTCATCGTGCTGACGACGTTCGACCTGGACGAGGCCGCGATCCGCGCGATCCGCGGGGGCGCCAGCGGGTTCCTGCTGAAGGACTCCGACCCCGAGTTCCTGCTCGCGTCCATCCGGGCCGTGCACGCGGGCACCGCGGTGGTCGCGCCGGGAGCGATGCGCGAGCTGTTCCGGCACTTCGACTCGCGAGCGGCGACCCCGGTCGAGCCGGAGGCCTTCGCCACCCTGACCGCGCGGGAGCGGGACGTGTTCGTGCTCGCGGCGCGCGGCCTCAGCAACTCCGAGATCGCGGCGGCCGAGTTCCTCAGCGAGGCGACCGTCAAGACCCACATCTCGCGCATCCTCGGCAAGCTGTCGTTGCGCGACCGCGTGCAGCTCGTCGTGTACGCGTTCGAGCACCGGCTCACAAGCGACTGACGCGCGGCGACCCGGGGTCATCCGTGCGGATGACCGGGTTCGCCCCCGCGCCCGACGCGCCGCCCCCGGCCCGCTCCCTAGCGTCGAGGCATGAGCGAAACCACCCCAGCCACCCCGGACGCCGGCCTCGTCGCCCGCGTCCAGCACCTCAGCCGCAGCTACGGCACCGACCGCACGCGCGTCGACGCCCTCCGCGACGTGACCGTCGGCATCCGACGCGGCGAGTTCACCGCGATCATGGGTCCGTCCGGCTCCGGCAAGTCGACCCTGATGCACATCATGGCCGGCCTCGACGCTCCGACGAGCGGGGAGGTGTGGCTCGGCGACTCGGAGATCGGCGGCATGTCGGATGCGCAGCTCACCGTGCTGCGCCGGCGTCGGGTCGGGTTCGTGTTCCAGTCGTTCAACCTGGTGCCGACTCTCGACGTCGTCGGCAATCTGCTGCTGCCGTTCGAGCTCGACGGACGCGCGCCCACGGCCGACGAGCGCCGCTGGATCGACGAGCTCGAGCAGTCGCTCGGGCTCACGGGCCGGCTCACCCACCGCCCGCACGAGCTCTCCGGCGGCCAGCAGCAGCGCGTCGCGATCGCCCGCGCCCTGGCCACCCGGCCCGAGCTGGTGTTCGCCGACGAGCCGACCGGCAACCTCGACTCGCGCACCAGCCGCGAGGTGCTCGCACTGCTGCAGACGGCGTCCCGCACCTACGGCCAGAGCATCGCGATGGTGACGCACGACCCGATCGCGGCGAGCTATGCCGACCGGGTCATCTTCCTCGCCGACGGCCGTGTCGTCGACGACCGACCCGCGATGCAGGCCTCCGACATCGCCGCGTACATGCTCTCGATGGAGGTGGCCTCATGACCGTCCTCCGCACGCCGCTCCGCGAGCAGCTGCCCGGCATCCTCGTCACGACCCTCAGCGCCGCCTTCGGCGTCGGGCTCCTGCAGGTCACCGGATTCCTGGCCGCCGCGATCACCGCCGACGACGTGACCGGATCGAGCGGAACCGTCTCGGTCATGCTGCAGATCCTCGCTCTCGTCTTCATCGTCAGCGCCGTCTACGTCGGCGCCATCGTGACCGCCAACACGGTCGCCACCGTCGTCGCCGGCCGCGCCCGGTCGATCGCGCTGCTGCGGCTGCTCGGATCGACGGCCGGCACCCAGCGGAGGGCGATCGCGAGCGAGGGGCTGATCATCGGGTTCGCCGGAGCCGTGCTCGGAACCGCGATCGGAACCGGGGTCGCCGCACTGCTGGCCGCCGCATCCGAGCAGCTCGGCATCCTGCCGCACGTCGACTACGGCTACGTCGATCCGGTGATCCTGCTGCCGATCGTCGGCGTCGTCATGAGCACCTGGCTGGCCTCCTGGGTCGGCTCGAGACGCGTGCTGACGGTGACCCCGCTGCAGGCCCTCGGCGGCTCGGAGGAGCTGTCGCGCGAGGAGGTCGTCGCCCGGCCCGCGCGCAACATGCTCGCCTTCGTGCTCATCGTGCTCGGTCTGGCGTTCCTCGCCACCGGGGTGCTGGTGGGGCTGGTGAGCCCGTTCGGCGTCCTCATCGGGCTCGTCGGGGGAGTGGTGTCGTTCACAGGGATTGTGCTCGCCGCCGACCTCGTGATGCCGCTCGCGCTGCGGCTGGTGGGCAGGATGCTCGGCCGCTCCGCACCTGCCCGTCTGGCCGCCGAGAACGCGCTCCGGCATCCGCAGCGCAGCTCGCGCGCGACGATCGGGCTCGTCATCGGCGTCACGCTCGTGATGACGTTCGGGGTGGCTATGGCGAGCTTCCAGCGGATGATCGCGGCCGCCCAGGCCGAGCAGCCGGAGGTCTACGAGGGCACCGCCGACATCCTGACGGCCGTCGTGACGGTGTTCTCGGTGCTGATCGGGTTCAGCGGTCTGATCGCCGCGGTCGGCCTCGTCAACAACCTGTCGCTCAGCGTGCTGCAGCGCACCCGCGAGCTCGGTCTGCTGCGCGCCCTCGGATTCTCGGTCGGGCAGGTGCGCCGTCTGATCCTCAGCGAGGCCGCGCAGCTGGTGCTGACGGCGGTGCTGGTCGGCGTCGTGCTCGGCGGCTTCTACGGATGGGCGGGGACCCAGTCGCTGCTCGGCGCGATCTCGGGGTCGGCGGGCCTGGTGCTGCCCTCGGTGCCCTGGGTGATCCTCGGGATCGTCGTGCTTGCGAGCGTGGTGCTGACCCTCGCCGCGAGCTGGGCACCGACGCGCCGGGCGACGCGGGTCTCGCCGATCACCGCGCTCGCGGTCGACTAGCCGACGTCCTGCAGGGCGGGGCGGATGACGACCGTGTCGGGCAGGTAGGTCTCGTCCGCCCAGGCCTGCACCCGTCCGTCGTCGTAGACCACCCCCACGAAGACGTACCCGTTCTCGACCGACGTCGAGAGCACCTCGACCGGGAATCCGGCGCCGATCCGCTCCTGCACGGACGCGAGGTCGGCGTCGCCCGTGTCGCCAGCGTTTGCCGGGTCGAGCAGCGGGTCCTCCACGCGGATCGGGTCGTAGAGCGCCAGCTGGATCGACCCGGTCGTGCCGAGCGTGGTGCCGTCCCAGGTGCCGGTCACCGCGAAGGTGCCCCACCGCACGTCGCCCGCGGTCTCGTGGCCGTCGGTGTCGTTCCACGTCCAGTCCGTGAGGGGGACGCCGGTGCACTGGGGCGGATACGACTCGGCGACCGCTCCCAGGCAGAGCTGGGGCGTCGCATCCGCGGTCTGGATCACGGTGCCGATGCCGCGCACCTCACCGGGCGCGGGGATCACGGGATCGACGTCGCCGCCGCCCGACCCGCCGGGCGCACCCGGCGTGGTCGCGCATCCGGCCAGCAGCAGAGCAGCGGATGCCAGCACCAGCAGGCGCGCTCGTCGAGAACCCATGAACTCAGTATCGAGATGGGCGCGAGCCGCTGCCACCCAACGTTCCGCGGGACTCGCACGTCGGCGGTGCTACCCTGAACGCGTGCGTTCTGGTCTGCTTCTTAGCTGCCGCGACGAGGTCTAGTTCTTCGGCCTCCCTCGTCGCGGAGTTCGTCGTCGGCTGACACGACCACCAGAGACAGAGACAAGAGACCATGCAGAACACCCAGAAGTCCAGCGGCATGCCGACGCACCGCTACCGTCCGTTCTCGGCGCAGTTCGCCACGGATCTGCCCGACCGCACCTGGCCGACCAAGCAGATCACGGTCGCGCCCATGTGGTGTGCCGTCGACCTCCGCGACGGCAACCAGGCGCTCATCGACCCGATGAGCCCCGAGCGCAAGCGGGTCATGTTCGACCTGCTGGTGCGGATGGGCTACAAGCAGATCGAGGTCGGCTTCCCGTCGGCGAGCCAGACCGACTTCGACTTCGTGCGGCAGCTCATCGAGGAGGACCTGATCCCCGATGACGTCACCATCCAGGTGCTCACGCAGGCCCGCGAGGAGCTGATCAAGCGCACCTACGAGTCGATCGCCGGGGCGAAGCAGGCCATCGTGCACCTCTACAACTCGACGAGCATCCTGCAGCGCGACGTGGTGTTCCGCACCGACAAGCAGGGCATTGTCGACATCGCCCTGCAGGGGGCGCGCTGGTGCAGGCAGTACGAGGCGACCGTCCCGGACACCGCCGTGTACTACGAGTACAGCCCGGAGAGCTACACGGGCACCGAGCTCGAGTTCGCCGTCGACATCTGCAACCAGGTGCTCGAGGTCTTCCAGCCGACCTCCGAGCGCAAGGTCATCATCAACCTGCCGGCGACCGTCGAGATGGCGACGCCCAACGTCTACGCCGACTCGATCGAATGGATGTCGCGCAACCTCGCCCACCGCGAGAACGTGATCCTGAGCCTCCACCCTCACAACGACCGCGGCACCGCCGTGGCGGCCGCCGAGCTCGGCTATCAGGCGGGCGCGGACCGCATCGAGGGCTGCCTGTTCGGCAACGGCGAGCGCACCGGCAACGTCGACCTGGTG
>CAXTSE010000030.1:0-9372 GCA_964246985.1 uncultured Microbacteriaceae bacterium
CCGGCTGATCCGGCCGGGCGACCCGGCCTTCTTCGACATCCTGCACAGCTTCAATGGCTACCGCACCTGCTACTACCGCACCTTCGCGGTCGGGTCGGCGTCGTCGGCACAGCGCGACGCCTACACCCGCGCCCGGGAGTACATGGACCGCGCGATCGCCCTCGTCAAGCCGGGCGCCACGACCGCCGACATCGTCGCGGTGTGGCCGACCGCGCAGGAGTTCGGCTTCGCGGATGAGGAGGCGGCCTTCGCCCTCCAGTACGGCCACGGCGTGGGGCTCTCCATCTGGGAGAAGCCGATCTTCTCGCGCCTCGTCTCGCTCGAGCACCCCGAGGAGCTCAAGGAGGGCATGGTCTTCGCCCTCGAGACCTACTGGCCGTCGAAGGACGGCTGGGGTGCCGCCCGCATCGAGGAGGAGGTCGTCGTGACCGCCGACGGGTGCGAGGTCATCACCAAGTTCCCGGCCGAGGAGCTGCTGGTCGCCGGCCGCCGGTACTACTCGATCGACGGGCCCCTCAACCTCGAGCGCGACGCGCAGTCGCACCTCAACACGACCTGGGGTCGGGGCGAGGCGTAGTGTCCACTCCCGCGACCATGACGGCCGCCGTCTACTACGGCGCGCACGACGTGCGCATCGAGTCGCGGGACGTGCCGACGCCGCGTGACGGCGAGGTGCTCGTGCGCGTGCTGCGCAGCGGCATGTGCGGCAGCGACGCCACCGAGTGGGCGGTGGGCCCGGTGCTCTTCCCGACGGCGAAGGCGCATCCGGTGACGGGCTGGCACGGTCCGTTCGTGCCGGGCCACGAGTTCATCGGGGAGGTGGTCGACGCGGGCAGCGCCGAGTTCCCCGCGGGCTCGATCGTCGCGAGCGGCGCCGGTGTCTCGTGCGGTGAGTGCGTGCGGTGCCTCGAGGGCCGCACCAACCTCTGCCTGAACTACTACACGCTCGGCCTCAACGCCGCGGGCGGAATGGCCGAGTACGTCGCCGTCCCGACCTCGACTCTCGTGCCGGTGCCCGAGGGCCTCGACCTCGACATGGCAGGCCTCGCCCAGCCGCTCGCCGTCGGCCTCCACGCCGCGCGCCGCGCCGGCGTGCGCACGGGCGATCGCGTCGTCCTCATCGGTGCGGGCGCCATCGGCACCTTCGTGCTGGCGGGCCTCCGGCACCTCGTCGACGCCGACATCACTGTCGTCGACTTCCCCGGCCCGAAGCTGGACCGCGCGGCACGCCTCGGCGCCGCGCGCACCATCGCGGCGGGCGACGGCGTCGTCGACCGCATCCGCGAGGCGCTCGATGGTGCGCCCGTCGACGTGGCCATCGACGCGAGCGGAGCTCCCGGCCAGCTCTCGCTCACGGTGCCCCTCGTGCGCAACGGCGGCACCGTGCTGCAGGTCGGCCTTCCGCGGTCCGCCCAGGAGCTGCCGGTGCACGAGCTCGTGCTGCACGAGATCGACCTGCGCGGCACGCTCGCGCACGTCTGCGGTCAGGACCTCGCTCCGGCCCTCGAGATCCTGCGCACCACCGGGCTCGGCGCCGAGCTGCTCGACTCCGTGCATCCGCTCGACGACCTGCCGGGCCTCCTCGAGGAGCTCGCCTCCGGGCGCCTCGACGGCAAGGTGCTCTTCGACCCCTCCCTCCCGATCCACTCAGAAGGACACCGATGAAAGCCGCCGTCTTCTACGCCGACCACGACATCCGCATCGAGGACGTCGCCGCGCCCGCCGAGGTGGGCCGCGGCGAGGTGCTGCTGCGCCCCTACTGGTGCGGCATCTGCGGGACCGACCTGCACGAGTACGCGATGGGTCCGATCGTCATCCCGAGCCATCCGCATCCGCTCAACGGCTCCACCTCGCCGCAGATCCTCGGGCACGAGTTCTCGGCCGAGGTCATGGAGGTCGGCGCCGGCGTGACGCACGTCAGCGTCGGACAGCGCGTGTCCGTCATGCCTCTGCTCTACTGCGGCGAGTGCTACTTCTGCCGCCGCGCCCTCAACCACCTCTGCCAGCGCATGGCCTGCGTCGGCCTCAGCTACGCCTGGGGCGGGATCGCCGAGCTGGCGGTCGTGCCTGCGACCCATGTCAGCGTGCTGCCCGATGAGGTCAGCGACCTGCAGGGCGCGCTCGTCGAGCCGGGGGCCGTCGCGGCCTACGGTGTCGACGTCGCCCAGGTGCGTCCCGGTGACACGGTGCTGATCACGGGGGCCGGCCCGATCGGAGCCCTCGCGTCGCTCTACGCGTCGTCCATCGGCGCCCGCGTCTTCGTGTCCGAGGTGAACCCGACCCGTGCCGCGCTCGCCCGCAGCCTCGACGTCGGCGAGGTGCTCGACCCCACGCAGGTCGACGTCGTCGACGTGATCAAGGACGCCACCGAGGGCGTCGGCGCGGATGCGGTGATCGAGTGCTCGGGCAACGAGCGCGCCTTGCAGACCGCGATCCGCGCGGTGCGCTCGGCGGGACGCATCTCGCAGACGGGCCTCCACACGAAGGCCGCGTCGATCGAGCCGATGGTGCTGTCGGAGCACGACATCACCCTGACGGGCACGTGGTGCTACCCGGTGACCGACTGGCCTCGCATCATCGACCTGATCGCCCGCGGTCGCTATCCCGTCGAGAAGGTCGTCAGCGCCCAGATCGCGATGGCCGACATCGTCGACAAGGGCTTCGAGACTCTGCTGTCGCCGACCGGCGACCAGGTGAAGGTGCTGGTGAACGCACGATGAGAGCTCTCCGCTACGTCGCACAGGGCGATCCGCGCATCGACGACCTCGACATCCCGCAGATCGGCGCGGACGACGTGCTGGTCGCCGCCCGCTCGGTCGGCGTCTGTCACTCCGACATCGACCTGCTCGAGGGCCGGTACATCATCCCGTTCAGCTACCCGATCATCCCCGGCCACGAGTGGTCGGGCGAGGTCGTGGGCGTCGGCGCCGAGGTGACCGAGTTCGCCGTCGGCGACCGGGTCGTGGGCGAGTGCGTGATCGGCGACGACCACTTCGGCTTCTCGATCAGCGGGGCCGCCGCCGATTACTTCGTCGCCAAGCCGTCCTGGCTGCACAAGCTGCCCGACGGCGTCTCGTTCACCAACGGCGCGCTGGTCGAGCCGTTCAGTGTCGCGTACTACGCGCTCCGCACAGCCGGCAACGTCGACGCGAGCGACGTGCTCGTCGTGCTCGGAGCGGGGCCGATCGGCCTGGCCGTCACGGCCGCGGCCGCCGCGCTCGGCGCCGTGACGATCGTCGCCGAGCCGACCGAGCAGCGCCGGCAGGCCGCGCTGAGTCTCGGCGCGGCTCATGTGACGACCCCCGAGGGCCTCGACGAGCTGCTCGCCGAGGTGTCGAGCGGACGCGGTGCCGATGTCGTGGTCGAGGCATCCGGGCGACCCGAGGTCATGGCGCGCGCGCTCGAGATCGCCGGATTCCGTGGCCGGGTCGCGTACATCGGCATCGACGTCGGCCGGGAGGCCCCCGCGAAGCTCGGACTCATCCAGTCGAAGGAGCTGCGCATCACGGGCACCATCGGCTCGCCGGGCGTCTGGCCCGAGACCATCCGGTTCCTCGCCACCACCGGCATCGACCTCTCGCCGCTCGTGACCGAGAGGTACACCGTCGAGACCGCCCTCGACGCGATCGAGGCGGCGCATCATCCAGCCCCGACCACGATCAAGGCGCACATCGAGTTCGATGCGGCGGTGCCGGCATGACCGCCGCGGGAGGCACGCGCGCTCTCGTGGTCGGCTCGAGCGGCATCGCGGGGCAGTCGACCTGCCGCGAGCTCGTCGCCGCGGGCTGGCAGGTCTGGGGACTCTCGCGCAGCGGCTCGGTCGAGATCGACGGCGTCACCAACCTGACGGCCGATCTGCAGGATCCCGAGGGACTCAGCGCGGCGCTCGAGGGCGTCGCCCCCGAGCTCGTCGTCATCACCGCGTGGACCCGTCAGGACACCGAGGCCGAGAACATCCGCGTCAACGGGGGTGCCGTGCGCAACCTGCTCGCGGCGCTCGAACCGCAGCAGTCGGTGCGGCACGTCGCGCTGATGACCGGGCTCAAGCACTACCTCGGGCCGTTCGAGGCCTACGGCAAGAGCGTCATGGCCGAGACCCCCTTCCACGAGGAGGAGCCGCGGCTCGAGTACCCGAACTTCTACTATGCGCAGGAGGACGAGCTGTTCGCGTCCGCCGAGCGGAACGGGTTCACCTGGAGCTCGCACCGCGCGCACACGGTATTCGGCTTCGCCACCGGCAACGCCATGAACATGGCGCTGACGCTGTCGGTCTACGCCGCGATCTGCCGCGAGACGGGCGAGCCGTTCATCTTCCCCGGCTCCAGCGAGCAGTGGAACCTCCTCACCGACATCACCGACGCCGACCTGCTCGGCGAGCAGCTCGTCTGGGCGGGCACGCACGTCGAGGCCGAGAACGAGCCGTTCAACATCACGAACGGCGACGTGTTCCGCTGGCGCTGGATGTGGCCGCGTCTCGCCGCCTACTTCGACCTGCCGTGGGAGGGCTATGAGGGCGAGCCCCGCCCGCTCGAGCCTCGCATGACCGGTGCGCAGGAGATCTGGGACCGCATCGCCGAGAAGCACGAGCTGGTCGAGCGCGATGTCAGCAAGCTGGCCTCGTGGTGGCACACCGACGGCGACCTCGGTCGCAACATCGAGTGCCTGACCGACATGACGAAGAGCAGGAACGCCGGGTTCCTCGGCTTCCGCGACACGACGCAGAGCTTCATCGACAAGGTCGAGCGCTACCGGGCGGCCCGCATCCTGCCGTAGGGCGCTCAGACCTTCGAGCGCCAGTCCTCGTCGTCGCCGGCGTCGATGCCGTCCTCGGCGGTGCCGTCGAGCACCGCGCCCTCGACGACCGCGATCGGCGCCGTGAACGTGCCCGTGGGTGGGCTCACCATCGTGACCTCGTCGCGGCGGTGCCGCAGCACGCCGTCGACATAGGAGGTCAGCGCCTCGGCCAGCGGCACGCTGCGCGACTCGTTCTGCGACATGTACCAGCGGTGGTCGAGCAGCTGGTGGAACACCTCGGCCGCCTCGAGCTTGCCGCGCAGCTCCTTCGGGATCGCGCGGGTCACCGGCTCGAAGACGCGGGCCAGCCACTCGTGGGCCACCATCTCCTCGTCCTGGTCCTGGCGGTCGCCCGTCGCGCGGAACGCGTCGAGGTCGTTCAGCAGACGGCGGGCCTGGTTCTCGCCGGCGTCGAGTCCGGTGAGGCGCAGCAGGCGGCGCGAATGGTGACCGGCGTCGACGACCTTGGGCTGGATCCGCACCTGGGTGCCGGTCTCGTCGGTGCGGATCGACAGCTCCTCGATGTCGAAGCCCAGCTCGTTGAGGCGCTCGACGCGCTCGTTGATGCGCCAGCGCTCGCTCTGCGGGAACGACTGGGATGCGGTGAGCTCGCCCCACAGGGCGCGGTACGCGGTCACGATGCCGTCCGCGATCGCGACGGGGTCGACGTCCTCGTCGAGGCGTCCGCCGGCCTGCAGGTCGAACAGCTCGCCGGCGATGTTGATGCGGGCGATCTCGAGATCGTTCTCGCGCTGCCCGTTCGAGAGCCCTCCGTCGTACAGCTTGCCGGTCTCGGCGTCGACCAGGTACGCCGCGAACGCGCCGGCGTCGCGCCGGAACAGCGTGTTCGACAGCGACACATCGCCCCAGAAGAACCCGACGACGTGGAGCCGGGCGAGCAGCACGGCCAGCGCGTCGACGAGGCGGGTGGCGGTGTCGGGGCGGAGCGCCTGCGAGTACAGGGCGCGGTAGGGGAGCGAGAAGCGCAGGTGCCGCGTGACGAGGGCGGGGGCCAGCTCGGTGCCGTCCACCTCGGCGCGGTTCGTGATGACGGCCACCGGGTCGACGCACGGGATGTCGAGACGCTGCAGCGTGCGCAGCAGCTCGTACTCGCGGCGCGCGAGCTCGGCCGAGGTCTCTTTGATCGCGATGACGTACCCGCCGAGGTGCGCGAAGCGCACCAGGTGCCGCGAGATGCCCTTCGGCAGGACGGCGATGTTCTCCTCGGGCCAGAGGTCGAGGGGCAGATCCCAGGGCAGATCGAGCAGGGCGGGGTCGGGCACGGCAGACGTGATGGAGAGCGCGGATGCCATGCCCCGAGCCTAGCGAGGGCGGCGCGAGACCTCCGCGATGGCCGCCCAGTCGTACCCGTCCATGCTCGGATCGGCGATGGCCGTGTCGAACATCTCGGTGAGCACGCCCGCGCTCGGGAGGGTGAGGTCGCGGTCGGCAGCAGCATCGACGGCGAGGCCGAGATCCTTGCGGCCGAGCTCGAGGGTGAAGCCCGCCGGGTCGTAGCGGCGCTCGGCGATGATGTCGCCGTAGCCGGTGTAGACGACGCCGCCGAAGAGCGTCTCGCGCAGCAGCTCGGTGAACGCCGACGGCTCGACGCCGTACCTCTCGACGAGGGCCACCGACTCGCCGATCGCCTGCATCGCGTGGATGATGTCGTAGTTCACGGCGATCTTGACTACGTTGGCGGTGCTCGGCTCGGCGCCGACCGTCCAGACCCGCTTGCCGAGCAGCTCGAGGTACGGGCGCACCCTCTGCAGCACGGCGTCATCTCCGCCGACGATGATGTTGAGCTGCCCGGCGGCCGCGACCGGCGGTCGCCCCAGCACCGGTGCGGCGAGGTAGGCGACTCCGGCCTCGGATGCGCGCGCAGCCAGGCGGTCGGCCAGCGCGCTCGAGATCGAGGCCATGTTGACGTGCACCCCGTCCGCGGCCGACGCGAGGTTCTCGGCAGACAGCACCGCATCCGCCGCCTCGTCGTTCGCGAGCATCGAGAACGAGATGCCGGCCGCCAGCGCGTCGGCGGGGGAGTCGGCGCGCACGGCGCCCGCGGCGATCAGCTCGTCGGCGGCCTCGGGGGAGCGGTTCCAGACCCGCACCGTGTGGCCGGCGTCGACGAGGCGGCGGGCCATGCCCTGGCCCATCGATCCGAGGCCGAGGAATCCGAGGTCGGTCATCTGGTGCTCCTGTTCGTTGCGGGACGGTGCGCGCTCACTGCGGCGCGAAGACCTCGGGGTGCCGCGCCAGCTCGAGCCGGGTGCGGCGGATGTGACCCGCGAGCACGCGCTCGGCCTCGTCGAGGTCGACGCGGCGGATGGCGTGCACGAGCAGGTGGTGCTCGTGATGCACGCTGCGGTCGCCCTCCGAGCGGAAGACGCGCGTGAACGCACGGCGGTAGTGCTGCGTGCGATTCCAGAGGCGCAGCACGGTGTCCCCGAGCACGCTCGTCTCGGCGGCGGCGTAGCTCGAGAGGTGGAATTCGCGATCGAGCGTGAGGAACTGCTCGACATCGGTCGAGCGCTCCATCTCCTCCGCCAGCACCTCGAGGCGGTCGACGGCCGCGTCGCCGAGGCCGGGCAGGCTGAGGCGCAGCAGCAGCGGCTCGATGCGCTCGCGGATCTGGTACATCTCGTCGCACTCGACGAGGCTCAGCTGCGAGACCCAGGCTCCGGTGTTCGCGACGAGGGTCACCAGGCCCTCGGCCTCGAGCATCCGCAGCGCCTCGCGCACCGGCACGCGGCTCGCGCCGTGCCGGTCGGCGAGGTCCTCCTGGCGGATGCGCGCGCCCGGCGGGTAGTCGCCGTCGAGGATCGCGGCGCGCAGCTCCGACGCGATGCGGGAGCCGGCGGCGCCGTGCCCGGTGGCGTCGCTCGAGACGGTGTCAGTTCGTGCGCTGTCGGTCACGGTGCTCATTCTGCGGGATGCGCCGGGTGCCAGAGCTTCACGGGCGCATCCGCCTCGTACGCCTTGCCGCCCGAATAGCTGACGAGCTCGAACTGCATTCCCCAGGGGCTCCGGAAGTACAGCCAGCGCTGGCCGAGCGCGGGTCCCGCGCTCGCGACCGGCTCGCCCATGATCTCGACGTCGTGCGCACGCAGGTGCGCGATGGCAGCGTCCATGTCGTCGACGTAGAGCGCCAGGTGGTGGCCGCCGATATCGCTGTTGCGCGGCTGCGGCGCCTGACCGTCGGCGGCGTCATAGAGGAACGTCTCGATGTTGCTGCCGTTGCCGAGTCGATAGAAGCGGATCTCACGGATGACGGTGCGCGGGTGCACGCCCAGCTGGGTCGCCATCCAGTCGTCGTCGGCCCGCTTGGCTCCGAGCGTGTAGATGCGGACACCGCCGAGCACGTCGACGAGGAACCGCTCCGCCTCGTCGAGGTCGGGGACCGTGATGCCGATGTGGTCGATGCCGCGCATGCCGGGCAGTCCGGGTGCCATGGCAGCCTCCTCGTCGTCGATTGGATCCATCATCACGCAGTTGACGGCTATCCGCCAGCCTGGAGTCGGCGAGACTCTTGATATTGGATGCAATCCGGCTTAGTGTTCCGACCATGCCAGAACAACGAGGTTTGGACACCGATGTCGCGTGGGTCGAGCTCACGACGACTCCCGCCGACTGGAAGGCCGCCGATCCGGCGCTGCTGACGGCGATGCTCGGACAGCTCCACCTCATCCGCGCGTTCGAGGAGACGGTGCTCGAGCTGGCCGGCGAGAGCCTCGTGCACGGCCCCGCGCACTCCAGCATCGGCCAGGAGGGCGGCGCGGTCGGCTCGATCATCGGTCTGTCATCGTCGGACGCCGTCAACGGCTCGCACCGGGGGCACCACCAGTTCCTCGCCAAGGCCATCGGCCACGTCACCGATCGGCGTCTCGACCTCGATAACCTCGTCACTCCCGAGGTGCAGACGGTGCTGCAGCGCACGCTGGCCGAGATCCTGGGCCTGGCGCAGGGCTACTGCCGCGGCCGTGGCGGCTCGATGCACCTGCAGTGGTTCGAGGCCGGTGCCCTCGGCACCAACGCCATCGTCGGCGGCGGTGCCCCGATGGCGGCCGGCAATGCGTGGGCGCAGAAGCGCACGGCGGTGCAGGCGGGCGAGGGCACGCCATCCGACGTCACCGTCAACTACTTCGGCGACGGCGCCAGCCAGATCGGCTCGGTGCTCGAGTCGATGAACCTCGCCGCGACCTGGAAGCTGCCGGTCTGCTTCTTCATCGAGAACAACATGTACGGCGTCTCGACCCGCGTCGACGAGATCACCGCCGACGTGCGCCTGTCGGTGCGCGGGCAGGGCTTCGGGATCCCCGGCTGGCGCGTCGACGGCATGGACCCGCTCGCCGTGCACCTGGCGATGGAGGCGGCGTCCGAGCGGATGCGCGCCGGCGACGGCCCCGCGGTCGTCGAGGCCGAGGTCTACCGCTTCTTCCACCAGAACGGCCCCTACCCCGGCAGCGCCTTCGGCTACCGGTCCAAGGACGAGGAGGCGACCTGGCGCGCGCGCGACCCGCTCGAGCGGGTCGCCTCGGAGATGATCGCGCTCGAGCTGATCGACGAGACCGCGGTACT
>CAXTSE010000030.1:9382-12237 GCA_964246985.1 uncultured Microbacteriaceae bacterium
GCGCGAGCAGGCGCAGGCGGCGATGACGGCGGCGGTGGGCGAGCTGCTGGAAGCAGACCCCGACGACACGGGCAAGCGCCGCATCCGCCCCGAGCTCTGGCCCGACACCGGGTTCGTCAACGTGGGTGTGCGCGGCGACGCGAGCGAGCTCGCCGAGCTCACCGCGGCCGACCCGGTCGCCTATGACGGCGAGTGGCGCGCCAGCAAGTTCGTGGATGCCGTGGCCGGCGTCATGGAGCGCCGCATGGAGCAGGATCCGCGCATCGTGGTCATGGGCGAGGACGTGCACCGCCTCAACGGCGGCACCAACGGCGCCACGAAGGGCCTCGCCAAGAAGTTCGGCGACAACGGGAGCGAGACGGGCCGCGTGCTCGGCACCCCGATCAGCGAGAACGCCTTCGTCGGCCTCGCGGGCGGGATGGCGCTCGACGGGCGGTTCCGCCCCGTCGTCGAGTTCATGTACCCCGATTTCATGTGGGTCGCGGCCGACCAGGTCTTCAACCAGATCGGCAAGGCCCGCCACATGTTCGGCGGCGACAACCCGGTGCCGCTGGTGCTGCGCACCAAGGTGGCCATGGGATCCGGCTACGGCTCGCAGCACCTCATGGACCCCGCGGGCATCTTCGCGACCAGCCCCGGCTGGCGGATCGTCGCGCCGTCGTCGGCCGCCGACTACGTCGGCCTCATGAACGCCGCGCTCGCGCTGCAGGACCCGGTGCTCGTGATCGAGCACGTCGATCTCTACGGCGCGGCCGACAAGGTCCCCGCGGGCGATCTCGACTACATCATCCCGCCGGGCACCGCCGCGATCCGTCGCGAGGGCGCCGACGTCACCGTCATCAGCTACCTGTCGATGGTCGGCCACAGCCTCGAGGCGATCGAGCAGACGGGCATCGATGCCGAGCTGATCGACCTGCGCTGGCTCGACCGGGCGTCGATCGACTGGGACACGATCGAGACGAGCATCAAGAAGACCAACGCCGTGCTGATCGCCGAGCAGGGATCGCAGGGCACGTCGTACGGAGCCTGGCTCGCCGACGAGATCCAGCGACGGTACTTCGACTGGCTCGATCAGCCGGTGCAGCGTGTGACGGGAGGCGAGGCATCGCCCTCGATCTCGAAGGTGCTCGAGCGGGCGGCGATCGCCAGAACCGAGGAGGTCGTCGCCGGCCTCGAGCTGGTGCGCGCCGGGATGGGCGGCCGCTGATGGCCACCGTCGTGCGCATGCCGGCCGCTCTCGCCGGCGTCACCGAGGGCGCCATCCAGACCTGGATCGCGAAGGTCGGCCAGACGGTCGCCGTCGGTGATCCGCTGGCCGAGATCGAGACCGAGAAGGCCGTCGTCGAGTACGCGGCCGAGGCGGCCGGCACGGTCGGCGTGCTGCTCGTCGAGCCGGGCGACAACGTCGAGGTCGGTGCCCCGATCGCCGTCATCCTCGCGGCCGGGGAGGGCGACGACCAGCTCGCGCCCGCGCTCGCCGCGGCCGGTGTCGCCGCGCCGACGGCCGCCCCGGCGGCCCCCGAGCCCGAGACGGCACCCGAGTCGTCGGCTGAGTCCGCTCCGCCGGTCGAGCCTGTCGAGACCAGCCCCCGAGCCACCCCCACCCCCACAACTTCCCCGACGGAGCCGCTGGTGGCGGCGACTCCGTCGGGGAACCCTTCCCCCGACGGCGGCCGCGTCTTCGTCAGCCCGATCGTGCGTCGTCTGGCGCGCGAGCGCGGCCTCGACCTCGCCGGCGTCACGGGCTCGGGTCCCGACGGCCGGATCGTGCGCCGTGACCTGGACGCCCTGCCGGCGATCCCGTCGGTCGAGCCTGCCGAGACCCAGCCGCGCGCGACTCCGACGTCCGCCCCGGCAGCTCCGTCCGACGCCGCGTACACCGACGTCCCGCTCACCGGCATGCGCCGCGCGATCGCGCGCCGTCTGACCGAGAGCAAGACGACGGTGCCGCACTTCTACGTCACCGCGCACTGCCGCGTCGACGCGCTGCTCGAGCTGCGGAAGGCGGTCAACGAGGCGGCCGACCGCAAGGTGTCGGTCAACGACTTCGTGCTGAAGGCCGTCGCAGGTGCGCTCCGCCGCGTGCCGGATGCGAACGCGATCTGGGGCGGCGACCACATCCGCCGTTTCGAGAGCGTCGATCTCGCGGTGGCGGTCGCCGTCGAGGGCGGGCTCTTCACGCCGGTGCTGCGCGGAGTCGACACGTCCACGATCACGCAGGTGGCCGCATCCGTCGCCGACCTCGCCGAGCGCGCGCGGGCCGGCAGGCTCCAGCAGCACGAGCTCGAGGGCGGCAGCTTCTCGGTGTCGAACCTCGGAATGTACGGCGTCGACGAGTTCTCGGCGATCCTCAACCCACCGCAGGCCGGCATCCTGGCGGTCGGCGCCGCGAAGCCCCGCCCGATCGTGGTCGACGGCGCGCTCGCCGTCGGCTCGGTCATGACCGTGACGCTGTCGGCGGATCACCGGGTCATCGACGGCGCCATCGCGGCCGAGTGGATGGCGGCCTTCGTGAGCCTCATCGAGAACCCCGTCGGAATCCTGGTCTGACTCAGGCACGCGAGAAGCGCCGCACCCCCTGAGGGATGCGGCGCTTCTGCGATGCGCGACTAGGCGGAGGTGCTCGCCGAGATCGCCACGTTGCTCAGGCGGTCGCCCGACTCGGTGTCGAACGTGTGCACATGCTGCGGCGCCGGGGTGACGACGATCTTGTCGCCGGCGTTCGGGTGCATGCGGCCGTCGGTGCGCACGACGATGTCGACGCGCGAGCCGTCGATGTCGGTGTGTCCGTAGAGGTAGCCGTCGGCGCCGAGCTCCTCGACGACGTCGACCTCGACCTGCAGGCCCTCGCCCGA
>CAXTSE010000031.1:0-5175 GCA_964246985.1 uncultured Microbacteriaceae bacterium
CATCGAGGGCTGCCTGTTCGGCAACGGCGAGCGCACCGGCAACGTCGACCTGGTGGCGCTCGGCATCAACCTGTTCACCCAGGGGATCGACCCGCAGATCGACTTCTCGGACCTCGACGAGGTGCGCCGCACCGCCGAGTACTGCAACCAGCTGAAGGTGCCGGAGCGCAGCCCGTGGGCGGGCGACCTGGTCTACACGGCCTTCTCGGGATCCCACCAGGACGCCATTAAGAAGGGCTTCGAGGCGATGGACGCCGAGGCCGCCCGCCGCGGCGTCGACGTGTCCGAGCTCGAGTGGGCGGTGCCGTACCTGCCCGTCGACCCGAAGGACCTCGGCCGCGGCTACGAGGCCGTCGTGCGCGTCAACTCCCAGTCGGGCAAGGGCGGCGTCGCGTACCTGCTGAAGGCGGATCACGCCCTCGACCTGCCGCGGCGCCTCCAGATCGAGTACTCGGGCGTCGTGCAGGCGAAGACGGATGCCGACGGCGGCGAGGTCACGAGCGACGAGATCTGGAGCATCTTCCAGGACGAGTACCTGCCGTCGACCGGCGGGGACCCGGACGCCCGCTGGGGTCGCTACGAGCTCCTCTCGACCCGCACGGCGAGCGACATGTCGGGGTCGGTGCAGCTCGATGCCCGCCTGCGCGTCGGCGACGACGTCGAGGAGGTGCGCGGCGAGGGCAACGGCCCGATCGCCGCGTTCCTCAGCGTGATGGCCGAGCACGGGCATGACATCAAGCTCTACGACTACGTCGAGCACACCCTGTCCGAGGGCGGCGACGCGCTCGCGGCGGCCTATGTCGAGCTGCAGGTCGGCGACGTGCGGCTCTGGGGCGTCGGCATCGACGGCGACATCTCCACGGCATCGCTGAAGGCCGTGGTCTCGGCGGTCAACCGCGCGGTGCGCACCCGTGAGCTGGTCGGCGCCTAGTTCCGGCGCCTGACCCCGCCGCCTACGCGGTCGGCGTCGCCCCTGTGCCGGGTTCGATCCGGCGGGTGCGACGCCGCCGCAGCGCGACCTGCTCGGGCAGGCTCCACTTGAACAGCACGGCGAGCACCCGCACGGCGAACGTCAGCAGAACGCAGACGGCGACTCCGAGGGTGATCCCGCCGCCGATCGCGACGAAGACCACGAGCGACGTCGTCCCGAGCAGCGCGGCGACGGCGTACAGCGACCCGACGCTCATCAGGGCGATGGGCACGTTGAGCAGCAGGTCGCGGAGGATCGATCCGCCGACGGCGGAGACGACCCCGACGAAGATCGCGGGCACCTCGGGCAGGCCCGCGGCGAGGGCCTTCGTGGTGCCGATCGCGCCGAACAGGCCGATCGTGAGCGCGTCTAGCGCGGTGATCAGGTGCCGCATCCGCTGGAACAGGCGCTCGAGCAGCATCCCGACGAGGGCGGATGCGGTCGCCACCGGCAGATACCAGTTGCTCTCGAGGGCGGCCGGCACCTCGCTCAGCAGGAGGTCGCGGATGATGCCGCCGCCGAATCCGGTGACGATGCCGATGATCGCCACGCCGAGCAGGTCGAGCCGCCGGTCGCGGAACTGCGCGGCGAACAGCGCCCCCTGCAGACTGCCGACCGCGACCGCCAGCAGGTCGGCCCAGAGCGGGATGGTGAAGAGCTCGGTCATCTGCCGCGCCCGGTCAGAGCCGCTCGAACAGTCCGGGGTAGTCGACGACGACGCCGTCGAGGTCGACGGTGATCTCGGCCTCGAAGTCGCTGTCGAGGGACTCGAAGAGGTAGATGTCCTCGTCGAGACGGGTGTAGCGCTGCTCGTCCAGCGTCACCTCGAGGTCGGGGAACGAGACGTAGACAGCCGAGACGTCCGCCTCGTCCTCGACGGCCAGGTCGAGGCGGCGGATGGGGAGGGTGTTCGTGAACGGCGTGATGGACAGATCGATGTCGCGCGCATCGGCGAACTCGCCGCGCGGCTGGCCGTCGACCTTCCACGCCGTGCCGTCGAACTCGATGACGAGGGTGCGCTCTCCGGTCAGTGCCTCGAGGCGCAGCTGCCGGAAGGTCCAGTCGCGCTCGCACACGATCTCGTAGCTGTAGCGGCCTCGCGCGGAGTCGACGATCGACGAGGCGCGCACCATGCCGCCCTCCTCGAGCCGCAGCCGCTCGAGCCCGTCGTACTCGAGCCCGCGCCACACGTAGTCAGCCATGCGGCCATCGTCGCACGTCCGGGGGAGGATGCCAGCGGCGCGGCGCGACGCGACCGCGCTCGTGTCGCTGAGCGGCCGCGCCGCGGAGGCGGCGGCGCGTAAAATGGCGCAGTGCCCACCTACCGTGACGAAGCCGTCGTGCTCCGCACGCACAAGCTGGGTGAGGCCGACCGCATCGTCACGATGCTGTCGAGGCAGCACGGCAAGATCCGCGCCGTCGCGAAGGGCGTGCGCCGCACCGGATCCCGATTCGGTGCGCGGCTCGAGCCGTTCATGGTCGTCGACGCGCAGTTCTACATCGGGCGCTCGCTCGACATCGTGCAGCAGGCCGAGTCTGCCGGGTCGTACGGGCGCGAGATCGTCGACGACTACCCCCGCTTCACGGCCGCGAATGCGATGGTCGAGGCGGCCGACCGCCTCACCGAGCACGAGGCCGGGCTGCAGCACTACCTGCTGCTGGTGGGTGCCCTGCGCTCGCTGAGCAAGGCCGAGCATCCGCCCGGTCTCACGCTCGACTCGTACCTTCTGCGGGCGCTCTCGATCGCCGGATGGGCGCCGAGCTTCGTCGACTGCGCCGTCACGGGCGCACCCGGCCCGCACACCGCGTTCGTGCCGCAGCTCGGGGGAGTGGTCTCGGACGCGGTCGCGCCGCCCGGCACCGCGCGCCTCGACATCGCGACCCTCAGCCTCCTGGGCGCGCTGCTGGCCGGCGACTGGGACGCCGCGGAGGACTCGGATGCGCGCACGCAGGCCCAGGGGTCGGGCGTCGTCGCCGCGTACACCCAGTTCCATCTCGAGCGCGGGCTCCGCTCGCTCGACCACCAGGATCGGGCCGCCGGCACTCGGTAGGCTCGGCCCATGCCGGTGAGGAAGACGCACAAGGACGCCGTCGACTTCGTGCCGGTCGACTGGACCGGGCTCTACCCGCCGAAGATGCCGGCCTCCGCGGTGCCCGAGCACGTCGCCATCGTCATGGACGGCAACGGACGCTGGGCCAACGGCAAGGGCCTGACGCGGGTCGAGGGACACAAGGCGGGCGAGGCGGCGCTGCTCGACGTCGTGGCGGGCGCGATCCAGATCGGCGTGAAGCACGTCAGCGTCTACGCCTTCTCGACCGAGAACTGGAAGCGGAGCCCCGATGAGGTGCGCTTCCTCATGGGATTCAACCGCGACGTCCTCCACCGGCGACGCGACCAGCTCAACGACTGGGGCGTGCGGGTGCGCTGGGCGGGCCGCAAGCCGCGGCTCTGGCGGAGCGTCATCGACGAGCTGCAGTTCGCCGAGCGGCTGACCGCGCAGAACTCGACCCTGACGCTCACGATGTGCGTCAACTACGGCGGGCGCACCGAGCTCGTGGATGCGGTGCGGGCGATGGTCGAGTCGGGTGCGCCGCTCACCGAGAAGTCGATCCAGAAGCACCTGTACATCCCCGACCTGCCGGACGTCGACCTCTTCGTGCGCTCGTCGGGCGAGCAGCGCACGTCGAACTTCATGCTGTGGCAGGCGGCCTACGCCGAGATGGTGTTCCTCGACACGCTGTGGCCCGACTTCTCGCGTGTCGACCTGTGGCGCGCTGTCGAGCTGTACGCGTCGCGCACCCGGCGCTTCGGCGGCGCGGTGGATGCGCCGAGCGTCTAGCCTGCGGGCCGGATCCAGGCCGCGGTGCGGGTCTAGAGCGCGGTGCTCGGTGCCGCCGCGCGTCCGCGCGTGAGCGACAGGGCCAGCACCGCGTAGCCCGCGATGAACAGCGCGAGCCCGAGCGACCCGATCGGGAACCAGATGTGACCGGGCAGGATCAGGGCCGACCCCACGACCGCGAGCAGTCCGCCGGGGGCCGCGCGGTATCCGACCCTCTGCACCACCGCGATGGTCGCCGCGACCGAGCCGATCACCAGGCCGACGACCCCGACCACCGCGAGCGCGTCGCCGATGCGGAACACGGGGCCCGTGACGTCCGGCGTGCCGGCGGCCACGAGGGTGCCGCCGCCGATCCCGGCCAGCACGTCGAGGGCGGTGTAGAAGGTGGCGAAGGCGTACCCGCCGAGGGCAGCCAGCCAGCGCACGGGCCGACCCGCGGATCCGCCCCGTGCGATCAGCCACGGTGCCGCCCCGATCAGCGGGAACACGGGAAGCATCACGATGTGCAGGGTGCGCCAGTAGTCGGCGGTCGAGGCGTTCAGGTCCATCGGATGCGTGAGGCCGAGCAGCAGCGCGAAGAGCGCGGGCGCGGCGACGAGCGCGACGAGTCGGACGCGGGTCGAGCGGGGCGAGCGGGAGGGTGCGGACGGCAGGGCCATGAGCCGATGGTACGTCGCGCCCCCGGTAGGCTGGCCGGGTGCCCGACGGCACACCGCCGACCGTGCCGCCAGCACGGCTGACCTCTGGAGCCTTCTCGTGGCCACGCCCAATCCGCTCGATTCGATCATCTCCCTCGCGAAGCGCCGGGGCTTCGTCTACCAATCGGGCGAGATCTACGGTGGCTCCCGCTCCGCCTGGGACTACGGGCCCCTCGGCACCGCGCTCAAGGAGAACATCAAGCGCGAGTGGTGGAAGTTCATGGTGCAGAGCCGGGACGACATCGTCGGCATCGACTCGTCGGTGATCCTGCCGCGCGCCATCTGGGAGGCGTCGGGTCATGTCGAGGTCTTCAGCGATCCGCTCGTCGAGTCGCTGCACACGCACAAGCGCTATCGCGCCGACCACCTGCTGGAGGCCTACGAGGCCAAGCACGGGCATCCGCCCGAGAACGGGCTCGCCGACATCCGGGATCCCGACACCGGTCAGCCGGGAGCGTGGACCGAGCCGCGCAACTTCTCGGGCCTGCTGAAGACCTACCTCGGCCCCGTCGACGACGAGGAGGGCATGGCGTACCTCCGCCCCGAGACGGCCCAGGGCATCTTCGTGAACTTCGCGAACGTACTGTCGAGCGCCCGCATGAAGCCGCCGTTCGGCATCGCGCAGATCGGCAAGAGCTTCCGCAACGAGATCACGACGAAGAACTTC
>CAXTSE010000032.1:0-2757 GCA_964246985.1 uncultured Microbacteriaceae bacterium
ACGAGATGCCCGGCCTGATGGAGCTGCGCCGCGAGTACGCGGAGGCGCGCCCGCTGCACGGCGCCCGCATCGTCGGCTCCCTGCACATGACCATCCAGACCGCCGTGCTGATCGAGACCCTGGTCAGCCTGGGCGCCGAGGTGCGCTGGGTCAGCTGCAACATCTTCTCCACACAGGACCACGCCGCCGCGGCCGTCGTCGTCGGCTCCGGCACCCCCGAGGAGCCCAAGGGCGTCCCGGTGTTCGCCTGGAAGGGCGAGACGCTGGAGGAGTACTGGTGGTGCACCGAGCAACTCTTCCTCTTCCACGACGAGAACGGCGCGCTCGTGGGCCCGAACATGATCCTCGACGACGGCGGTGACGCCACCATGCTGATCCACAAGGGCGTCGAGTACGAGAAGGCCGGCGTCGTGCCGACCGTCGAGGACGACGACCTGTCGGTCTCGCACGAGTACCGGGTCGTCCTCGACACGCTGCGCCGCTCGCTCGCCGACGACCCGAAGCGCTGGAGCACCGTCGCCCAGGGCATCCGCGGTGTCACCGAGGAGACCACCACCGGCGTCCACCGGCTCTACCAGCTGGCCGAGCAGAACGCGCTGCTGTTCCCGGCGATCAACGTCAACGACTCGGTCACCAAGAGCAAGTTCGACAACGTCTACGGCATCCGGCACTCGCTGGTGGACGGCCTCAACCGGGCCACCGACGTGCTGATCGGCGGCAAGGTCGCGCTCGTCTGCGGCTTCGGCGACGTGGGCAAGGGCTCCGCCGCCGCGCTGGCCGGCCAGGGCGCGCGCGTGATCGTGTCCGAGGTCGACCCGATCTGCGCGCTGCAGGCGCTGCTGCAGGGCTTCCAGGTGGCCACGCTGGACTCGGTGATCGACAAGGCCGACATCATCGTCACCACCACGGGCAACAAGGACATCATCACCACCGACGCGATGAAGGCCATGAAGCACCAGGCGATCGTCGCCAACGTGGGCCACTTCGACAACGAGATCGACGTCGCGGGCCTCGGCCGGATCCCGGGCATCATCAAGATCAACATCAAGCCGCAGGTGGACGAGTGGGTGTTCCCGGACGGGCACTCGATCATCCTGCTGTCCGAGGGCCGGCTGATGAATCTCGGCAACGCGACGGGCCACCCGTCGTTCGTGATGAGCAACAGCTTCGCCAACCAGGTCATCGCGCAGGTGGAGCTGTTCACCAAGCACGAGGAGTACAACAACGACGTCTACCGGCTGCCCAAGCACCTCGACGAGAAGGTCGCGAAGATCCACGTCCTGGCGCTGGGCGGGGAGCTGACCAAGCTCACGAAGGACCAGGCCGAGTACATCGGAGTGGACGTCGAGGGCCCGTTCAAGCCGGAGCACTACCGCTACTGATCGCTCAGCGGGGAGAACGCGTACGTGTTCTCCCCGCTCAGCACCTCTGGTCACGATAGCGTTCGGCCGTATCGCAACTGACGACCAGGAAGCGCCATGACCCGCTCGCGATCTCGGCCCGCCGTCCCGATCCTCGACGTTCTGCGCCTCCAGCAGTTCAAGAGCTTCTCGGGTGCTGAGCTGCCCTTGTCCGAGCTCACGCTCCTCATCGGGAAGAACGGTAGCGGCAAGTCGAACGCGATCGACGGTCTCACCGCTCTTGCTCGCCTTGCCGAGGGCGATGACGTTCGAGATGCCTTGGACGGGTCCCGCGCGGACACCGAACCGATCCGCGGCGGAGCGGAAGGTTGCGCACCACATGGTCGCGATGCGTTCTCGCTGTCCTGTCGAGTAGTTGCAGGAAAAGCAGTGTATGGCCTGATGGTGGTCGTCCAGGTGCGTCCGGAGGTGCGCATCCGTTCAGAGCGCCTGTGGGTAGTCGAGGGCGTCACGTACGGCAACAGGGAACTCGACGGTCGGGACCTGCTGGTGACCGAGGAGTACGAAGGTCGCCAGAGCGATCTCGATGCGCGATGGTTCAACGGGAAGCGGGGTGTCGACCCGCGTGTCGTCTTCGCCAGCAATCGTCTTCTCATTACGCAGGCGCCGACCAGGATCCCGGCCGACACGGAGGCCGCGCGCATCGTCCAATCGGCCGCTGCAGCCGTGCGCGCCGCGCTTCGATCTGTATTCATCCTCGATCCTGTACCGCACCTGATGCGGCAGTACGTCAATGCCAGGGATAGTCAGCTGCGCCGCAATGCCGAGAACCTCAGTGCGGCTGTCGCAGCGATCGCGGATCGCTCTGACGGCGATTTCGAGGAGCTTCAGAATCTTCTTCGGGCGATGCCTGATCGCCCGTTTCAGAACATCGCCATGGCTCGGTCAGATCTCGGCGATGTACTCGTGACGATGGAAGAGACCGATCCGCGTTCCGGAGCTGTGAACACGGTCCCCGCCCGCTTGATGAGTGACGGGATGCTGCGGTTCCTGGCCGTCGGCACGGCGCTGCTCTCGGCTCCGCCTGCCGGTGAGCCCGCTGACGTTGGTCTGACCGGTCTGGGCCAGCGTCTGCTGGTGATCGAGGAGGTCGAGAACGGGCTGCATCCTCAGATGGCGGCCCGAGTCGTTTCCCTCATCCGCCGCCAGTCCGAAGGTCGAAGTATCAGAACCCTGGTCACGACTCACAGCCCGGCACTGCTGGACGCGCTAGAGGGGTCCGACCACCGCGGCGTGATCGTCTGTGATCGCGATCCGGACAGCGGCAGCTCCCGTCTGACCCAATGCCACGTAGCTTAAGTGGATCATGATCTTGACCTGGTAGTTCTGATCGGTG
>CAXTSE010000033.1:0-2354 GCA_964246985.1 uncultured Microbacteriaceae bacterium
CGAGCAGCATGCGGTCGAATCGGCCGGGGCGGCGCAGCGCGCTGTCGACGTCCCAGGGGTGGTTGGTGGCGCCGAGGACGAACACGCCGTCGTTGTTCCCGCCGAGGGAGTCCATCTCCGACAGCAGCTGGTTGACCGTGTTGCGCATGGAGGAGGAGTGCGACAGGTGGGAGCGCTTCTGGCCCAGGGCGTCGATCTCGTCGAGGAACAGCACGCAGGGGGCGTTGCGGCGGGCGGCGTCGAAGATCTGGGAGAGGTTGCGCTCGCTGGCGCCGACGTACATGTCCAGGACGTCGGAGATGCCGACGTTGTAGAAGCGCGCGCCGAGCTCGCCGGCGACCGCGCGGGCCAGGAACGTCTTGCCGCAGCCGGGCGGTCCGTAGAGCAGCAGCCCGCCGGCGAGGGTCTTGCCGAAGGCCTTCGCGAGTGTCGGGTTGCGCATCGGGCCGAGGAACGCCAGCTCCAGGCGCTGCTTGACCTCCTCCATGCCGCCGACGTCGGCGAGCTTCACCGTCGGCCGCTCGATGTCCTCGACGGTCGGGCTCGGCGTCGGGTCCTCGACGTGGGCGAGCTCGATGTCGGCCACCTGCTCCTCCGCGCTCATCCAGTCGAAGACCGGCGGTTCGGGGGTGGAGATGGCCGAGGTCAGCCGCTGGAGCAGGGCCAGCGCGACCGGGTTCGCGGCATCGTGGGACAGCACGCGCGTGCAGTGCGCCAGGGCCTCGGTCAGCCGGTCGCGGTCGACGAGCAGCTCGGCGACGTGCAGGCGCAGTGGCACGTCGTCCGGCGCCGCGTCGAGGGCCGAGAGGAGACTGGTCAGCAGCGGGTCGTCAGGCATCGAGGAGGAGTATCCCGCTCGGCACGGATTGCGGCAGCTTGAGTGGAACAGACTCAACTTTCCTGACGTTGGTCGGTGTGACACCTCAACCATTGCAGGAGGACGTGAGGGATGGACTCGTTCAACCCCACCACCAAGACCCAGCAGGCCATCTCGGCGGCCGTGCAGGCCGCCGCGCTGGCCGGCAACCCGGACGTGGGGCCCACCCATCTCCTGGGCGCGCTGCTCGCCCAGGGCGACGGCATCGCCACGCCGCTGCTCGCGGCCGTCGGGGCCGACGCGGCCGCCGTCCGGAGCGAGCTGGCCCAGCTCGGCAACCGCCTGCCGTCCGCGGCGGGCGCCACGGTCAGCGCTCCCCAGCTGTCGCGCGATTCCGTCGCCGCCATCACCGCGGCGCAGCAGCTCGCCACCGAGATGGGCGACGAGTACGTCTCCACCGAGCACCTGCTCGTCGGGCTGGCGACGGCACCCGGCCCGGTCGCGACGCTCCTGAGGCGCCACGGCGCCACTCCCGACGCGCTGCGCGAGGCGTTCGCGAAGGTGCGCGGCAGCGCGCGCGTCACCAGCCCCGATCCGGAGGGCACCTACCAGGCGCTGGAGAAGTACGGCGTCGACCTCACCGAGCAGGCCCGCGAGGGCAAGCTCGACCCCGTGATCGGGCGCGACACCGAGATCCGCCGCGTCGTGCAGGTGCTGTCGCGGCGCACCAAGAACAACCCGGTGCTGATCGGCGAGCCGGGTGTCGGCAAGACCGCCATCGTCGAGGGGTTGGCGCAGCGCGTCGTGGCCGGTGACGTGCCCGAGTCGCTCCGCGGCAAGCGCGTCATCTCGCTCGACCTCGGCTCGATGGTCGCCGGCGCGAAGTACCGCGGCGAGTTCGAGGAGCGGCTCAAGGCCGTGCTCAAGGAGATCACCGACTCCGCGGGCGAGGTCATCACGTTCATCGACGAGCTGCACACGATCGTCGGTGCCGGTGCGGCCGGTGAGGGCGCGATGGACGCCGGCAACATGATCAAGCCGATGCTGGCCCGCGGCGAGCTGCGGATGATCGGCGCCACGACGCTCAACGAGTACCGCAAGTACGTCGAGAAGGACGCCGCGCTGGAGCGCCGCTTCCAGCAGGTCTACGTCGGTGAGCCGAGCGTCGAGGACACCATCGGCATCCTGCGCGGCCTCAAGGAGCGCTACGAGGTGCACCACGGCGTGCGCATCCAGGACTCGGCGCTCGTCAGCGCTGCGGTCCTCAGCAACCGCTACCTCACCAACCGCTTCCTGCCGGACAAGGCGATCGACCTGATGGACGAGGCGGCCAGCAAGCTGCGCATCGAGATCGATTCGCTGCCGACCGAGATCGACATCGTCCAGCGGCGCATCCTGCAGCTCGAGATCGAGCAGGTCGCCCTGTCCAAGGAGACCGATCACGCCTCGTTGGACCGGCTCGAGGTGCTGGAGGACGAGCTGGCGGCGACGCTCCGCGCCATCGGGCCGATGGAGTCGAGCGTGAAGGAGAGCGGGA
>CAXTSE010000034.1:0-2245 GCA_964246985.1 uncultured Microbacteriaceae bacterium
CGCTCGGCGAGGAGGAGGGCTTCTACGACGCCTCCGAGTTCGAGGAGAACATGTCGACGCACTACGGCAAGATGATCCACATGGACGACCGGACCGTCATGTTCGGCAACCTCGAGGAAGCGGCCGAGTTCATCGGCGACATGCTCCCGCCCGAGGTCACCAAGTAGTTCGTCCCGTCCCCGGGTCGCCGTCCGCGCAATCCGGCGCGGGTGGCGACCCGGGCCGCTTTTCGTCTGATTCTGCATTCCCCGCGCACATGTAGAGACACCATCTCCAGGAGGGCCCCGTGGCCAAGGAACTGAAGTTCGGACAGGAAGCCCGCGACCTGCTCAAAGCGGGGGTGGACCAACTCGCCGAAGCGGTCAAGTCGACGTTGGGCCCCAAGGGTCGCAACGTCATCCTGGAGAAGATCACCGGTACGCCGGAGGTCACGAACGACGGTGTCACCATCGCGCGGGAGATCTACCTGAAGGACCCGTTCGAGAACATGGGGGCGCAGATCCTCAAGGAAGCGGCGATCAAGACCAACGACATCGTCGGTGACGGCACCACCACCGCCACCGTCATGGCGCAGGCGATCGTCCGCGAGGGCATGAAGGCGATCACGGCCGGCGGCAACCCGGTGCTTGTCAAGCGCGGCATCGACGTCGCGGTGGCCGCGATCGTCGAGCACCTCTCCTCCGTGGCGCACCAGGTCGACAGCGTGGAGGACCTCTCCCGCGTCGCCGCCATCTCCGCCAACGACGACGAGTCCATCGGCCGCGTCGTCGCGCAGACCCTGCACACCATCGGTGACGACGGCGTCATCTCCGTCGACGACGGCCCGGTGCTCGGCCTGGAGGTCAAGTTCGTCGAGGACTTCGAGTTCGACAACGGCTACGTCTCGCCCTACCTGGTCACCGACCCGGGCAGCATGATGGCGATCCTCGACGACCCCTACCTGCTGCTCTCGTCGGAGAAGATCACCGACGTCCGCTCGCTGATGCCGATGCTGGAGCGCGTGATGCGCGACCCGCGGCCGCTGGTGATCATCGCCGAGAAGGTCGAGGGCACCGCGCTGCAGATGCTGGTGCACAACCACGTCAACGGCCACCTCAAGGTCACCGCGATCCAGGCGCCCGGCTTCGGCGAGAAGCGCGTGCACATGCTGGAGGACATCGCCGCCCTGACCGGCGCCAAGGTGCACTCCAAGGCGTCGTCGTTCTCGCTGGAGCAGGTCACCCTGGAGCACCTCGGCCGGGCCGGCCAGGTGCGGGCCACCAACGAGCACACCGCGATCATCGGCGGCAACGGGACGAAGGAGGCCGTGGAGACCCGGCTCTCCCAACTGCGCGCCGAGATGCACCGCGCCAGCATCGGCACCGACGAGGACTGGCTCAACGACCGCATCGCCCGGCTGTCCGGCAAGGCCGCGATCATCTCGGTCGGCGCGCCCACCAACGCCGAGCTCAAGGAGATCCGCCACCGCGTCGACGACTCGCTGCAGGCCACGCGCGCCGCGATGGCCGAGGGCATCGTCGCGGGCGGGGGCGCGGCGCTGCTGCACTCCGAGCCCGCGCTCGACCGGCTCGAGGTCACCGGCGACTACCGGATCGGCGTCGAGATCGTCCGCGCCGCGCTCACCGAGCCGGTGCACCTCATCGCGTCCAACGCCGGCTACGACGGCGACGACGTCGTGAAGCAGGTCAGCGCGCTGGGGGTCGACGAGGGCTTCGACGCTTTGGAGGGCCGCTTCGGCAACATGCTCGAGATGGGCATCATCGACCCGCTCCGGGTCGTGCGCTCGGCCCTGCAGAACGGCGCCTCCGTGGCCGGCCTGATCCTCACCACGAACTCGCTGGTGGCCGAGGAGCAGACGCCGTGGAACAAGGCGCTGATGACCGAGTACGGCCCCCTCGACGACGGCATCCCGCAGCCCTCGCCGGACGCGAGCACCCCCCAGTCCATGGGCCTGGGCCCGCAGGTGGGCTAGGCCGGGGTGTACACCGTCGGGGGCGAGCGCTGCCTGGTCGTCGACGCCCAGGTGCACATCTGGGACGCCAGCCCGCACAACCAGGCGATCCCCGACGGCGAGGTCTACGCGCTGGACCTGATGCGCCGGCACCGCGAGCTGGACGGCTCCGCGGTGCCGCCGCACGAGGTGGAACGGGTGTCCGAGCAGAGCCTCAACCGCGACGTGTTCGGCGCCGGTCACGTCGACCGGGCCGTCCTGCAGCCGGTGGTGCTCGGCGACCTGTTCGTGCTC